>CAYUET010000012.1:0-85126 GCA_964443875.1 uncultured bacterium | reverse complement strand
ATTTATCAGGGTTCAGATGAATTTCTTCTGATTTTTCATGCAATATGCGGGTTAACGGATACTCATTCACTTCACAAGTAATATTTATCCGTTTACTAAACATAATTTAAACTTTATAATTTTTCCCCTTCCTGCAAGAAGGACTGTTTTAGCTTTATTCAAAATTAACTGTATGTACAGAATGGAACTTAAAAAATCATGAAAAAAATCCTGTTGATTGCCTCATTATTTGCGGGGATGTTTATCCCTCTTAATATTAATGCTGAAAATCCCGATGGGGGAAAAACTGATGATTTCCTGATAAACAGCAGAAAACAGGTCATTGAAATGGAATCCTCCTTTAATACACTCCACAGGGATGTCCTGGAATCGGGGCTCTCAGACCGCGATAAAACAATCCTGGAAAATATTGAAAAACAAAATGTTCAGATCAACGAACAGATTACGGCCCATTCCGTACAATCTCAGAAGAATCAGAAAGAACTGTCTGAACTGAAAGAGGAATTGTTCAGAATATCAAAACTCTCCTTCGGACTTCTTGTCAGCAAATTCTGGGTTTTTCCTTTTGTGCTCCTGCTGCTGATCATTGCGATTGCTCCGTTGAAACTGCCTCACTGGTGGGAAAGTAATTTAAATAAAGCCATTGTGAGTCTTATTCTTTCTCTCCCTGTTATCGTCATGCTTATCCATTCCGATTACCGTCATCTCCTGCATTCCGGAAAAGAATACTTTTCCTTTATTATTCTGATCGGTTCATTATTTGTCATTTCAGGGGGGATTTATCTTCACGGCAGGATCATCATCAGTCCTCTGAGAAATATTTTCTTCCTCATGTTCGGTGCGGTTCTCGCCAATTTTATCGGAACAACAGGCACCGCCATGGTGTTATTCCGGCCCTTCATCAAGGCTAACAAACACAGGACCCATAAAATTCATCTGGTGATTTTCTTTATTTTCATCATTTGTAACTGTGGCGGTCTTTTAACCCCCCTTGGGGATCCTCCGCTCTTCCTGGGTTTCCTTCGGGGGGTTCCTTTTCAATGGACCTTAAGGCTGCTTCCTCAATGGCTCCTGATAAACAGCGTTCTCATGGTTGTTTTCTATATCCTGGATCATATTCTTTCCAAAAAAGAATCCCAGGTGCAAACTTTGGAAAACGAAGCGGAAGGTTCTCTGTCATTTCATGGAAAAATGAATTTTTTGTTTTTAGCAGGGGTTGTGGCCTCTGCCTTTTTCAGCGGTTATTATGCTCTCCCTTTCGGAGTTCAGGAAGCCGGAATGATTGTCATGACCCTGTTATCCCTCCTGTATTCACCGTCCTCCTCTGAGGAACGCAGGGGGAATGGCTTTACTTTCGGCCCGTTTATAGAAGTTGCGGTTCTCTTCGCCGGGATATTTGCAACCATGATCCCCTGCCTTATCCTGCTGGAAACCTGGGGACAAAATTTGAATCTTTGTTCACCTGCCCAGTTTTTCTGGGCAAGCGGAGTACTTTCTTCCTTTCTGGATAATGCGCCGACTTATCTTACCTTTTCTGCGATCGCCAGTTCACTTGCGGGAACCGATGCCAATCATCTGGGAATGCTGGCCATGCACCCTGAAGGAATAAAAAACCTTGCGGCTTTATCCTGCGGAGCGGTTTTCATGGGCGCAAACACCTATATCGGAAATGCTCCCAATTTCATGGTTAAGGCTCTTGCAGAGGAAAATGGAATCCGCATGCCTTCCTTTTTTGGTTATATGGGGTGGTCCTTATGCATTCTTTTTCCAATCTTTTTTTTCTGCACGATCATTTTTTTTATGAATTAACCAGTCCCGGACTTAAAAAAATAGTCTCCTTAATATTTGTCGCTTACGCGCAAAATTCGGATTCATATTCAAAATAGCCCGATTCTCCTGTTGTCGGGTAGGTGCATTTGCGTTATGTTTACTCATAAAAGGAGTTCAACCCCGAAGATGATTAATCTTCAATCCCACCTTCTGATTGAGGCTTCTGCAGGTACAGGAAAAACCTATACCATTGAACAGATCATTCTTGAGCTTATTCTTTCAGAAAAAAAACAGATTTCACAGATCCTTGCTATTACCTTTACGGAAAAAGCGGCATGGGAGCTGAAAAAAAGAATCCGTGGGAAAATCAGCGAACACCGTCTTAAGGTTTCAGGAGAAGAATTCTTTCATCTTCAATCTGCACTGAATGATTTTGATAATGCCCAGATCTATACCTTTCATGCGTTCTGCCTTAAAACGCTTAAGGAGTTCGGACTGGAAACAGGATTCTGCAGCGGATCTCCTTCTTCGGACATGACTCCCTTTATTCATGAGCTCATGCGGGATTTCTTCAGAATTCATCCCCTTTCTCCTCTCTCCTATGAAAGCCTTATCTCCCGGTTTAAAAACCTGGAACAGATCCAGACGCTGATTCTCAAACTTTTGAATAACGGGGTTACGCTTCAAAGTCTTAAAAATCAAATTCCTGTACTCCTTTCCCCTTCTTATTCCGAAGTCTCTTCCACTCCTGATAACCCCTGGAAACTTTTCTATGATATCATGGAATTTATTCTCCTGAAACTCAAAGACCTGAAACTCGAACAGGGAATCCTTTTCTATGATGACATGATCGGAGAAATCCATCAGGCCCTTGTTCTTCATCCGGACTCCCTCATTCACAAGGCGTTAAGAAGCCGGTTTCATTACATTATTATTGATGAATTCCAGGATACGGATAAAACCCAATGGGAAATATTCCAGACACTTTTCATGGACTCTAAATCCACCTCCCGTCTCATCCTTGTCGGTGACCCCAAGCAATCGATCTACCGCTTCCGAAACTCGGATTTGAACACTTATTTTAAGGCCAAAGCACTCATTCCCAGCCACCACACTCTAAAAACGAATTATCGTTCCTCCCCATCCATGATTAAAGCCTTTAACACTCTTTTCTCCCTCCGCCCTCTTTTTGACGGCGAAGTGGACCTCCTTGTGGATCCTCCCCAGAATAAACAAAACTTTCCTCCCTCCTTTCAGGGAAAGACTCTTTGCCCCATTCATTTCTGGAACCTTTGCCATCCTTTGCCTCTGGACGATCTGAGAAATAAGATTGCTCTGGATGTGGCTTTAAGAATTTCGGAATGGATGTCCTCACCCCGCCCCTTATCTCTTGATTCCTCTCCCGGGGGAAAACTTCGCTGGCAGGATATTGCGATCTTATGCATGAGAAATGAACAGTGTCTTCTGTTTCAGGAGATTTTATCAAAACATCATATTCCCTCCATGATAACCGATCATAAAGGGCTTATCGCTTCCCGGGAAACAGAAGATACTCTGTTTCTCCTCCGTGCCGTCCTGAATCCTGAGGATAAGAGCGATGTCAAAAAAGCCCTTTGCACCCTTTATTTCAATATGTCCTATAAAAAACTCATGTCCGCCGAAGAAGAGGAATTCTCTTCCTGGCGAAAAATATTCTATGATTTCAAACAGTTTTCAATTCAGAACGGAATCCCTGCCCTTCTTAGAGAAATCCTGTCCAGAACAAAGGTTATTCCCGCCTGTCTCTTGAAAATGAACGGGGAAAGAACGGCTTCAAATCTAAAACAGCTATTCCAGTTTCTGGCTGACCTGGTTCTTCAAAACTCCTTTTCTCTTGAAGCACTTACCGAGCACCTTGACCACATCCGCTTTAATCCGCCTTCCATTCCGCTCCAGATAGACCGTGAAACGGACTGCGTCCAGATCATGACCCTTCATGGCAGCAAAGGCCTTCAATTCCCTGTTGTTTTTCTGGGAAGCGTATTCTTTCAAAACCGGTCCCCGCGTCAGGAAGGACTTTGTTTCTTCTCTGACCAGGAGCATACCCTCATTGATCTTGAATATTCTCAGACTTCTGAAATCAGACATCAGGAGGAAAAGAGTGAGGAGTACAAAAGGCTTCTTTATGTGGCCATGACCCGCGCCCAGGATCTTCTATACATGCCTCTTTATCTTCCCAAACAAAAAAATATCATTTCCTTACCGAATTTTCTGTGGCCCGAAGGTAAAGATTTTACCGAACTTCTCAGCGACCTTTCCTTCATTCCCGATCTTTTTGAGGTTGAACCCCTGCGGGATTCAAAGGCCATTTCTATTCCTGCGTCATTTCCTTCTGTTTCACCCTTGAAAACATTTGAAAATCCTTTTCCGGATTTTTCCTTAAGTTCTCATGTTGTTCATCACACCAGCTTCAGCGGGCTTTCCGCACAGGATAAAGACAGGGATTCCTCCCCGGCAGCCCCGTTAAACGCATCCTCCTCCCTTCTTCCTCCAGGGGCAAAAACAGGATTGCTGCTTCATGACCTTCTTGAGCAGATGAATTTTCAATGGTTCAGGGCTCCGATACTTTTTGAAGAATCTTTTGTCTCTGCCCACAATCCCGAACTCCATGAACTTCTGTGCAATAAAATTCTTCTCCATGATTTTCCTGCCTCTTGTTATCCTGAGATCCTTAAAATTCTCTGGAATACTCTTAACACCCCGCTGCCTTCGCCTGAGGGAGACTTCAGACTCTGCGATGTCACTGAAAAACAGAATGAGGTTGAATTTCTTCTCCCCCTTGAGTCTTCGATTGCAGAACCTGTTCAGATTTCGCTTTCACCCGGCCAGAAGGTTCATTACGTCTTTGAAACCAATGCCCGCTTTCTTAAAGGATATATTGACCTGCTGTTTCTCCATGAAGGCCGGTATTATATCGCTGACTGGAAATCCAATGATCTTGGAGCCCTCCCGGAGGATTACCAGTCCGGTCTTGTGCTTAACGATCTCCTCCGCCACCGCTATCCTCTTCAATTCGTCCTTTACTCTGCCGCCCTGTATCAATTCCTGAAGCTTCAAAATCTCGAACATCAAACCTCGTCCCTTTTTGGCGGGGTTTATTATCTATATCTCAGGGGAATGGATGGAATTTCAAACCGCGGGGTCTATTATACCCGGCCCATCCCTGAAGAAATAAATACCGTTTTAAAACACGTGAGAATCAATCCCCATGAATAACCTCCCCTTAATCTTCATTCCTTCCTCTCCTGAGGTAATTGCCCGGGAACTTTCCTTATCCCTTGCTTCCAGATTCGGGGATAACTCCGACTCTCTTCAATATCTACTTTCGGCTCTTTACTATAATGCCCTTCTGGGTTCGTTAAGGCTTTCTCTTTCCAATTTTGCCAGTGACAACCTTTTTCCTCCTTCCTTTGATGCCGGGACTGTAAAAAATCTTTCTCTTGAAATCCACGATATTATTTCAAGGTCTCCCCGTATTTTCGGATCAGCCCTGGAGTATAAACCGGTCATTGCGTATGGAAATTTTCTCTATCTGCAAAAATATTTTATTCTTGAGTATAATCTTGCTCAGGAGATTCATGAACGACTCACACCTTTATTCCCTCCTTGTCAGGAGTCCGATATTGAAAAGGCCATCGCATCCGCAGAGGCTCATCTTCAGCTTGATCAGACCGTATCTTTTGATGAACAGCAGCTTGACTCTTTGCGTAAAATTTTCTTTTCACGTTTTGTTATTATTTCAGGAGGCCCTGGAACAGGAAAGACCTCCCTGATTGTTAATCTGCTTCGTGCATTTCTTTATTTTCATCTTCAGGGGTCACTTCCTTTGCCGCGCATACATCTCGCTGCCCCTACAGGAAGGGCCGCTGCCCGAATCACGGACGCCCTTAACTCTGCACAGGCTTCCAAAGCCTTAAAAACAGACCTTCAAAAACGCTGTGATTCGGCTCTGCCTCAGAACGCCTTTACGCTTCATCGTCTCCTTGGTAAAAACCCCGGTATAGTTTTCAAGAAAGACAAAAAAATGCTCTCCTGTGATCTATTGATTGTGGATGAGTCCTCCATGATTGATCTGCAGCTCCTGGAAAACCTTCTCTGTGCCCTCCCGCCCAACGCCCGGGTTGTTCTGATCGGCGATAAAGATCAGCTCCCCCCTGTAGAACAGGGGGCCGTTTTTCATGACCTTTGTCCGGATGAAGAAGATTTCTCCCATCCCCTGAATCCACATACGGCGCATCTTCATAAAAGCTACAGATTTAAAGGAGATATCTCCCTGCTTGCCTCTTCCCTCAGGCAAAATCAATTTTCTGATTTTTCAGATCTTCTTAAAGCCAACTCTTTTTCCTCATTTGAAGAAATTCCGAAAAATCAGACTTTGAGTTTTATTCCTCTTCCCTCTGAGTCTTCTTTTTTAAAACTTTTTATTACCCGGTCTGTTTCCGGTTTTTTCGCCTCTTTTCTTCAAATCTGCAGTGAAGAACCTTCTTCACCTGAACGCCTGCTTGCCGCCCTTTATGCCTCAAAAATCCTTTGTGCTACGCACCAGGGACTTTTGGGAAATATCCCGATCAACAACCTTTGCCGTTCTCTTTTTTCTCCGGATGGAAGCCTTTTTTATCAGGGACTCCCCATCATGATGGAATCCAATCATCCTTCTCTCGGTTTATCCAACGGAGACCAGGGCATTCTTTCTGTTCATAATCACACTCTTAAAGCCTTCTTTCCTTCCCCAAAGGGGCCGAAATCCTTTGCTCTTTCCGAACTTCCCTCTTTTGGCGTTTCTTATGCCTCCACTATCCACAAAAGTCAGGGAAGTGAATATGATACAGTGATGGTGTTAATTCCCCCGTTGCAAAATGCGCTCTTTTCTAAAGAATTGCTTTATACGGCCATAACCCGCTGCAAACAGCATCTTATCCTTGCGGGATCATTAGAAGATTTTAAAGGACTGAAAAATAATAATTTTTCCGGTAAAAACGGGCTCAGGGATCAGTTAATAAATACAATACAGCCCTGAACGCAGAATATCAGGTTTGGACAACAGGCTTTATTATCGCTGAATTCTTTCGTATCGGATAAATACTTCCTTATCTTAAGACTTCAGAGATTCGAAACGTTTTTGATAATTTTCCAATTCCGCACTATTATTATTTTTTTTGTAATAATGGATTAAATTATTTAAGATGGGGGCAAGAGAAGGATGCTTCTCCCCTAAAACACTTTCACAGACTTTCAGCGATTCTTTCAAAAACTTCTCCGCTTCATTGTTGTCCTGCATAAGATAAATACTAGCCAGATTATTCAGTGACTTTGCATAATCAAGAGAATTTTTTCCAGCCGTAATTTCCCTGTTTTTAACAGATAATCGATAGTAGGATTCCGCTTTTTCCAGCTCTCCTTTTATTTTATACAGGCTTCCAAGATAATCATAAACATAGGCGATTTTTTTATTTTCATTGTTTGTATCATAAATGCGGAATGCGCGTAAAAAAGAATCCAGGGCCTCTTCATTTTTCTTGAGTTTATAATAATATTCTCCGAGATTAAAAAACACTTCCCCGGTTCTGTTGCTTTCTTCTCCGTTTTTAACCTTGGAAATTTCCAGGGCCTTTTGAAGAAAATTCAAAGCCTCGCTGTTTTTGGAAGCCGCCTGATAAAAATCGGCAATATTAAAATATAAAGGAATGCAGTCCGGATGATCGCGCCCTAAATTGACTTCTTTAACCTTTAGGGCCTTAAAAAAATATTTTTCACCCTCTTCAAAAATTTTCAACTCCTGTAAAATTTCTCCCAGGGCTTTATAAATGGTCACAAAAAGGGGATCATTAGGGGATGCAATCTTTGACTTGCATTCTGCAGCAAGTTCCAGCGCTTCCCGGGCAGACTGATAAACCTTGTTCTGCTTGCAGATAATCCCGTGATTTACTAAAAAAACAACTTCATCTGCAGACACTTTTTTAGTTTTTAAAAACTCATCCCTGATATCCTGCAGCAAAAGGGAACCTGTTTCTATGGCTTTATGCGACTGTCCGGACTTAACCAGGCGGATCATTTTCTGATTCTGATCCACCCAGTTAATTTCAGCACAGGCAAAAGAACTCATAATGATTACAGCGGCTGCCACAAAGATTATTTTATAATTCATACATCCAGATCCTTCTGATTCTTCCGGTAGATCGCAGACTAAAACAAATATTCCACCTTTCCATAAAAGGCTCTCTCAGGGCCATTCCCGCAATCGCCTATGACCTGACGCTTAAATTCAGGATATTCATATTCTTCATCAAAAATATTATTAGCGATCAGACGAAGCTTTAAGGATTCATTAAAGCTGTATATTCCCTGCATATTGAACAGAGTATACGCATCTGCAGCATACTCCCGGTCATTATCTTCTCTTTCATCAACATATTGCATATTTGCGGTAAGACGGAAGGCATCAACCACTTTCCAGGTGAATCCCGTATTGGCTGTATATTTAACCAAAAAGGCCACGTCCATGTCTGTCTTTTTCATTTCTCCGTCATTGGCCGTACCATTAAGAAAAATGGAAAAATCCTGATTGATATCCGCTCTTAAATCCATCTCTATTCCCCAGACTTCCTGTCCTGATCCATTGACATAAAGCTCGGGCCCTTTGACGATACTGTCATAGGTGCTTAAATAATAAATATTGGTTTTAACATTATACCGGTCAGCAAACATCAGATCCACTCCCAGATCATATGTTCTGATTCTTTCTGCTTCAAGATCCGGATTTCCGCCATAGGAAACACCCGGCATATGGACACTTGTTTCAAAAAAATTAGGGGATCTGAATGCTTCTCCGTATAGAAACTTGACGTATTTTTTATCCCCAATCCCATAAATCAGACCGGCATTCGGGCAAACACCGTTTCCAGAACCGGAATTATCCGTATATCTTACCCCGGCAACAAAAGAAAGTTCATCCAAAAGCTTCCAGTTCAAATTGGTGTATGCAGCTCTCTCTTTCACATCGTCGAGATCATAATAGGCAATAAAATTTCCTAAAGCTGTGGGAACAATTCTGGTTTTCCAGTCCAGGTTGATCACATAGCGATCCCAGCTGCCGCCAAGGGTCAGATAAATCTTATCTGAAGGAGCATAATTGAGCTGAAGCTCCCCCCCGTATTTGCTTCCATCCACCGGAACGCTGGATAGACCGCCGAGAGCATTATAAATGTCATAATCAATTCTCATGCGGTCATATCGTCCTGTAACCTGCATCGATAATTCATCTGTGAAAGCGTGGTCAAATTTCAAATCTGTAAAATAATTTTCAAAATGATTCTCTCCGCCGGTTAAAAGAATCGGCAGAAAGCCTACCTTTTCCTTATCCTGATTAAAATAGCCGTAATTAAAAGTCAGCTCCTTATAGCTCATTCCAACATAGGCATTTTCATAGGTGGTCGCATAGTCGAGAACTCCGCTCTGCCCGAGTTCATCGGCTTTAACCCGATATTCATATCCGTCTGTATCCACATAAGAAGCGGAGGCGAACAATTTAACCTCCTCTGCTTTCAAACCACCGGAGAGGGAGTACTCCTGAGTACTGAAAGAACCGCCTTTAATACTGACTTTATTGATATTTTTATCTGATCCGTCATAAGTGATAATGTTGATTACTCCGGCATAGGCATTGGTTCCGTAAAGCACGGAACCGGGTCCGCGAATGACTTCTATCTGCTTGATGGCATCAACGGGAATCTGTTCAAGATGATAACTTCCATGAATAACATCCCAGGCAGGATGTCCGTTAATCAGCATAAGACCTTTATTATTTAATTCCTGATAGATTCCTCTGAACACCACATCCGTATACCCGAAATGCGATTCAATCATCGTAATGCCCGGAATAAATGATAAAACTTCAGCAAGGGAAGTAGCCCCAAGTTCCTGAATTTGCGCCCGTGTTAAAACTGTAATATTGGCAGGAGCCTCCTGAATGCGCTCTTTTTTTCTGGAAGCCGTGGTGACATAGGTATCCACCTGCATCCATTCCAGGTCCGTTGTTTCATTGTTCTTTGAAATCTCTTCTTCTGATATCAGCATTGAATCTTGATTATCAGTCGTTTGGGCCCAAAGCGGGGATTGCACCAAAATCATAAAGGACATGATCAAAAATTTCATACGCTTCATCAAAAACCTCCTGTTTTTTATTTTACGAATAAAAAAGCATTATCAAAAAAAAACAAATATTCCAAATTTATAATTTTTTCGTTACGTCCATTCAAAAAACAATTTTACATTTTTTATTTTTTTGTATGAGATTAAATCTTTCGAATTTAAATATTAAACACAATTTCTTTTTAACCATATACTATAAACTTTATTTTCCTGATCATGTTTCATTTCATTCAAATAATTTACTGTATTCAAATCCACCAGGATATTGAAAAATTTAAATTCATCCCTAAAGTCTTCCCTCTGTTTTTTTATGACATTTTTATTAAAAATAGACAAAACTGTTTTTAAATGTTTCTGATTAAAAAATACGTTTTTTATGTTTCATTGTACAATAAATGACCAGAGCACTTGCTACCCCCTTCCTACATCCCGCACTTTAATTCAGGATAATAGTATTCTTTATCAAAAAAATTGCTGGCAATTAAATGAATTCTAAATCCTCAATTGGCTGAAGAATCAGTTTACAGGAAAACGGGCTTAAAAATTTTGAGATGTCTTTTTAAACAGATAAGTAAGACAATGAGGGCAATAGGGTTTTGAGTGATATTCACGGGATTTATGAATGGATACCCTCTGTCCACATTTCGCACATACGATACCTGATAAGTATTCAGGAGATTTCACTGCCTTACTCGCATTCTGTTTCCGTACATTGGAATGATCTGAATTTGTCTGCGACAAATGAAGATCTGTTGAAGAATTTCCTGAGATTTTTTTAATAAAAGGCTCTATACGCTTGTAACGCTTTTCCCCGATTCCTGAAATGTTCATCAAATCCTTTTCAGAAGAAAATCCCTTATTTTCCTCCCGATATTGCATCATGGCTTCCGCCATTTTGGGGCCAACCCCCGGAAGCTCCATTAATTCCTCTTTTGTGGCACAATTTAAATCAACAAGAAGATTTTCTTTCTCCATAGGATCTTCTGATTTTTTGCTTTCTTCTTTCGCTTTAATCGGTAAGGGGAGTGTTCCCAGAGGTTTTAATTCCGAATGCTCTTCAAAAAGTTTTTTTTCAGATGCATAACTTATTTGAAAATCATGGTCTTTATGCACAGATCGTGAGGAAAGTTTTATTAATAAAAGAATCGTAAGAACTATTAAAAGAGACAAAACTATTGTGAGATAATACTGATAATAAGATTGAGTTTCTTTTTTTTCCATTGAAAAAACCCCAAGGCTTTAAACCCTGGGGTTAAAAATTTATCAGATTAAGATTTAATTGTTTTAATACGGTTTAGATATAATTCCGCTTCTGCCTTATTTCCATTTTCTGAATAATAATCCGACAAATTGCTCAATATGGGAATTAAAGTCGGACTATTTTTTCCACGAAGGTTTTCACAAATTTTCAGAGATTCTTTCAAAATTCCCTCAGCTTCTTTATTTTTCTGCATAGAATAAATAAGTCCGAGGTTATTCAAGGAATTTGCATACTCGATTGAATTCTTCCCCGGTTTGACCTCCTTTGACTTTGCTGCAATCCGGAAATAGGATTCAGCCTCCTGTAAATTTCCTTTTATTCTGCTCAGAAATCCAAGGTAATCATAGACAAGGGCAATTTTCCCAGACCCCTTATTCTTATCATAGATACTGAAAGCTCTTAAAAATGCCTTTTCCGCTTTATCATAGATCTTCTGATTGAAATAAAATTCACCTAACCGGAAATAAACATCAGCAGTTTTGTTATCTTCTTCCCCATTTTTAACTTTGGAAAGCTTAAGGGCTTTCTCAAAAGTATCGGAAGCCAGATCGTTTTTCCCAAAGCCCTGATAAAAATCAGCAAGACCCAAATAGAGAGGAACCATTTCCGCATGATCAGAACCGAAATTGGTTTCCTTTACTTTTAAAGCTTGCATATAACTTTCTTCACCGGATTTGAAATCTTTAAGTTCCAGATGAATATCCCCTAAAGTTTTATAGATATTGACAAAGAGGGGGTCATTCGGGGAAGCGATCTTTGTTTTGCATTCTACCGCCAGATCCAGAATATCTCTGGCCGCCTTATATTCCTTGGCCTGTTTAGTAATGATTCCCAGATTCACTAAAAAGGTAATCTCATCTGTGGTGACTATTTTAGATGTCTTGAATTCTTTTTTAATCTGTTCCACATACTGATTTCCCAATTCAAAAGCCTTTTTAGGCTGCCCTGATTTAAAAAGCTGCACAACTTTCTGATTCAACTCCGTCCAATTGAAATCCGCACATAAAGCAGAAAATGCAACACCTGTAATCATTGCTCCTAGGCACGCCATCTTTTTTATATTCATAACTTAAATCCTTTTAAAACGTTAGCCTAAAGCCATTAATTAATAAGTATATTCCACTTTACCATAAAAGGCCTGACCAGGCCCATTTCCCATATCCCCGATATTTTGACGGCTTACTTCAGGATAATAGTATTCTTCATCAAAAAGATTGGTGGCATTCACCGTAAGTTTAAAAGAATCATTAATTCTGTAAATACCCTGCATATTGAAAAGAGTATAATCTTCCGCAGTATAATCCCTGTTATTATCTTCTCTTTCACCGACATACTGTACATTCATTCCCAACGTGAAAGGATCCGCCATTTTCCAGCTTATCCCGGCATTGCCTGTCACTTCAGGAAGAAAAGCCACATCCAACCCGGAATCTTTCATTTCGCCATCATTAAAAGCACAGTTGACAAACATATTGAAAGAAGAAGTCATATCCATTTTCAAATCGACTTCAATACCCCATACTTCCTGTCCCTCTCCATTAACATACTCAGGAACCCTGTCCCCGTTTGAATCAGCTCTGACAATCGTATCATAAGTGCTTAAAAAAAACAGATTTGTTTTGAAATTAAACCGGTCTGCAAAAAGCATGTCCAACCCGAGATCATAGGTTTTAATTGTCTCTGAATCGAGATTAGGATTGCTGTTTATAACCCCATACATTGTGAGATCGGTTTCATAAATATTAGGAACTCTGAAAGCCTCTCCATATAAAAACTTGATGTATTTATTGCTTCCTACTTCATAAATAAGCCCGGCATTCGGGGCTGTATTCTTTCCGGCTGTCGTATGATACGAATATCTCAAACCGCCAACAAAATCCAACTTTTCCAGCATTTTCCAGTTAAAATTGGTGTAGGCCGCGGTTTCCTCGTTAATTTCTCTGGCATAGATCGCCATAAAAGTTCCCACATTCGAACGAAACACTCTTGTGTTATTTTCCCAGTTGGTATGAGGATAGTATTCATCCCAGCTTCCGCCCATAGCCACTGAAAAGGACTCCACAGGTACATAGTTTATCTGAACTTCACAGCCATGTTTGGAAGTATCATTCGGAACAGATACATATCCATTTCCCCCGGCTTTCACCAAATCATAATCTTTCCTCATTCTGTCATAGCGGGTGTTGACCTGCATGGACAATTCATCGGAAAACCCGTGAACCCATTTTAAATCAAAATAATAATTTTCAAAGTGCTGCTGGCCATGGGAGGCGAGAATCGGCAAGAATCCGAATTTCTCCTTATCCTGATTATAGTAGTTGTAATTCAGTGTTATCTCCTTATACTGAAGATTAACAAAAGCATTCTGATATTCATCAGCATAATCAAAAGTTCCTCTTTGTCCAAGCTCATCCCGTTTCACATTGAATTCATATCCGTCTGTCTTATAAACAGAAGCGGCTGCAAAAAAATTAAAATCACCCTTTTTAGCCCCGCCGGATAAAGAATATTCCTGGGTATTAAAAGATCCGCCTTTTGCACTAACCTTATTAATTCCCTCTTCAGTGCCGTCAAAAGTAATAATGTTGATCACTCCGGCATAAGCATTTGTTCCGTAAAGCACTGAACCCGGACCGCGGATAATTTCTATCTGCTTAATGGCCTCAAGGGGGATATATTCCAGATTATAGCTTCCATTTGCCACTTCCCAGGTTGCATGACCGTTGATCAGCATCAAGCTTTTATTATTGTATAATTCCTGATAAGTCCCTCTGAAAACAACATTGGTAAGACCAAAATAAGTTTCTATCACTGTAATGCCGGGAACAAATGAAAGAACCTCCGCCAGAGAATTTGCCCCTAGTTCTTTGATCTGATTATATGTCACCACTGTAATATTCGCCGGCGCTTCCTGAACCAGTTCTTTTTTCTTCGAAGCCGTTGTTACATAAGTATCTTTCTCCATCCAAGTCATCTGACTGTCTGTTTCAGTCACAATACTTTCTTCATCCAGAACTAATAAAGGATCTTTCGTTTCTTCAGTTTGTGCAATAACCCATGACATTCCAATCATGCATGATAAAAACATACTCAGAATACGTTTCATGAATCCCTCCTCTTATTTTTTAAAGAAAAATGTTATCAAAACAGACAGAAATACTTACATTTTTGTAAAGGATAGCATTATGTTTTTATTTTTCAATAAAAAAATACCTTTTTTTATTTAAAGTCATGGGGCCGAAGGTTTTGGTTTTCTATTTCCGCTTTTCAAGAGGATTTATCAGCTGTTCAGTTTCTGCATCATTGATATTATTTAAGTAATAATACGTCATATTGCTTAATCCGAATTTTTCGCATAGGCGACAAATATTCAAGATAAAATGCCTGTTTGAGAAAGCCAAAACAGGCTTACGCAGACAAAAACTTATTTTTTGTTTGGATACAGGATTGGGCACATTTTGCTCCTGAGATTGAAGTTAATATTGAGGCTGGAGTAGTTGATTTATGACTGTTTAAAACAATTAAGGTAATTTTTCATACACTATGCGGATTAACTGAATCGCATAGACTGCTGCCCTGTTTTTTTGCAATTCGTATTGATCCCTTAACTATTTTTATGATATAGAAAAAAGTTTTAGCCTTGAAAAAAATATCGAGAATCAAATTTTAGTTGAACTTTTGAATCAGATTTAGAGTTTGTTATTGTTTTTAAAAACTAACAGGAGGAATTCATGAAGCGATTTACAGGATTTGCCGTGGCGCTGTTGATGGGGATTTCATTTGCCCAGGCTCAGATCGAAACCGGAACAGAAGAAAAAGACTCCCTGCTTATTGTCGATCAGTCAATGCCTGCGGAAGAAACAATCGTTAATCAGGAATGGATTCAGACCAATACTTACATTACTACAGTGTCCAAGAAAAAAGAACTTGCTCAGGAAGCCCCTGCAAACATAACCGTTCTCACCCAGGAACAGATTAAAGAATTAGGCGTTACCAATCTTTATGAAGCCCTGTCCTACATTCCCGGAATTACAGTGATTGAAACTTACTTCGGAATTTCAAGTGTCATCTTCAGAAACACTTTTCAGGATCATTACAACCATAAAAGTTTAATGCTCATCAATGGGCATCCTTTCTTTGAAACAATTAACTTCGGCTATCACCTGGAAATCATCCCCATAAATGCCGTAAAACAGATCGAAGTGATCCGCGGTCCGGGTTCAGTGCTTTACGGAACCAATGCTTATGCCGGAGTCATCAATATCATTACTTATGAAGGTGAAAAAAATTCCTTTTCAACCTCAGCCAAAGGGGGATCTTTCGGAACCCAGGAATATTCCCTTTCCACTCAGGCCAAAGAAGGGGATTTCAACTGCTTTGCTGCCGCCTCGTATGGAGACGATGATGGATATGAAATGAATCTCAAAAGAGATGAAATCGGATTAAGCCGCTCTTTTGATTACGAAAATGACGTCACAAATGCCTATGCCAGCCTTCAGTATAAAGGCCTCACGTTTAATACAGGTTACTTTAAACAGGACAAGGAAAAAATCGGATGGCTTCCCATGGTCTACTTAAGCGGTCAGAATCATTATGACGGTTATTTTACAGATCTCGAATTTCAGCATTCCTTTACAGACAGTGTCTCTTTTCAAATCAACGGTCGTTATGACAGCATGGATAAAGAATATGACATGCTTTCCAGATATGGCGGACACTCATCCGTTCTCCTTGAAGGATATAAATATGGAGGGGAAGCCCAACTCAACTATACTCCCCTCGAAAATGTGACTTTAACCCTGGGAACAAGCTGGGACCGCTATAAAATAGATCCGGACTGGCAGTTAATCACCCTCCCCAGTCTTGTCGGGGATCTGGTGGTCTATTATAATGGAAAAACCTATTCGGATGAATCGTCTGTTTATTCAAACCTGTCCTGGGGACTTACCGATTCCCTTAAACTGGTTGCCGGAGCGCGTTATTTCGACAACAGCAAGGCCGGAACAGACACAACACCCAATGCAGGACTCGTTTATGAACTTGCTGAAGGAAAATATCTCAAATTTCTCTATGGAGAAGCCTACAGGGCCCCCAACAGTTATGAACAAATCTGCTCTATGCCCGGCATTTACCTGGGTAATCCCAATCTCGTGCCCGAAACAATCAAAACCTATGACCTGGGTCTGGATCTGATCTTCAACAAGAAATATTCTCTGAAAAGCAACCTCTTTTTTCTTTCGACCTATGACACCATAAGTTTAGCTCTGGACCCTCAGGGGAATATCATATTTTCCAATGAAGAAGGACAGGAAGTGTATGGACTTGAGCTTGATTTCAAGGCTGAGATGACACCAAAAGTATCCTTGTTCGTCAATGCTTCTTATAACCAGGGCGAACTTAAAGAAAGTAACGATGATATTCCTTTTCTGGTCAGGTATACTGCAAATGCCGGCATGAACTGGAAAATGGTAGATTCTTTTGCTGTAAACATGAATGCCCAATATGTCGGAGAAAGAGAAGACAATGATACCGATTACACGGCGGATGACTACACCCTCTTTAACCTGCAAACGGTTTATTCTGTAAAAGAATCTATGAAAATCCGCCTCATTGCGAGAAATCTCTTTGATAAAGAATACTATTATCCGGAATTCGGACGTCAGGTTGTCGGGGATGTCTGCAATGGGCCTGGACAATCATTTTATGCGAAAATTGAATATACTTATTAAAATTAGGTCATATAAAAGATCTGAAGGAACAAAATGTTGTACAAATCATTAGGGTGTCTTTTTCTGCTCTTCTTTACAGGAGCAGGACTTTTTTGTGAAGAAATCAGCTGGATTGAGCTGAATCAAAGAATGATTCAGCTCTTTAAAAACGGGCAAGTCCAAAAAGCCTGTGCCCTGGGGGCGCCTTATGTGAACCAAATTCAGACCTCCTTTCAGAATAATCAGATGGTTTCAGCGGATGCGGTTGTATTCCTTGTCAATCAGGGAATTCTCTGTAAACAGTCCGGGCAATATCAAGAAGCCCTGACCATCATTAAACTGGCCGCAGATTGTAAAACCAAAATTGCCTCCCCCAATGATCCCTTATTTGTCAGCATGTATAAATCCCTTTCAGAAATCTGCCAGAGTCTGAAAAATTTCAATGACGGGGAAAAGTATTTATTAAAGGCCATTGAAATTAAAAAAATCAATATGGGAGCTGATCATCCTGAAACCATTTCTCTTTATCTGGATCTTGGAACGTTTTATCAAAGTTTCGGAAAAGAGGAAAAAGCGCTTGAAAGCTATGAAAAAGCCCTTAAAATTTCCAAGGGGAAAAACGGGGAAGAGAGTAATCCCACTGCTGATGTTTATTTTTCTATCGGTAAATTTCACTTTAATCTGAAGAATTATAAAAAAGCTGAGGAGGCTTTTTTAAGATCTTTCGGCATCTATGATAAAAATAAGGAATCCAAAAAAATTGCTTTTTCCTATGATTATCTGGGGTTGCTGAGCCAGATGAAAGGGAATCTCCAGGATGCGGAGTCCTATTTCAGATTGTCCGCTAAAATAAAAGCAACCAATCCGGGTAAAAACTCCCTGGAATACGCAAAATCCCTTAATAACCTGGGAAGTCTCTATAATCTGCAGGGTAAAAAAGAAGCCGAAGCCATTTTAAAGGAATCCCTGAGCATCTGCGAAAAAAAGCTGGGCCCTAATCATCCTTCCTTGGCTTTGACCATAAATAATCTGATTGATTTTTATTCCAAAAATTCAAATGCTGCTGAAGTTGAAAATTATACTAATCTTTTAAAGAAGATCTCCGCTGGCCGATAGTTTTTCCTCATAAAAAACATTAAAACTGCGAGATTTTAAAAAACCACCGGGTTCCCATAATACGGAGCACGGTAACTTATTAATAAATTTTTCCTTATGAATAAAACAAATTCTCTTTCCTCCCTTCAAACCTATTTTCAAATTTTCCAAAAAATCAAAAACTCCGGCAGGTCTCTGCCTTCCCTTCCGGATCATGAAATCAAAAAGATCGCACATACTGTCCTCTCCCTCTCCAAAAATTTCAATGACAGGATTGGGTTTTCACCTGACAAATATTTAAACCAGCCGGATCTGCTGAACGCTTATCTTTATTACTTCTGGCCTGTAAGCTATGCCCAGGCCCGCTATATTTTAAATTTTCTTCCTTTTGTTCCGCAAAGAGCCCTGGATCTAGGCTCTGGACCGGGCCCCTTCAGCTTTGCTCTTTGTGATTCCGGCGCAAAATCTGTTCTTGCCGCGGATTATTCCTCTCTGGCCCTTGACTGGATAAAAAAAATCGCAGGAGAGACTGAAAGCCCTGTTTCGACCTTAAAATGGGACGCGACAAAAAGCATCACCTTCTCTGATCCTCCCTATGACTGTATTGTCCTCAGCCATCTCTTAAATGAATTATGGGGGAAAAGCCCTGACCGTATTCAAAAAAGATTATCCCTCCTAAACGCACTCCAGGCCTTCCTCGCAGACAGAGGATATTTTATTCTTGTTGAACCCGCTCTTCACGAAACCAGTCACGACCTGATTTTACTTCGGGATTCACTGCTCTCCCAGGGATGGGAAATCCTGGCCCCCTGCCTGCACCAAAACGCCTGCCCTGCTCTCGGCATGACAGAAGGGGTCTGTTACAGCTATTTTTCCTGGGATCCTCCTCCGCTTTTAAAAAAAATCGCACTCTGCAGCGGAGTCACAAAACAGACTGTTAAAATGACTTTTTTTATCCTGAAAAAGAAATGGGGGGAACCTGCTGCTCCCCTAACTCCCCTCTACCGGGTCATTTCCTATCCCATGCACAATAAAGCCGGAAGAACACGTCTCATTCTTTGCGGACCTGAAGGAAAAACAACTCTTTCTGCCAAAAAAGGGGAGTCCTTTCCCGCAGTAAAAACCTTTTTTTCACTTGAACGCGGGAAATGTCTTGAAATTCTTCATCCTGAAAAACGGGAGAACGGAATGGGGATCGGCCCTCAGACAAAAATAAGCTTACGTAACGGATAGGGACGGGCCTTGAATTTCAACATTTCCGTCGTCCTCCACGTTTGTAATGATAAAGGGGGCAGCGATCTCTGAAAGAGGAGGAATAAAGACACTTCCGTAAATCATTTCATCCATCAGATAAGTACAGTCCTGATAAATAATCTGTTCAAAGTCCTCCCCCTGGTTTCCTGACCTGATTTTCAATTTTACCTTTTTAGGTTCTTTGGAGGGATGATACTCCATGACCTCCAGGGCAACATGTCTTAGAGATATGAATTCCCCGTCCGTATCCGGTTTTAAAAAATCTACAGAAACCGTTTCAGTGGCCTGACTCAAATCATATTCAAAATGAATTTCTCTTAAGGATTCGAGAGTTTCCTGATTATTCTTAAAAGTGCTTTTGATAATTCTTTTGGTCACAGGCATCTCTCTGAAATTATATTCCCTGTTAAAAATATAAACCTTTGAAGTAAGTATTCTGTCCGCAGAATCCCTTCCGGTTTTTCCCGGAAGTATAGTGAATTCCGTATGACGGGTGGAGGTAATCATAAAATCTTTCCTCAAACGGGTTTCAATCCACCTCCCGGAATGATAGATTTTTTTGCCGTCCAAAAAGGTATAGTAAAGCCGAAGTTCGTTCAGAGGAACCGTGCCGATAAAGTCATAGAGCTCCACGCGGGTACACTCGCCGTTTGCAGGCACAGAAACCGGATTTTCAGGATTAGCAGCCGGAAAAAGATCAAAGGATTTTATTGCCCCTGCCTCATTGAATTCCACATTATAATAGGTGCTTCTGGAGGGTAAACTCTGATAACTGTACTGGGTTTCCCTCACCGTTTCCTGGGCCAGATTACCGTTCTCATGGTACAATCTTCCTTCCGATTCTTTTTCAGCGGTGACAAGCAGGGTTCCCCGGTTTGCCAGAATAAAAGTTTTATAGATAAATCCCTGAGCACATCCTTTAATCCGATAATCCCTGTATTCGATCATTTTTCCTTCCAGAAAGCGTTCCTCATTTTTCAGATATTCCGGAAACAGATAACGCTCTCCGTGAAGCACAATTCTTTTCAGCAGATTTTCCCTGGAATCAAAAGCCATATTTTTTACATGATAAATCTGAAGGGCTTTAATCTCAGGAATTTCATTTTCCACATCAAAACTAATGATCCGGGGTTCATTCTGAATAGGGGACTCCCCGTAAATGAGATTTTTAATAAAATATTTCTGCGGAGTCTCGGTAAGAATCAACACGGTGACCGAATTCCAAAGCTTGGAAGGATCATCCCCAAACAACAACTCCAATTTCTGCCCGGTTATCCTTTTATTCTCCATTTCCTCCAGAACTCCCTTAAAATGAAATAAGAAGGCGGCAAGCTGAATTCTCCTTCCCGGAAGATTCATCAATTTCAAAACCTTTTCATTCGGGGATCTTATGATCATCTCTGTGCCGGAAATTATTTCTGAAAATGAATAATCCTGCGCATAACCCCGCGGAAGAACAAAGGTTGTAAAAAAAAGAACAAAAAGTATGTAATATGTTTTCATGGATATTAAAATAAACGTTTATTTTATTAATTTTATATAGTATATTAGGCTTTGAATCCACCCAAAAAGGAGTTACCCCATGAGAAAATCCAAATTGATGGCGCTATTTGTCAGTGCATTAATCCCTTTTCAGACTTTTGGTGCTGTCATGCAGATGCCAATGGCTGATGATTCAAGATCCTACACAACCGATTATCTCTTCCTAAAAAAAGCCCCCGCTGTAATGGAAACCTTTAAAATTCCTGTTGAAATTCAAAAACCCTCTGTACAGCAGGAATCTGTTTCTGTCAAAACCTATGCCGGCCCTTATTTGAAAGCCCAATATGTACGCCCTACTGTTGAAAACATAAAACAGATTGTGGATAAATACAAAAGCATTCCCGGCGGGATTACTCTTGAAGGCCCTGCACTGGGGATTCCGGCCATTAATCACATTCAGTACATCCCTGAAAAAAACGCCTTTCTTCTTAATAAAACTTTAATCTGGGAAAATTCTCTGACCCCTGCTGAAATGAAAGAAATTTTTAATGCCGTGGACAAAGAGGATCTTATGGGGGTTTCTCTTGGGGAAAAAGATCTCATTTACGGCGGCCTTCCGGAAGGAAGCCTGGTTAGCGTTTTCCTGAAACTTTCCGACCATTTTCTGGGCTGTATCGCTTTTGCCTGTCAGGCATGGATCCGTTACAGTGCCTTTCCTGATGGTTTTGTTCCCAAAAGAGATGATCAGACTGCAGGAATTTATGCGGTTTATTTTAATTTCAGTCAGTTTGAGTTTCAGGTCATAAATAATATGGTCACGCCCAAAAATGCCAACATGGACATCACCATGATACCCCTTCTGGAATCCCAGAATAAAACAGAGTATTTACCCGATTATAACCGGATCGCCTCAGGAAATTTCTCAAAAGCCTTTGAGGAAAACTCCGCACATATTGCAAAAAATGCTGACTATTATTCCAAAGATTCACGGATTCAAAAAGTTTTAGCCTATGGTCAACTCACAGCCCTGGCAAGAATTCTCAAGACTTCAGGAGTTAAATTATCTGCCATTCTGTAAAAGCCCTCTTTATTCTTCAGGGATGAATGTCTTTTTTTAAAAACACAGAAAGAACGCTGCTTTTTTCTCTTACGGGTCTTGCGGCCTGTTATGGAATTTTTTTCATGGGGCAGACCAGCTTTCTTCTCGGGAATGAACGGGTTTTCTGTCTCTTTGATGATGCCATGATTTCCATGCGCTATGCAGACAACCTGGTGCAGGGCAACGGTCTTGTCTGGAATGCTTTTCAGAAAGTGGAAGGAATGACCAATCCTCTCTGGGCCTGTCTTATGGCTCTATTCCACCTGTTTCCCCTTTCCGTATTTAAAACCTCTCTTGCCGTTCAACTCTCGGGGCTTCTGCTTCTTTTATTAAGCAGTTTAACGGCGTTTTATCTTTCCTCCCTTTTTCGCCCAGACAACCTGTTTATCAAAGGCGGGGCTTTTCTTCTCACTGCCTTTTATTATCCCTTTATTTACTGGACTCTTGGTGGAATGGAAACCGGCGCTGTAACTCTATGCGTTCTTCTGGCTTATTTCATGTCCATAAAAAACAGCAGCCCCCGGTTCAATTCTCTTCCCTACTGGATACTAGGTATTGGCACTCTTATCCGTTTTGATGTGCTGATCCCTTTTCTTTCCCTGGTCCTTTTTAATCTTTTAACGGATTCAGAACACTGGAAGACTCATCTGAAAACCTCTGTCCTTGTGCTTATCCTCTTTATCGGCGGACAAACCCTTGCCCGGTATTTTTATTACGGAGAATTTTTACCCAACACCTATTATCTAAAAGTGACAGGCGTCGCTTTCACCTTAAGGCTCACACGCGGCTTTTATGTTTTATGCCAATTCATTATGAATTTTAACCTCCTTCTTTTTTTTATCTCTCTTTTATGGTTATTTCTGAGAGGAGGAAAAAAAGGGCACCTGGGACTCTTTCTGATTTTCGGACAGCTGGCATACAGCGTCTATGTCGGCGGAGATGCCTGGGAAAGAGGGGATGCCAACCGCTATATTCTTCCGGTTATCCCGGTCATTTTTGTGGGCCTTATCTTTGCAATTTCAGATCTTATTGAAAAACTCGGCCGTTTTAAAAAATTAAAGAAATTGTTTAAAGGAATGACAATCCTCCTGCTCCTTATCCGCATCAATGCCTTTCACCCCGAAGCCTTAAAAGAATTCTTTTTTTTAATCCCTCCCTATGAAACGGCCGCAAACAAAAAACAGGCGGAATACGCCCTTCTCATCGATATGATCACTGGCCCACAGGCAAAAGTCGGAGTAAGCAGAGCCGGCGTGCTTCCCTATTTTCTCAAACGGGAGTGCATTGATTTTCTCGGAAAAAACGATACAAAAATCGCCAGACTTACTGCCCGTATTTTTTCAGAGACAACAGATCCCCTGCACCGCTTCTACCCAGGCCATATGAAATGGGATTATGAATACTCCATTCAGACCTTAAAACCAGATATCATTGCGACCTTCTGGATCTTTGATCAGAGTCCTGCAGAGGCCTTCAAGGCCATGAAAAATGATTATGTGCGCATACGCTGGCCGAATCAGAATTATTCCCTGCTCCTGCGAAAAGGATCAAAAAACATTCTGTGGGAAAGTGAAATACTTAAGACAGGAATCCTGCAGAACCCTTAACCCGAATTTCACACTTCATTTCAAATGTTCGGTTTAAGTATGCCCGGCAAGCTCAGACTCAGATCAACTTTGTTTCAAGCATGCAGCGAATCCTGTTTCGCTGGAAGCTTCTGGGATACAAATAGTCCCTTCAGATAAACTATAAAACAAGGCTTCTTTACTCCCAGTGTCCCTCAACCCAACGTTCCTTCAGGCAGATATCATAGCGCCCGGGCATTTTTTCATAACGATAATATCCTTCATGGTAAACCCTTATAGTTCTGCCGCGATGTCTTTCCCAGGTGTAAATCGGCTCAATCCAAATTTTACGGGTTTCCCCGGGGATCCAGATTCTTTCCTCATATTGGACATAATGCCCCTCAACCCAGCGGGAACCAAAAGGCCGGTATTCTTCCCTTATCACCACAACAGGTGGAGGATAATAATGCGGTCTATAATGTCTTTTATAATGACGATATCCCTGATGACCCGGATAAAAATCCACAGGAGAAACGATAGCATCGGCTAAAAGGGCAACCCCTGCGATTCCTGTTAAAACTTTACCTGCTCTGGCCCAGTCTCTGTCTCCTGCATAGGAAGAAGTTGAAAAGCCCGCTGCCAGAAAGACTGTTATTGCCATAATATTTATTTTTTTCTTCATAATAAAAACTCCTTTGTCAGTCTCCCATATTTCAAAGTAAATTATAATAAAGGGAGTTAAAGAAGAATCAAAACCTCATTAGAAAATTTCAATCTTCCATCCCCCCAATTCTTTCATTTTTCATAAATTAGACGTATAAATCCGATTTAAAGTTCCATTTAGCCATAACAATTTTAATACAAATAAAATACATTTTTTAAAAACAATCAGGAGGTATTAAAAATCCCTGTTTTACTGTTAATAAAAAAGCCCGGGGCACCTTGATTTCCCCCTGGGAAAATGGTATTAATCTACCATTAGTTAAACTATTAAAGGTAAACAGAATGCCTTCTCAGAAAAAAAACAGAGTTTCTTTGATTTTTTGCAGTGTTTTATCCTGCATACTTCTAATGACTTACACCCAATCAGCAGAGAAGACACTGGCTTTGAACACGCCACCCTCTCACGGTGAAATATCAACAACTCACCTTTCCCCCATCTCCTTATATTCTCTTTCCAACCGCTTTCAGAAAATTAAAAGCCTTTTTACCAGAGGCGATACTTTTCAGGGGATTGAGGAGCTTACAGAATTAGAAAGAGCTTTAGCACAGCTTTCAGGAAAAACCTATGTAAACGGATTACGCAAGGACGTTCAAAACTTATGGAAGGGATTCTGGGAATCAGAAAAAAATGAAACACCTTTAAAAAGTGATGAAAAGCAATTGAGCCTTTTTACCAAAGACTATCCCGAAATGGTTTCCCTTATTCAAAACAATAAAAACTTATCCAAATTAATGGAACTTTTGACCCAGTCAAGGTTAAAACTGGATTATAAAGCCACCCCTTCTGATACTGAATTATTCAGTAAAGACCAGACCAACAAGGGACAGCTGAACGACAGGATTCAATATGCAGTTGATCATCAGATTTATCTCTCTCTGGGAAATGGAATTTTTACAACCCCTTTAAGCGGGTCCTTCAGAAGACACATTCTGTTTAAAATGGATGCCCAGACAAAAAAAATCGATTACCGCTCAGCGATTGAGATCAAGATGCCCGGGGAAATTGAATCGAAAAGAACTATTGATACTGAAGATTTTGACTATGCTCAGCAATATCAGAATCAGTATCCGGATAATACCGTAACGGAAGTGGTGCTCATGGACAAGCTTTCCTTTGATGGAAAATTATACGGGGAGACGGTCAAGGATGATGTAAACGTCATTGTCACCCGCTATTCGAAATCCTCAGACCGTCTGGTTTATTTTATACGAAATGATATCTACAGCTCAATAAAAGAGCAGGCCAGAGGTTACTATCAATCGGATGTTGATATTAAAGAGGATATCTTCAATAAAACCTTTGATCTGGTAGGAAGAATGAACGGAGGCCTTGATCTGATCGGCAGAAGAGACATGCATCTGGAAAACTTTACCCTCTCCCAGGAAGCGGGGACCCCGGTTTCAGTCAAATGGGTAAACGACTTCGGGGATTTTGGAACTACTCTGGAAGCTGATCATATTACCCTGCAACCAGAGCATCTTTCCCTTACTGCGCCTGACGGGACAACTGTTACACTCTCCTCTGAAAAAGCATACCGCTACAGAGCCATGCTCAGAGATTTTGAAAAAATTCATAAAGATTTTATCGCCAATAATTTTGATAAAAAAATATTCAGCAGAGAAAAAGGGCTGGTTCAATACATCCGCAGTTACAACAAATACGCCCCTGAAAACCTTCGTCTGAATCTTGCTGATAATGACACGGCCTTAGAAATAGGACAGAAAAAATTCCCCCTTTATGGCCAAAATAGTTTCTGGAAAATTTTTGGCCCTTCCATGAACGATCCGGAATACCAGTCTTCAGATCCTCTCAGGGAAGGCCAGCGCGTGGAAATGAATGTTCATACGGCAAAAATTCTTTATGATTCGAATCCTGAAAAATTCCAGGAAAAATATAAAACAGCTCTTGCAGAGGCCGTTGTTTTCTTTGAAAAAAACAGAAATCTCAGCGGTGAAAAACAGATCCAGTTGACTGCCTTCCAGATCGCAATTTCAGGTTAAAATTCCGGATTTAATCCACCGGCAACTCTAAGCTTCAGCCTTCTTTGTCAGCTCCACAGCCAGTGCAAATTTCGTAGCCCCGCCCTGTTTGCAGGCATCAATAGCATTCACCACATCATCATAGAGTACCTTGCGGTCCGCTTTAAGGACCACAGGAGTCTGCGGATCCTCCTTCAGCTTTCGGGCAATAGAATCCGAAAGATCTCTGCTCTCCACTTTTTTCTCGTCAATAAATATATACCCCCTGGGATCCAGGAGAACCGTCACGGTTTTATGGACCTCTGACTGTGCGGATTTAGCAGAAGGCAGATCAATCTTGATTTCCGGCTGCATGATAAGCGGAGTGGTGATCATGAAGATGACCAGGAGCACCAGCACCACATCCGTAAAGGGGGTAATGTTGATCTCTGCCATGACTCTTTCATTTCTGACAGGCTTCTTCATGATTTTTTAAGGGTAATCAGGTCTAAGGTTGCTGAAGCGCAATACTGCATTTCCGTTGTAAACCGGTCGATACGCCTTAAAAAATAATTGTAGGCGACAACAGCCGGAATGGCAACCAGAAGCCCTGTTGCCGTACAAATGAGGGCCTCGGAAACTCCTCCGATCACTGTTGAAATCCCCCCGGAGCCGATTCTGGCGATATTATGAAAGGAATTCACAATCCCCAGCACTGTCCCGAAAAGTCCGATGTAAACAGCGATATTGCCGATAGTCCCCACAATGGTAGTATAGCGTTCCAAAAGCACGGTTTCCAGCATAATTTCTCTTTCCATGGCACTTTGAATGACCTTTTCCTCATGCTTGATATTTTTAAGCCCCATGCGGACAACAGAACAATAAGGAGATTTCCCTTTCTCGCATAAAAGCAAAGCCTGATCCACCTGCCCTTTTTCAACAGAATCCTGGATCTTTTCCATGAAAAAAAATTTATCCATCCGGGAACGTCTGAAATAATTTATAAGTCTCTCCGCAATGACAGCCAGAGAAAGCACCGAACAAAAAATGAGGATATACATGGTAAATCCTCCCATATTGACGATATCCCACAGGGTCTTTCCTTCAAACATATCCTTGTCCTTCCTTAAGTTTATTAATTCTGGTCATAAATCACAACATACCCCCTGGAGGTATGAACCAGGACATCCCCCTGTATATGCTGAGACGCAATCTTTTTAAAATCCTCCGTTGAATTAACCGGATTCTGCGCAATCGAATAAATCACGTCTCCGGCAGAAATACGCGCATTGAAGGCCGGCGAGCCAAAGGCTACTTTGCTGGCAATAACTCCTTCACGGGAAGCAAGCCCGTAGGTCTCAGCCATTTGATCCGTAATCTCCTCCACAACAAGCCCCCTCCACTCCACTTTCTGCGGGGTTGGTTTCCGCGCATTCTCTCTTGCTGAAGCCTCTTCCCTGCGCTCTCCGATGGTTGCCTCGATTTTCTTCTCTTTGCCACTCCTAAAAATCCGGCAATGAAGTTTTTCTCCGGGTCTTTTCCCGGAAACAATACGGGTCACATCTGCAGAATTCTGGATCGGCTGATCATTGATTTCCAGAAGGATATCCCCGGATTCAAACCCGGCTGCTTCTCCAGGACTGCCCTTTTCGACCTTAAAGACAAGAGCCCCTGTTTCCCTCGAAGTCAGACCGAACTGACGCACCATCTCCATGCTCACATCCTGAAGCCAGAGCCCGATCCAGCCGTGCCGGACTTCCCGTCCGCTGATGAGATCCTGTAAAATGGCCTTTCCCCGGTTAATGGGAATGGCGAATCCTATCCCCACACTGCCTCCTGAGGGGCTGAAAATCAAGGTATTTATTCCAATCACTTCCCCTTTAAGATTAACCAGCGGACCTCCTGAATTCCCCTGATTGATGGAGGCATCCGTCTGTATAAGATCCCCGTACATACGGTCTTCTTCCCGGATATTGATGGTCCTGTGAACCGCCGATACAATGCCTGCCGTAATGGTAGGCTTCGGATTATTGACAATATTGCCGAAAGGGTTTCCCAAAGCTAAAGCCCACTGTCCGGGTTTGACCTGATCAGAATCTCCAAGCTTTAAAAAAGGAAGATTGTCTCCCTTGATTTTAATCAGAGCAATGTCGCTCCTGGGATCGCTTCCCAGAAGGGCCGCTTTGAAATTCCGTCCATCCGGCAGAGTGACTTCGATATCCTCCGCATTACCGATCACATGATCATTCGTGAGGATATGACCATCTTTATCGAGAATGAAACCAGAGCCCATTCCTTTTTGTTTGTACTCCTGAGGCCTTCCTCCAAAAAAACGATAAAAGAATTCGTCCATCATGGGATCACCGGTCATGCCCTGGGGGGCGACACCCCTGCCCACCGTCTGAACGACAGTGATTGTTACAACGGCAGGGCCTGTATTCTGGCTCAATTCCACAAAAGTATCTTCCAGTTTTTGAGCTTCAGTGCAATACACATAAGAGACCGAAAAATAAAAAATAACGGTCAGAATGGTTTTTGAAATCGTTGAAATCAGTTTTTTCATGGCTGTTTTCTCCTTTTCCGCTTAATCAATTCTTTTGTATTTCAGTCCGCCTGTTTTAATCTAAAACTTCCAATATTAAAAGAATTTTTTAAGGGCCATTATATGAGCCCTATTCCCAAAGGGAGCATTATTTATATGAGCCCCATTCCCAAAGGGAGCATTATATGAACCCCGTTTTCTCGGGGTCAATATTTAAGGGGCCTTATAAAGAAGAACCCTGGCTTAAATAGAAGTTGATTAATTCAACTAAAAAGGTTTTAAATATTTGATTTTTTTATTTCTTTAATCTCATCCTGTTTGAAATATAAAAAAGGAGATTCTGTGTGAGATCCTGCGTTTATAATGATTTACTGCAAAGGTCGATGCTGTTTTGCAGTATTGCCCTTTTCTCTTTTCTGCTTCAGGCGGCGGACATGACTGAAGGCGTTCAAATGAACGCGGATAAAGTCGATTTCGATTATGAAAACAATGTCAGCAACTTCAGCGGGAATGTGTGCATTAAAAAAGATAACTACTCCCTTATCTCTGATGAAGCAAAACTATACAACCAGGAACGCAGAGCGGTTGCCTCAGGACATGTTCTTATCAGAGACAAGAACCGTATTTTTTTCTGTGATGATGTGAGCTATGATTTTGATGCCAAACGCGGGGTCATGAACAATGCCTCTACGGTTGAAGAAATCTGGATTATGACCGGCACCAAAGTGGAGCAGATCGAAAACAACACCATCCGTATTCAGGAGGCCAGAGTCAGTACCTGCACCAAAGACCAGCCTCATTTCTACATGACGGCTTCTGAAATCATTTTTTCTCCTGACAGGGAATTCGTTGCAAAAAAGGCGACTTTCTGGCTTGGCCCTGTTCCCATTTTCTACTTTCCAGTGTACAAACGCTCCCTGAATGAAGATTCCCGTTTCGGCGTGCGTTTCGGCGTTGGAAGCGAACATGGATTTGAAACGCTTACCCATTATGATTTCCTAAAAACCAACACTGTTAAGGCGACTGCAAATGCTGATCTTTATACCAAGAGGGGGGTCGGAGTGGGTGTTGATGCAAAAATGATTTCAAAAAACAGCAAAGGAAAACTGATCACTTATTTTATTGAAGACCAGGAGTTTGAGCCTAATCAATCTACTGAAGAGGCCGGCACTCTGTCCCGGTACCGTATTTCTGTGAACAACACAACCCGTTTTAAAAACGGACTCAAATCAGCCCTTGAAGTCAATAAGCATTCTGACCCGGATATCTATGAAGATTTTTTCCGGGATGAATTCTATGAAAACGTGCAGTGGGACAACCGCTACCGCCTCTATTATGCAGATGAAGATTACTCCTCCGGAGTGACGATGCGCTTCAAAACAAATAATTTCGATAACATGCTGGAACGCCTTCCCCAGTATGATCTCAATATTTATGAATTTGAACTGGGCACCGACACCAATCTCTATTTTACCAGCAACAATCACGTGGCAAACCTTCGTCAAAACTTTACGGATAACCAGATCGAATATGACGCCTTAAGAGGATATACGGGAGAATCCTTGAGCTACTCCAAAAAATATTTCGGGTGGCTTAATGTCAACCCCAGGGTGGATCTTGAAGGAATCTGGTACTCCGACACCCTCGGGGAATCCATTCGGGCGGATGGTTCAAGGGAATATGCTGACGGAGACCTTCGCTGGGTTCAAAACTACACGGTTGACCTGTCGACAAATCTTACAAAAGTTTTTGACACGCAAAATCCCGTATGGGGATGCTCCCGTTTCCGGCACATCCTTACTCCTGGCCTGGAATACTTTTTCAGACCGGAACCCGATCTTGAAGATCACGATATCATACAGTTTGATGAATATGATTCCCGTCCTGAAACAAACACCCTGACCCCTAACCTGATTTCCAGATGGCAGGGAAAAAAAGACGGTAAAATTAAAACACTCCTGAACACCCGCTATTTTATCACCTATGATTTTGAAGCAAAAGACGATAACTGGACAGACCTGGGGGTTGATTCACAGATCCGCACCACGGACAATACCATGATTGATCTTTACTGGACATACAACATGGCGGAAAACCGGACAGATGATTTCAGAACAGATCTTTCCTGGAGATTCAGTAATAAAGTCGGGCTCTCCTGTTTTTACTGGTACAGGGGTGAGAATGAAGACGAAATTGTCGCACCGGAACTCTCCTTTAATTTTTCAGATGATATTTTTATACGCGGTTACGCCTACTACAATACCGGCCAATCCCTGGTCGAACGCTCTGAAATCGCCATTATTAAAAGCATGCACTGCCTTGATTTTTCAACGCGATTACTGCAGCGGGATTACAGGGATGAAACCATTATTTACTTTATGTTTTCCCCGAAGGGAATGGCATCGCCAGGTCTTCAGTTGTTGAAAAGCAAAACTTGATTTTAGATTTAAGGATTAATATTCAGGAGAAAAAAATGAAGATTACTATTATTGGAACCGGATATGTAGGCCTCGTCAGCGGAGCCTGTTTTGCAGAAATCGGGCATGAAGTCCTTTGTGTGGACAATGACATCAACAAAGTCAACATGCTCAGGCAACATAAAATTCCTATTTATGAACCCGGACTCGAAGATCTGGTAAAAAAACATGTTGCATCCAAAAAACTTTCTTTTTCCGACAGTATTGAAGAAGGAACCGATTTTGCCACGGCTATTTTTATTGCCGTTTCCACCCCCCCCCGTCCTGATGGAGGAGCGGATTTAAGCTCTGTTGAAAAAGTTGCGAAAGATGTTTCCAAATACATGAGGGATTATAAAGTCGTTGTCGACAAAAGCACTGTTCCAGTCAGAACAGGAGAAAAAGTGGCGGAAACCATCGCCCGTTACGGCGATAAAAAAATCCCCTTTGATGTGGTGTCCAATCCCGAATTCTTAAGGGAAGGATCCGCCATCAGTGATTTTCTTGAACCAGACCGCATCGTCATCGGAGTCTCCTCTGAAAAAGCCGCCGCCATCATGAAGGAAATCTATGCACCTCTGAAAGACAAGCCTTTGATCGTTACGGATATCAAAAGTGCCGAAATTATTAAACACGCTGCAAATTCCTTTCTGGCTTTAAAAATTTCATTTATCAATTCCGTTTCCCACATCTGTGATCTGGCCGGAGCAGACATTAAACAGGTTGCTTTGGGAATGGGGCTGGACAAACGCATTGGTCTTCAATTTCTTGAAGCCAGTCTCGGTTACGGCGGGTCCTGCTTTCCCAAAGATGTTTCGGCGTTCATAAAAATCGCTGAACATCTGGGATATCCTTATGACCTCCTGAAAGCCGTTGAAAAAGTCAACCATGACCAGCAGGAATACTTCTTCAAAAAAATTGAACAGTCCCTCTGGGTCCTGAACGGAAAAAAAGTAGCCCTCTGGGGACTGGCATTTAAAGCCAATACAGATGACATGCGCATGTCGCCGATTCTCCCCATTATCAAAAAACTCCAGGCTGAAGGAACTAAAATTATTGCCTATGACCCTGAAGCCATGGAAAAGGCAAAAAAGATTGTCCCGGATATCGAATATGGGACAGACCCCTATTCCATTTTAAAGGGCTGCGACGGTCTTATCATTGCCACGGACTGGGAAATTTTCAGAAAAGCGGATCTGAAGAAGGTAAAAGAACTGTTGCTTCAGCCTATCATTATGGATGGAAGGAATCTCTTTGACACTTCCGTCATGAAGGATCTGGGCTTTGATTACGCTTCCATCGGTCGACTTTCTGTCAAACATTCTCATCCGTAAGAAAAGATTTTTTCATGAATAGCACTTCCTTTGATAACCCGGATACAAAACTTTTCCTGGATTGTATCCGGAGTCTTAAAAGAGAGCTTCATCAAAAAGCGGCGGACGGTCTCTCTTGGATCATGAGTACCGAAAACATCCTTTTGCCTGAAAAAAAAATTTCAGATCCTCCTGCGGTTACAGTCCCCGTTTCCGTAAAAAAAATTCCTGCACCGCTGCCCCGATCCCCGATCCCCTCCGCTACCCAAGCATCCCCCTTTTTGCCTCCTGTTAAACCCCTCACTACGGAACCCTCAAAATCAAAAATTCTTGAGCCCTCCTTCGTTCAGCTAAAAGACGGTCTTTGCCTTATCCGCCTTTGTCCTTCTGAAACAGAACTTTTAAACTCCCTTCCCTATACAGATGAATCAGGGATCTATCTTCAATCCCTTCTGGTGGAAGCCGGTTTCAGGGAAAATCTTTTTACTAAAGCCTATCTGCATTCTTCCCGTATTGACTTTCTTCCCAAAGACGCCCCGGAGGCTCTGCAATGGAAGGAAAATTTCCTCAAAAACCTGACTCAGACTCCCCCAAAAGCTGTTCTTTGTCTCGGCGAACGGGTTTCACAGATCCTCAGCGGACGGGAGGAAAAAATCGACGCTCTGCGTTCCCTCTCCCAAATCCTTCAGGGAATTCCCTTCTATTTTAATTACGATCCTCTATACATGTTTAAGAAAAAAACTCTGCGCAGCGCCCTGATCGCGGAATTTCAGACGATTCTGAATCAATGTTTCAGGGTTTAAATCATGACCTCAAAGCCTAAAGACAGCTTCGTGGAAGTGGTTGTAGACCAATATCTGGACCGTATTCTGGATTATATCCTTCCTTCCTCCTTTCCCCTCCCCGATCCCGGAACTTTTGCGGAAGTACCTCTCAAACATCAGACTGCCACGGCCTGCATTCTGAGTGTTAAAAACGAAACTACTCTTCCCCCTGAAAAACTGAGACCTCTCCACCGCCTTCTTGATGATATTCCTCCCCTTTCCCCTTTCCTGCTTAAGCTCTGCCGCTGGACATCCGATTATTATGCCTGCCCTCTTGGAATGGTCATCAAATCCGCCGTCCCGGGTTTTGTGTTCAAAAAACGAAGAAAAAAAAAAGAAAATACTCCGGACTTAAGCACTCCATCCCTGTCCCAGCCTCTGGATCTCAATCCCCATCAGCTGTCCGCCTTTGAAGCAATCAAAACCGGTCTTCAGACCTCTCCAAAACAGGTCTGTCTTTTATGGGGAGTGACAGGGTCCGGAAAAACAGAAGTTTATCTTCAGGCCATTCAGGAGGCCATGAACAAAAATCAGAGTGCTCTGGTCATTGTTCCTGAAATTGCCCTGACGCCTCAGCTTGTGAATATTTTTAAAAAGCGCTTTACCAGCACCATTGCGATTTTTCATTCCAGGCTCACAGAAGCAGAAAGGGCCTGGTACTGGAAAAAAACCTGCGCCGGTGAAATCCGGATAGCGTTGGGTGCCCGTTCGGCCATTTTCGCCCCTTTAAATAATCTGGGGCTTATTATTGTCGATGAAGAACATGAAAAAACCTACAAGCAGGAAGAATCCCCCCGTTACAATGCCAGGGACCTGGCTGTGGTCAGGGGGCAAATCGAAAATGCCCAGGTGGTCCTCTGCTCCGCGACCCCTTCCCTTGAATCCTTTCATAACTGCATGACCGGGAAATATAATCTTCAGGAACTCCCCAGCCGCGTTTCTTCAAGACCCATGCCCAAAATTACCCTCATTAATATGAAACGCGATACCAAAACCTCATTGGGAATCTTTCTTTTTTCGCGGGAACTTCTTTCCGCCATGGAAGCCCGGCTGAAACGCAAGGAACAGACAATACTTTTTTTGAACCGCAGAGGCTTTTCAACCTGCCAGATATGCAAAGAATGCGGGCACACCCTTCAATGTCCCTCCTGCAGCATTCTTCTCACCTACCATAAAAATGACAACCGAATGAAATGTCACCGCTGCGATACCTCTCTTGTCCCGAGTATCATCTGCCCTTCCTGTCATGCGCCTGCCATGAAATTCATCGGCTTTGGAACTGAAAAGGTTGAAAAACAGATACAGGCGATCTTCCCTCAGGCCCGCACCGCAAGACTGGACTCCGATACAGTAAAGAAAAAAGGGGTCCTGGAAAAGGTATGCCAGGATTTTCATGAGCGGAAAACAGACATTTTAATAGGCACCCAGATGATTGCGAAAGGCCTGCATTTCGAAGGAGTTACCCTCGTCGGTGTTCTTTCCGGTGATTTGAGCCTCAACCTTCCGGACTTTCGCGCCGGCGAATCCACATTTCAGCTTTTAACCCAGGTGGCGGGGAGGGCGGGACGAGGCGATATTTCAGGGGAAGTCATCATTCAGACTCATGCCCCCCGTCATCCGGTTTTTCACTATGCCCTCACCCATGACTACAAGTCGTTTTATGAATATGAAATCACTTTGCGCCGCTCTCTGAAATATCCCCCCTTCAGCCGTTTTATTCTCCTGACCATCAGTCACTCCAAAGAAAAGATTGCCAGAGACAATGCCCAATGGATCTATGAACGGTTTCAAAGCGCAATCAAAGATAAAAGCGTTCAGATTTCCATTCCGCATCCGGCCCCTATTGAAAAAATCAAAACCCTCTTCAGATTTCAAATTCTTATCGTTTCACAGAAAATCAAACAGCATGTTTTTCTTCTTCAGCAATTAATACGTTCAGGAGAGACATCCCTGCAGCGCTCTATCACCCTTGATGTTGACCCCTATTCCCTGTTATAAGCCATGCAGAACGACTACCTTAAAACATTCGCCTTCTGTCTTCAGAAAAAAAACATGGGAAAACAGTCTGCACGGCTTGATCTTTTTTCCAGAGATGCCGGGAAAATCTGTTTTTACCAAAAAGGTTTCTATCAGCCAAAATCCCTCTATCCGGCACAGTTCGACCTGGGTCATGAACTCGAACTGCTTTTGATAAAACATGAGCAAACCTACCGGATACAGGAAGTCTGTGTAAATAAAATCTATCCTCTGGAAGGCTATGAAGCCCTGATCCATGTTTCCTTTATTCTGGAACTCCTGCTGAAAATGGAAACCGATTATTCCGATCATGCCCCGGGTATATTCCTTATGTTAAAAAAAATATTCGAGGCTCTGAGTTCAGGACAGGCTCAGTATAACTCCCTGCTTTATTTCCAGTTCCAGCTCCTTCTGAAAGCAGGACTGGCCTCTCAGGAATTTCTGTGTGAATATTGCGGAGTTCCTATCGGCAGCGACAGCCCTGCCTACGCCAGCCCCCAGGAATGGTCTTTTGCATGTCCAAAATGCTTTAAAAAAACAGCGGTTGAAAGTCCCTTTGTCCTTTTGCCGGATCACAGGCGAATTCTTGAAAACTGGAATGATGAGTATTGTCTTGAAAAGGGATTAGGCCATTTCTTCAGCCGTTCTGAAGTTTCGGCGTTCCAGAATTTTTTAAATCTCATTTATAAAAAGGATTTTGCTTTAAAAAGTCTCGAACCATTCATGGAATTACTTCAGCAGAAATCCCGTAAAAAATTTGCGCTCTGAAAGACTGAAAGAAAAACGGATTGACTTCAGAGAATTAAAAGAAGTTCCTATTTTTTCACAAACAGGTAGATCCCCATCACGACAAGAAATACTGCAAAAATCTTTTTAAAAACCTCCGGAGAAATATCTTTAACCAGCACTGCTCCAAACTGGGCTCCCAGGATGCCTCCGATCCCGAGGAGAGCTCCTATTTTATAGTCAATATGCCCCAATTTATTGTGAGCCAAAAGGGCTGAAAGAGATATTAAAAGAATCACCATAAAGGAGGTTCCAACCACTTTCTGAGGAGTGTACCCAAGCATCAGCAGAAGAGGAATGATCAGAATACCTCCCCCAACCCCCATAAAGGAAGAAAAAATTCCCACTATGGCTCCATAGACCAAAAATAAAATTCCCTGCATTATAATCACTCCTCTTCCTCTGACTTATTCATTAAGTCGTTAAATTCCTTCCGGCGTTTTTCAATATCATTGATTGTGATCCTTGCCTGTCCCCAATCCTGTTCCTCTGCATTTATACGATAATTCCGATGGGAAGAGGCTGCATTATTTCCGCTTTTAGCTTCATAAGCTTCTTTTGTTTCCAAAATATTATCCAGATGCTTTTTAATCAGAGTTCTCCTCTGATCGTCAAACATTTTGTTGGTTTTATCAGCCTCCTCCTGCTGCTCCTGCTGCTCCATGGCATTTGATTCCTCTTCAGTAATATCCGTACTCGTGCCTGTTGAGGTCTTGGTCGATGTATCCACACGGGTATGCGTGTTGGTGGAAGTTTTAGTTCCAGTATTCGTTGCAGTCTCTGTAGCCGTAGAGGTTTTGGTTATGATTTTTGTCGATGTTGAAGTACTCGTTCCGGTTTTTGTATTTGTTCTGGTCTGAGTATGAATAGAAGTGCCCGTTCCTGTTCCGGTCTCTGTATTTGTATCGGTTATGATATCCGTAAGGGTATCCGTGTCTGTCTTTGTATCCGTATCCCTCTTCGTTCCTGTCCCGCTTCCGGTTCCCGTTCCTGTCCGGGTGTCCGTATCCGTAAGTGTTTCCGTATCTGTCTTTGTCCTTGTCTCTATTCCTGTTCCGGTCTCTGTATTTGTATCGGTTATGATATCCGTAAGGGTATCCGTGTCTGTCTTTGTATCCGTATCCCTCTTCGTTCCTGTCCCGCTTCCGGTTCCCGTTCCTGTCCGGGTGTCCGTATCCGTAAGTGTTTCCGTATCTGTTATTGTATCGGTATCTGTCTTTGTCCCTGTCTCTATTCCTGTTCCGGTCTCTGTATCTGTATCGGTAATGATATCTGTAAGAGTATCCGTGTCTGTGCTGGAATCCCAATCCTCCTTCCCCTCTTTCCCATCTCCGGAGTCCGTGTCATCCTGGTCTGATTTTTCCGAATCCTCTGTGTTTTCATCCATATCCTCATTCTCGGATTTTTGAGCATCCCTCCCCGTCAATCCTGAATCAGTGAGTTTTGCTTTTTTTAAAAAATGAATGAACTTTTTCCTGGAAACGAAGAAAACCTCTTCCCCACGTTTTTTCCTGTTGATTTCATAAAAACCCTTATTCCCGAAAAGAATCAGGTAAAACTGAATATTCGGCACTTTTTCCTTTGTCGCCCTAATGATAAAAATCCGTGAAGCATCGGATTCCGCAAGCCGATCTTCCGTGATCTCAAGAGAGGCCTGCAGGTCATTTTTCAATTCATCCTGAAAAATCTTATGAATATACTCTTCAAGAAATTTATCTGCAGATTCCCCCTCCTTCAAAGGACCTCCTGACATTTTCATTTCTCCGGTTTCCGTCCAGTCATCCTCATTCTCCCGGGAATGATAAACCTTGATGCTTTTTGTTGTTACGGACTCACCTTCTCCCATTTTTTCCATTTTCTGAACCGGAGCAGAAAAAATTGTCCAGTCTTCTGCAGCTTCCCAAATAATGGATAATTTTTCTGTTTCTGAAGTGATGGCTGTTTCCCCAACAGGGGTCCGTTCTTCATTCAGCGCTTTCTGAGGGAAGAAGTCTTCCGCTTTTTGTTCTAAAAGACTTTTCCCGTTTTTTTCTTTTTTCTGTTTTTTAAATTTATAAACAGTTAACTCCACCGGCTCTTCTTTTTCCTCAATTCCCTCATCCCGGACAAGAGAAAGCAGCTCTTCTGTATCCGATTCAAAGGCCTTCTTCTCCGCGCTTTTTATCTCTTTTATCTTTTCCTCTTCAACCTCTGCTCTTTGTTTTCTGATTTGCAATAACTGTTTGGAATCAAGAATACATCCTTTTAATAGAAAAGCGGCAGAATCTTTAATAAAGCCTGAGGAGTAAGAATTCGTTTTCCTTCTTACACCATATAAAAAACGCTGTCCCTGAATCAGAAGAATAACCGAGGCAGAAGAATGGCCTTCCTGTTTTCTGTCATAAAGAACAAAAAGCCGGTTATCATATTCCCCTTTGATGCTTTGAGGCAGAATTTCAATTTCAGCTCCTGGAATTTGTTTCTTTTCGTTTTCCAGATAAAAATCAAAAAAAGCAGAAAAACCCTCTTCAGGCCGAGGCTCTGCAGTTAAAATGGCTCTTTCCGGAAAAGGTTCCTGCTGAATTTTCAGGAGTGAAATGGTCTGTCGGGTTTCTTTTCTTTCTTCCGCTTCAAAGGCCCATTCCTTTTCAGGCCAGTTGAGATAAAAGCCTTCCTCTTCATCCCCTAAAAGGGTATCCAGCGCAAAAACCTGAAAAGAAATCAAACTCAGCATAAAAAAATAAAAAACAGAAATCAGATAGCTCATGTCTCTTCCGGCCGGGAAATGAAAAAATTTCCGGCAGAAACAGAAAGGTCGGGGGTGGCTCTGTTAACGTTCGTGGAGTTATTAGCCTCGGCTGTCTTTTTTTCTGCTTTGTTCACCGGAGCAGCCTGAAAAGAAGTCCCGGCATCAGTACTGAAAATCTCCCGGATCAGCGCCTTGTCATCCCCCTCTCCCTGATATAATTCCTCTGTCGCTGCCAGTACCGTTTTATTGGGATAAACCCTAAAACGGGCAAGAAGATCTGATAACTGTCGGGCAAAGTCAGATTCATTGATCTGGTGAAGCTCTTCAACTCTTTTCTTAAGGGAAGCCTGATAACTGAGAATTTCCTGATAAACCTCCCCTTCCTGTTTTATGAATTTCGAATCTTTTGAAAAAAAAGAAAGAATTCTGAGTCCATTCAGGGCACTCCGGTAATTGCTGAGAGACTGTTTGTATTCATGAATTTTTTTATAATCCCTGGCCTGATCCAGCTGAGTGGCGGTATCTTCATTGAGAAGAATATAGAATTCTGTTCCAGGACCGCATTGTTTTGTCAGCTCTTCAAGTCTTTGATTGACCTGATGATAAATGAAGGGATCTTCTTTTTCAGAAAGATCATAGAGCAGCGCAACCCCGAAAGAAGTCTGTTTAAGGGGATCCTGTTTCTGCAGCTCTTTAAACCCGGCGAAACGTTTCACAAGCTGGAGTTTCTGGCGTGCCAGTGAAAGAAGATCTTTCTGTTCGGTTTCAGTTTCCAGGAATGGCTTAAGCTCTTTATAAGATTGTGAAATAGGACCTGAACGGTAACGGGTAAGGATTCCTCGAAAATTTTCTGTGACCTTAACCTCATGATTGACTTTGCCGACCCATTCCTCCAGCGTTTCTTCATCCACCAGCACTATATTTTGAATCTTTTTCTGAGCCTCTCTGAAATGATGCGATTCATAAAGCTTCCGGACCTCATCAAATTTCTTATATCCCTCCAGAAGCCCCTGGGCTTTTTCAATCCAGATATTGCCGGGATCAAGAATTTTCAGTTCCTCCACTGTTGCTGCACAAGTCACAATATTCCGTTCTGCAATAGTGGTTTTAATGGTTTCTTCCAATTTGGGAATCATTTCCTTCCGGATCTGTTCAAGAAAATTCATCGCCCCCATATTCTGCGGCTGCTGCTCAAGCACCTGTTTAAAAAGCTTTGCCGCCTCAAGGATTGAATCGTTAAAATAGGCATCCTTGGCTTTGGAAAGAAGGATTTGCCAGGTGCTCTTTCCGGGAGTTTCAGAATCGGATTTTTTCGCTTCAAGAGGGGCAAGAGGGGGAATAAAAATTTCCTTTTCAGGCAGAGGACGGATGTTCCATCCTAAAAAAGTCAAAAGAAGAAAAGAGAGAATCCAGGTGAACAGTGTCTCCCGGCTTTTCTTCTTTGACGGGAGAAGATCCTCCGAGCTTCCTTCCCACAGAAAGGAAATCAAAAAATCTCCAATGCGGACTTCATCTGTTTCTGTAACCTCCGCTTTTTCCGTTTTTATTCTTTCCCCGTTTAAAATGATCCCATTGCGGCTTTTTAAATTCCGGATGGAAATTTTTTTTCCATCAAATTCAAAGGCGCAATGTTTTTCAGAAATGGAAGGATCATTCACGACAATGGGATTCTCCGGACTTTTTCCCAGTGAAACCGCTTCCCTTAATGAACCTGTTGCATATCTCACAACTTCAGAACCGGACTGATTTTTGACAATAATTACATACATGATTCTTATTCCTGTTTTTGAGCCTTGGATAAAGACTTCATGACAAACCGGTAATTGTCTCTGGCCGCCTTGGCCTGAGGATTTTCACGGTCATCACTTAAAAGTTCCAGCAGAATCAGCGCTTCCTTTCTGGCTTCTTCCCATTTAGAAAGTTTAACGGCGGCGGTCAGCAGAGTATAATGTTTTTCATAGGCTTTTCTCTGCAGCTCTCGGGCTATAAAAATGAGACGCAGTGCCCTGTGAAACTCTGAAGGTTTAGGCGTCATGTTTTCCATGATTCCCAAAGCCTTTCTGAATTCCATGATGGCCTGAGGATAATTCTTTGAGTAGGCCTCCTTTAGCGACATAAGCTGCTGTCCATAGTCAAGAATATCTTTGATATTGGCTTTTTTCTCCCCCTGTTTTTCATTTAAAAGATGTTTAAGATATTTTCGGTGATCCGGCAGACGGATAATACTCAGTGTCTTTTTAAGACGGCTCCAAAGCTCTTTCACCTCTTTTTTCTCAGCCATTTCTTTGGGATATTTGAGAAAAATCATATAATAGCGGTTGTTTTCGACGGTATAAATTCCCTGAAAAAGAGTATCCCCGTCAATGGCATTAAACCCTATGGCCTGAATCCCTGAACTGAGAATAAAAGGAATAATAGAATCCACGTAAAGTGCACTTCGGGGATATTTGGCCCTATAAGAGGAAAAATACATGTCCAGACACATTTCCAGCGGAAAAAAGCGCAGATCCTGATTCCATCCGGCCTTAAAAGTAAAGGTCAAGGGAAGCTGGGGATCTTTCCATTCCTTAAATCCCCACAGGTTTTTTTTGGTGGTACGGATCATCAAATCGGGAAGTTCAAACCGGATTCCATGCCGGGATTCCTCGTATTGTTTCCATGGATCCGGATTAAGCGAGGGCAGACACCCTCCGAGAATAACCAACTGAATCAGAAACAGGAAAAATTTGATGTCTGTTTTCATTCCGTCTCCTTGATTTCAAGCAGATCGTTGAGATCTATATTCAGAGTTTTACCGCTTTCAGAAGAAACCTCCAGCACATGTTCTGTTCCCCAGGCGCCAAAAGACATTCTGCAGGGTTCCACATTCCTTACAATTTTAAGCACTTTGTTCTCCTCATCTAAAAAATAACAATCAATGGAAAACCGCATCAAAAAGGTATGAATACTTCTGCATCCGGGAATCAAAAGCCCCTCATCCGGAGAGAGCCCTTTAAAGGGAATAAGCCCTTTGCATTTTTCCATAAGTGTATCCGTAACCAGAAGCTTTGGCAATACAACGACATTTTTACTTCGGTTTGTGAGTGCTGCCTTAATCATTTTTATCCTCCCCGGGTCATGAATTGAATGATCATGGGCCCTAAAAGCACAATAAATACTGCGGGAAATATGAAAATGGCAAGAGGGATCAGCATTTTCACCGGGGCCTCCAAAGCAGATTTTTCAGCTGTCTGCATTCGCCGTGTCCTCAGGCTTTGGGACTGGATTCTAAGAATCTGTCCGATCCTCATACCGAGTTCTTCAGCCTGCATAAGGCTTCCTAAAATCGAAGTCACCCTGGGAATATCAATCCGTTTCGCCATCCGCTCCAGGGCATCTATTTTCCGTTTCCCGAGCTTGGTTTCATTTAAAAAAAGATAAAATTCATAATGAAGTTCATTCATCTCTCCCCGGTCGATAATCCTCTGAACCGCGTTTCCAAAATCAAGTCCTGCTTCCACGGAAACCGTAATGAGGTCGAGAGTAAACGGCAAAGCCCTTAAAATTGACTTCCTTCGGGCGCTGATGAGCTCGTTTAATTTGATGAAAGGGCCGAAATATCCGAAACCGGTAAAAAGAACAATAATAATAAACGCATGTAAAAAACCAAACTCGTCTACAGTTTCTGAATAAAACAAGGCCAGGGTGCTCAGCACAGAAAGAATAAATCCGGAAGCGGATCCCAGAAGAGAAAAGGTGAAAAATTCCTCAGGAGAATATTCACTGGAAAGGCCGGCCTTATCCAGAAGATTTTCAAGTTTCCGGAAAATAGGCGCCACCCTTTTATTTTTATAAAGGAAGGGGAATGTTTTTTGAGCCCGGTCTGAAAAAAATTTTACGGACTCATGCCGCGGATTCCGCGGGGCTCCGTGAATGGAGGGCATCGGTCTCCTGCCCTTAAATGAGATCAGAAACGCATATCCGGCAATACCCGCCGCAAAAAAGACGATGAGATAAATAAGATAAACAACTCCCATCAAAGGCTCTCCCTATATGTCAATGTCTACAATTTTCTTGATCACAATAAATCCCACCGCATTCAAAAAAACCATCCCCGTCAGAAGCCCCCACCCCATGGGGGTTATAAAAAGAGGCAGGATGGTTTTCTTATCCAGAAAATAAATTCCGATCATGAGCAGAAAAGGCATGGCGCCCATCAAAGCGGCCTGCATCCGGCCCTGGGAAGTCAGAGCAATAATCTTTCCTTCCATCATTTCACGCTCCCGGAGGGTTTCTCCGATCGATTTAAAAATTTCAGGGAGGTTACCTCCAAGCTGACGGGTAACCGTTACAGCAGAAACCACAAGGCTGAAATTATCATTTTTCATCCGGTCCGCCATTTTGGCAAGCGCGTCATCCAGATTCACCCCCAGACTGTTCTGGCGAAGCAGATAATGAAGTTCTTCCCCCATTGGATCTGGAGTCTGTTCTGCAGCGGCTTCCAGAGCCTGTGAAAAGGAAAGCCCCGCCTTAAGACCGTTTGAAACCGTTTCCAGCATGTCCAGAATCTGTGAGGCAAAAGCTTTCCTCCTTTTTTCCACCTCGGATCGGATCATTAAAAGCGGAACAAAATATCCGGCAAGAGCCAGAATCAGACATAAAAAAATACCAGACCCCGCTCCGCCGAAAAAACCGGGAAGCCCGATCATCCCGAAAAGAATGGAATAACTCTGCTGACGGGATTTCAGCTTCTGCGGCGTGACAAAAATAAAATTTTCTTCATATTCCCGGAGTCTTTTCTGAAGATCCTCTTCGCTGAGCTTGCCGCCGGAAGATTTTGGAAACCGGCGGAGAGGATTTTCAAGGACAACTCTGGAAAATAAAAAAAAGAAGGAATAAGCGAGGGAAAGAAAAAGCAAAAGTAAAACGACTGTTTCAGTCATGCGTTCCTCCTTTTCTTTCAGGCTGGTTTCTGAGCAAAAAGATTCATAGGCATCTCTATTCCCTTTTCCTGAAGAACTTTTATAAACCGGGGAATATAACCTGTAAACTCATGCTGTCCCAAAATTTTTCCATCCGGAGAAATTCCGGTCTGACGGAAAAGGACAATATGCTCATAATGTATTTCCGTTTCATCAATCCCTGTAATCTCCGTGATATGGGTAATCTTGCGCTGACCGTCCGCAAGCCGGGCCTGTTGAATGATGATATTCACGGCCATGGCGATCTGTTCGCGGATAGCCCGTGAAGGAAGCTCCATGCCGGACATAAGGACCATGGTTTCAAGCCTTGCCAGGGCATCCTTGGGGGCGTTCGCGTGAAGCGTGGTCATGGAACCGTCATGCCCCGTATTCATGGCCTGAAGCATGTCCAGAGATTCACCGCCGCGGCATTCGCCTACCACCACGCGATCAGGACGCATACGCAGAGAATTAATCACCAGATCCCGGATGCTGATGCGTCCCCTGCCCTCTATATTGGCTGGTCTTGCCTCCAGTCGGATAACATGATCCTGGGGAAGCTGAAGCTCCGCTGAATCTTCAATGGTTACAATACGTTCATCGCAAGGAATAAAGGAAGCCGACACGTTGAGAAGGGTGGTTTTTCCTGATCCTGTTCCCCCTGAAATAACGATGTTCTGACGGTACTTAACGGCAAGGCCAATGAGAGCCGCCATGTCTTCAGTTAAGGCTCCGAATCGGATCAGATCAGGAACCTTGAAAGGGGTTTTCGAAAATTTACGGATGGTGAGCGCAGGACCGTCGAGAGCGATAGGCGGGATGACCGCATTCACACGGGACCCATCAGACAAACGGGCGTCCACAATGGGAGAGCTTTCGTCTATTCTGCGGCCCAGGGGTGACACAATCCGCTCAATGACTCCCAAAAGCTGCTCATTGTTTAAAAAGGTCTTCTGTGCAGGCTGAAGTTTACCCTTCTTTTCCAGATAAATCGTTCTGGCATTTTTAACCATGATTTCCGTTATTTCCGGATCTGAAAGAAACTCCTCCAGAATACCAAGCCCTAAGGCCTCATTTGTGATCTCTTTTTTAAAAACTTCTTTCGGGCAAAGCTTTATGATCTCCGTCTCAAATTCATTAATAAGCTGTTCAATGATCTCCAGGGCCTTAGTTTTCAGACTGTCGTCTCCGCTGCGGATCTTTTTTAAATTGATTCTCTCCAGAAGAAATTTGTGAAGCTTCATTTTAAGCTGATCTTTTCGTTCCTCCGGAGTCCCCTGATCAGGCTCACGGAGATAAAACTCCAGGCGGTCTTCTCCGATGCGGATCACATCCTTATGTTTAAGAAGCGTTTCATTATTTTCTTCCCTGTCCTGAATAAAAAATGAATTTTTTTTGGAAAAGGGTTTCAGGTAATAATCCTCTCCCTGTTTAAAAAAAACCACATGACGTTCTGCGACCTTTGCCTCAAAAGACTGGATATCACAATCATAGGCGGAACCGAATACCTTTTCCTGACCGGGAAGAAGGCTGGTCAAATCCGTCCGTGTATTATCCCTGAACAGAAGGAATGCCATAAAATTATTGAACTTCCGGCTGAACGCTCTGCCCGTCAGACTCAGCCGGTTTGGCTTCAGAAACCTCTTCCCCTGTCTGAGAAATGGAGGCCGTAATGGCAGACCTGAAAACCGAATCATCCGTTGAGGGAGTGACCACATTTTTTTCCACATCCGTATCATTACGCAAAATAAAGGAAATCTGCCCCATGGTCAGCGCATGCACCAGTTCCTGGGCGGCAGCGGGCGTCGCCAGCAGAGTCACTTCCGAGTAACTGTCCTGCTTTCTCGATGGCATTTCATCTCCCATATACTTTTGCCCCACAGCCAAAACCAGAACATTCTGTTTTAAAAGGACGGTCATCTGACTGGACTCTCCGGGCTTCGTGTATTTCTGCATCAGATACTCCCGGAAAGCCTGAATGTTCTTCATATCCGGAACAACCTCTCCGGAATCCTTTCTGGCATCCTCTTTTTTAGCTTCGATACGTGATTTATCGAAAGTTAAAAGGAGGTCCACACGGGAACCCGGGCGTATCATATTGCTGATGGAGGAGAGACTGGAAACAGGAACGGTTACCGCTCTCATTCCGGCCTTAATCACAGAGGCAAAGCCTTCACTTTTCTCAAGCTCCACATCCGACCATAAGACCGGCTTGCCCTCTTCCAGATTATTAATGACCTTTTTACCTAAAATCATGGAAACATTGTCCGCGCGGACTTCCCTTTCCCCGACATATTTTTCAGGAAACTGCCCTGTTTTAAGATTGGATTCAGATAAGGATGCCCCTTTTTGGATCGTTTTACCCGCCACAACCACGGTGACAAGATCCAGATTTTTTGTGGCTTTCACCTTCTGATTATTGATGTAGGTTTTAACCATCAGGACGGCGATCACCGCCATGATGAGGGAAATGATAAAGGCCGCTCTCCTATCCATGCTTCCTCCTCTTGATAAATGGTTTATAAGAATTGATTCTACCTATTTATTGACGGATTGGGAAACACAAAAACATCTTTCCGGATTTTTCTAAAATTCACCTCCCCCTTGATTTATTCCTGAAATCAGGTAAATTGTTTTCATAGAATGCTTAAAAATGAAAAAAATTTATAAAATCCACATCTTATTTCTTCTCTTTTTCACAGGAATGCTGTTTTTTCCTGTCAATTTTCTGCACGCCGATTCAGAGAGGCGATGCTGCCTTGCGCCAAAATCACTAAACCCCTCCAACCTGGAAATGGCTCTCAAAGAACTTGATTTATGGAAACAAAATAATGAAAACAGGCTAAAAACAATCCGAACGGATAAAATCCTTCAGACAGATCTCCATACAAAAGCCAGATTGATCTTTCTAAAACATAAGATTCAGGAATACCCCTTGTCTGACCGCTTTACATTTGCACTTAAAGTCCTTGAGGGCGTTGATCCTTTCGCCCTTCATACGCTCGAAGAAATCCAAAAATGGAGTGAACTTGATGAACATTCCCAATATTTTTACGAAAAAGGAGAATTAACCCCTGAGGGTTACCATCAGTTTGATCTCCTGTTTCAGAACAAATATCAATTTATGAACAAGGAAGAAGCCACCAGCCTTGATGCTTTTAACTCTCATGTCAACCTCACCCTTTCTCTCGACTCTTTTGTTTTCAACTTCGGCAAGGGGGAAAAAGAACTTCTGGAGCTCTGCTGGCTTAATAAACAGTTTTTCAATGAACTGAAGAATCCTGGTGACGGAAAAATCCCCACCATTGCCGCAATTTCGGATATTCATGGGGGCGCCAGACGCCTTATTCCTCTTATTGCCTATACCCTCGGACTCCGTGAATATAAAAACCTCTTTACGGTTAAGGATTTGAAAAAAGCCCTGGAACAAAACAACATTAAACCCCAGGAAAAATATATCCGGATTGTAGCTATGTCGGACATCCCGGATCGCGGGAAATATCCTGTAGAATCTCACAGACTAGTGGAGTATTTAACAAGCGAACTTCACATCGGAAAATTTATTGTCGGGAACCATGATCTCTGGCGTATGATGGGGGTGTTAGGGGTTCATGAGCTTGAACAATTTTCCGGATGGTTTGAAAAAGGAGAATTCAAAGGCCCAGCCGAGGAAGCAAGTAATCATCCGGCGTACTGGGCTCATGAAGCCGTTTACCATGCTGCATGGGGATCCAATGAAGTGGATGAACTCAATCAGGAAAGAATCAATGCCCTGATTGATTCCTACAATAAAAAATACAAACTTAAAGGAGAGGATGCTCTTGCCCCCATCGATATCTTGGACTACAGAGAGAAATTTCTTGAACCGGAAGTCAAAAGACTCAAAAAAATCAATTCCGACATCGCAAAAGGCAGAAGAGAGGGTAAAAAACAAGACGTGCCCGGCATTATGGAAGGAACTTTGAAATTTCTTGATGAGCAGATTACCGACAGAAATAAAAAAATGATTGCCCTTAATGAATCCAGGGGGACTCATTTTCCAGAACTCACTTTTTACCCATTGAATCTGGAGGACTATTCAAAAGATAAAGAGGTGCTGGAACATGCCTACTGGGTGGGCCGACACTTCAGACTTTTTTATATTGACCCTTTCGGGAATCTCCACTGGCATAGTATCTTACCCGTTAAGGAAACTCTCGATGAAAATAAAAATCCCATAATAGAGGATTTCGATGTCTCTTATAAGGGTCGTAAAGGCCTTAAAGCTCTGGAGGCCATGCAAAACAATGTCCAGAAATTCTTCTCCCAATATTCCAGACAAAAATTCATAGGTCTGATGCAAAATCCTCAGGAGTCTAAAAAATTGCGTGAAATTATGTGGCAGGAAATCGGAGACATCCTGAGTATTGTTGACGCCTGGTATTCAGATACCAAGAAAACAGCCAAGCCTGAATCCATACAGAAATTTATCGATTACGGTGGACATAAAGCGCTTCCCTCGATTACCGGAGGAACCGATTCCTTCAAACAACGGAAAATAAGAGCTGGCCTGTTTATGGGGCATAACGACTTGGAAAAATATAGGGATAAAAAAATGGACTGGATCGTTTTCAAGGGGGATATGAACAATTTTGTTGTTCAAACCGACGGCTCCATGTCAGAGGGTTACGAAAATCTTGGACGAATATGCCTTCAGGGGACAATGCCTGACGGCACGATCAGAGGGGCCACAAACTTCGGATATGAGAAGCCTGATCCTAATACTAATGAAGAAAAATCTAAAGAAATCAAAGATATCACCTATCAGAATCTTTATGGGAGCATGGACAAGGACGGTAAGGTTACTCCCCCTCCGCTGCTTAAACAAATCCAGGATACTCAACTAAAATTCTGGATGTGGAACCAGGTTAATACCAACACAGCCTACATATCTGAACTTTTAGGTTCCCTCCTTCAAAATGCAGCGGGGGACTCCAGAAAAAAAGAATTTTATAATTTTCTTATGGAAAAATTCTCTGAAACAAAGAATGTCCTTCACGCTTTGTCTATTAAAAGCGAAAATGACTTTAGAAAAGCCGCCTAAACGCTAAGAGAATTCAATCAATACGATTGTGTTCAAAAATAAAAGTCCGGATCCTCTGACGCATACAGATTGCAAAATTTTGAATTCAAGAGTCTAACCGGATATCTCAACACACTATAGCTGCAGATCATGTGGACAAATGCTGCATTATGATTTTACTTTGATATTAATGCTTTACGAAATATTAATTTCTCTCCTATACTTCACTCCTCATGCAAAACATTCAGCTTCTCTTAAGAAAAGATCTCTATCATCATGCCCTGGAGGTTCATCTTCAGTCGCTGGAGGAATTTCACACTATAGTCCGTGATATCTCGGGGGATGCCTGCCCCATAGGCCTTTTGCCTCCTGAGTTTAAATCTCCTGAAAAAAATATGTTCAGCTGTCTTTTTTTATCGGTTATTCTTCATCTTTTCAAAGAAAGCTCCTTTATCCCTCTCTATGCGTTTATCAATCAATGCATGAGAGCCTGGGTGACTGGCTGCGATAACCTGCTGGATGATGAATACAAAACCATTTTCCCTTTTGCCATAAAGGAAAAAGGCAGCCGCATTCCTTCGGTTTTCACCCTCTTATTAACAGACAGAGCACTTACCCGGTTCATGACTGAAAAATTCAATACCCCCGGACTGATAACAAAAGTACACACCCATTCCTTTCGTCTTTTAGTCCCCTGTGCCCTGGAAGAATGTGAAGAGGAAATCCGCCCTGTTGAAATTCTTCACCCCTTTGACATCTTAAGTAAAATCCATCTGGAAAAAACGGCCCTGCTTTTTTCCGCCCCATTAGGGATTCCCGAACTTTTAGAATCCGTCGATCCCGCGCTTCTCCAGAAGGCAAAGGAAGCCCTCCAATATTTCGGACATGCCTGCCAGATTCTGGACGATGCGAAAGACATGCCTCTGGATCTGATTCAGGGCCGTCACAACTATCTTGTTTCTCTGGAAGCGGACAGGCTGGGGCAGAAAAAATGGCTGGAGGAACTCCGAAAAAACAAAGAGAATGAATGGACTTCCTGGGAAAAATATCCGGACACCTTTGAAAAAGCCACCTGGCAGTGCGAGGAATTTTTCTACAAATCTTTTGAATCCTTCAATGCAATCGGTATGCAGCTCATGCCCTCAGAGATGGAGGGCTGGATTAATCTGATATTCACCCTTCTCAAAGTTCCTCTGAGGAAATAAAAAACTTGAACAGCATACTCCACTCCATCCCCCCTGTCCCAGACCCCAAAAACCCTCCTCAAACCCGCGGAAGAACACTTCATTATGCGGCTCCTGTTTATGACTGGCTTAGTAACGCCATGACCCTGGGATTGGAACGTCGTTTAAATCAAAAAAGTGTAGAACTTCTCGCTATTCAACCCGAAGACCTCATTTTAGACATAGGATGCGCAACCGGGGAGGCCTCACTTAAAGCAGTCTCTTTTTGTGCGATTGATAAAGGCGGAGTCATAGGTATTGATGCTGCACCTTCCATGATTGAAAAGGCGAGAACAAAAATAAAAAACAATCCCTGCCGTTTCGATATCGGTCTTGCAGAAGCTCTCCCCTACAAAGATGAAACCTTTGAAAAAGCAGTCAGCACCTTTTTCTTTCACCATCAGAACAGCGAGGATAAAGCGAAAACTTTAAATGAAATATGGAGGATTCTCAAGCCTTCCGGGGTATTTGTTCTCTGCGACATGGATATTCCCTATAACCTTTTCGGAAAAATCTACGGGGGAATGGCTGAATCATTTTTCAGGCAGCCGGAAATAGGGGAAAACCTCCACGGACTTTTCAGAACCCTGATTCATCAGAGTGCTTTTAAAAACATTAAACAACTCGGCCAATACGGGGGATGTTTTTCCATTTATCGCATGGAAAAATAGAATTAAAACCAGTTCAACCCTTTTCAAAAATATAAATATTGCTTTTCTTGATGCCAAAAATTCACTATATCACCAATAGATCAAAATAACCCTCTCACCTAAAAAAGCGAGGATACTATGAGCTCAAGAATCGGCGTAATCGGAGGAAGCGGACTATACTCTCTTTTTGAAGGATCTATTCAATATATCCCTATAGACACCCCTTTCGGGATCCCCTCAGATGAATTTGCTCTTGGCGAAATCAGCGGCAAAGAAGTTGTTTTTCTGCCGAGACACGGAAGACATCATCAGTTTCTTCCCTCGGAAATCAACTACAGAGCTAATATTTTCGGCATGAAAAAACTGGGGGTTGGAAAAATCATCTCCGTGAGTGCGGTAGGGTCTCTCCGGGAAAATCTGAAGCCCCGGGATGTTGTGATTATTGATCAGTTTTTTGACCGCACGAACAAAAGACCCCAGACCTTCTTCGGAAAAGGTTTTGTGGCCCATGCCGCCTTCGGGGACCCGGTTTGCCCTGCCATGCGGAAAACCATTCTCAAATCAGCCCAGTCCCTGCCCGGCACTTTCCATGCCAAAGGAACCTATGTCAATATGGAAGGGCCCCAATTTTCCACACGTGCGGAATCAAATTACTACCGAAGCCTGGGCTTTGATGTAATCGGCATGACGAATCTCTCCGAAGCAAGACTTGCCCGTGAAGCTGAAATCTGCTACACCACCCTTGCGTTTGTAACAGACTATGACTGCTGGAAAGAAGATGAGGCCCATGTCACGACGGATATGATCATTAAAGTTCTCAAAGATAACGCGGACAATGCCAAAAAAATCATTGCCGCTGTGCTTAAAGATCTGGATCACGACATGGAATCCTGTACTTGCCAGGAAACACTTAAAACCGCCATGATCACTGACCCCAGGACACTTACAGGCGAACCCAAAATCAGGCTCTTTGAGCTTTTGAAAAAATATTTACAAGGGGATTAAGGAACTGAATTGAAAGGCCACGGCAAGAAGACTCCCCCTCCCTCAACAACAGACGCTGAGACAGAAACGGTTATCAACGGGACGATTGAGCGCATCATCTTTCTGAACGAAGAAAATGATTATACCGTAGTCCGTTTTCTTCCGGAAATGTCAAATAAGAGTTCTGTGGCCGTAGGCTACCTGGGCGGTCTCCAGCCCGGAGAAAACTTTCAGTTTACAGGCGAATGGATGGAAGACCCCCGGTTCGGGGAACAATTCAAGGTCAAAAAATTCCGCATTATTTATCCCTCTACAGAAAAAGGACTGATTAATTTTCTCTCCTCAGGTCTTATTCATGGAATCGGAAAAGGATATGCAGAACGTATTGTTTCCACCTTTGGCCAGGACACGCTTAAAATCATTTCGGAACACCCGGAGCGTCTGAATGAAGTCAGAGGGCTCGGGGAAAAACGGATTGTAAAATTGGTGGCAGGCTGGAAGGAACACTATGCGGTCAGAGATATCATGATGTTTCTGCAAAGCTATGATATCAGTGCAGCCTATGCCTCTAAAATTTTCAAACAGTATGGATTTACTTCCATTGATGTCGTCAAAAGCAATCCTTACCGACTCGCCACAGAAGTCAGCGGAATCGGATTTATTTCCGCAGACAAAATTTCACAGGCCATGGGTATTCCTGAAGATTCGCCCATGCGTATTGAGGCCGGAATTCTTCATGCCATTGGGAAAATGACTGAGGAAGGGCATGTGTATATCCCCATGGAGGATCTGAAAAAAACAGCTCTTCTTTTTTTGAAGTGTTCCGAAGAGCTCTTAAAAGAGGGAATAGCCAGGCTTTTAGCCAAAGGAAGCCTGATTCAGAGAAAAACATCACACCATCAAGATGCCGTTTACCCTACCCAGCTCCTTAAAGCCGAAGAGGGAGTGGTAAGCCATTATGAAAGGCTCATGAACGCGAAGAGCCCCTTTGCCATTCCTGATCCTGAAAAAGAGATCTTAATGGAAGAGGAACGTATCGGAATGCAGTTTTCTCCGGCCCAGAAACAGGCACTGGCTCTCGGTCTTTCACAAAAAACACTGGTTATAACCGGAGGCCCCGGAACAGGTAAAACCACGATTATCCGAACTTTAGTGGATATCTTTAAAAATCATCATTTTACTTTTCTTCTGGCAGCCCCCACAGGCCGTGCTTCCAAACGTCTTGCCGAATCCACAGGCTGTGAGGCAAAAACCATCCACCGCCTTCTGGAATACAATCCCAAATTCAACGTTTTTAACCGCAACGACGGAAACCCTCTTGAAACTGAGGCCGTTATTATCGACGAAGCCTCCATGATCGACATTCTATTAATGTATCATCTCATGGAAGCCATTCCCCCTCAGGCCGTCTTCATTCTGATCGGCGACAGGGATCAGCTGCCTTCTGTAGGCCCCGGGAAAGTCCTGACAGATGTGATTCATTCCAATGCCGTTCCCTTCATTTGCCTGGATACCATTTTCAGGCAGGCCGAAGGTTCAGAAATCATCCTGAATGCACACCGCATCAACCGCGGAGAAAATCTTGATCTCAACAATGCCAGGGAAGGTAATTTTTTCTTTATTGAAAAAGAAGATCCTGCTTCTATTGTCGCTACCCTTGAGGAAGTTGTGTGTGAAAGAATACCCCAGGGATTCGGGTTTAATCCCACCAAAGACGTCCAGGTATTAACCCCCATGCACAAAACAGATATGGGCGTTACCAATCTTAATCTCCTCCTGCAGAAAAGACTTAATCCCAATCCTAAAATTCAGGTACGAAGGCATCTGAATATTGCTGTGGGCGATAAAGTCATGCAGACCTCCAATAATTATGAGAAGGACATTTTCAATGGGGACATGGGTTTTATCGAAAGCATCGACGATGAAAATCAGATTGTCTTCATCCGTTTTGAACAGAGAATCGTCGAATACAGTTATGCGGAAATGGATGACATACTTCTATCCTATGCCATCACCATCCATAAATCACAGGGTTCAGAATACGGGGCTGTGGTAATCCCCATTACAACACATCATTACACCATGCTTCAGAGAAATCTGCTTTACACAGCCGTCACCCGTGGAAAAAAACTGGTGGTTCTGATCGGCACCAAAAAAGCGCTTTATATTGCTGTGAAAAACAGCCAGATTCAAAACCGTTATTCAGATCTTGAAAGCAAGCTCGCCGTCCTTAAGGAAAAGACTTCTGCTTAAATTCAGGGCTGTAATTCCTTAAAAACCTGGATATTATAATATTTTTTATTTTCGAAATCCCTGAATTTCTCATGGTTCTGGATCAGGTCGCGGACAATGTCTTCAATTTCATTCCTGGGTTTAAAGCTTAAAATATTTTTTGCCCGTTCAATACTTACCTTGTAATTCCGAAGATCTTTGTTGTGCTTGATCTCCAGGTGAACGGAAATTTTCATTTCCTCTTCCATTACGGTCTTTACAATATCCGCCATTTCCCCGACTGTAAAATTACCCGAGGAAACATTGAAAATTCCGGAAATATTCTCATGGCTTTCAATGGCACGGGTGTAGGCACTGACCGCATCCTGCATGCTTAAAACCGGACGCCAGATGGAGGGGTTATTGACCCGGATCACTTTTTCAGAAAAGGCTGTTTTAAACATGGTATTCACAACCAGATCCAGCCTCATTCTCGGACTGTAGCCGCAAACAGTTCCCTTGCGCAGACAGATCACGGAAAACTGGGAATCCACCATCTGCATTACCGCACGCTCCCCCTGGAGTTTTGAGATGCCGTAGGGATAATTGGAAACAGCAGGGGCCTCCTCATCGTAAAGCTTATTTTCGGTATAACCGTAAACGGAACAGGAACCCGCGTAGATAAAACGACGGATCCCGGCTTTTTTAGCAATATAGGCAAGATAGGCAGGCATGGCGGCGTTGTAGATAAAATTTTTAGCAGGAGAAAATTCTGCCATGGGATCATTGGAAAGCCCTGCCAGAAAAACAACCTGCTGATATCCGGAAAGATCTTCCTCAGTGACATGAAAAATATCCTTCGTGAGAACACGCACCTCTTTAGGCAGGTTATTTCCGAACCAGAAAAGGTCAATCACATCAACAGCATACCCCCTGTCCAGAAGCTTTGGAATCAGTGCTGAACCAACAAAACCCGCCCCGCCGGCAACAAGTATTCTCATGAGAAATCTCCTTGTGAATAAATATTTTCTTTTCCTGATTCATTGATATCAGAAAACAATTAAAAAGACCATTGGAAACAGACATTTTGTTAATAGTTGTATTTATGTAAAAAATAACCTTTAAACAAATCAAAACTTAAAATAATGTATATTTTGTATGAACCTTAAATCTTTTCCATATCTGACACTATTATTTTTGGGGGCATCAGATCTGCTACTATACCTCTATGTCTGGTTTCCTGACTTCTTTTTAGAAGATCACCTCATTGAAAATCTCCAGGTATTTTTTTTATCGTGCTGCTGTTTTGTAAGTTTTATGAATATCAGAAAAATGTCCTGGTTCAGATACCGTTTATTTTCAATACTTGCCGGATTTGGATGCCTCTTCCTTATTTTGGAAGAAACAAGTTATGGTCAAAGACTGCTGGGATTTACTCCCTCTGATTTTTTTCTACAATACAATGATTCCAGAGAAATAAATCTGCATAATATTCATGATGGAACCATGGAAGCCTGGATGAACGAATTTCTTCTATATTGGGCAGTTATTTCTTTTTTAAATGACAGAAACATTATAAAAAGACTGATTTCCCGTTGGATCCCCTCCTGTAATACTGAAAAAGGAATTCTAACATTCCTCCTCTTTGCCATCCATCAGTCAAGTTTTATTGTCAGCGATACTTTTCCGGAAGGATTTGAACTTCTCTGGTATCTTTTTTTTCTGACTGTATTTCTTTCACAGCCGAAACAATATAACTACTGAAAAAACATTAAATTTTTTAACCCGCACAGGACTTAAAAATATTTTGCCCGAATTTTGCTCATAAACCTCAAATATTCGAAAAGTAATGCCTGTTTGACGCAGTCAAAACAAGCTTACACAGATAACAAGCCTTGTATCCTGAATATTTAAAGTATCATCAAAATTCAGGCTAATCCCCCAGCAAATTCTCCAGCATTTCCTCGGTCAGAGGGACAGAATCCATATCGGCTTCCTGGATCAGAATTTTTTCCACAGCCTTTTTGCTTTCCTGAAGCTTCATCACCTTTTCTTCAATGGAACTGCGGGTAATAAAACGGTAGACGGTTACAGGCTGAGTCTGTCCGATACGGTAGGAGCGGTCTATGGCCTGACTCTCCACGAAGGGGTTCCACCAGGGATCCAGAAGAAAAACATAACTGGCCTCTGTCAGATTAAGTCCGAACCCGCCGGCTTTAAGTGTAAGAAAAAATGCACAGGCCCGTTCTTCCCCTGTAAACGCTTTGACAACATCGCCCCGGTCTCTGGTCTCTCCGTCAAGATAGTAGGTTACAAATCCCTTCTCATGAAAAGCCTTCCTCACCTGCTTCAAATGCCCGGCAAACTGTGAAAATATAAGAATCTTATGTCCTTCGGAAAGAATTTCATCTGCGGTGTAAAGAATCTGATCAAGCTTTCCGCTCTGCCAGGGGACGTCTCTGGGCGCACAGGCCAGGGCCGGATGACAGGCAATCTGTCTTAAACGTAAAATGACTTCCAGAATATGAAAGGTTTTATTTTTAACCCCTTCATCACTTTGAATCTGTTTCAGTTTTTTCTTACCCGAAGCAAGAGCGGCCTCATAGGCTTCTCTTTGATCCTCTTTCCATTTGCAATACAGGGTGATTTCTGTTTTGGGAGGAAGTTCGGTGCAGACCTGACTTTTCAGACGCCTTAAAATAAAAGGCTTTGTCCTCAAAGATAATTCCTTGAGCAGTTCCTTGTTTCCCTGACTGAAACGCGAGGAAAACTCTTTTAAAGGACCTAAAAATCCGGGCATCAAAAAATCAAAATGACTCCATAAATCCAGGGGGGAATTTTCAACCGGAGTGCCTGAAAGGGAAAGCCGGTTTAAGGAGGAAATGGATTTCACTGCCTGGGTAATCTGGGCTTCCGGGTTTTTAACGGCCTGAGCCTCATCCAGGATCAGATAATTCCATCCGGTTTCTTTAAACAGTTCAACATCCCGTCTCAGAATGGCATAGGAGGTGATAACCAGATGAAAACCCCCGGGATCAAGGGTCTCTTCCCTTTCCTTTCCGGCATGAATCTTATACTTCAGGCGATTTGCAAACCTGGAAATCTCCAGCTCCCAGTTGAAGATCAGCGTTGTAGGGACAACCAGAAGCGACGGCGGGTTCGGGGTTTCGTCTTCATAAAGACTTAACAGCAGAGTCAGAACCTGTATGGTTTTTCCAAGCCCCATATCATCGGCAAGAAAACCATTAAAGGTTTCATGTTTCTGAAGAGAGGCAAGCCAGTAAAAGCCCTGCTTTTGATAGGGTCTTAAAATCTCCTCCATTTCTTTTGGAACCGGAACAGCCTGAATTCCCTCATAATCTTCTTCGAAACGGCACAGGGCCTTAAATCCTGAATCTGTTTCCGCAGTCTGATTGCGGCTTACAAACCGGGAAACCACAGGGAACTCGGTTTCCTTAAAAAGAATATTCCCTCCCACCCTTTCCCCTCTTTCAAGAAGAACTTTAAGTTCCGTGATGCTCTCTCTGGGAATCAGGCACAGGGTTTCGCCGTCTACGTCGCAGTAACTCAGATTTTTAGTAAGAGAATCCATCACGCTTTCCAGGCCCGCTTTCTTTTTGGCACTCTCAATATAGCCGCTTACACGGATGCCATTTTTATCCACAGACACATTGAAGCGGATGCTTGCACGGGTCTGAAGCCATTTCCCCTTCACCTCCAGAAGCCAGCCTTCATTCTCAAGCTCTTCCAGGATTTTATAAAGACGGGTGGAAGGCAAATACCATTCAGTTTCGACTGTTCCCTGAAAAACGGCCCCTGATTTTTTGAGTACATTGAAGTAGGTTTTTTCCTCCTCCATATTTCGGAGAAGTTCTGTATTTTTTTCAGAATAAAAAACAGGATTAGTGCTGTCGAGGGCACGGATGCGGATGCCCTGAGGATAATCCACAAAAAGCATGGCGCACTGAAAATTTTCACGGATATCCAGTACCGGGCTCCCGGGAGGAAAATTTAAAAAGATTTTCTTTTTTTCTTCAGGTTCATCAATAGTCAGGCAGGACCTGAAAGCCGCCAGCCGGTTCATCAACGCATCATACTCGGTCTGAGAAATTTCCTTGTTTTGGGGGATGGATTCCAGAAAAGAAAGGGTGATTTTTTCAGGAAGGGCAGCCATTTTTCCGTTTCCATAGGCCAGCACAGGAAGAGACGGGATAAAAAGCTGAATCTGCGGATAAGGAACGGAATCGATCCAAAGAGAGGCGATCCGGTTCTGATTCTTTCTTTCAAATTTTAAAACTGGTTTCACTGGGATAGAAATAGCAAAATTTGTTTTCTCCCCGTCAGGAAAGCAGAGTATCCCTTTTTTCTGACAGTCCTTGATAAAAAGAGGCAGGATGTCCGGATGAATACGCAAAACAGTCATCTCATCGGATGTAGAAAAAAAACGTCCTTCTTTTTTACGGAGATCCAGTTCACTTTGAAGGGCTTTTTTTAAAAGAGAAAGATCTGCGGCCTGGCTCTTGAGCGCTTCCAGATCCTGGGCATAATAAACCCGCTTAGGCCCTGAAGGCACCCAGCGATCACCGTTTCTCAGGCGTTCGCTCAAAAGAAGGGTAAACTGACGTTTTTTCAGAGTATGAGAAAGATCAAAGATGAAAACAAGTGCCATATCAACTCACATAAGTGCGATCTAAAGCCCGCAGATTAATTGCTTCCGCAATATGAATGGCTTTGATCTGCTCTTCTCCGGAAAGATCCGCAATGGTACGCGACACCTTTACGATGCGGTCATGAGCACGGGCGGAAATATTCAGCTCCTCAAAGGCATTTTTAAGGAGCGTCTCGGAATCCCCATCCACCTCGCAGAATTTTTTCAGATGCCGGTGCGCCATATCCGCATTGTTAAAAATATTAAGCCCTCTGAAACGTGTTCTCTGAATCTGCCGGGCTTTTTCCACCCTTTCCCGGATCTGTGCTGAGGTTTCCCCCAATTCTTTGGATTTAAATTCCTCATACTGAACGGCCGGAACTTCCACATGAAGATCAATACGGTCCAGAAGAGGCCCGGAAATCTTGGAGCGATATTTCTGAATCTGCAGAGGCGAACATTTGCACTGTTTTTTCGGGTCTCCGAAAAAGCCGCAGGGACAGGGATTCATCGCGGCAACCAACATAAAGTTGGAAGGCAGGGTCAGGCGTCCCGCCGCCCGGCTTATGGTTACAACACCCTCTTCCAGGGGTTCCCGAAGCACCTCCAGAACATCCCGCCTGAATTCAGGAAGCTCATCCAGAAAGAGCACCCCATTATGGGAAAGACTTACCTCGCCGGGTTTCGGATCTGCCCCCCCACCAATCAGCGCAGAATTGGAAATCGTGTGATGAGGGCTTCTGTATGGCCGGGTGGCAATGATGCCGTTTTTCTCCTTGGAAAGACCGAAAACCACGGAATGTATCTTTGAAACCTCAAGGCTTTCTTCAAGCGTCATCCGAGGAATAATAGTGGGAATACGTTTGGCCAGCATGGTTTTTCCAGAACCCGGAGGGCCGATCATCAGAATATTATGACCTCCTGCAACCGCAATTTCTATAGCCCTGCGAACTTTGTACTGACCTTTGACATCATAAAAATCAACCGTATCATTACGGAGCTGTTCCTCAAACAAAGTTTCAATGTTAACTTTACAGGGTTCGATCTTGTGTTCCCCCTTGAGAAAGGCAATACATTCAGGAAGAGATGAAACAGGATAGACATGAAGCCCTTCCACAACCGCAGCTTCCAGGGCATTCTCTTTGGGAAGGATAAGGTGTTTGTGTCCCTTTTTCAGAATATCCGCTGCAATGGGAAGAATCCCTTTCACAGGCCGAACCCCTCCATCAAGGGAAAGTTCACCGATAAAGATATAGAGGTCCATCAGCGAAGAGGGAAAAACTTCATTGGCTGAAAGTATCCCCAGGGCAATGGGAAGATCAAAGGCCGGGCCTTCTTTTTTAGTGTCTGCCGGAGCAAGGTTGATAGTGATTCTTTTTTCCGGAAATTCAAACCCGGAATTATTGATGGCCGAACGCACCCTGTCTTTGGATTCTTTTACCGCTGCATCCGGAAGCCCCACAATAATGATTGCCGGTAATCCGCCCCCAACATCAAATTCAATCTGAACTTCATAGGCGTCTATTCCCGAAAGCGAGGCGGAACGGCAGTAGGAAAGCATAAGTAATCCTTTCTTTAGGTTATACCGGAAGAATCTATTGGATTCATCCAAATTAATCCACCATTTTTTAGAGATTTCACCCTGACTTTCAAATTTGTTATCACTTCCTGTTTCGACAGTTAAATCATAATCCGCAAAAAACATGTTTACTGATAAAAAATTATGGGATACAGGCAATATTCCAAAAAATTTATTAAAGGAGAAAGATAATATTAAGTCTTCGTGAAAATTAATATTATTTTCATGCAACCTGCGGGTTTGTATGTTAAATATTATCTATGAAACACACTAAATTTGTTCATTTACATGTCCATACAGAATACAGCATTCTGGAAAGCACCATCCGTCTCGAAGATCTGATTGCCAAAACGGTTGAGTATAATATGCCTGCTGTTGCCATGACAGATGACTCCGTTTTTTTCGGAATGGTTCCTTTTTTCAGTCAATGCAAACCCAGGGGAATAAAACCAATTCTGGGAGCGGAAGTCCATGTTGCCCCTAAAAGTATGAACGACCGAACCCCTTCCCGCCTTCCTAATGAATCCTTTAATCTGGTTCTTCTGGTCAGAAATGACACGGGTTACCGTAATTTAAGCAAAATGATCACTTCAGCCCAGTTTGAAGGTTTTTTTGTTAAACCCCGCATTGATAAGGATCTGCTTAGTAAACATGCGGAAGGGCTTGTGTGCCTCAGCGGAAACATGGACGGAGAAATCGCTTTCCTCCTCCTTCAGAATCGAACAGAAGAAGCGGAGAAACTCGGCCGTTTTTATCTGGAACTTTTCGGCAAAGAGCACTTTTTTCTGGAAATTCAGGATCACGGACTTAAACAGGAAAAAATTCTGATTCCTAAAATTCTTCAGCTGGCAAAAGACCTTGGGGTTGATGTTGTTGCCACCAATGACTGCCATTATGTTTCGCGGGAAGACTCCTTTGCTCACGATATTGCCCGCTGTATTTCCATGGGGGTTACTCTGAATGATCCCCATCCCACCTATGAAACCAATGAGTATCATTACAAAAGCCATGAAGAGATGCAGGAATTGTTTCCGGATTATCCTGAGGTTTTATCCAATACCCTGAAAGTCGCAGAACTCTGTAACTTTGAACCGGATTTCAAATCCATCCACCTGCCTGTGTATCCTGTCCCCGAGGGAAAAACCCACGACGAATATCTCATGGATCTCTGCCGTGAAGGAATGAAGAAAAAAGTGGATCCGGATTCCGCGGTGATTCAGGAAAGACTGGCCCATGAATTTAAAATTATTAAACAGATGGGATTTGTCTCCTACTTTTTAATCGTCTGGGATTTTGTTAATTATTCCAAAAAAAATAACATCCCGGTAGGCCCCGGAAGGGGATCTGCCGCCGGATCCCTCATCGCCTATCTTCTGGGAATCACCAGCATCAACCCCATGAAATACGATCTCCTTTTTGAACGTTTTTTAAATCCCTCCCGTATCAGCATGCCGGATATTGATATGGATTTCTGTTATGACCGCCGCACCGAGGTCATTGAATACGTCAGTCAGAAATATGGACGGGATTGCGTTGCCCAGATCATCACCTATGGAACCTTGGCGGCACGGGCAGTCCTCCGCGATGTGGGCCGGGTCATGGGAATGCCCTACCCCAAAGTCGACCAGATCGCCAAACTGATTCCCGGTGAACCCAAGATGACACTCGAAAAAGCAATCAATATAGAACCCCAGCTTACAGCCCTCATGGAAGAAGACAAGGAAATCGAGGCCCTCTTCAATAACGCCAAAAAACTGGAGGGGCTTCCCCGCAACACTTCTACCCATGCCGCCGGAATCATCATTTCAAAAGGGACCCTGACTGAAAAAGTCCCCCTCTACAAAGGCCAGGAAAACGAAACAATCACCCAGTTTGACGGCCCTTCCTGTGAAAAAATCGGTCTTTTAAAAATGGACTTTCTGGGACTTAAAACCCTGACCGTTCTCGATATGGCGTTGAAAATGGCTAATGAACAAAATGGATCCCCCATCCTGGAGGATTTGAACGACATTCCCATAAATGATCCCAAAACCTATGAGCTTCTGATCAAGGGAAATACCCTGGGAGTGTTCCAGCTTGAAAGTTCAGGAATGAGAGATCTTATACGCAGGCTTGAGGTTAAAGATTTTGCAGACATTGTCGCCCTGGTCGCTCTTTATCGCCCAGGCCCTCTCCAGATGGCGGATGATTTCATTCAGCGCAAGCACGGAAAAGTCAAAGTCGAATATTTCCACCCCTGCCTCAAAGAAATCCTTCAGGAAACTCATGGAATCATGCTTTATCAGGAACAGGTGATGAAATGCGCCCAGGTCATGGGGGACTTCAGTCTGGCTGAAGCAGACACCCTCCGAAAAATCATGGGAAAGAAAAAGAAAGAGGAAATGAAACTTCAGAGAGATAAATTTATCTCCGGCAGCGCTAAACTCAATATCCCTCATGATATTGCCGAAAAAACTTTTGATGCCATGGAATATTTTGCAGGATACGGATTCAACAAATCCCACAGTGTGGCCTATGGCTGGATCGCCTATCAGACCGCCTGGTTCAAAGCCAACTACCCCAAAGAATTCATGGCTTCCCTTTTAACCAGTGAAAAAAATGACATTGATAAAATTGGTTTTTATATCGAGGAATGCAGAAATATCGGTGTTGAAATGAAGCCGCCCTCCATCCAGTATTCGGATGAATATTTCACGGTGGATAAAGAGGGTATCATCTTCGGTCTTGGCGCCATTAAAAACGTGGGCGCCGCCGTAGCCAAAGTCATTGTTGAAAAAAGAAAACTTTCAGGGCCTTATACCAGCCTGGAAGATTTTGCGAAACGAATGGATACCCGTGTCCTCAACAAAAAAGCCCTTGAAAATCTTATCAAGGCCGGAGCCTTTGACAGCCTTGAAAAAAACCGGGCCTACCTTTTTGAAATCGTTGATGACATCATCCGCTTTGGAACAGGCAGCCAGAAAGATTCCGCAGCCGGACAGGCCTCCTTCCTGGATCTTCTGGATTCCTCTTCCAAACAGAACATCAGTCAGAAAAAAAAGGAAAACTTCCCCAACTGGCCTGAACATGAACTTTTAAAAAACGAGAAGGAACTCCTGGGATTCTATAGTTCAGGACATCCTTTAGGGCAGTATTCCAGGGTATTGAAACGTTTTTCTTCTGCCAGCACCAAAGATCTTGCAACCTTAAAAGATGGTGCGGCTGTGAGAATCGGGGGAATCATCACCCAGATCAAAAATGTCAAAACCCAGAAGGATGGAAAGCCCATGGCCATCATTCAGATCGAAGATCTGGTAGGAACCATTGAAGCGGTTTTATTCCCCAAAACCTTTTCTCATTTTGAAAACCTTCTACAGATGGAGGCCATGATCTATCTTAAGGGGACTCTTCAATTCCACAATGATAACCCGGGGCTTATCGCAGACGATATTATTCCTCTCGACAAGGTTCAGGAGGAATTAACGACCGCTGTCTATATTCGTCTATCCGAGTCTGAAAAAACCGAAATTTTTGAAAAGCTGATACCCGTCTTTGAGTCCAATCCCGGGGCCTGCAGGATCTTTATGGATCTGGATCTGGACTCAGGCAAAACCGTTCTTCTAAAACTGCCTCAGAAATTCTCGATCAGCCCTGCGGAAAAAGTCATTCAAAGCATTGAAAAACTGACGGGGGAAGATTCCGTCTGGCTCCATATCAAGGATAAGGAAAAACAAAAATTCAAATAACGGATTAAATCCAGGGCATTTACCCTGGGTTCTAAAGCAAGCTCCTCTGAGTCAATACTCCCCTGGGAATAATTCTGATTTAAATTTTCACTTCGCCTTGCTCATAAAAATCAGGCATCACTCCCTGTTTCCTTATCAAAACAGGGAGAAATCATATAATCTTATTTTCTATCCGCTGTTTCCAGCAGTTTCAGACTGCTCAGGTTTCCGGAAAGAGATTTGTTCAAATCCGTCCAAAGAGTTCCCTGGCCGGTGTGAGCAATAACAAGGTTCAGATCATTCGGCAGATGATTGCTGAATTCATAGAGCGAATAGGCCGAAGGATCACCGAGAGCAGAGACTTTCAGTTTAAAACCATTAGCTTCTGCAAGGCCTGTCATCTGGATCACATTACTTTCGGCTTTACCGATCTTCCTCACCTTTTCAGCATGAATCAGTGCGGTCTTATTTTCAATCTCCGCCGTCCGTTTTACAGTCGCGGCTTCAATTTCCGCGACTTCTTTCAATTCACTGGCCTGAATCTCGGCTTTGATTTTCTGTGTTTCCTGCTGAACCTGTTCACGTCTCTGGTCAATGAGGCTGAGTTCAGTATTGAGTTCTGCCAGTTTTTTGGCCGTTTCCTGCTTTTCAATATTGGTCAGATTGGTTTCTATGGCGATCGAGGCATCCTGTATGGGCGTGCGGATATCGTCAGGCACAATCACATGACGGATAAGAGAGGAACGGATTCCGATCCCCTTGGCTCCCAGTGTTTCCTTGAGCTTTGAGACCAGTTCATCCTGGAATTTTTCGCGCCCGTCACCGACAATAAAATCTCTTGCCCCGTAAGCAGACCCTTTAAGCCTTGAAATGGAAAGGATCTGGGGAAGAATAATTTTTTCAACCACCTGAAAAAGGTCCCCGTATTCCTTGAAAATAAAGGCACTTTTCTCGGGAAGAAATTCAAATTCCACGGTCATATCCAGCTGAATATCAAAACCGTCCTTGGAGGGAAATTCTATGAACTGCAAAACACTCTGAAGCCCCGCATCCACCCGTGAATCACTCTGGACAGAGGGCATCCCCATCTGTTTAGATAGGCTTGCTCTTTCACGGCTTTTTCCAAATCGAACCCCTGAATCCATACGCGAGTCTCTCTGGGCAGGAGCCTGATTCATTAAAGATTGTTTATACATATTCTGTCTTTCCTGGGTTTTTTCGAGCTTCTGTTCCAGGAGTTCGGATTGAACCACCATCTGTTTGGCAAGAGCATCCGTCTTTTTAGTTCGGATCACTTCCTGATTTCTTCCCTGGCTCTGGTTAAAGGAATCATAGCCCAGAAGGGAAATCTGATTCGTTCCCACTTCGACAATATTGACCTGATACTGCCTTGGGTTGATATAATAAAGGCCGGGCTGCAGCACATCCTTTAACACGCCTTTTTCACCGATCACCGCAAAATCCCCTTCTTTGGCCTCTTTCCCGGCCAGGGAGGTCACCACCCCGACATATCCGATGGGAATTTCAAGGGCATCCTGAACCGTTACTTCAAACCCGTAGGGATTCAGCCTGTATTTCCCTGGCCCAAGGATGTTTTTCTGAATTCCCTTCTCACCTTTTTCAGCCAGGAACTCTCCCCTGGGAAGATCCTTTCCGATTTTGGAAGTGACAACCCCGATTTTTCCGATATCAATCTCAATAACAGGTTTCAGTACCCATTCATAGATAATCGGATTTAAAAAATAACGGCCTTCACCCAAAACCTCTTTCCAGATTCCCTTTTCCCCTTTTTCAGCCAGAATCTGTCCATCCGGAAGTATTTTCCCGGTTTTGGAAATGATTACGGCCATGTAATTCGGCGGAACATAAAAACGGCAGAAAACCCAGAGCCATACTCCATAAAGGCCAAGAATGAACAGGACTACCGCTGAAATAGTACGGACATTTGAAAAACCGGATTTCTCTCTGCTCAAAATGGAAAACGGATTTTTCATTGGGCACCTCCTTTCTGCTTCCCTGCAGAAAGCGAATCGAAAATATTTCCGAAAGCGCCTTTGTCATCGGTAAAAATATTTTTAACCCGGCAGGCGATCTTTTTATAAAAAGTATACTGGGTGAAATTCATTCCCGTTGAAAAAGCCTTCGCTTTTTCAGACAGCGCATTGGACTCCGCCTCTCTTTTATACTGGATCACATCCCGTTCCGCCTCTCCTTTTGCGATAATCGCCCTGGCCTGAAAATCAGCGGCTTCATTATGAAGTTTTGCCACTTCCAGATTCCGGTTGGCTTCGGTCAAAGCCACGGATTGAAACTGCTGCGCATTAATGACCGCGCGGATTTTCACTGTTTCCTGCTCTGTTTTTTCCCTGTTCTGGACAGCCAGCTCCTCCTGCTTTGCAAGTTCCGCACGGGATTTGGCCTCTGCGATCTGCTGTTCATATTTGCGTCTGTCCTGCACGGCAATCTGCCGCTCACGGATGATGCTCGCGATTTCCTGGGGAGGCATGATATTCCGGATCAGAACAGAACGGATTTCAATACCGCGTTCAATGCAGACGCTTTTTAAATGTTCTGAAAGCTTGTCCTGAAACTGCTGGCGGGTATCCCCCATGATGTAATCAATAGCCGGTTTCTTGGAACCTTCCAGACGGCTGAATCCGCGGGCAGTCGGCAGTATGATTTTATTCAGCACATCATCCAGATCCCCGACTTCCGTGGTGATCAAAGGAGCCGCTTCCTGTCTGACGGCCCATTCGATCGTCCCTTCCACAGAAATATCAAAACCATCCAGGGAAAGAAAAACAATAGAGCCTTCACCGCTCATTTCAAAACGCTGACTTTTCAGATTCACCGGAGTAACCATATACAGATAAGGATTCAGATAATACGTTCCGGGTTCAAGAACAGAAGCCTGAACCCCTTTATCTTCCTCGGCTGCAATAAAAGCATTCAGTTTTTCAGGGGGAGGAATGTTCAGCATATCTTTTCCCGTAAGCCGGGTAACGACCCCCACCTGGCCGGAAGGAATGGAAATGGCTTCAAAAATCCGGATTTCATAGGCATAAGGATTGATGCGGTAACGGCCGGGCATCAGCACTTCTTCAAGGATTCCCTTCTCATTTTCTCCGGCGATAATTTTTCCAGGTAAAAGATCGTTCCCGTAAAGCCGGATCTTGACCCCGAATTTTCCGGCAGGGATATCGGTGATATGAAAATACTTCCATGTCCAGGTGTAGGGATTGTAAAAATACCGGCCTTCAGGCAGAACATCCAGATGAATGCCTTTTTCTTTTTTCTCTGTCGCAATGATTTTTCCGGAAGCAAGAGGAGTTCCTGTTTTCCGGACCAAAACCGCAATTTCACCGGCTTTGGGTTCTATGCGCCAGTAAAACCAGAACCAGCAGGGAAGGCAAAGCGCCATCAGAATCACGGTCATAAATGAATGAAAACTGACATGAATGGTCTGAGACGGCAAGGTCCCTTTTTTCAGAGGACGCTCCGTTTGATTATCATCACTCATCATTCCCCTCCTTTTTGTAAATGAATAATTCATGTTTTTTCAATAAAAAATAAAAATGGACTCCTATACCCAGGTTATCCCATAATTCAAAACATCTCCTTAAAATTTAAGGATTTACATATTATCATCTCTTTCCTAGAATAAAATCATTATTTTTCTTAATAACTATTTTAATGTTTTAAAAGGAGGAAAAGCCGGGTCATTTTAAAACCAATCAATAAAAAAAGAGGAGAGGAAAATGAAGAAATTTTCTATTGTTTTTCTATGTCTTTTAATAATTTCCTCTTTAGCTTCTGCGGGAGCCAAAATTGATATGGGCGAAGCCGGAACCATGGATGTTGGATTACGGGTTCAGACCTTCGACATTCTTTCAGAAAAGGATCTTGATTCTGACGGGCAATACGACTCCTACGACGACTTTAAAGTAAGAAGAGGCCGAATTATATTAAATGCAACTTTTAATGAACGGCTTAGTGGCTATATCTGTACGGAGCTAGGAAATTCAGGCGGTGGAACAGGACAGGAGGCCCGTGTTATTGATGCTTTTTTAACTTTAAAAATTGATGATTTTTTTCAAATACTCCCCGGCATCAACATGGCTCCCTCAAGTCGCTATGAGGTTGTTTCCGCCGTTACTTATCTCGTAGTGAGAAATTTAACCCATAGAAATTCAATAATAAATTTCTATACCGAATCCATGATCAAAAAACAATAAACGATTCCTTTTCATACCTCCAAAGCCTGACTTCAAAACTTTAAATCCGATCCACTTCAGTCAACGCCCAGGAAAAGCCTGTAGTATATTTTAAATAATGTTCAGAATTAAAAAAGAGTTATATATTTTGATACCAGTTTTTTAGATTGATTGGAGATTTTTAACAATATTTTAAAAAATGACTGAATAGAATCTGCTTTATTCCATAACCGCAGCCTGCGCTCTTAGTATGTCGTGAAGCGTTAATATTCCCTTGATTTCGCTGTTGTTTTTACTGACAACAATAATAATAGGGGAGGAGGACTGTATGAGTTTATCCGACACTTCACTCAAGGTTTGTTCCTGGAAGCATAGTTCCGTATTCAGAATGACAGGATCACGGTTTTCTTTTATTGATGCTGTGATTTCATGACGGGTAATCACTCCGAAATGGGCAGACTTATTTATATAAGGAAAACATTGATATGGTGAATTTTTTACTGTTGCCTTTAATTCATTTTTATCCAAAGACCTGATTACCACGGGATTCTGGTTCATAATTGCAGAAACAGGAAGCCGTCCCCAGCTTAGCAGATCCTTCGGCGGATTTATTTTTGTGATTTCATGGCCGTCCTGAATAAGCAGGGAGTCATAAAAATTATGTTTTTCTATTCCAATAAGTTTTACCATTAACTGGGTTATAACCGCGCCAAGCATAAGACCAGGCACCATTTCAAATTGATGAGTCATTTCAAAGACAATTAAAGTTGTAGTCAAAGGGGCCCTGATGACAGCCCCTAGACAGGCGCTCATTCCGACGGAAGCTATAACAATACGGTCATCCGGGGTTAAAGGAATCCATAAGGCTGCAAGGCCGGATATGAATACTCCGCTCATTCCGCCTATGCATAGGGTCGGAGAAAAAATACCCCCGCAGCCCCCGAAACTGTAGCTTAAAATGGTTGCCATAAGTTTGCCGGCTAAAATGATGCCGGCAACCTGCCAGACCACTTTATTATTTAGGGCATCTGATAAATCATGGTATCCCAAACCAAAAACGCCTGTTCTTTTGGTTAACAGGAAAACAACAATGCCAATGCCCCAGGTTAAAATTCCACCGATAAAAGGCTGTATCCATCTTGGCACATGTTCCTGTGATTTAAGTTTTTTTCTTAAAAGCAAAGCAGAGTGCTGGAATAGGATTCCTGATAATGCTCCCAGAATAGCGGAAAAAGGCACAATGAAATAGTGAATCCATAAAGTTGAATCAATAACGGGAAGAATAAATGAAGGCTGATGACCCAGGATGCCCTGCACAACAAGAGCTCCTGCAAGAGAGGCTATTACAACCTGTCCAAGATATTTTGTATTCAAATCCCCGACCATTTCCTCAATAATAAAAGCAATAGCTGCCAGAGGGGTATTAAATGCCGCGGCAAGTCCGGCTGAAGCTCCAATAAGTGCAGCGGCTCTTCTCTGCCTTTTTGCCCATCCCGCAATGCCGGCAAGGTGGGATGCTATACCGCTCCCAAGGAAAACGGTTGGCCCTTCTCTGCCAAGGCTGGCCCCGCCTGCAATGCTTATAATTCCTGCAAAAAATTTTATAATGACCGGTTTAAAGGGGATGTATCCGAGTTCCTTCCAATAGGCAACCTTTACTTCCGGAATGCCGCTTCCTGCGGATTCAGGTACTTTTTTCATCATAAGAGACACAATAAAGGATGAGCCAGCAACAACCAGGAAACTTCTCAAAATAAAATTCTGTGTTGGCATGTCAGCCGCGCCAGCAAAGAAAAAATGCTGCAGGGTATTTATGGCAGTCATAAACATCACAGCCAAAAGCGCAGCTGCAATACTGAACATGGTCACCTGAAACACCTGTCGCAATTTTTCAGGCATATGATTAAATATAAAAGTCATCTTTTAACCGTAGCAAACCAAAATTTAATTATCAAATTCAAATTCCATAGACATGGGTCAGGCAGTAATAAATACCCACAAGAATAAACAGGATCCCTGCGATAATACGAACCCATTTTTCAAAGATTGTCAAACTGTCAAAAACTTTGCCTACATACTCAGTTGCAAAGGCAATGATAAAGGCAAAGCCGATAACTGGTAATGCCGTGCCTATTCCGTAAACAAGGGATAACAATACGGCAGAGTCCGCCTTGATGGAAAGCGGAATCAACCCACCGAAAAAAAGACCCGCAGATACCGGGCAAAACGACAGGGCAAACAGAAATCCAAGCATAACAGGCCAGATAATACCCCCTTTTGAGGCTTTTTCCTGAACTTTTGTTCCAGCAAGATTAAGGTAAAGAAAACTGTCTATCCATCCGAGCATTACCATTCCTAAAAGAATCAGCACAGGCCCTAGAATCTCATTCAGATATTTTTGAAGAACCCGGGATAAATCACCGGCAGCAGTAAGCCCTGAGACAAGAAGAATCCCAAGTAAAACATAAGTCAAGGTACGACCCACTGTATAAAAAAAACCTGATAAAAGTACGCTGTATCTGTTTCCAACCTGACGCCCTATAAATGAAATGGCTGCAATATTTGTAGCAAGAGGACAGGGACTTATAGCCGTCAGAAGTCCAAGCCAGAACACGGTTCCTATCATCAACCAGGTCATGAGTGACCTCCGTTTTCTTTTGTATTCAACAATTCCATAACCGCATCACCCAAATACTTGTTAAAAGAGTGTTTATCTTCAAGAAGTGTCCAGACCTCATCCAGCCTTTTATAGGCGGTTTCTTTTCCCTCCCTGATTTGCACGACAACCACACAACTTGAAATCACCTGGTATTTTTTTGCAAGAGCTTCATCTTTTTGAAAATTCGCCCGTTTCCATTCTATCAGGCCTGTTTTTAATTGCTCTTCAAACTTTGAGTCGAGCAATTCTTTCGTCATTTTTTCTATCGTGTTGCAGGTGACACAGCGAAACGTTGCGTGCAGGTAATAAACAATGACTTTATTTCCCGTGCCGGGTTCAATATCCTGAGCTGCCGGTTTAACGGTTCTTAAAGTAACTTCCTTCCCCAGACTGAATCCTAGGGTTATAAAAACAAAGACCAGTAAAATATTTTTAACAATGATTTGAATTTTATTCATTTTATTTTAAATTATTTGAGGCCTTTGCATTCAGATCAAACCCCAGTTCTTTCCATTTTGCCAAGATATCTTCCTTTGCAAAAAAACCTTCATGCCTGAACAATTCTTTTCCCTCTGGAGAAATAAAAATTTGTGTTGGAATGCTCCGAATTCCATACTTTTCTGCCTGTTCTGCATTCTCCTGGTGCCAGACATCAATGAACTGAACATCCAGAACGCCGACATAATTCGCCTTTAATTCATCCAGAATCGGAGCCATCATTTTACACGGGATGCATTTCTCTGCACCGAGATCCACAAGCCTGGGAATTCCTGCATTTCTCGATTCCTCTGCTGTTATTGAAAATGCTGAAGAAAACATTATTACAAGTGCCATGACTAAAATTTTAATACTTTTCATATTATCGTGATCCTTTCGATTTTAACATGTTAATAGTTTCGATGCTTTTTCAGCCACGATTGAAATATTATCCGCATTAACAGGTGAGCTGCCTTTTTGAAAACCTATTTCTGATAATGTCAGGTGTTCAAACTTTTTAAATCCTGCTTCTTCCAAAGTTTTTTTGGCGCAGTTCTGAGGACATCCGTCAATTGCCAGAATTTTAGCAGCACTCTCAGTGCTTGCCATAATTCCGGAAACGCGTCCGCCAATTCCTGCCAGGCAATACATTTTACCCAGCCCGTCTCTGGTCAATTTTCGTGCGGTTTGATCTGTTAATTCACCTGTATCCGATCCACCGGAGCAGGGAAATATAAGTTTTGGAGCGGTTCCGCAAGCACATGTTGGTTTGTCATTCATAAATTTTTCCTTCATTGAAATTTAAATTAATTTTTAGGGGAACACACCCCTATTTTACAAGCTTTACTTGTCTGATCCTTAGAAGATGTCTTTTTATCCGTCAAAGCGGCAGCTGATTTCTGGCTTAATACATTTATTGAGCTGCATTTGCATGGAGGCTTCTGAAAAACCATGGCAACAGCAAGCATCGCCACTATAATCAAAACCCACTTTCCTCCGTTTGAACTCTCCTTACAGCCACAGGATGGACTTTCGTTATTCTGATTTTTTTCGTCTGTCATTCAAATCTTCCTTTATACTAAAAACTTTTTTATTTCTTCTGCCGTTAATACTTTTCCCGCGCTTTTGACCTGCCCATCCACAACTAAAGCAGGAGTCACCATCACGTTAAATTTCATAATATCGGTAATCTTTTCCACCTTTTCAACAGCCGCCTCAATTTTCAGTTCATCAACCGCTGTCTGAGCGTTGGCTGTCAGCGTCTTGCATTTGGGGCATCCGGTTCCAAGTATCTGAATTTTTTTCATTTTTAAACTCCTTTATTTGAAGGTGAATGCTTGGTAAAAAATAAATATAAGACAGGCATTAAAAATAAGGCAACCCCGATTTCCATTATCAGACCGCCTATTGCAGCTACTGCCATGGGCATAAGCAGATCACCGCCTTCTCCCAGATTAAGAGCCAGAGGAATGAAACCGGCTATGGCACTCACTGAAGTCATCACCCGAGGTCTAAGGCGGATTTTTGCAGCTCTCCACACTGCCTCAAACGGACTAAGCTTCTGAATCGTTTTAAGTTCTTCAGCAAAACTTAAAAGTAATACGCCATCATTTACGGTGGCCGCAATGACAATGAATATACCAATAGCTACTGTGGCGCCTAAGGCCACCTTAGAAATCCCCATCGCAAAAACCATCCCTGCTATACAGAAAGGCAGGGAGATCAATATAATAAAAGGAAGCCGGTAACTTTCAAATTGAATAGCCAGCGCCGTAAAGGCGAAAAACATCGCAAATAAAAGTATCAGTCCCATGGTTCTTGAATTTTCTTTCATCATCTGAGCCTGCCCGCCCATGTCAAAACTGACTCCCGGGGGCATTTTGATGGCACCAACGGCTTCCTTGGCTCTAAGGGTTGCTTCACCCACACTGATTCCCGCAGAATCTGCGCGGACAATGACTTGTTTGATCTGATTTTCACGCGTGATTTCCACAGGCCCGACTGCCCGGAGTACCTGGGCCACATTTCTTAAAAATACAGGTTTACCCTCTTTGGAGGTCACAATAAGATTTTCCAGATCCTCTTTATTGGCAAGTTTCGGTTCAGGGACCATGACACGGATATCATAAAACTCGCTTCCTTCCCTGTATTCAGTGGAAACCACTCCGCCAACAAGCCCCCTTAAAGTGGAAGCGATATAGCCGACCGGTATTCCCAAAGCCGAAGCCCTGACACGATCTACATAAATACGGTATTCCGGCTTTGTCATGTCCATGGAGATGTTCACACCGGAAAGCCCCGGAGTTTCGTTAAGTTTGGCGGCAGCCTGTTTTGCAGCATCATATATCGCCTGCATGTCTCCCCCCTGGATTTTCACCTCGACATCCTGCGTGCCTATCTGACGAATTCCCTTTATCTTCATCTGCATGACCGGAAGCTTTGCCCCGGGCGCCATGGCTTTTTTCACAAATGGTTTTATCTTTTCTGCGAAAGCCTCAGTAGTGATGCTTCTTTCTGATTTCGGGACAAGCTGAATATCCACCTCTCCCTCCTGGGCAATTTCATAGGTTGCAAGTCCCCAGACCCTTCCTCCGGCCATGGTAAAAATACTTTGCACCTCGGGCAAATCCCTGACTTGTTTTTCAACCACAGATAATATGCGGTCGGTCTCGGCAACCGAAGTTCCGGCAGGCATCTTGAGCTTAACCATCACCCGTCCGTCATCCATTTTCGGAAAAAATTCAGAACCAAGGCGGGGAAGCAGGATAAAGGCAGACACCAGTAACAAACTGAAGATCAATAAAACGATCCCCTTTGATTTCAAAACGCGGCTCAGAACAAGTCCATAAAATTCAGTGACTTTATCAACAAGTTTCTCAAACATCAGAACCAGTCGTCCGGATTTTCCCTTTTTTTCATTATTGAAAAGAATCCGTTTTGAGAGATAGGGCGTCAGAGTCATGGCCGTTAATAGAGATAAAAGGACAACCCCTGCTATGACCAAAACCAATTCTTTAAATAAAAGGGAAGCCATGCCCGGGACAAATAAAAAGGGCAGAAATATGGCAAGAAAAGTGATGGTGGCCGCAAACATGGCAGGGGTGACCTCATTGGTGGCTTTCAATATCAGAGATTCGGAATCCAATAACGTTTTTTGGCTGTTTTCATGTTTAAGACGTGTGATATTTTCCACGACAATGATGGAATTATCCAAAAGAACCCCTAAAGCCACAACCAATCCGCCGAGTGAAAACAAATTGAGGGAGAAACCGGCCAGACGCATGAGAAAAAAATTCGCCAGCAAAGTTACAATCAGAGTCACGAGCATTATAATGACCTGCCTCCAGTGTCCCAGAAAAAAGTAGGTGACCAGAATAACAAGAATAAAGGCTAAAATTGCTGAATCACGAACACTCATAATGGCGCTCATCACATAATCACCCTGATTTTCAACCACTCCCAGTTCTATATCTGGCGGAATTTCTTTTCTTAAGGAGTTTAACTTTTCCTTTACTTTCTCTGACACTTTAACGGTATTGGCTTCCGCCTGTTTTAAAACATTGATTTTAACACAGGGTTTGCCGTTAAAGCGGGTATTAACCCTGAGTTCTTCGTGTGAATCCTCCACAGAGGCTATATCCCTGACATAAATCAGTTCCCCTTTTGCCCCACGGGATACTGTTGTATTACGGATTTCATCGAGATTTACGAATTCCCCCATGGTTCTGGCTATGATTTCCTTTGTTTCGACCGTAACCCTGCCGGCAAAAATCTGACGATTCTCATCGCGCAATGCCGAAGCAACACGCTCAGGAGAAAGATTATAGGCGTTAAGCCTTTTGGGATCAAGATGCACGCGGATTTCACGTTTAACTCCTCCAACGACTTCGGAACCGGCGGTTCCCGGAACAGCGCTTAATCTGTCTGTAAGCCAGTTTTCAGCCCACTCCCTGAGCCAGACTAAAGTTCTTTTATCAGAAGCCAGAGTGACCTCCATCACAGGAAGCTGGGAAGGGTCTGCTTTCATAATAAACGGCGGGTCTATATCCGCCGGAAGCGATCTGTTTACACGCCCCATGACAGCAAGCACATCCTGATACGCCACATCCACATTAACCCCGAAACGGAAATTGACCAGCAGGGTATACATCCCTTCTATGCACGAAGCATCCAGATAATCCAGATTATCAATAGCCGCCATTGAGCGCTCAACCGGATCTGCGATGTTTGTTTCAATTTCTTCCGGGGTTGCTCCCCGCCACCAGATATGGATCTTGACCATCGGATAAGTGATCTCGGGAAGATAATCAACATCCAGCTGTGTCATACCAAACCATCCGAGCACGCTTGCTGCAATGGTCAATACGGTTACCGCTACTTTATGTTTCAGACTGAATTCAGTTATTCTCATTTGGACGCCTTGTCAGAATTCTGTTTTTTACTCTTATTTTTTTCATCAAAAGAACCGCCTGAATCATTGGTATTTTTATTTTTCCCCATGACTTGTACAGAAGCTCCGTCTTTAAGAGATTCATTGCCGCTCACTACAACCTGTTCACCAGCTTCTATTCCGCTTTCAATGGCAATATCATTTCCTGCTTCAAGTAATATTTTTACTTTTCTTTTTTGAACTTTATCTTCCTTTAAAACAAAAACCGTTGTTTCCCCGTTTGGCATCACCACAATCGCGCGCTCCGGAATGACGATAGAATCTGAAGTTTTCTTCACCGGTATTCCGGCCCTGGCAAACATTCCGCTTAACAGTCTGACATCCTCCCTGATTACGGTCTCAACATTCATGGTCCGGGTGGTTCTGTCCAACTCCGGAAAAATGCGTGTAATTTCACCTGAAAATTTTCTATCCGGGTAGGCATCAAGCTCTATCTGAACCGGCTGCCCCTGCTTTAAACCTATAAATTCCTGTTCAGGGATGGTTATCCGTACAACCAGGCTGAAGGGATCGTATAATTCAACCAGAGGAACTCTTGGTGCGACATAATTGCCATCGGCAATCCAGATTTTTGAAACCACACCGTCCCACGGAGCCAGAATTTCATAATCAGAGGCGCTGGTTTCAAGAGCCGCCACCTGGGCTTGCGCGCGCTTTAAGTCAACCCGCACCGAGTCCATCTGCTCCCCTGGGAGAGAGCCGCTTTTGACAAGTTGTTCAATACGGTTAAATTCGGATTCCTGGCGTTTCAATTCCTCACGGGCAGCTTCCAGACCTGATTTTGCTGTCTGGCTGCGTCCCACAATCAAAAGAACCTGCCCTGTTTTTACAATATCGCCTTCACGGATGGAGCATTTCTCCACGGGCCCTTCTGCCGGGGACGCCATACGGGCAACTTTTACCGGCTCAACTGAACCCGGATAAATCTGCGTTTTTATAAGATCCCGTTTCTCTGCTTTCACAGCTGAAACGACAGGCTTTGGTTTTTTTACGGCGTCCTCCGGCCCTTGTTTTTTTCCGCATCCTGCTGACAGGAACATAACAACCGCAAGAATTAAAAACAAAAAATTTTTTTTCATGATAAAATTTCTCCTAGTGCAAGTTTTAACCGCGCATCTGAGACTCTCAAATCTGCGAGCGCACGGACTCTGCTGGTTTGGGCCGTTACCAGAGCTGTCTGAGCATCCAGAACATCCGTCATCGGAACCTTCCCCAGATTATACTTTTCCTTCATGATTCTGAAGCTTTCCCCTGCCTGTTCAACGATTTGTTCAGTCGTTTTCACTCTTTCAGTGGCAGTGGAGATATCTGACAGGGCGCTTTCAATCTCATAACGAATTTGCAATTCCATTTTTCTTTGATTATCCCTTAAGCCCTTCAGGCGCGCGGACAGTTCTTCAATTTTTGCCGTGGTTAAATGGCCGTCAAAAATAGGCATTTCAACAGCCAGTCCGATTTTCCAGACATCCGTTTTATCATCCGTTCCAGGAGGCTGGTCTGAAATATTCTGCAAAAATCGATTGGCATAGGACGCCTGAACGGCCAACACAGGCTTATAACCGGAATGAGCGGATTGCAGAGAAGCCTCAGCCGCTGTGACCAGAGCTTTCAGCGCACGGTAATCGCTGCGCTGTGACATTGCTTTTTTTTCACACTCCGGAATACCAGGACACGCAAAGGCCTCATTTAACTGCAAACTTCCCTTTGCCTCCGGGGCAATCAAATCCTCCGACCCCATTAAAACACCCCAAGCGCGCTCTCTGGACTTCAGATTATTCTTATTACTGACCAGGCGTTCATATAATTCCGCCCGGCGAACATTAACACGAAGCAAATCCACTCCTGCTGTCTTCTGGGCCTGAACCAGGGCTTCAACAGTACGTTTTTGTTCGTCCATGGCGCGGACAGCTGTTTCAAAAGCTTCCAATTCATCTTTCCGGGCAAGCAGCTCATAAAACAGGGCAGTCACCTGGTACACAATCGTCTCACGAACCCTATTTGTCTGATCATCAGAGGCTTTCAGATTCCATTCAGCGGCTTTTTTATCTGATGAAATGCGCCCGCCCGTATACAAAAGCTGGTTTGCAATAAACTCAACTCCCGCGATTTGATCTCCAAACGCTCCCGGTTCATTGTTCCCTGATGCGGGCTGAAATCGCTGATTATCCGACCAGTAATCATAAACAGCCCGCGCCTTAAGGATGGGCATACTGCCCGAACCTGAGGCTTTAAGCCTGGCTTCTGCCTCAGCTATGCGGCTTTCCATTTCCGAAATATCCGGGTTCTGTTTAAGAGCCAACACAATAGCCTCTTCAAGGGTAAGTTTATTTACCGTATTTGCAACACCGGCAATGGCATAATTCACAAGAACCATGTTTGTAAAAATAATTCCGGTAAGAATAAAATTTTTGAGCCTTTCTTTCATTTTACATACACCCCGAAAATAATTCCTGTGATTGTAGCCATAACCACCACTAAAGACACATAGGTCATTGTTTTTTTAGGGCCTAAAATACTGTTAATGACAAGCATACTGGGTAAAGATAAAGCGGGCCCGGCCAGAAGTAAAGCAAGCGCAGGCCCCTTGCCCATGCCGCTATCCATTAACCCACGAACAATCGGCACTTCAGTCAGTGTGGCAAAATACATGAAGGCACCCACAATACTTGCAAAAAAATTCGTCCATACAGGCCATAAAAAGTTAAGCCAGCCCGGAATCAAGCCAGTCCCTCCGATTACAGCATAAAAAGCTTTTGGGCTATCTCCAGCCAGGGCCTGTATCCAGAGATTGGGTATAATTCCGGAATCCTTAGATTCAGGACTTCCCAGAAAAAATCCAGCGGCCAGAACTCCAAACAAAAGCAAAGGAGTGATCTGTTTTGCAAACCCCCAGGTCTGGTCACGCCAATCCTTCATTTCGGGCGTACTTTTAAATGTTAAAAGCGCCAAGACCACTGCACCAACCGTAAAAGCGGCTACCGGTTGATTAGGGAAAAATAAGGCGATTAATAGAATCGGAACAGATCCCAACACCACCTTCAATAATTTTACTCCAAGAAATTTCCAGAGCGTAAACCCCAAAAGTAGAGCAAAGAAGGCAGTCAGTTCCCATTTGACAGAAAATAAAGCATGCCATATTCCCGTTGCATCAGCTGGTTTCGCCCAGTTTGCAAACACAAGAATGGCGGACATACTGAGAAAATAGAGGACTGTCTGCCATAATGGCCTTGGAGGTTTATCATCCGCTTCAACATACACCTCCTGAACCTCTAGAGCCTTGGCGTGTTCCTCTTTTCTATAAATAAAGTGCATTATTCCGCCAATAATTACGCTGAACAAAACAGCACCTATGGCTCTTGCTAAGCCAAGTTCAGCGCCCAGAATTCGTGCTGTTAAAACGATTGCCAGTACGTTTATGGCCGGCCCGGAATATAGAAAAGCAATGGCAGGGCCAAGACCTGCACCCCGCATATAGATGCTGCCGAATAATGGAAGCACTGTGCAGGAGCAGACAGCAAGAATGGTTCCTGAAACGGAGGCCACTCCATAGGACAAAAGCTTATTCGCTTTTGGCCCGAAATATTTCATTACAGCATTTTGACTGACAAAAACGCCAATGGCTCCGGCAATAAAAAATGCAGGGACAAGACATAAAAGCACATGCTCACGTGCATACCATTTGACCAGTTTAAGAGATTCAACCACTGCGCCCTGAAATCTTAACGATTCAACCGGCAGATAATACACCCCTGCAAAAGCTGCAATCAAGCCTATCAGGATTTTCAATTCTTTGTTCATCTATTTTCCTTTCAAAAATTTCATTTTTTTAGAAGTTTCAGCTTTAAGCACGTCCAGAACACATCCAAATGCATTTAAAATACAAGGGGTTTCAAGATGATAGATGACTTTTTTCCCATCCTTTTTATAAGAAAGGATTCCTGCCTGAGTCAGCTGGGCAAGATGACGGGATATTCCTGACTGATCAATTTTTGAAACAGTAACTAATTCACAAACGCATTTATCTTCATCTTTTAAAGCGTCAACCAGCAAAACCCGTATCGGATGAGCCAAGGTCTTTAAAATATCTGCATAAATTTTTGATTGTTCGAAATTCATGACATGAATCATATGCAAAATTTTGCATATATGCAAGTTTTGATTTTCTTTTTACAATTATTTATAAACCTATAAAATTACTAATGACGTTTTTATTAATTGAGAATATTTATGTCGTATATTCGATCAATCTTTTAAGTATAACCATGGAGTCCTTATGAATCCTTATTCCCTTTATGAAAAAATACAATCATTAAAACCCGTCATTCATCATCTGACGAACTGGGTCACCATTTACGACTGCGCGGGCATTGTCAAAACCTTCGGAGCTTCCCCTGTGATGGCACATGCCCCGGAAGAAATGGAAGATATGACCTCCATTGCCTCCTCCCTTGTTTTGAATATTGGAACCCTAACCCTTGACTTTATTGAAGCCATGAAAAAGTCTGGAAAAACGGCGAATAAAAAAGGCATCCCAATTATTCTTGATATCTGCGGCGCAGGGGCGACTCACTTAAGGAATGAAAAATGTTTTGAGCTTCTGAACACTTTAAAAATTGACATTATTAAAGGTAACGCTTCTGAAATTGCACGCATTGCCGGAGAAAATGTAAAAACACAGGGAGTCGACTCCTCGGAAACCGGACTCAATCCTGTGGAAATTACACGCAAACTTGCAAAAGAAAGAGAATGTACAGTCGTGATGACTGGGGCAACCGACATTGTAACAGGAGACGGAAAAACATTTCTTATAAAGAACGGGCATCCCCTGATGGCGGCTGTCGTTGGAACAGGCTGCATGGCGGCTTCTGTGATCGGCACCTTTGCGGCCGTCGAAAAAGACCGGGTAACAGCCTCTGCCTTTGGTCTGGTCTGCTATGAAGTGGCCGCTGAAATCGCTGCTGAAAAAACCAATGCCCCGGGTTCTTTCAAAACAAAACTCTATGACGAAGTTTATCTCCTGACAAAAGAAGAGGTCCTGAAGCGGCAGAAAATCGAAAAACTTTCATGAAAGGCTATTATTTCATCACAGACAGTTCCTTGAGTATAAATGGAAATCGCAGGGATGTTATTGAGGCAAATAGAGCGAAAGTCTGCATTGTTCAATACCGGAATAAACAGGGAACCTCCAGGGAACTCTATGAGGAAGCTTTTGAATTGAGGCAGATATGCCGCGATTCCCTCTTTGTTGTGAATGACCGGGTGGATATTGCCTTAGCCGTTAAAGCTGACGGTGTCCATCTGGGACAGGAAGACCTTCCTTTTTCCGATGCCAGAAGACTTCTGGGGCCCGAAAAAATAATCGGGCTCACTGTTCACTCCCTTGAAGAAGCCCTTGAGGCAGCCCGGCTCGGGGCAGATTACCTGGGAGTATCCCCCATCTATTCCACGTCTACTAAACCTGATGCAGGGCCTCCTTCGGGGCTTAAACTTTTACGTGAAATTAAAAAACACGTAGATCTTCCGCTTGTCGCCATTGGAGGGATCAATCTTTCCAATGCCTCTGAGGTTATTGAGGCAGGAGCGGACGCATTATGCGCCATATCGGCTGTGATCACCAAAGAGGATGTCTGCTCTGAAATCATGAAATTCCAGACTCTCTTTGTTCAGGAAAACGAAAAAAAACTGTGAATATTCCTTGTCTCCTGATAGGATGCGTTTCATGAAAAAACAGATAAAAGTCGGATTATGCTTTGATTTTGATGACACGCTTTGCGAAGATTCCACAACAGCTTTTCTGGAAAGCATCGGCATTATTGGAAAAGAATTCTGGCAGGAAATTCAAAAGGAAATTGAGGGAGGCACGGATCCGATTCTGGCTTACATGAACCGCCTCATCCTTCTGGCCCGGAAAAAGAAATATGAATCCTCCTTAGGCCGTGAAAAGATGAAACAGTTCGGAAAGTCCATTTCCTTTTATCCGGGGGTTATTACTTTCTTTAAAAAACTTAAAGCATACGCAAACAGCCTTCCCAATCCTTTATCCCTGCAATTTTTTCTGATCTCCAGCGGGCTTGAAGAAATCATTCAGGCTTCCCCTGCGGCTTCCTCCTTTGACGGAATTTTTTCCTCTGCCTTTTCCTGGGATCCCAAAAAAAACATCCCCCTTCTTCCCAAAAGGGCGGTAAGTTTTACAGACAAGACACGTTTTCTTTTCGCCATTTCCAAAGGCCTTTCGGCGAGCGCCTATTTTAAAAATCCCATGCAGGTGAATTTCCGTCTTTCCTCCCCGGAATATGATATTCCTTTTTCAAGAATAATCTATGTCGGCGACGGTTTTTCCGATATTCCCTGCTTTGCTCTTTTGAAAAAATTCGGAGGTTTCGGAATCGGAGTCCATAAGCCCCATAAGCCGGAAACCGCATTAAAGCTTGTTTCCGATGAAAGGGTTCAGTATACGGCCTCCACAGACTACAGAGAAAAAGGCAGCATCACTCTCTTGATCCGGGATTATCTCCGAAAAATTTCATGGGCTGTGAAAAAATGAAAGTCAAAAAAAATATTTTACTGGAAGAAGAAAACGGTGAAGCTATTCTTTTTGACCGGGAAAGCCTTTTAACAGCCTGGCTTAATGAAACCTCGATTCTTGTATGGAAGGATCTTAAGCAGGGAAAAAATCTTAATGAAATGATATTCCATTTTCAGACTCTTTATGACGGCCTTTCTCAGGAAGAAGCTGAAAAAGATATTCAGTGGATTCTGGATACGTTTCACCAGTACGGTTTTGTTGAAAATCCTTAGAGGAAACATTCGGGCAACGCAATGTATTGAAGGATACACAGGCTTTGATCCCGGGGCACCCGAACACTCACCGGACTCATGAGACAGGATTTTTCCTCTGCTTATGCTTGAAAAAATCCTGTCTCATGAATATAATCTCCGGTTGACTCCTCATGAAATTAAATTTAAACAACAGGGGAATCCTTAAACGATAATGATAACCATTTTGATAATAAAAAATTCATGAAGCAGAAAACACATCAATTTTATCTCTCTCTTTTAAATAGAAATAATGACAGGACTCCTTTCGGCCTTCTTTTATATTTCCTTACTTTTCTGTCAGGTATCTACAGCCGAATTATGGTCTTAAGGGCCCGTCACAAAAAACGGCTGCCGGTTACTCTTTTTAAAAGCAGCCTCCTCTCTGTTGGCAACATCACTCTGGGAGGAACAGGTAAGACACCTTTGACAGCATGGCTTGCCGCCTACCTTGATTCCAGGGGGAAAAAGTGCGGAATTGTCCTTCGGGGATATGGCAGAAAAATCAAAAATCCCAAGCCTCTTATCCTGGGAATTGATCATGCCCAAGACAGTGAAGTCGACTTTTTCGGAGATGAAGCCCTTCTCCTGAGGGAACTTGCACCTCTCGCCCGTATCGCAGTATGCGCAAACAGAGTCCTGGCCATCCAAAGGCTTGAGGAAGAATGCGGATCTGAATTCATCATCCTGGATGACGGATTTCAGCAGGTGCATCTCCCTAAAATATTGGATATTGTCTGCCTCGACCCTCAAAGACCTTTTGGAAACGGCTATGTCTTTCCCAGAGGGAATCTCAGGGAACCCTTATCGGCCTTTAAAAGAGCAACCCATTTTGTCTTCTGTAAAGGGACTCCCCGTAAACGGAACCTTGCCAAAATTCAGGAAATCGCCGGTGAAAGACCGGTTTTCACCTGTGAATATACAATTACCGGCGCTTACAATATCCAGGACCCTTTAAGCGTTGTGGATATTCACTACCTTCGCGGTAAAAATCCCCTGATTCTTTCCGGAATCGGAAATCCTGAATCCCTGAAATATTCACTGGATTCCCTCGAAATTTACGGGGTCCATGCCGCGTATCCGGATCATTTTGAATTTGATCAAAAGGCTCTGGAACAGATCAGGAAAAGAATTGAGGACTCCAAACATCCCTTTATTCTTACCACCGAAAAGGATTCTGTTAAACTTAAAGGATTTGACTTCAAGGTCCCCTGTTATGTGATTGAAACGGAACTCAAGCCAGAAGAAGACTTCCTAAAAGAGGTAGACAAGCTCCTGTCCATGGGGTAAAATAAAGAAATGGAATGCAACCAACATCAAAAACCTGTTATTTATCACTGCTCATGCTGTAAAACAGCCCTCTGCAGAGACTGCCGGCCTGTTTCCTTTCATGAAAAAATCTATTGTTCCCAATGTATGGAAAAAGAAGAAAAACGTTTTTTTGCCGCTGAAGAAAAAAAACATGAAGCCCGTAACTACACCTGGATCCGCCTTTTTTCCTTTTCTTTTCTCTTCCTTCTCTTTTTCGGAGGCATCTATTACTATTTTTTTGTACCCCGCATGATTAGCGTTTCCGTGGATGACAAAGAACGTCTTCGCTATTATCTTTCCCTGGCCTATGACAGCCCGCGCAACTCCGAAACCTACCAAAGGCAGATGGACAGCATCATGCGTCTTGAAGACAAATACCGCAATATTATCGGATTTCTGAAACGCGGGGAAAAATCTGCTGACAAAAAAAATTATGAAGCCGCCATTAAAGATTTTGAAATCATAAAAAATCTTTTACCTGACTGGGACGGGATCTACATCCTGATCGCCCAATGTTATAAACAAATGGGGAAAACAGCCTTTGCCAAGGATCAGCTGAAACAGGCGCAGGAGCTCAATCCCGAGCACAGCAAAGCCTATATTCTTTTGGGTGAAATTCATCTGGAAGAACAGGAAATTGACGAGGCGATCCTGCAGTACACCAAGGCCCATTTTATTGACCGCTCCAATCCGGAAATTATTTTATCTTTATGTGAACTCTATGTTCGAAAAAAAAGCTTTATCAAGGCACGCGAATTCCGGGATGAGGCTCGAAAACTTGGAGCCAACACCCAGCGGATTGATGAACTTTTAAGAAACTAATCCCGAATGAAACAACCCTCCCCTCAACCCAACAACCCCCTCCACGGAATCACGCTTGAACGAATACTCAAGGAACTTCTTGAATATTACGGATGGGGAAAACTGGGAGAAGAAATCAATATCCGCTGTTTTCAATTTGATCCCAGTATCAGCTCCAGCCTTAAATTCTTAAGAAGAACTCCCTGGGCAAGAATAAAGGTTGAAAAACTCTATCTTGAGTTGATCTCATCCGAAGCAGATACTCCCCCTTCTCATGAGCCGTGATCCTGCTTCCCTCAAAAAATGGACCCTTTATGTCCTGCATACAGTAGATGACTATTATTATACGGGAATAACTACAGATCTTGAAAGAAGGATCGTTGAACACTTTTCCCTTGGAAATAAAACTGCAAAATTTTTAAGGGCCCACCCCCCGAAAAGCCTGCTTTTTTCCTTCCCGCTGGAAAGCCGCTCCCTTGCCCTGAAAACAGAATATCATTTTAAACAGCTTCCCAGAAAAAATAAGGAACAGATTATTCGGGAAAAAACAATGGTTCTGAATTTCTCTACAGGAAAAATCAAGGTAATGAACAGGCCCAGATGACAAAGTCACCCCCCCCCCCCCCCCC
>CAYUET010000011.1:50304-95665 GCA_964443875.1 uncultured bacterium | reverse complement strand
TTTAATATTGGCTTACAGGAGCAGTTATGCTTCCATTTTTAACCGGACAGTAGTGTTTTTGTATTTCTTTGATTCGTTTTAAAATAATGATGAACGCAAGGAGTATTTAGAGCCTGTCCCGTTTATTTAAATTTTTTACAATATTAAAATTCAAAATGATTTTTCATACAGGGTAACCTAAAAATTAACCTCTCAAAATATTTTCATATTCGTAACCGCTTCAAATTCAGACAAGTCATCTATGATTTTCTGAAAAAAATTTACTTTCGGCAAACGGATTAATTTTTTAAGCAGCTTTTTTTCTTATTTTTTCCTCCGCTTCCGTCAGCCCAGAAAGGAGCCACAGGTTATGCGCAAGGATCGCCCAGCCTACGGCTGTTTCACGGCTCTTAAATCCTTTATTCCTTAATAAACCTCCTAAAAAATTATTCTTAATAATACCGATTCTTGCTTCTGTCTGGGAACGCCGTTTTTGCAGTTTTCGGAATTTTCCCTTATGGGCCTGTTCTTTTAATAACTTTGGAGATTTCGGAATGGAACCGCGTTCTTGTACCAGGAGGAAAGATTTATATTGGCGTTCCTGAACTGGATATTCTTGCTCTGTTATTTCTTCAAAAAGACAAACTGACTATGGATGAACGATTTTTTATCATGCGCATCATGTATGGGGGACATATCGACCAATATGACTATCATGTCGTCGGCTTAAATGAATAGTTTCTTTCTGTATTTTTCAAAGCCTCCGGATATGTAAATATAAAAAGGGTGAAGGAGTTTTGCCTGTTTAATGACACAAGCTGCATGTTATTTAAAGGCGTTCCCGTCAGTTTGAATATTATAGCCGAGAAACCTGAAATCAGTTTTTTGAAGTAACCCTTTTGTATAATTTATTTTCAACCCCGTCGTTTTTTTTGTCATCCGGAACGAGACATTTCAGCCCGGATATTACATCCCCGAATACGTGACGCTTATGCGTAAAATTCAGGTTAGAACAGGACTTTAATCCCTTCAATGAGATAAAAGGTACAGGCTGAAAATACCGCTGTTGCAGGGATTGTGATGACCCATGCCCACATGATTTTCCGTGCGGTTCCCCAGCGCATGTTTTTAGCATGTTCTACGGTTCCCACCCCCATGATTGAACCAGCTATTACGTGGGTGGTGCTTACCGGAATGCCGGCATATGCCGTTCCAAGAAGAACAAGGGCTGAGGCTGAATCTGCGCAAAAGCCTTCCATGGAACGGATTTTTGTGATGCTGGTTCCCATAGTCTTTACAATTCTCCAGCCTCCAAACATCGTGCCTAAGGAAATAGCGGCATAACAGATAAGGATAACCCAGTTGTCTATATGAAACGTGGAATTGATTCCTGAGGTAACAAGGGTCAGAGCAATAATCCCCATGGTTTTCTGCGCATCATTGGTTCCATGACCAACGCTGTAACACATGGCTCCGATAAGCTGCATTTTTTTTATGATATTTGTAGCTTTGAGGGGTGTGTGTTTTCTGAATATCCAAATGACCGTAACCGTAAATACTATTGCTCCCAGCATTCCCAGAAGAGGCGCTAAAAAAATAAAAAGAAATATTTTCAGGACACCTTTCGTAATAATAACTTTTAATCCGGCTGATGCAATTCCAGCGCCAATTAATGCGCCTATCAGGGCATGGCTGCTGGATGTGGGGAGTCCCAGCAACCAGGTAAGAATGTTCCAGGCAATTGCACCCGTTAATGCGGCAAGGATCATATATAAAGTGATGTTGTCGATCATAACCACACCAACACCGATCATTTTTGCCACTTCTGTTCCAAAAATAAAAAAACCCAGAAAATTGGCCACCCCAGCCATACAAACCGCCTGACCAGGGGTTAATCTTTTAGATACTACTATTGTGGCAATAGCATTGGCAGCATCGTGAAAGCCGTTGATGAAATCAAAAATAAGGGCTAATAAAATAATGAGTACAACTAAAATCCAGATAGAGGTCATTTAATTAGCCCTGCTTTACAATGATGCCGCGGACGAGTTTCCCGATATAATCCACCGAATCAACAATGGATTCAAGGTGTTCATAGACTTCCTTGTATCTTATGATATCCACCGGATCCTGTTTAAGGGTGAATAATTCTGCAAGACATTTCTGAAAAAGTTCATCAGCTTCATTTTCCGTTTTATGCATGTTAAACTGAATGGATTCTATATTCCGTTTGCCCTTCAATTCATGTATGAGATTTTTAAGCATCTCCCCCATGTGGAGAATAAGTTCTGCGAATTTGAAGATATGGGATGGAATTTTATGAATTTGATAAATTTCGATTTTGCGGGTAATGCTGTTTAAAATATCAATGGCTCTGTCAATATTGATGGCGAGGGTATGAATATCCTCCCGGTCAATCGGGGTTATGAACGTTTTATTCAGTTCATCGATTATTTTATGCTCTATTTCATCGCCCTTGGATTCGTAGTCATGAATAATCATGATTTTCTTTTTTAAGTCATCTTCCTTGAGCTCTTCTATGTGAAATATGAGCTCTTTAAAGGTATAGGCCGCATCATAAAAACATTCAGCATGCTGGATCATGTAGTCAAAAAATTTGGTTTCACGGGGCAGAATGAAGTCGAAAATATTAAATCCCATATTAATGGTCCTTATGGTTATTAGTGTTTTTGAAAAAGCGAGAAATATAATAACAGAAGAGTAATTCTTCAATCAAGTTTATTTATTTTTCATTACAAAATGTGTTTAAGTGAAGCGTAATTAATTTGTTGTGTGGTTATTAAAGAATTATAAATTTCTGAATTTTGGGTTTTGAACCTGCTTGATTTTGAACAACTGATTTGCTAAATATATATTTTTCAGCTGATCAAGATGAATGAAAATGTTGATATATAACAAAATAATAATGGCAACTGAGCATGAAGAATATTTTCAGATTTTATTAATAGGTAAAATTACCCCATTCCTCCAGCTGAACGATGCGCTGGTGAATTAAAATAGATTAAGGCTGTGAACTGATCTTCATACTCAACTATCCGGGTTCTAAATGAATACAAAAATAATCAAAGGTCAACGATGGATCAGTGAGACAGAACCCGAGCTGGGGCTTGGAATTGTTGAAGGGGTTGATAAACGCTTTATGGATATTTCTTTTCCGGCTCAGAATCTTGTGCGGCGTTATTCTCAATATGATCCGCCCTTACGCAGAATCATTTTTAAGCCAGGCGATACTATTCATGATGCGCAGGGCATTCCACTGAAGATTTCATCCGTTGAAGAGGGGGCGGATGGTATCCTGAATTACCGATGTGGTCTGGTTTCTGTTTCTGAAACGTCTCTCTCGGATACCTTAAGCTCATTAACGCCATTAAGACGGTTTTCTCTTGGTCTGATTGATTCCATGGAAACCTTCAATCTTCGGGCTTCTCTCCTGCAATTTCATGCGGATATTCTGAAATCTCCGGTTCGCGGCTATGTGGGCGGAAGAATTGACCTTCTGCCTCATCAGCTTTTTATTGCGGATGCCATAACCTCCCGGCGTGTTATTCGCTCACTTTTGGCGGATGAAATCGGCCTTGGCAAAACCATTGAAGCTTGTCTTGTCATGCATCGGCTTCTTGAAACAGGCAAAATCAGGCGGGTTCTGATACTTGTTCCTCCTCACCTGATTCATCAGTGGTTTGTGGAACTGCTTCGTCGTTTTAATCTTACGTTTCGGATTTATTCGTCGGAATATCTGGCGGACTTTGCTCCGGGAGATAATCCTTTTTTATCGGATCAACTGGGGATCTGTAATAGAGCTCTGCTTGAGAGTGATTCTGTTCTCAGGGATTTTTCTATCAACGCGGATTGGGATCTTGTGATTGTCGATGAGGCGCATCATTTGCAGCAGAATACACCGGCGTATGATTTTATACAGCAATTGTCGGAACGCGTGAAGGGGCTTTTGTTATTGACGGCAACCCCTGAACAGATGGGACAGGAAGCTCATTTTGCACGGTTGCATCTTCTTGATCCGGAACGTTATGCGAATTTTGGTGATTATAAGAAGGAACTGGGAATGTTTCAGAGGGTCTATGAATTTATTCATACCGCTTTAGAAGAAATGGAAAAGAATTCTCAAAATTCTTTTTCCCCTGAGCATAAATTTGAAGTTCCCGGATCACTTTTGGACGCGGTGTCCGGCATAGAGGCGATGGATTCAACCGCACAATCCCTTTTCTTAACCCTGAACCAGATCATTGATTATTTAGGGACAGGGAGAATCATGTTCCGTAATACACGCAGAAATATTTCCGGTTTTCCGAAACGTCTGGTTCATCTTGCCCCTCTTGCCGGAAACAGTCAGAGCAGAGAGGAGTGCATAAATGAATTTCTTGCAGACGCGGGGATTGGCTCCATGCCTGTTGTCATTAAAAAGGATGATCCGCGTGTGAGCTGGCTGAAGGAAATGATTGAAAATAATCAGGATGAAAAAATTCTTATCATCTGCTCGAAAAAAGAAAAAGTTCTTGCCCTGCAGGAGGCCATTAAGTCCAGACGGAAAATCGACATCGCTATTTTTCATGAAGAGATGTCGATTCTGCAGCGTGACCGCAATGCAGCATGGTTTAGTGAAGAGCAGGGAGCTTCCCTTTTAATAAGCAGTGAAATCGGGAGCGAGGGGCGAAATTTTCAATTTTGTCATCACCTTGTGCTTTTTGATCTGCCCATTAACCCAGAGCTTCTGGAGCAACGTATAGGAAGGCTGGACAGGATTGGCCAGCGGGAAAATATTCACCTGCATATTCCATTTGTTGAAAATACTATTCAGGAAGTGGTCTGCCGATGGTATCATGAAGGCCTGGATTGTTTTCAACAGAATGTTCCTGCTGCGGGGTGGGTCTATGAAATTATGCGTCCAAGAATTATGGCGTTATGCAACTCTGTGAAGATTGTGACTTCTGAACGGGAAACGCTTATCAGGGATACCCGTCAAAAATGCAGGGAATTATCCGATCTTCATTTGAATGCCCGGGATAAACTATTTGAACTTCATTCCTTTGATCCCCGGAAGTCAAAGGAAATTATCGATGAAATTCAGGCCCTTGACATGGAAAGCAGGTCGGAAGCCATAGTCATGTCTTTGTTTAGATATTATGGTGTTGAAATAGAGGATGCAGGGGCTAAAAAATTTGCATTGATTACCCATTATGTAACTGATCCGGATTTTCCGTTACCGAGGAATGAACGTCCGGTGATTACCTTTGATCGCAAGACGGCAGTAAACAGAGAAGAAATAGAATTTGTCACGATTGATCATCCGATGCTTAAGGATGCTCTGGATCTTTTTTTGTCCTCCGAGCAGGGGACTGCCGCCTTTGGCTATCTGCCTGATAAAAGCGGAGAAAATGAACTTATAATCGAGTTATTGTTTGTTGCTGAATGTATAGCGCCGCCTCACCTTGGGGTAAATCGTTTTCTACCCCCAACACCGCTTCGGTTTGTGATCAATCGAGAGAATTCTGACGTTACTGAAGATTATCCCCCGGAACGTCTGACAGACCTCCGGAATCTTCAAGCTTCTGAGCTTTCATCGGGGTATGAAGATCTTTCTGAATTTCTTCATGGAATGATTGAGGCAGGATCTTTGATTGCAGAAGAGAAAGTAAAGCTTTTGATTACAAAAGCAATGGATTCTATGAGAACCCTGCTGGAAAAAGAGAAGGCGCGATTGTGCTTCCTGAGCCAACAGAAGTTCCTTACAATTAAGGATTCCCAGAAGTCATGTGAAGCGGAGCAGTCTGCATTGGAGAAATGTCTTAAGCTTTCAAGAATAAGGCTTGATTCGATGAGGGTGATTAAGAAAGGGGGATTAAAAGAAAAATAAACGGTAATATTGAATTTGAAACTGCTTGTTGGGGGGAAGGTGTTTTGCTAAATTAATTTTTTTGGTCTATCCGTTTACTGCGTGACCGGAAAGAAAACGGATTGGTTTCTGCAGGATTGTGAAATACTATATGGAGTTTTATGAAGAATATAATTCCAGGGCTTAACGTATTGGATTATTCGGTTTTGGCACTTTACTTTGTGGGATTGACCTGGTTCGGTGTTTGGACCGCAAAGAGAACCCGTAACAGTGATCAGTTCATGGCTGCGGACCGGGCCATGCCGGGGTGGGTGTTGGCGCTTACCCTTTTTGGGTCGTTTGTGAGCAGCATCAGTTTTCTGGCGAATCCCGGAAAATCCTATGCAGACAACTGGAACCCCTTTGTATTTTGTTTTGCTTTACCTGTGGCTGCAATGATCGGGATTTGGGTGTTCGTACCGTTTTATCGCAAAAGCGGTGAGGTATCGGCTTACACCCATCTTGAGCATCGCTTCGGGTCATGGGCGAGGGCTTACTCCACTTTATGTTTCATTGTGCTGCAGCTGACCAGAACCGGAGTGGTGACTTATCTCCTTGCAATAGCCCTTGCGCCTGCATTTGGATTGAACCCTGTTGTCGATAAGGGAGGACTTATCGCCATCATTATCGGGGTAGGGATGGTGATGACTTTATTTCCGCTGATTGGCGGCACAGGCACAGCCATTTGGACAGGCGCAGTTCAAAGTATTGTATTGGCCACCGGCATGGTGGTGTCACTCGTTATGATTCTGATAAAAATGCCGGGGGGGGCGGGGCAGGTGTTTGATGTGGCCTTTGATTACGATAAGTTCAGTCTTGGAAGCACGGATCCTTCATTCCTTAAGGCGACAATTCTTGTTGTTTTTCTTTATGCCCTTGCGGAAAATGTAAAGAATTTCGGAGTAAACCAGACTTATGTTCAGCTCTATGCGACAGCACGCTCTGACCGTGATGCCAAGGCATCCATCTGGGTTGGAACTCTGATGTATATCCCGCTCGCAGCGATGACCTTCCTTATGGGGACAGCTCTTTTTGCCTTCTATACAACACAGCCTGGTCTTCTGCCTGCCGGGATCAGGGCGGACAGTGTGTTTCCGCATTTTATTTATACTCAGCTGCCTGCCGGGATCCGGGGGCTGGTTGTGGCTTCAATCTGTGCGGCTGCAACGGATTCCAGTTTTAACTGTATTGCCACCCTTTTTCATTGTGATGTCTATAAGCGATATCTCAGACCTAAAGCCTCAGAGCGTGAGTCCATGTTTGTACTCCGGTCAGTGACCCTGTTATCAGGTGTTATCGGGGTGCTGATCTCCATTGCTATGATCCAGGCCAAACAGGTGCTTGACGCCTGGTGGGCGTTGGCGGGAATTATCGCGAGTGGCATGCTGGGGTTGTTCCTGCTGGGGATCATTTCTAAGAGGGCAGGCAACCGCGCGGCTATCATAAGTATTGTTGCAGGGACTTTGGCTATCCTCTGGATGACCGTATCCCTCAATTCGTTTGTAATGATCATTCAGAATATAGCCCCTGGCTTCACAATGCCCGGAGGGTTTGAAAATATCCGGTTCACCTGGCATGAGTTCATGATCCCTGTTGCCGGAACTTCGATTATTATAGTTGTCGGAGTTGCTGCTGGATTTTTTGAAAAAGGAGTCCCGTTAAGAGGTGATTTGAATTTAAAGAAAGAAGGGGAAGGAAATTTTAAATTTAAAATTAAAGAGAAGGCAGAGATTCCAGAAATTTAATTATAATTTTGAAAATGGATATAAAACTTGGAAGGTAGAAAAAATGAGGAAATCAATATTGTTTATATTGTCCATGTTTTTCATTGCAACTGTCTTTGCCGCTGTTACGTGCCCTAAATGTAATTATGTTAATCAGGATGAGGACAGATACTGTATTGAGTGTGGTTTTCTGATTCGAGAAGCAACTCCGGAGGAAAAGGAAACGGCGGGCAAATTAAGTATAAAAAAGGATAATTCAGAACATCGATCTAAATCAGCCGGGGAAAAAGCCAGGTTTAATGTTGATATTAACAGTGAATTTGTTTCCCATTCAGCGGATGGAGTTTTAGTTCGTATAACCGCAAAAAACAGAAGTACAAAGCCACTCGAAAATTTAATGGTAAAGGTTACTGCTGTCTATTCTTCAACGCGTGCTAATCTTGATTGGAAAGGCGAAGGTGTTTTTTCTTTAATCAATACTTTTGATCCATCCTTAAATCCAAAAGATACGATAATAAGGGAATTTAAAATATTTGGCCGGGGTACTTTCCGTTCTGAGAATCCCGCGGACTGTAAAATTAATGCGACGGTAGTCAACTATTCTTTTACTGAAGAGAAGAATAATTAATCACTGGCAACCATCTTCAGAAGACGGTCGAAAGGTCATGCGTTTTTTGATTTTAGCTCACAGGATGCTTTTTTGACCGCAGAATCAATATATAGGGCATAAACAAAAAAAGCGACAGCAAGCAGCATTTCCTTCTGTTCATTAATCTGTTCAAGAAAGTTCATATAGAAAGGTATGGTCGCCAGAATGTCCCGGGTATAGAGGTACTGGAAGGTGCTTTTAAAACTTCTCCAGAGTACGGCATACAGGATGAAAAAAATAACCCCATTGTTGGGCAATACCCAGATTTTAAGATTTATTCCAGAAAATATTTTGAGATTGTTTCTAAAAGCAATAGGCAGGAAGATAAACATGATAAAAATAAAAAGATTTCCAAGAGCATGAAGAGGAAGTTTCGTGTTGTGTAGATTTGTTTCCACGGCAAGGGTATCATAAGCTTCGGGAGTTTTCCACTGGAAGTAAGATTGTCCCCAGCTTGCTTCTTCTCCTGCCATGAAAAATATGGCGAGACCGATGATGAAAATATAGGCAACGGATACACGATTTTCTTTGCCTGATTTTGAGAGGCTATAGGAATTTTTAAAAAGAATGAGAGAAGCAAACAGGGCGCTGAAAAAAGTTATATTTTCGACGGCCTGAGCTTCCCGGTTTAAACCGTTTAAAACATAGGTGAGGTAAAAATCCGGGGAAATAAAGTAGGTAAGCAGCAGGGATGCTGAAATCAAAAAAGGTAATAAATATACGAATATGTTTATCATAAATAAATTATCCGATGCCCTTTCTGTAAACTAAAAATTAATTAAAATAAATCTTTTTTTATATTAATGCAAGGGATTTTTTGGATAGTAAAGCTCGAGTTTTTTATAAAAATCAGGCTTTATGTTGATAAAATATTTTAACTAATTGAAAGACATTATATAAGGATCATAGATTATACCTATTCGGGAAAGTTCATTATTCTTTTTCTGGTTTTGAAATATTTTTATAACATTTTGTATTGTAATGTATTATAAATGCATGTAAATACACTGAGAATGAGGGATTTTTTTTATTTTTAAAGGCTTTTACATTATTTATTCTTTGGAGTGAATTATCGATTGACTTTTCATCTAAAAAGATAAATACATGGCCATTATTTAATATTTATAATAGAGGACCCCTTTTTCCATGATAGAATGCCGATGAAGAGAATATTAAGCTTATTATTAATTTTAACTGTTTTTTATTCTCTTTATTATCTTCAGGACAAACTGCATGTGAATAATCCTTCTTTCAAGATAAGCCCCTATGCTGTTCCTGTGATTGAAATGAATGAAAATGATAAGGAAATTCCGTATTTTGATTCCGAATTTGCAAGTCATTTAAACAGCAAAAGTGTTCATTGTGCGGCTGCCATTGAAATTGCCAAAAATAAAATAAGGGCATTCTGGTATGGAGGAACAAGAGAAGGCGCCATGGATGTTCAGATCTATTCAGCGGTATATGATTCCAAAACCGATTCATGGTCCAATGAAATTCCTGTAATAACTAGAGAATATACACAAAAGTATCTATATAGGAGTGTTAAAAAACTCGGAAATATGACCACGATAAGGGATAAGAGCGGCACGATCTGGCTTTTTTATGTAAGTGTTTCAGTGGGGGGATGGTCAGGGAGTGCCATTAATTATGTAAAATCCTCTGATGAAGGGAAATCCTGGAGTGAACCCAAACGTTTGATAACCACTCCTTTTTTTAATGTTAGTACCCTGGTTAAAAATCCTCCGTTTCTGTATGAGGACGGCAGTATCGGAATTCCTGTTTATCATGAGTCTATGGCTAAATTTTCAGAATTGCTGCGCATTGATACTTCCGGTCATATTATTTTTAAAAAACGCCTTTCTTCGGGCAGGGAGCTTATTTCTCCATTTTTAATACCCTTAACCCCCACTGAGGCGAAATGTTATTTCAGATATTGCGGTCGCGAGCTGAAGGACAGGCTGATAAACATGTCTGAAACCCATGATTCCGGATTGACTTGGTCAAAACCTTCAGGCCTTTCTCTTTTGAACCATAATTCCTCTTTTTGCACAATAAAACTCACCGATGAACTATTTTTGAAAGTATTGAATAATACCAATCATAGAAATATTATTTCGCTTGCTGTTTCAAACGACCGGGGGGAAAACTGGAAAACCATTCATGTTCTGGAATCTATTGCTCTAGATCCCAAGGTTGAATATGAATTTTCCTATCCGTGGATTTTATGTTCAACAGATAAAAAAATACATGTTTTATATACATGGAATAGAATGCAGATCAAACATGTGATGTTCAATTATAACTGGATTAAATCCAGATTATGATCCCTTTCACATCCCTTACCGGTCTTTTGGAGCATGCTGTTATTCTGTCAGCAATAACCCTTTCCTTTACAAAAATTCTGACTTTTAAATTCAGGCTTTTTATCTTTATTCTGGCTTTCATGATTACATGGATTCCGGTGAACGGCCTTTATATAGCAGGGTATTCGAGGGGCGCTGTGGGTGATTTAAGTCTATCCACCATGATCCTGATTTCTATTTATATTCTGCGCAGCCTTTTCGGTCTGAAATTATTTCAATTTGATAAGGCCTGGCTTCCGGCCTGCCTTGTTTTTTTTACAGGGATTTTCTTTTATCCCCTGGCCCTGGGGTTGGTCATGGTTGATCCCTATGGCATGTCATATAATCCCAGAGTCCTTTCCATTTTTCTTTTTGCTATTGCGCTCATTGCCTGGTATTTAAAAAATTATCTGACTGTTGTCTGCATTTGTGCGGCTGTTACAGGTTATATCTTCAGAATTTTTGAATCGGATAATTTATGGGATTATATACTGGATCCTGTTATTTTTATCATTGCTGTAATTTATTTAATTATGAAACTAATTATTAAGGAAAAAAAAGAAAAAAATGAACATTTTATTTAATAAATATTTACCGAAAAGTTTTAATTTTATCGTTTATAATATTGCGGTTTACCTGACTGCTCTGACAGGACTGAGACTTTTGTTTTTTTATCTGTTTTATGAATCCAGCCAGGCCATTCCATCCGACGTTTTGTTAAATGCCTTTTACATCGGCTTTAAATTTGATGTGCGCGTGGTTTTTATCATGCATCTTCCTCTCATCCTTCTGAGTCTTTTCCGGAGTCAGAATGTCTTCTATCGATCCCTGAAATCGTCATTGTGGGTTTCCTATTTAATGTTTATTTTTGTTATAACGTCTGTTTTTTATATTTCTGATTTCGGTTATTATGCTTATCTCCGGAATACCCGGATTGATGCAACAAGCCTGAGTTTTCTTCATAATTTGCATGATTCGCTTGAAATGATATGGGAAAGTTATCATGTCGTCCTTTATATCCTTTCAGCGGTAATCTTTATTATCTTATATGGGTTGTTTATCAAAAATAGAATATCCAGAGTTCAAAAACTTGAAGTTGTTCCTCTTGGAAAAAAAAGCAGGTTTTGTCTGACAATCGTGTGTTCAGTTTTGTTTTTATTTGGGATTTATGGTAAGGTTTCTTATTATCCGCTACGCTGGTGCGATGCCTTTTTCTCTTCCTATACATTTGCCTCGGTTCTTGCCATGAATCCGATATTATATTTTTCTGACACCCTTAAAAATAAGGATGTAAAATTTGACAGAGAATATGTTTCCAGAAATTATGATTCCATGTGTGATTATCTGAAAATAGATAAGCCAGACAAACAGAACCTTAATTTCAGAAGAGAAATAGCGCCCCGGGAGGATAAACCGAAACAATTTAATGTTGTATTTGTGCTTCTTGAATCTTTTGCGTTTTATAAAACTGGTTTGTCGGAAAATCCCCTGAATCCCACTCCGAATTTTGATGCCATGGCCCAAAAAGCCATTTTATTTACAAGGTATTACGTGCCTCATGGAGGGACGGCAAGGTCTGTTTTTACGCTGTTGACCGGACTTCCAGATGTGGAAAGCAACAGTACTTCCACAAGAAACCCTTTGACCGTCAATCAGCACATGATTATCAACAGTTTTTACGGACATGATAAATTTTATTTTCTGGGCGGATCTGCAACCTGGGGAAATATCCGGGGACTTCTTACGAATAATATCCCCAATCTGAATCTATATGAGGAAGGGGATTATTCTCATCCTAAGGGTGATGTGTGGGGGATAAGTGATCTTCATTTGTTTGAAGAGGCCAATGAGGTACTTAGAAAAAAAGTGGATAAGCCTTTTGTGGCCGTGATTCATACTGCCGGTAATCATAAGCCCTATACCATTCCAGATGACAAAAGGGGGTTTGAACTCAGAAATATTGACGACAGGGAAGTGCAGAAATATGGTTTTCTCTGTGCGGATGATTTCAATTCTTTCCGTTTTATTGATCATAGCCTTGGTGTTTTCTTTGAACAGGCAAGTAAAGAAAAATATTTTAAAAACACTATATTTGTATTTTTTGGAGACCACGGGCTTATCCGCAATGCAGAACATATCGTTAAGGGGGAAAATGTGCTCGGTCTTACGGACTATCATGTGCCTCTGGTTATTTATGCTCCCGGAATCATGAAGGAAGGGAAAACTATTGATAAGGTTGCCAGTGAAGTAGATGTTCTTCCTACCTTAGCGGGTTTTGTGTCTGTTCCCTATGTGAATACAACCCTGGGAAGGGATCTGTTTGACCCCCGGTTTGATGAATCGCGATATGCGTTCACTATTATTCACAGAAAAATCCATGAAATCGGACTGGTCAGCGATAGGTTTTACTTTGTCATGAATGAAGACCTTACCAATAAAAAATTATATGATATTTACTCCCCTGAGCCGCTGAACAATCTGATTGATCTGCAACCGGAGATTGCGGCTAAAATGCAGAATCATTGTAAGAATATTTATGAAACAACCAAATATATCCGCTATCATAATTCGGATAAGTCAAACACAGGAAAATAGTAGATTCTGTTAAAAATAGTAACGGGGACCGTATACTCTTTAATATATTTGTCTCTTTTTATAAATATTTTTTGGTCAATTCCGCTTACTGCAAATTATCAATGTTATAATAATCGGCTATTTAAAATGGATAATCGAAAAAATTTACAAAATTAAAAGTTTTAATTTTCATCTACCAATGGTTTGATTGTTTTTTAAAAAATAGAGTTTTCAGAGCGACTTTTGCCCTTGTAAATCAGAGCGGCTGCAATTTGTGTATTTATAAAAAAATTATTGATTTTCACGAATTCAGGTGTTTTAATCTTTCTTTTACAAAATCAAAAATTTTATCAGATACGAGGTATAAAAATGCGCATTGGAACAGCTCTCTCAAAATCAGCAACAAAAGTCATGCTCCTTGGAAGCGGAGAGCTTGGTAAAGAGGTCATTATTGCCATGCAGCGCCTGGGAATTGAGGTGACGGCTGTGGATCGTTATGAAAATGCCCCCGGTATGCAGGTGGCCCATAAATCATTTGTCATTGACATGTCTGATGCGGCGCAGCTCCGTCAGCTTGTTGAGCAGGTACGCCCGGATATTATCGTGCCTGAAATTGAAGCCATTGCCACGGACGAGCTCCTTAAAATAGAAAAGGAGGGCATTGCAGAGGTGATTCCTACAGCACGCGCCGCAAAGCTTACCATGAACCGTGAAGGGATTCGCCGTCTTGCCGCCGAAGAATTGGGGCTTAAGACCTCTCCTTATGTTTTTGCCTCAAGCAGGGATGAGCTGGCCGAAGCTGTAAAAAAAATAGGAGTTCCCGCATTTATAAAACCTGTCATGTCTTCGTCGGGAAAAGGACAGTCTCTTGTTAAAAATGAGAATGAAATCGATGCCGCATGGGAATATGCCGCCAAAGGCGGGCGTGTAAACAGCGGAAAGGTGATTGTTGAGGGAAGAATCGATTTTGATTACGAGATTACTTTACTTACGGTTCGCGCCATCGCTGAAAGCGGCAATGTTGAGACCTTTTTCTGTGACCCTGTCGGTCACGTTCAGGTTAAGGGCGACTATGTTGAAAGCTGGCAGCCGATGAAGATGAGTCCTGAAGCACTGAAAAACGCAAGAGATATAGCCAAAAAGATAACAGACGCCCTCGGCGGAAGAGGGATTTTCGGGGTGGAGCTTTTTGTGAAGGGCGATACTGTTTATTTTTCAGAAGTAAGCCCGCGGCCTCACGATACCGGTCTTGTTACCCTGATTACCCAGAGGTTGAGCGAATTTGAATTGCATGCCCGCGCCATTTTGAAGCTTCCTGTGGATACCCGTCTGCGTCAGCCTGGAGCGAGCGCCGTGATTTACGGCGGCATGAATGAAAAAGGCATCTCGTTTGAAGATGTCGATAAGGCTTTATGTATTCCGGATACGGATATAAGACTTTTTGGCAAACCTGAATCCTTTGTAAAGAGAAGGATGGGAGTCGCTCTTGCAACAGCCGAAAATACCGATCTTGCCCGGGAAAAAGCCAAGAAAGCAGCCTCAACAGTAAGACCTGTTAAAAGCTGATCTGCGGGAAGAATCCGGATGGAGCTGGAATATGCATCCCGAATATTTGTCGCTTACGCGTAAAATTCGGGTTAAGCGGATTTTAAAAAAACTGTGTTTTCCTGCCCTGGAGTTTCAATTCTTTCAGAATTAGGATTATAATGGCTCAGGATTTCCATGACCAGGGATTTATCCGCTCCATTCAATTCATTAACCGTCAGAATTTTCGGGGAAGGGGATTGCTTCATGGGTTTTGAAATATCCAGGGTTGTTCGTCCATAAAAAGGGCCGAATTCATTTTTCTGGTCATAAAATTGAATTGCCGGGAATTCAGTTCCGGAGGAATTGGTCAAAGCAAAACGAAAGGGGATCAACTGATTGTTTCTGCGCTGATAGATGACCATACTTGCCAGCCCCTCATCCCCTTCTCCGACAATGATTAATCCGCCTTCTCTGACGGCATTCCCCATGCTGATTACGGCATTCTTCATCTGAGCTTCGCTGAAATACTGCAGCGTTGGATTGAAACTTATAATAAGAGAATTGAAATTGGTTATGATGGCCGGTTTTACCTCCGAATTGAACCTGTTAGGGATATCAAACAGGTCTAAAGGATAAATGGAAAGTATTTTTTCATTTCCTTTTCCCATATACTCTTTGACTTTCGGGTTGAGGAGTTCAACCGCTTCAAGTTTATATCCTTCATATTCGATTTCATTTTTTTTCAGATAATTCATTGCCGTAAACAGTGAGGGAAACAGAGTCTCTAATTCATTTTTGATCCCGGTTAGCTCAGGCTTATTCAGATCACCGTTAACATAGCGTATGTGATTGAGGTTTAATTCGGCGATTTTTCCAAAGGCATCAAAAACTGCGGTTGAGGTATCCTTCTGAAGGAAAAACATGTTAAGCGTTAAATCTGTTCCATCAATCTTTAAATTCTTAATCTTGTGTTTAAAAGTGTTTGTTAATTCATAGGCGAATTCCTGCTGAGCACCGCCTGTATCCAGTATCAGAAAATCCTGAGAATCGGAATTTAAATACTCTCGGATTATTTTTAAGCTGATCCCCGAATAATCATCGTTTCCTTTTTCAATGGCCTCGAAAAAATTTTCTAAAAAATAAATCACTTTTTTTAATCGGTATTCTTCAGAAATTTTCGCCACTTCCCTTTGGTCTTTTTCTGCGGCAAAACGATAAGTCTTTTCCAATACCGAACTGGACCATTTGATCAGAATGTCTTTTACTTTTTCGTCCTTGATCCATTCATATAATTTATAAAACTTGGGGATATTGGTTAAGGACAGAACATCATGATGAAAGGAATAATAATATTTGTTCAGTTTAGCCATATACTCCTTGTAGGAATCATTAAGAAATTCACACAAGGCATTCTGGATTTTATTGCGGATTAACTCATTGTCCTGATATTCCAGATCAGCTTTCTCAGACAGACTCAAGGCCATATCCAGTTTATCGTTAATATTTAAGCGGATATCCGACAATTGACTGATTTGCTCATCAAGGGCCTGGCCCTTTTTAAATTCTGATGATGGAGAAAGAGCGTGGGAATTGAGAGTTGAAAAAATACTTTGAAAAAATAACAGGATAAAAATAATCGATTGTTTATTAATCTTCATCTTTGAATAATTTAAAATGTTTTGAATTTATTTATTTTCTTTAGTTTACATGCATAATAGGCATGAGTCAAGAGCCCCTCCTGATCTTTTGTAAAGAGTGGTTTTATGAAAAATCAGGGATTCGGTAATGATTTGTTATGCACTGGAGAGAAGGGGAAAATTCCGGAACTGCTGACTTTCATTGCGTGTACGGCAGCGGCCACTGCTTCATCAAAGGTTGCTCCCTTTTCAATCCTGTCCTCAAGAGACTGGCTGGGTGGCTTATAGTTGGTGTTTTTTTGCAATACAGCTGTGCAGAATTTCTTGATCGTGACGGCTGTGGAGTAATGGAGAATTTTGGGGATGCGTATGATCGGGGAATTCGCCTGCTTTACGAAAATAACAACGTCCCATAAAGGCGTATCGCCGGAGGGGCTGAACACGTTTTTCTTTACTTTTGAAAGCTGCAGAGAATCCAGGGTTCCGCTTTTGAGGATGTCTATATGATAATAGGTGACATCAGAATAAAATTTGTCCTCTTGCCAATAATCCAGCTTGTTAGTGTCTCTGTAGAAAGTGAAATTATTTTTTGGCTTACGGCGGGGAAATCCGGTTTTAATACCCAGTATTCCAAAAAAAATGAGGATTATACCACGGAAAATTTTTTCTCCGGGTAGTATATAATAAGCAAATCCTCCAAAAATAAAAAGAACACCGCCTAAAAGATAAATCAAGCCGAGGAACCGGCTGCCGATTACAGCTTCTCTGACTTCAAGATTATCCTCTCTGTTTATTCTTGCTATCACTTTGCTTTCTTCTGTTTGAAAACTATCGGACCCTTTGTGCCTTCAGTTTTTAAATTACAATAAAACCGAAAAAAACGAAAGGCTGATTGTCTGTATAATCAAAAAAAATAATGAAAGAAGAATTGTGTTTCTTCAGTCAGGATATTTGACGTATATGCAGAGAGGAAAAGTTTATCCTTTCAGAATAATGAGGATAATGCCTGTCAGGATCCCGGCAAGGAGGAATGCTTTCTGCCGGATGTTTTTTTCTTTAAAAACAACTGCGCCAAGGGTGAAGGATACGATGACGCTTCCCCTGCGCACAGTCGCCACAATAGCCAGAAGTGAGCCCGGCCATGATAAAGACCAGAAATAAATAAAATCAGCGGCCGTGAGGCTTATTCCGATAAGGGGGATGGTCCATCTCCATTGAAAAGGAGTGTAGTTTTTACGGTTTGGATACCAGAGAAGCAGGAGCAGGACGAGCATCAGGGGAACCATGTAAATGTGAAACCAGGCCTGCATGGCCAGTCGGTTGTAATGGGCAATCAGGTATTTATCATAAAGAGAACTGATGGAACCGATGAGGGTGGCGAGCGTCATGAAGAGCACCCATTTATTGGTTCTGAAAGAGATCCCTTCTTTCAGACCGGATAACCCGAACAGGTAATAAAAGAAAAGGGTAATCACGAGCCCGGCCCATTGCCAGAGAGTCAGGTGTTCCCCGAAAATAAAGAGAGCTCCCAGGAGTGTCCAGAGAGGGCCGGAGGACCTTATGGGTGAGACAATCGTCAGGGGCAGGTTTTTTACGGCAAAATAGGCAAGCACCCAGGAGAAGGTGACAATGGCTGATTTCAGGAAAAAAAGCAGATGCGCAGAGGCGGGAAGGGTGTTGAAATTGAAAATGGAATTCACGGCATGAGTCCCCCATAGCGCATAGAGCAGGACGGGGGTAAAGACTGCGGCGCTTGTAAGGGTGGAGAAAAAGAGCACAGGAATTACGGCATTATCGATCAGGGATTTTTTCTTGAAAAAATCATACACCCCCAGCAGGGTAGCGGAAAGCACAGCAAGCAAAACCCAGATCATAGACTCTTCAATACGTTTAAAGGTGAAACAGACAGTACATTTTCTTTTAAAGAGTCTGGATTAAAGCATCGCGGTTTTGATAAATCAAGGAATTTTGCATTCCTGCAAAAAGGGGAGGAAGACTTTAATATTGGGTGCAGGCAATTATTATGATAGAATAGCAGTGAAAAAGGGATTTAATCAATCAGAGGAGGTATCAAAATGAGGTTATCTTCGCCATTCGTCATTACCATCACCCGTCAGATCGGAAGCGGTGGGGCTTACATCGGCCAGGAGCTCGCAAAAAAGCTGAAAATTTTCTATGCGGACCGTGAAATTATCAGCCAGGCTGCCAAAAAACTTTCAGTATTAGAAGACGATTTGGATACGCGTGATGAAAAGGTAAGTTCTTTTTGGGAAACCTATATGCAATCCTATTCCTTTGCTTTTCCCGATGTTTATATTCCTCCCCAGATTATTGTCCCCACAGATAATGACTTGTTCAATGCTGAATCAGAAATCATAAGGCAAATTGCAAAAGAACGCTCAGCGGTTATCATTGGCCGCTGCGGCTCGCATATCCTTCGTGAGCATCCGAATCATGTGAGCCTCTTCTTTCACGCAGATGCGGCCTTCCGGAAAGACCGCGTTCAGAAATTATATAAGGTCTCTCAGGAGGATGCTGCGAAAATGATTGCCCGGAGTGACAAGGAAAGAACCCGCTATCATAACACCCTTACAGACAGGGAATGGACAGATGCAACCCAGTATGATCTTTGCATGGATACCGGCAGGATGAGCCTTGATGAATGCGTGGAGTTCATTTTGAGATATCTGCAGCAGTAAAAATCAGTGATTTTTACAATTTTTGATTCGGGGTGGGGTTAAATACATTATTTATCCAAATGTTATATAATCGCTTTTTATTTACAGTATCTGTTTACTATTCTAGTATTTTTTGAAATTTTGATTAAAATAAATGCTTCTTATTGAAACGATATGAGGAATAGGCTTGTTGATATAGTTTTTATGAGTAAAAATAAATTTTTTAAAAACAGTTTTTTCATTTTAAACGTATTTTTACTGCTGTTTATTACTCCGTTGTTTTTTCATACATCGCCAAAACCTTATCTTTTTTCCTATAGCGCTTTTTATATATACGGTTGTTTATGTTTATTCCTGTCCGTTTTTTTGTATTTTTTTGTAATCAGTTTGATTTGCGAAAAAAATAAATCCTTCAATTATTTGTTTTTAAATATAGCGTTAATGATTTCCGTCAGTTTATTCCTGTTGATTTTTGAAGTATTTTTAATTTTTAAATTTCAAAATTCTGACTCTTTTCAGGCTTACCGCCAACTGGGGCATAAAAAGTCAATCGTATTTGGATTTGAAGCAAAGCCTAATCATCAATGGACTAAATTCGGCGCTGATTATACGACGGATCAATTCGGATTCCGAACAAATTTAAGGAATCCCGAATATGAAAAAAATTATAAATATAAGATCTTTACTTTAGGAGGCTCTTCCGTATTTGGCTATGGTCTGAATGATAATGAAACCTGGAGTCATTTATTGGAAGGCAAGCTTCAAAAAAATATCAACAGTGAAATATCTGTGATCAATGCGGGAAACAACGGATATAACTCTTTGCAGACCTTTTTGAGATTTTATCTGAGAGTCCTGCCTTTAGGGCCTACTCACATCATTTTTTATGAGGCCATGAATGATTTTAATTTTATTGAAAATTCAACCGACACCCTAACCGTTTCTCCTGAAATATTGTTTTCAAACTCAATTATTGATTACTGGAAGACAGAAAGCAGAAATTTTAATTTATATATCCGGTCTTTAACTTTTTATTTCATTTTAGAATCTGTTCCTTTTTTAAAGAAATGGAAGCCTACTTCCCAGAAATACCATGAAAAAAATTTAGTTGAAAATCAGAAATTTAACTGGAAGGAATTTATTAAGATCACAAATAATAATTCCATGATTTATTACCGGAATGTCAAAGCCCTGATTACTTTATGTAAGGCGAACAAAGTAATGCCTATTCTGGTTACTTTTATTCAGAATTTTGAATATAACAAGCCCTCCATAGCCATTACCCAATATAATAAAGTCCTGAGAATGATTGCAAATGAGGAAAATGTTTTATTGTTTGATCTGGAAAAGGAATTCGCTGATAAAAAAGAAAAAGAGAAATATTTTTTTTCGGATCACTACCATCCTACAAAAACAGGGGCTGAATATATCGCATCCAGTCTCAATCAATTTTTGAAAAAAAATGTCAGCGAATGTTTTGGGGCGCAGGACTCCTTCCTGCCAGAGAATGCAATCCCTTCAAAACAATCTCAGGAATAATTTCAACCTTAAAATTTTTAAATGAATTTTTAAGGATTAAAGCATCTCCGCCCGAGAGGACGATTTTCCAGGATTTTCCCGGAGTTTGAAGCGTTTTTAAATGCTCAGTGATAAGCGCCGCTATTCCCTCTGATTTGACTCTGAAGACTCCTGACACAATGGCTTCCTGAGTATTCACGGGTATTTTGTTTGTTTTGATCTCTGAAACAGATTTCAGAGGAGGCAGCAGGGCTGTTTGAGAGGCAAGCGCCAGGCGTTCGGTCTGAAAGCCTGCGCAGATATAACCGCCCAGGAAGAGGTTGGGGGACTTCAGAAAATCGATCGTAACAGCAGTCCCTGCATCCACAATCACACAGGGGGCTAAGCCTTTAAGCATGGCATAGCTTAAAGCGCAGAGCCGGTCTTCACCCAGTTTCTCTAGATCATACCGGCTTTTGAAAAGTGAAAGTGCGGCCTTGCGGGCAAAGAAGAACCGGCCTGAAATGTTTTTTAAGACCTTGGCAAGTGTCTGGGTGATTTTTGAATCACAGACAGATGAGAGGCCTGCCGCATCCGGGTTTTTCTTTATAGTCTTAAGATATTCAAGGACTTGCGACATCAAGGTGAATCGTTTCAAGGTTTCCCGCGAACCCTGAATAAGGCTTATTTTTATGCTGGTGTTTCCGGCGTCAACCAGGCAAAAAACGGATTTATTTTTTTGTTTCATGAGGCTGGGTACTTATTTCAGGTTCTGAAGCATTTTTTTGGCATCTTCATTTTGGGGATCAAGCGCCAGAACTTTATTCAGCTCAATGGCCGCTTCTTTTTTTTCACCGAGGCTCGTATAGATTTCCGCAAGAGTCAGACGGGCATCAATATTGGCCATATCAAGCTCAATGGCTTTCTGAAGGCTGTTGACGGCATCCTGGTTTTTTCCGGATGAAAAACAGATCAGCCCTTTATAGGTGAGAGCATCCACATCTTCAGGCTTCTGTTTCAGACATTCCTCAATGTTTTTTTCAGCCTTGTCCAGCTGTTTGAGTTTACGGTAAAGGCGGGCCAGTTTAAAATGGATAGCATAGCTATTGGCAACCATTTGCGAAGCATTCTCAAGGAGATCCACGGCTTCTTCGGAACGGTCCAGATCCTGAAGCACATCGGCCGTGTCGAGTCTTGCTCTTTCGAGCGTCGGGTCTGCTTCAATTTCCAGGGTAAGGTATTTGAGAGCGGACTCGTTGTCCCCCTTAAGACGGAAGATCAGGGAAAGATTGTTGAGAAGATCCGGATCCCGGGGGCGCTTTTTGCGCAGTTCGTTGTAAAAGTTCAGGGCCTTGTCGTATTCGCCCATTTTGGCATGGCATACTCCGATTTCCTTGAGTGAGCCGGAATGAAACGGCCACAGGGCCAGGGCATCCTCAAAGGCTTTAATGGCCTCAGGATACTTATCCTCTGCTTTGCCGGCAAGACCCTGCTGATATTTTTCTTCCGCATCCTTTTCTTTCTGTTTTGCAACTTCCGGTGAGAGTTCAAGCGTATCTCTGGCAACGGTTTCCCTGAGATTAAAGTATTTGCCTGATACTTCCTCCATGCCTTTGGCTTTAAGTTTTTCCCTGAAAAGGTCCAGATGAGACAGCCACTTTTCCGACATGGTTTTCAGGGCGTTATAGGCGGTAGGCTGATGCTGAAGCTCGGATTGCAGGAGGTGGATGCGGACAAAGATTTTTTGAAAAACATAGCCGGCCACGACCCATTGCTCCTTGTCGAGGGCATAGGAAAAGAGTTTTTCCCATTCCGGCAGGGCTTTTCTGAAGCGGATCATTTCGTATAAGGGGGAAAAATAGGTATAGGCAATCAGGTTTTTATCGATCTGAATGACTTCATTCGGGGAGGAGGCGTAGTAATAGGAATTGTAGTCCTCATAACAGAGGGTGCCCCGTATTTCCCCCTTTTTCTCCCCTTCCAGATAAAGGATATCTTCATGATTCCAGATCGAAGTGCTGGCCGAGGTAAAGGACATGACGGTAAAGGCGGTCAGTCTGGGCTGTCGGCCGAGATAGTAGAGAAAACCGTCGATCAAGGCCGCTGTATTAAGGCTTAAGGGGGCGCTTTCAATCAGTTCCTTTGCCCTTTCCCAGCTTTTCAAATCCTGGGGGCTCAGAAGATTGATGAGATCCAATGTGGAGATTTTTTCTGAAACAGCGGAAAGCAGTTCCAGACACCGGATTTTAAGAATTTTTGAAGATGCCTGGCGGTATTGTTTTAAAAGAAGGACTCTGGACTGTTCGGGGGAAGCATGAAAATAGAGAAAAAGTCCGAGAGCAATGGCTTCCTCTTCACTCTGGCACAGAGGAGGATCGAAATCCCCGGGAAGCATGACTTCCGGATAGTAGATCAGGCTTTTCAGCGCTTCGGTCCGTAATCGGGAATGAGGGCTTTTTAAAAGAGAGAAGAGTTTTTTCTGATAATCTGGGAGGGCAAAGCTTCCAAGGGTTTTCAGGGCTTCGGCTGAAAGGCTTAAGTTGGGGGTTTCCAGAAGGGGGAGGATGTCGGAAGCGGCAATGGAGGCCTGAAGAACTCTTAAGCCCTCGAGGGTCGCCGCCACAAGGCCTTCGTCCGAGGCTTTGAGAAATTTGATCAGATTCAGAATAACGGCTTTTTCTTTTCCGGCTCTGGAGGCTAGACAGGCGGCGGTTTTGACGGCGGCATGTTTGACTATGCCCGGAGCCAGGTCGCCGGTGATCCGGATGACTTCCGCAAAATCCCTTTCATCGCCTTTCCACAGCATTCCTTCCAGGGCTGAGACCGCCAGGAATTTATATTCGCTTTTAAGCATCATGGCGATGTATTCGCTCATGATTCTTTGCGGCGAAAAGGAAATCAGCCACAGGGCCTTCATTTTTTCTATCCAGGAACTCTCAGGGACCAGTTTTGAAAAGATTTCCGTGAATTCATTTTTTGTACCGATTGAAGCCAGGGATTCGGCTGCGGATACCGCCACTTCAAATCTTGAATCGGCGATAAGATTTTTAAGAAGGTCGACCGCCGTGTCTCCGGGCTGAAAGCGCAGCTCATCGGCTGCGACCATACGGATGACCCAGTCTTTGTCGGTTGTGAAGGGGGCCAGATTTTTTGCCCCGTCGGTGAGATTCTGAAGCCGGGAAAGAACCTGCAGGATTCCAAGCCTTGTTTTGGCATCCGAAGTCCGGGTGATTTTGATTAAAGGCTCCACCATGTCTTCACTGGCAAGAGCCTCCAGAGCTTTGAGGGCGTTGTTCCTCTGAGTCAGATTTTTCGATTGGAGAAGAGGAAGAATATCGGGCAGAAGGGAAGGTGTTTTTAAAAGCGATGCAAGCAAAAGCCCTTTGTTTTGAAGATTCGGGTCAGGAGAATGAAGAAGTTTAACAGCATTGAACTGGGCTGAAGTGCCTCCTTTTGCTACGAGCTCGGCAGGATCCGCGTCAAACCATGCAAGCCGGTAATACCACAGGTGTTTCCCGATCCATGAAGAGCTCATTGCAATCCCTGTTAAAACGAAGATCAGGAAAAGCCATCGGATCAGCCGTCTCATCATTCTTTCCTTTTCCATTCAGGATTCTTGTATTTTTCTTCAGCAAGCAGTTTAACATTTTTCTGAAGGGGATCAACAGATTGATTTTCAAGACGATGGATTTTTTGATCCCGGTAATAATGCGCTATAAAGCAGGAAACAAGGGTTTGCCTGTCCTCTGGAGAATTCAGAAGGGAGGGGAGCTTCAGAGCCCCCTGGTAGAGAAAAATATCTTTTTTAAAGCAGAGCGCCCCGCCAGCAATTTTGGCGTTCTCGGTGAGGATGTCGTGGAGCACAGGTTTTTGAAAACACCAGGATTCCCTGTCCGGGTCCGGGGCAGGGGCTTTTTTATTGAGGTTCAGCTCCGGCATCCATTCCGAAAGCGAGGGGAGGAGGCTTGAATGGATTTTATGATACAGCGCCTGAAGGGGGTTTTTTTTCAGATCCGGAATCCCTCCAAAGGCAAGGAGGATATCCCTGTCATGACGGACAATTCCTCCGCCCGAAATACGCCGGGTCCAGGGAATGGTATTTCCCGGATCCTCCCTGAATTTCTGGAAATAACCGATCGTCATGCAGGGAGCGTCAAAGGCATAGAGGCGGATAAAGGCTTTCCGGGTTGTCCGGGCATTGAAGAAAAGAAGCTCATCCAGAGCCATGGCCTCATAAACGGACTGCTCCATATAGGGATAGATCAAAAGGGTCTCTTCCATAACCTGCCTTAATCTCTATGGGGTTAATTTCCCGCAGTTTGCTGTGGCTTGTCATTTCGAGCAGCAGCGAGAAATCCAGATTCCTCACGTTTGTTCGGAATGACTTTAGATGGCCTCGCAGCAGGCTTTGGGATTGTTCATTTGCGGAGCTGTGAGTCCTGAAAACTAGGAAGGCATCCAGCGCAGGACCGGATTCCTGGCCGCTTCCACTTCATCCATACGCACCCGGTAGGTGGTGTAGGGAGCATTTTTTATTTTCTCCGGATTTTCCGCCGCTTCTTTCATGATTTCTTCCAGAACAGAGACAAACTGATCCAGGGTCTGTTTGCTTTCCGTTTCCGTGGGTTCGATCATGATCGATTCGTGCACGATGAGGGGAAAATAAATCGTTGGGGCGTGGATTCCGTAATCTAAAAGCCTTTTTGCGATATCGAGTGTTTTGACTTTGTATTTTCCGGTATCGGGGCTCATCACAAATTCATGCATGCAGGGCTTATCAAAGGCAATGTCAAAAAGATGCCCCAGTCGGGATTTAAGGTAGTTGGCTGAAATGATTGCGGCCTCTGAAATCTCCCTGAGGCCGGAAAAACCGACCGCGTCGAGATAGGCGGAGGCCTTTAAAATAACTCCGAAATTTCCAAAAAAAGATTTCACCGAACCAATGCTTAAAGGGCGGTCTGAGGATAAAACATAGGCATCCTGTTTGAGCGTTACAAACGGAACCGGTAAAAAAGGAGCCAGGTGGCTTTTTACCCCTACAGGGCCTGAACCCGGCCCGCCTCCGCCATGGGGCGTGGAAAAAGTCTTATGAAGGTTGATATGGAGCATGTCAAACCCGATGTCGCCGGGCCTGACCAGCCCCAGGAGCGCATTGAGATTTGCCCCGTCCATGTAGGCCAGTCCTCCGGCTTCATGAACCATGGCGCAGATGCTTTCAATCTGTTTTTCAAAGAGGCCGACGGTATTGGGGTTGGTGAGCATGAAAACCGCCAGATCCGGAGTGCATTCTTTTTTCAGGGCTTCGAGGTCCACTTCTCCGTTTTTGGAAGGGATGGTGACCAGGTGAAATCCTGCCAGGGCGGCTGAGGCAGGGTTGGTGCCGTGGGAGGAATCCGGAACCACCACTTTTGTACGGGCTTCTTTTCTGTTTTTGAAATATTTGCGGGCGGTGTAGAGGGCGGTTAACTCGCCATGCGCACCGGCTGCAGGCTGAAGAGTGAAGGAATCCATTCCGCAGATTCTGCAGAGGGATTTTTCAAACTGATACAGGAGCTTCAGGCAGCCCTGAACAGCACTTGCCTCTTCGAGAGGATGAATTCCGGTGAAACCGGGCATGGAGGCAATGGTTTCATTGACTTTGGGGTTGTATTTCATAGTACAGGACCCTAAAGGGTAGAAATTCATATCCACGGAAAAGGTTTTGGAGGAAAGAGAAGTATAATGTCTTACCACTTCCAGCTCTGAGAGCTCGGGCAGACCGATTTTTTCTTTTCTCCTGAGGCTTTCCGGCAGATCCTGTTCGGTAATGCCTTTAAGAACATAGTCAGGATCTTTTGAAAAGGCAGAGCTTCCAGGATCGGTTTTATCAAACAGGGTGGCGTCGTTAAGAAAGTTCATCGGCTCATTACCTCCGCAAGTTCAGTGGCAAAACGGTCTAAGGCATCAACGGATTTGGTTTCCGTGACGGCAATTAAAAGGGTGTTTTTTAAGTCAGGGAAATAGGCATCCATTGTGACTCCGGCAGAAATATTTTTCTTTTTTAATTCTTTTTTAACCGTGGAGACCTCTCTGCCTTCAATGCGGATAAGGAATTCATGGAAAAAGGGCGAATTGAAAACGGGTTTCACACCCTTAATGGAGGTCAGTTTTTTAAAGAGATAATGGGCCTTTTCAAAACATTCCCGGCTTACATTTTTAAAGCCCTGTTCCCCTAAATAACTCAGATAAATGGCCCCGCGCAAAGCGCATAAGGCCTGATTGGAGCAGATATTGGAAGTGGCCTTTTCCCTGCGGATATGCTGTTCTCTGGCCTGGAGTGTCAGAACAAAGCCTCTGTTGCCCTTGTGGTCTCTGGTCTGGCCGATGATGCGTCCGGGAAGTTTGCGCATATGTTCTTTTTTGGAACACATGAAGCCGAAATAGGGGCCTCCGAAACTTAAAGGATTTCCCAAAGGCTGTCCATCGCCCACAACGATGTCCGCACCCTGTAACCCCGGGGCTTCCAGTAAGCCGAGAGCGATCGGGTTGACAAAGACGATCAGAAGTGCGTCTCTGGCTTTTGCCAGGGCGGACAATTTTGCGATATCTTCAATGAGCCCTGCAAAATTGGGGGTTTGAACAATAATCGCGGAAAGAGCTTCAGGAAAAGACTCCTCGTGTAAAAGACCGTTTTTTGGAGAGAGAACCGTTAACGGGTTTTCTTCGCCCAGATAGGTCTCTAAAACATTTTTATAATCGGGATGGAGGTATTTTGAAACCGCCAGAGCACCCGGTTTTCTCCGGAAGGCAATAAGGGCTGCCTCTGCCAGAGCCGTGGCTCCGTCGTAATGGGACGCGTTGGAGACATCGGTTCCTGTCAGAAGGCACATGAGAGTCTGATATTCGAAAAAAGCCTGGAGGGTGCCCTGGCTGGCTTCCGCCTGATAGGGCGTATAGGAGGTTACAAACTGAGGGAGAGATCCCAGATGATCCACCACAGCAGGAATAAAGTGTTCGTAGGCGCCTGCCCCGAGATAGGAATCCACCGTAAGAACAGAGGTGTTTTCTGAGGCCAGTTTTCTGTATTTCCGGATCAGCTCCTGTTCGGGAAGACCTTTTTCAGAAAAGCTATCCTTGCTCAGTGATTTTTCAGGGATGAACTGAATTAATTCCTCAAAGCTTTTAACCCCGATGGTTTCCAGCATTTCCCGGATATCTGAATCTGAATGCGGAATGTACCTCATGCTCCGATGTTTCTCCTGTAGCTTTCAGCATCCATAAGGGATTCTCCCTTATCGGAGGTCTCTATTTCGAAAATCCATCCATCTCCATAAGGGTCTGTATTGATGAGGCCCGGAGTTGCTTCAAGGTTTTTATTGATGGCGGTGACTTTTCCGTTCAGAGGGCTGTAAATATCTGCCGCTACTTTGACGGATTCAACCACAGTGACCACCTGCCCGGCTGTGACGGTTTTCCCGATCGGGGGTAATTCCACAAACACGATATCCGTTAATTCATGCTGGGCATGATCGGTGATTCCGACAGTGGCTTTGCTGCCGTTCATGCGGACCCATTCATGGGATTTTGAATATTTTAAGTTTTCCGGAACTTTGCTCATAATCGCCTCCTGATGATATTGAACCCCTTGAAAAAGGGAATTAAATTATCGTTTATTGAAAGGTGAAAAAAAAGGTTTGGATACAACTTTAGCGGAATAAAGATGGTCCCGGATCGAAATCTGGATCACTTGTCCCAGTTCGGCCTGCTCTTTATTGATCAGGGCCAGTCCCATGTTTTTATTGACCGTGGGTAAAAAGGAACCGCTGGTCACAAAACCGATTTCCCGGCCGTTGAAATGAACCTTATAGCCTCCCCTGGGGATTGCCCTGTCGGTCATTTCAAACCCTATGAGTTTTCTTTTTGCCGGATTGCTCAGAAGGGGTTTTTTACCAATGAAATCCATTTTGCTGAAATCGACTGTCCATGCGATATCCGCTTCAAGAGGAGTGATATCGTCATTCAGTTCATGACCGTAAAGAGAAAAACAGACTTCAAGGCGAAGCGTGTCTCTTGCCCCGAGGCCTATGGGTTTAATGCCGAAAGCTTCGCCATATTTCATGGTATCTTTCCATAACATGACCGCGGCTTCATTCGGCATAATCAGTTCAAACCCCTGTTCCCCTGTGTAGCCCGTGCGGGAAAGAATAGTCCTGAATTTATTATAAGTAGTTTCCTTAAAACAGTAATATTTGAGGTCCTGTATGGAAAAACCCATAGCCTTAAGAACATCTGCCGCTTTGGGCCCCTGGATGGCCAGCATGGAAAGTTCGCTGCTCTTGTTTTCTATGGTGAGGTTATAGCCTTTGGCATGACTTAAAAACCAGTCATGGTCTTTTTTTACATTGGAGGCATTCACAACAATAAAATAGTGATCTTCTTTAAACCGGTAGATGAGAATATCATCTACGACCCCGCCGTTTTCATGGCAAAGGGGAGTATAAAGAATTTTACCGTCAAAAAGTTTCGAAAGATTGTTGGGCACAAGATATTGCAGAAAATGCAGTGCATCAGGGCCTTTGATAATGATTTCCCCCATGTGGGAAACATCAAACAAACCGCAGTTGGTTCGGACGGCCTTGTGTTCATTAATGATGGAATCGTAGTAGACAGGCATTAAATAACCTGCAAAGTCCACTATTTTGGCGTTTAATTTTTCATGTTCATGGTAGAGGGGCGTTTTATTCATAGAATTTCTTTCTGAAATAAAATTAAAAAAGGATATTATAAAGAAAGAAAGGAAGATGACAAGGATTTTTTGATTTTCTCAAAAAAAGCCTCCCCCTGAAAGGGAACACTTTAAGCGGTATTTTCTCAAAAAAAAAGGCTTCCCTTTTAAAGGGAAGCCTTTAGTCCGAACATATGACCTAGGCAATAAGGTCAACTCCGTTATAATTTTTTAATAATGAGGAGTAGGTGCTGTCGGCCTCATTCAGATAGCTTAACAGGCTCTGAAGTGTTTCATTTGAAACCTGTTCAGAATCAGACTGATCGAGCAATGAAGCCAGTGATTCTGCAGTAAGGCCCTGATAGGTCTGCTGAGATTTCATTTCTTCCGCTTTTTTATCCATATCTGCCTGAAGTTCTTCGACACTTATGACGCCATCCTCATTGGTATCAATACTTGAGAAGATTTCTTCGGAAGCGCCGAACTCCTCGGAGGATAAGCTGCCGTCTTCGTCTTCATCCAGCTCTGAAACTAAATCTTCAGCTTTCGGGGGAGGAGGCATACCTCCCATTCCCTGGCTCATCTGGGATTGAAATTCCAGGGTGCGGCTTTCCATATCTGCCTGAAGTTCGTCAGCGCTGATTAATCCGTCGCCGTCCGTATCGATACTTGAAAAGATTTCTTCGTCAGCACCGAATTCCTCTTCGGACAAAGCCCCGTCGCCATCTTCATCCCGATTGGAGATCATTTCATTGACATTCGGCAGCTGAAGGGTGGATTGACTTGTTAAAGCGCTTAAGGCGCTTGAAGATATGCTTTGCATTTCCGCCTGTTTGGCATCAAAATGCGCCTGAAATTCTTTAGCCGTTATAAGGCTGTCTCCATCTGTGTCCATTTCAGAGAATAATTTGCTGTTTTTTTCTGAAGTACCGAATTCTTCAAGGGATAGACCGCCATCTCCATCCGAATCCTTGTTGCTGATAATTTCAGAAACATCCGGAGTTCCCGGCGGTTTTGAGGCTGTGCGACCAAGCAATGTCTGCAGATATTGACTGCTCATATTACTGCTTATTGCATCAATACTCATGTTTAGCTCCTAATTATGGTTAATAGTTTTGTGAGGACTATTTTTTTTGTGGGTGTTGAAAAGGACGGGTAATGAACTTTGAATTTTTCAGTCCAGTACCGGTTTATTTCCTCCTTGTTATAAGGGTTTTATAGTATGAAATTCTAAGGCGTGTGAGATGAAAATGCATAACGGCAAATTAAGAAGCCATCTGTGAGGGAAGACTTTTGATTTAATTTGCTATTTTATTTATCGGTGTTTTCTCCTTTAACTTTAATCTCAATTTGAGTTAAATTCCCGGCAACAAGCTGCAGGGTAGTTCAATTTTTTTGTTTTTTTTTAATTCTTTGCATAAAATATGCTTGCAATGTAATAAGCGTAATTCATTTAAAATGAGAATATTGTGATTTTTTATTTCATATTTTTCAGGAATCACTGGGAAAAAAGTGTCTGGTGATTGAGAATAAATTGCCTCTTATTAAGAGTTTAAAAATTGAAAAATTATTTTTGAAAAAATAAAATGTAACCTTTTTACTGTTTTTCCCGACTTAATAAATAGATAAAACAATTAACAAATAAATGAAAACATGAATAATGATGCGTTGATCCTCACAGATGCTCAGATTATAGCCCGGGTTATTAATGGGGAGTGCGATATGTTTGAGTGCCTTATTGAGCGGTATAAAAATTATATTTTTACCATCATAAGCGGACATATCCCTTATGCTGAGGTAAATGAAACAGCCCATGTGATATTTTTGGATGCCTATAAATTTCTTAACTACTGCAAAAACAGGGAAAATTTTAAATATTGGCTTAAATCGATTGCTCTGCGCAAATGTTTTGATTTCTGGAGATCTTTCTACCGTGAGAAAAGCCGGTTTGTAAAGGATTTAAGTGAAGAGCAGAAAAATTGGATAGAAAGCATGAAAGACGGGGAGTCTTTTCGACAATTCAAAGAGAAGGGCCGGCTGGAGGAGGCTGAGGAGCTTCTGGAATGGATTTTAGCTCAGCTATCCCCAAGAGAGAGAATGGTAATAAAGCTCATCTATTTTGAGGATCTTTCCATCAGGGAGGCTGCTGATTTATTGGGCTGGACAATGATTAATGTTAAAGTCCAGTCTTTCCGTTCCAGAAGAAAGCTTAATAAAATCTTATCAAAAGTTTTAGATAGGAGATTGTCCTGATGAGGAGTGACTTTCAAAAATGGATGGGGCTTTTTCAGGAAGTGAGCCGGAATTCAAAACCCGTGACAGAAAAAGAATGCTGGCAGGTTAACCTGATGCGGGATATCCGTAATTTGAAGAGTAAGAATGTCAGCAAGGCTGTTTTTTCCGTCATTGAGATGGATCTTAATTTGTATTTATGGAAATGGGCCCTTTTGTGTCTTTTTTTCGCAGCGTTTTTTTTCCTTTACGGTTCGCTGGCCGGTGGGAGCATGTACGGATATCTCTATTCAAGTCTGTTTGTGGATCCCTATACCAGTATGCTGTCCATTTAAATATTTAAAGAGAGGGTGGGTATGAAAAGAGTCTTGGCCGTTGTTTGTGTTTTTATTTCGGGAGTCATTGTGGGGATCGTGGGACATGATCTTCACATGAAACACATGTTTGACCGCATGCGTCATTCTCCTCCGGGAAATAAAGGGGATTTTATCGTCAACAGAATGCAGAAGGAGTTGGGATTGACTGAGGTACAGGTTGATAAAATACGTCCGATCGTTAAGGAAGGGGATAAAAAAATGTCAGCGCTCAGAGATACTTTTCATCCCAAAATGAAGGAAATTCTGGATCTGACCATGGAGCAGGTAAAAAAAGAATTATCCGATGAGCAAAAGCAGGAATTTGAAAAAATTCACCGGCGAATGAAAGAAAAAGGCCCAGTGCCTTTTTAAAAATTTAAAATTTTTTAGAAATGAATTACCCCGCAGCAAGCTGCGAGGTATCCAATACGTCATTGCGAGGACGCTTTGGGACGAAGCAATCTTTCTCCTATAGATTGCTTCGCAAAGCCTCGCAATGACAAAGCCGCAGCAAGCTGCGAGGAATTAAACCCAATGAGATTGAAAAAATTTTAAATTATTATTTGAATTTAAAAAATTAGGAAAATGCGTAAAGCGCTTTACGTGTTTTTTTATAGAGAGAATCTGTATTTTCCGTTAATGTGAGGTGGCTGAGATTCAGGTTCTCTCATTTTTTTATGAGAAAATATATTTTATTACATCCTTCATAAATGTTATACAGGAAAAAGTTTTCAAGAGATATGAAAATAGAATAGAGTGTTTTTCACGTTTGAATTCCGGATAGAAGAATTGAAATATTTATCATTGTTCCGAAATTTTTTACCATTCATCCGATCAAGCCTGGTCTCACAGTTTTTTCTGATTATTTTTTCAATTATTCTGATTCTGATTGTCTGCCATGCGGGGATTATCTGGTTGGGGGTTAAAAATTATCTTGTCCTGACTCAGAAAAATTTTGCCTCGGAAATTGTGAGGCCTGTGAGCTACACGGCCTCTCAATTCTTAAATGGCCTTGAGAAAAAACTGGATAATCTGAAGATGTTTTTTGAAACGGTCAGGATACATAAGAATGATATGGAAGTCATCCTTTCCCAGCTGACCGTCGAAGAGGCTTCCATTCAGTATTTATCGCTTCTGGATTCAAAAGGCGTTGAAATCTGTTCCAGTGAACCTTCGATGAAGCTCTTGGAGAGCGAGATAAAGGAAATTGAGAAGAAAACCGTCTCCGGCGGCTGGTATCAATCCGATGTTCTGATTACTCCTGAATTTTATCCGATCGTTAAAATAGCCGTGCGTGTTTTTCCGGTAAATCATGATTTTTATACTTTATATGCCGAGATTAACCTGACTGAGCTTTGGGAGCTTACGGATAAGATCAGCATGGGCAGCGACGGTGATTTTTTTATAGTCAGCAGACAGGGAATCTTATGCGCCTATAAGGATAAAAAGCTTGTCATGAAGAATGAGGATGAAGATTCAAAGCTGCTTGCGAAAGCCGCTATTACTTTTCTTGCTTCCACGGGGATCATTACTTTAAGCAACAAAGAGCAATACCTGATTTCTTCTGTCAAGATTGACCCTCTTAATTATTACCTTGTCTACCAGAAAAACCTTACGAGTATTATTTCTGAAATTTATAAACTCGCCTGGATGGTCGTCACTTCCTCCCTGGGGGTGCTTTCGTTTGCCCTGATTATTGTCTTCTGGATGTGCAGACGGATAACTTCCCCTATTCTGAATCTGGCCGGTTTTATTCCTTCCCTTGGTGAAAAAATTCTGATCCGGAATGCAGAGATGGAAAAGCGAACGGATGAGATCGGAAGGCTATACCACGCCTTTTACGAGATGAATGAAGCGATTATTGAGTCAAAGGCCAGGGAAAGGCTGGCGGTCATAGGCGAGTCGGCAATGGGGATTTCCCATGAAATCAAAAATCCTGTGACCGCCATAAAGAATTTTTCGGTTCTTCTGATGGACTCGCCCCGGGATAATACGATTTTTGAACGTTTCTGTTATGCGGTTCCCAGGGAGCTGAAGCGGATTGAAGCCCTGCTGGAGGACTTGTCCCGTCTTTCCCTGGGTAAGAAACTGGAGAGAAAAATGGTCGATCTTTGTGTAATTATTCAGGAAATCCTGGTTCTGAAAGAAAAAGAACTGAAAGACAGGCATATTCATATAATTTATGAAAAATTCCCGAAAGGCAGATTTATCTTTGCGGATCAGGAGCGTATTCACTCGGTATTCAGAAATCTTCTGGATAATTCTATCGCCGCTCTGCAGGATGGCGGTTATATTTCCATTGAAATAGAAGAAGGGGCTGAAGAGAACTTCAGAAAATTTTTCGTGATAAAATTTGAAGATAACGGTTCAGGAATTCCGGAGCATCTCCATAAGAAAATTTTTGATCCTTTTTTTACTACGAGGAAAAAAGGATTGGGATTGGGACTGGCTTTGTCAAAAGGCATTATTGAACAGCACGGCGGATGTATTTCTGTTTTTTCCCCTGGCCAGGAGAAAGGGGCTGTTTTTACCCTTAAAATTCCTGCGGGGGCTTGACATTGTGAAGAGGAAGATGAATAATCACTTCTGTTCCCTGTTTAGGAATACTTTCGATTACGATTTTCCCATGATGGAGTTCAATTATTTTTTTTGTAATGCTGAGACTCAGTTTGTGCCCATCATGATGATGGAGAATATCTTTAATATAAAGAGGATTAAAGATATGGTTGAGGAGCTGAGTAGAAATTCCTTTTCCCAGATCGGATATTTTTATCATGCAGTCCTTGTCTGTTTTTTGACTTTCTATGGACACGATTGCAGGAGCGGGGGAGTATTTAATGGAATTGTCAAGAATGTGGAGCAGGGCTTCATCGATAAGATCCCAATCCGCCTTGAGCACAAGGCTTGAGTCCAGATGGGCTTTGAAGGAGATTTGTTTATCGCTGCGTTTTTCTGCCTGAATCATGATTCTTTTCAGATGGCTGTTCAGAAAATCTTCCCGCAGAGATAAGTCATAGCCTTTTCTTAATTCGCATAATCTCATGCATTTTGTAACATAGCTGAAGAGATTTAATCCGCTTGAATAAATAAGTTTTGCTTTTTCCCTGTCTTCCGCCCCGGCAGTCGGAGATTTTTCCAGCAGCTGGGCCATACTCAGGATTCCGTTAAGGGATGTGCGGGTTTCATGAGAAAAGAGGTGCAGGAGATCTGTTTTTATCTGTTCGATTTCTTCGGCATGTTTGAGCCTGAGAAAAACATTTATTTTGGCAAGCAGTTCATCCTGATCAAAAGGTTTGATAATGTAATCATCCGCTCCGCATTCATAGGCCTTCAGACGTTCTTCAATGCGGGTTTGTCCGGAGATTGCGATTATTTTTGTGAATTTGAAGTTTTTAGAAGAACGTATTTGTTTTGAAATTTCATAGCCGTCAAGCCCCGGCATAAGAATATCCAGAACGAGAATGTCCGGATTGAATTCATCCAGTAAAGGAAATATTCTGGAGCTGTCGTCCGTTGTTCTGAGTAAATAGCGATCCTCGAGGAGGTCTTTCATAAGATCAAGATTATAGGGGTTGTCATCAGCGACCAGAATTTTATGTCTGTTATACATTGTTTTATATTTCTTTTTTAGGGGGTGAATTTTTCAGGTTCGGCCTTAAAAATTGTACAATTTTATTTGTTTTTATATACTTTTAGAATGCAATATATATGCCATAATTTAATTTTTTAAATTCATAATATTTTGTTGCGTGCGCCTGATGTTATTTATTATATCTTGGTAAGCGGTTTTTGGTTTAAATTGAAATATTATGTAGCAATATTTTGTGTTAACCCAGCCTTGATGTTAAATACAGCCGATTTGTTGGAACAAAGTGCGGTCATTAATGATGAAAAAAAAGATTTTAATTGTCGATGATGAAGAAAATGTTCTTTCTTCTCTGGAATTGTCTCTTAATAAAACGTACCAGGTCTTTTGCGCTGAAAATGGAAGGAGTGCTCTGGAAATTTATAAGTCGCAGGAACCTCATCTGGTTCTACTGGATCTGGGACTGGAGGATATTTCAGGCCTGGCCCTGATGAGGAAGATGAAAAATTTCAATTCAAGTCCGGAAATCATCATCATCACAGCGACCAATGATGTGACAACCGCTGTAACTGCTATAAAACAAGGTGCTTTTAATTATATTACCAAGCCCTATGATATGGATGCCCTGAAAGATCTGATTTCTGACGGTTTAGCCGGAAGCAGAGTGCAGCTCCCTGACAGCAGGAGCCTAACGGAAAATGAAATCCCGTTTATCGGAGAGAGTGAGCCCATACATAAGATCAAGCAGATGGTCAGAAAAATTTCATCCAATAAGACGACTGTTTTAATTACTGGAGAGTCCGGAACCGGAAAAGAGGTTGTGGCGAGAATGATCCATTTTTCAGGCAGTTTGGCTCATGAACCTTTTGTGCCTGTGCATACGGGAGCCATTTCGGAAACACTCATTGAAAGTGAACTGTTCGGCCATGAAAAAGGTGCGTTTACAGGTGCGGTTTCCCTTTTTAAGGGAAAATTTGAACTGGCGGACAGGGGAACCATTTTTCTGGATGAGATCAGCACCATGCCCCTTCAGCTGCAGATTAAGTTGTTGAGAGTGCTTCAGGATAAGACGTTTACCCGCATTGGGGGATCCCGACCGATCAGCGTGGATATAAGAGTCATTGCTGCAAGCAATGCCAATTTGAAGGAAGAAGTTTCACAGGGGAGATTCAGGGAGGACTTGTATTATCGCCTGTGTGTCATGAACATAGACATTCCGCCTTTACGAAACCGAAGAGACGACATTTTGCCGCTTTGTGATTATTTCCTTTCGAAAAACTGCCGGGAATACCGGAAAGAGATCAAGGGTTTTTCAGATGATGTCTTTCAGGTTTTTTTCCATTACCCCTGGATGGGGAACGTGCGCGAGCTTCAGAATGTCATCCAGAGAAGCGTTATCCTGGCTGAAAGAGATATTATTTCCCTGAAGGATCTTCCTGAGGATTTTATTTTTTCCCCTGCTTTGGAAAAACAGTCCGGATTGGACAATCCCGATTTCAGGCTTAGGATTGAAGCCCTGAATAAGGAAAAGCTGCTCAGAGCCTTAAACAGTTGCGCCTGGAATAAAGTTAAAGCAGCGGAATTATTGGGCATTCATAGAAATACTATTAACAATAAAATAAAAAAATATAATATTACGGTTAAGGAATTAAATAATGAGAATCTTTAAATCAGGATTTTGTTCTGCTGTTCTTTTGTTTTTTATGGCTCAAGGGGCAGGTTTTTCTCAGCAGAAGGAATCCGGTGAAGCACTTATGAGTTTTTTTGTTCCTTTTTCGGAATTTGAAGAGCAGGAAAAAGAGATTTCTTTTTCACTTCAGAAATCCCTGATCGGTTTTGATAAGACCCCTGTAACGATTGACACCTTAAGTTCTGAAGATCTGAATATTCTGCCTGTGAGGAATATTACGGAGGCCCTTGAAATACTCCCCTCCGTTTCCATCCAGCAGAGCGGGGAATTTATTCAGCCTGCTGTTTCTTCTGTTTTCGGCGCCCAGGCGGCCCATACTAAAGTCCTTCTGGACGGGATTGAATTGAATTCCCAGCTGGATGGAACAGTGGATATTTCCTCGTATCCTGTCAGCATGATCCGGCAGGTTGAAATTTCGGGCACTTCTCTTTCATCTCTTTGGGGATCAGGACTTTCCGGGGCTGTTTATATGAAATCCAAAGATCCTGCTGAGAAGAATTCCTTTCAGATCGATACCTCCTGCGGAAGCTTTGACATGTTTTCAGCCTCTGTTGAAACTACCCTGGTAAAAGGAAAAACACGCTCCCTTTTTATTCCCCAGTACACAAGATCTCAGGGGTATATGAGATCCGGAGAATCAGAGCGGACTCATTATTTTTTCAAGACCTTTTGGGATGTGTCTGATTTTTTTCAGATACAGCTCCTGGCAGGATATGAAGAGTCTCGGATAGACGGGTATGAGCAGATCCGTTTTCAAAAGAGAAGTGAAAGAGACTTTCAACAGTTTTATTCCGGGTTGAGGTTTATTCATGAAAAGGCCTTTGATGTTGATAATCTCCTGTTTACTCTTTTTTTTAATGGGGTTGATCTGGACGGAGAATCGCGTCAATATCGTTTAAACAGCATTTCACCAGACCCTTACAGTGAAAATGATTCTTCAGAACAGAGGAAGGGGGCCAAAACTGCCCTTTCATTCAATGGGGAAAAACATGATTTTTCCCTGGATACGGGTATGGATCATTCAAATTTTGAAAACAGCAATTTCAACGGGGAAAAGGAAGCTGAAAGTTATTTTTTTTCAGGGTTATATGGATATGATTTTTCTGACCGTCTGGCTGTGCAGATGTCTTTGCGTGATGATCATAATTCTGATTTTTCAGGTGAGACTTCCTATGGGGGCGGGGTAACGTTTAAAGATGTGGCTGATTTTGACTTAAATCTATACTGCTCAAGGGATTTCAATGCGCCTCCTTTAAGTTACCGCTATATTGATGACAGAGACCGCATGATGAAAAGCAATCAGGATTTAAGGGCTGAGACCGGAAAAACAGTAAGACTGACGATTACCCGCAATTTCAGGAATACTGTTCAGATTAAGCTTTCAGGGTATAGGCAGGAGTTGGCCGAGGGTATTGTTTTGGACCGGGATACGGATGAGTTTTATTATTACAGGAATATTTCCTCTCTTGAACGAAAGGGAATGGAGGCCCACCTGGAATGGGATTTTTCAAAAGACACAATTCTGAAATTAGGGGCCTGTTTTAACGAGGTGGAGAACAGGGAAACCGGGGAGGATGTTTCAGGACTGGGCCGTATGAAATACACCGGAGCTTTCGAAAAACGGTTTTCAGAAAAGTTCAGCTTTGTTTTTACAGGCTATTACATCTGGTGGGATATGTCTCCGGAATATCATTCGGAAGAGCGTAATTTTATCTTTAATTCCAGGATTTCGTATGAAGTCAGTGAAGGGTTTTCTCTTTATGCGGCGGTTTTTAACATTTTTGATAAAAAATTGTACTGGATAGATGTATTTCCGAATCCTGAAAGAAATTATCAGGCCGGGTTTCAAAAAAAGTTTTGAGGATGTGCCTGCGGTTATTCTTATAATGAGAAAATAGAGAAAAAGTGCACAATAAAATGTGCAAAGTGCACAATAAAATGTGCAAAGTGCACAATAAATTGTGCAATATAGGGAAGAGGCGGATATCCGATTGAGCGCTGTTCATTTAAAAAAAAGTATTTTTTTTGTTTTTTTTCTGTTATGCTTTTTTTCAGTATTTCTCTGTTACTGGATCATCCGGTCTCCATTGCCTCCACCGCCCCATACTCAGGGCAATACTTTACGAATTGGGGGGGTATTAAACAGGCAAATCGGATTGAATCACCTTTCTGTCCATGACTCTGACAATATATTGCCCCTGCAGTTCATTCATTCCGGATTGATAAAATTCTCTTCTTCAGATGATAAGGTAGTGCCTGATCTGGCTGAAAAATGGAGTGTTTCGGATGATTTTAAATCCATACGCTTTGTATTAAGAAATAATGCCTGTTTTCATGATGGCAGTCTCGTAACCCTTCAGGATGTGAAAAACAGTTATGAAACCTATATGAAGCCGGATTCTTCGAAAGGGTTGAGTTATTTTTCTTTTATCAAGTCCATAGAGCTGGAAGGCAGGAACACCATTATTTTTACTTTTAATAAGGTTTTTCCATCCCCGGAATATTATTTTTCCCTGTGGATTTTTCCTTCCCATATAAAAAAATCTAAATTTTCCCTTAATCCCGTTGGAGCGGGGCCTTATCGTTTTATTGAAATGAAGGAAGACGGGAGTGTGCTTCTGCGCAGAAATGAAAAATATTATGCAGAAAAAGGGAACCCGGAATATCTTTTTTTTCGGTCTTATCCTAACAAGAAAGCGCTGTGGTCGGGCTTTATGAGAAGAGAAGTAGATCTTTATATGAAACTGGATCATGAACAGCTATCCATGCTTGAGAAGGCGGACTGGTGCAGTATTGTTCAGTTAATGGATCTGAAATGCTTCATGCTGATTTTGAATGGGAATCAGTCTTTTCTGAAGGATAAAAAGGTGCGCTGCATCCTTTCATCTCTCATCAATAAAGAGGAACTTGTTCAGAAGGTTTTTAAGGGACATGCCATGCCTGTGGAGGGCCCTTTGCTGAACAATCCTCCGGGTTATTCTCAGGAAAAATCATTTGTTGACGATCCTTTGAAGACCTTAAATAAACTTGGTTTTCAGGATACGGATGAGGATGGAATACTTGAAAAAGAAGGCCGTCCATTTATTTTGAAATTAAGTATCAGTAATGATTCAAAAGAATATCTGAATCTTTCCAAAGTGATCAAAACCCAATTCAAAAAAGCGGGAATTAAAGTGGAGATTATTCTTTATAAGAATCCAGAGGAATGGGCACAGAAGGTTTATTATGACTCTGCTTTTGATTTTGCTCTATGTGAAAAGACCATAGGCTTCAAAGAACGCTCTTTAATCTACTGGCTGAAAGAGATGGGAAATAAGGCTTTTCTAATGGAAAATTCAGATCTTTTTTCTGAAAAATACTGGAAAATGCAGCAAAGGAAGGATTCTTCTTTTAAGTATCAGATGCTCATGGAACTTTTAAAGATGATTGATGAGGAAAAAAGATTTATTTTTCTGGTCCATCCTTTAAATTATTATGTTTTTAATGCCCGTCTGGATTATTCTGGAATAAAATTTGCATATTCTTTCTATTTGAAAGATTTAAGCCAAATCATCTTAAGAAAAGGAGAGAAGTATGAAATACAGGATAATTAAGAAGGGAGTCAGAAATTCTGTTAATGTTACTTCCAGTCCCTGCTGTTTGTGTCTTCCTGTAGATTTTTTCCCGGCTCCGGAAGCTTAACTCCTTCGCAATAAACCGGTGGCATATAAAAATGTCATCGGTTTAGTTTTTTGAACCTGTTTTTTTCATCCAAATATCTTTGGGAGGGGCATGAAATCTTCCGTCTATAATTTAAGAATTCCCGGTTTCCCTTCTCCAGGGGAATCCCTGATTTACAACACAAGAACTCAGGCCATGGGGATTTTTGAAAATACCTTATCCGATTTATTGGTCCGTTCAGGGGAAAGACTTTCCCTTGAAGAGACTGATTTTTCGGCGTTACTGGAGGATGGGTTTTGTGTTCCGGATCATGCGGATGAAATGCAGATTCTGGAAAATTGGTTCAAGGATCTTTGTTATGACAAGAAGCACCTGACGATAACGGTTTTAACCACTTTTCAATGCAACTTTGACTGTCTTTACTGTTTTGAAAAAAAAACATCTCCTTCTTTGAGGGATATGTCCGCTTATACAGCCCGGAGTTTGTGCCGCTGGATCCGAAGCGAGGCCCGGAAAAATCGATCAGAAACCATTCATTTGTTTTTTTACGGAGGAGAACCCTTACTCAATAAACAGAGTATTTTTAATATCGCAACAAATTTAAAGGATTTTTCTGAACAAGAAAAAATAAATTTTAAATTCGGAATTGTCACCAACGGATTTTTGATCCGGAAAAAGGATACGGATGCCCTTAAAAAACTGGGATTGGATTTTTACAGGATTACTTTGGATGGGACCGAAGAATGGCATAACAGAACCCGTCCCTTAAAGGGGGGGCAGGGTACTTTTTCCACGATCATGGACAATATCGTTCGTCAGACAGAGGGCGTGAAAATTTTAATAAGCGGGAATATCACGGATTCAAATTTTCCCGGAATTATTGAGCTTATTGATTATCTTGGGAAACATCCGGTCAAAGAGCGGATTCATTCCATGACTTTCGGTAATGTGATGGATAATCATCAGAATTGCAGTACTCATGAACACTGTTACGCCCCTTCGGAAAAAAGTTTTTATCAGAATTATCTCCGGATCAGGGACGCCATGAAGAAAAATAATTTCAAAGACAGCAAAAGCCGGTTCGGCATGCAGAAGTGTCCTTTTAAACTGGAGAAGAGTTTTATTACTGTTGCCCCGGACGGAGCTATTTATAAATGCCCTGTAAGCGTTGGGATAAGTAAATTTTGTGTGGGAAGTGTTTACGGCGAGGAGTTTAATGCTTTTAATCAGAAGGTATTGGACAATCCTCAGTGGAAAAAGTGTTATCCCTGTACGTATCTGCCTTTATGTCAGGGAGGATGCTATTATAATGCGTACCTGGAAAACAATGATCTTTTCAGTACGGTGTGCCCCAGAAAAATTTTTGAAACATTTCTTCCTGAATCCTTAAAAGATGAATATGAAAAATTATCTTAAGTTCATAAAATTATTGTTTCCGGATCTGCGGTTATCCGGGCCGATTACGTTTCTGGCCCTTTTGTCTTCCGTATTGGGTCTGGTGTTTCCTTTCAGCGTGAAATTTTTATGGAATGAAGTTGTCCCGAAAAAAGAGCCGGAAATGATTCTCGTCTTTATCGGCTTCGTTCTTTGCTCGGTTGTTTTCAGGGGAGTGTGCCATTATTATCAGGAAAAATATGCTTCCTTCCTTGCAAATGGCGTTGTAACACGCTTAAGGACAGATCTTTTCAGAAAAATAGTAACCATCCCCGCCGGAATGGTTTCTCATCAGAAATCCCAGGAAATAACCTCTCTTTTTGTAAATGATTTTCAGAAAATTTTTGAAACCGTACAACAGGGGGTGGTTCAGGGGATTGCCTCTGTTTTAATGCTTGCCGCTTTGTTCGCCGGACTTTTGATTATTCAGTGGAAACTGACTCTTGCCGCCTTTTCAGGGGTCCCTTTTTTCGTATTTTTTTTCATGATACTTCACAGGGCAAACAAGCAAAAGACAAAGGCATTACAGGAAAGTGTGGCCGGATTACATTCCTTTTTCAGTGAAACCCTGAACAAGCTTTCGATTTTTCAGATCAACAATCTTGAGTCGTTTGTTTTATCCAGACATAAACGTCTGAGCTATGCCATCAACAGGAGCAATACGGATCAGAAAATATCCCAGAGTCTTTTCATGTCTCTCATGTTTATATGTCTGATGTTTTCCTTTACACTTACTCTCGGAACAGGCGCCTGGTTTGCCATCGTGGAAATCCTTTCCCTTGGAGATCTTCTGGCGTTTTATATTCTCCTGCAGAGCTTTTTTCAGCCTTTAATGCAGATTTCGGCTTCCCTGACTTTTTTTCAGTCCGGCGCTGCGGTTTACGAGCGCATTAAGTCCTTTGAAATGGAAATGAACCGTTATCTTCCTTCGGGGTGCACTGGTTCAGATCAAAACCGTACTCATTCCGATAAAAAAAATCTGGCTGTGGAAATCCGGAATCTCACGTTTTCCTTAAATGGAACCGTCCTGCTGAATAATATTTCTCTTTCAATAGGAAAAGGGGAAAGGGTTCTTATTGTCGGCCTTAATGGGGCCGGGAAATCGACTCTCATACGCCTTCTGGTAAAATATTATTCCGCATATGAGGGGGAAATTTATATCTATGGAAAGAATCTGAAAGAGTGGAGTTATTCGCAGCTTTCAAAAATACTTTCTGTCATTGAACAGGATAAACATGTTTTTCAGGGCAGTTTAAGAATCAATATTGATCCCTCCAAAAAATATTCCTCACGGGAACTTGAAAGCATTCTGAACCGTTATCATCTGAATCAGCTTTCTTCACGTTCTCCGGGAATGCTCAAAAAAGGGAATGGCCTGTCCTTGGGGGAACAGCAGAGAATCAGCCTGATACGGGCCAAATTAAAAAAAGTTCCCCTTTATCTCTTTGATGAACCTTTATCCAGCCAGGATCTGGTCGCCGCAGGGCAGATGACGGATTATTTTATAACCAGGGAGGATTCGCGTACTGTGATAGGCATCACCCATCAATTGAATTATGCCCCTTATGTTGACCGGATCTATCTGATGGATGAGGGAAAAATAAAAGAAAGCGGAACCCATGAAGAATTGATAAATGAATCCGGGCTTTATCAGCATCTGTTCAGACTATTTTCTCTTCCCTTTTTAAAAGGTCAGGAATCTTTCCTGACAAAAGAAAAATCCCTTGAAAAGAGTTTTCCTGTTCCCTGATACAGGATATTAAAATTAATGATTTGCGGGGAGGCAATCGTGAAGGGGAGGGGAATGGTTTGAAATTCTTTGTGGTTGAGGCTTTCGGCAAAGAGCTTCTTTTCTTTCAGAATAACCGTTCCGCTTGAATCCGTGATCTGAAGCAATACAACAGGCTTTTCTGATTTTTCAAAGGAGCCCTTCAGTTGAAAATGGACCTCGTAGTTTCCAGCCTCAAACAGCCGGTTTGGGCCGGAAAAGGCAGAGCCCTGTCCATAAAGACTGGAATCTGTTTCCAATACCTTCACGGGCTGCCCGGAATTCAATTCTCCCATATAATAACCGTCCGTCAGCGAGAACGATAATAAGGGATCTTTTTCAGAATCAAAGAGAATATAGAGGTAGTCCAGTTCAAGAGGGTGGCAGGTATTATTAAAGAGTTCAAAGCAGACAAAAGAAGACTGAGAGAGTGTGAAGGTTACAGGTTTTTTCAGTGAGGCGTGAGTTAAATCAATAAGGTTTTGTTTTCCACCTTCTTTTATTCTTAGCTGTAGAGAGTTATCTTCACTGTTCAGGGGGATTTTTCCTGAACAGAATAACTGGTACTGTCCTGCCGGAAAAAATCTTTCAAGAGAGACGCTCATATTTTGATTCGGTGAAAGGTACAGAACCGCAGCCGATGAAGCTCCCGGATCTTTAAGGGCAGAAGCAGAGGTTCCCAGAAAAGATTCTCCTTCCAGAATAACTCCGTAAGCGGAGGAATAAGCAGATGGGGGAGATGAAAGGGGGGAGTCATTTAATTTAAAGTGGTACAGGGGGGCGTCATAACGGAGGAGCGTCAGGTAGGGGGAGTTCAGGAGATTGGAGGTGGTAAAGGAATGCGGAAAGGGGCTGATTTTTTTGGGAAAAGCCTCTTTGTGAAAAACAATATCCGTAACTTTAAGCTTCTGTAATAAATGATATTGAGATTCCGAGAGAATCCCCAGGTTCAGGCTGTAGAGGGCATCGGCAACCTCTGTGATATACTTTCTGGAAACTGCAGGCTGATAACCGTTGATCATGAGGCGTTCCGTGGTTAAGGAATAAAATTGATAAAGCGATTCCCAGCTGCTGTTGCCCGGCCATAAAGGAAGATAGAGAATAACCCCTTTCCCCTTATCGGATTTAAGTTCCTGAAGTATGGAGTTTTTTTTATCCAGGGTACAGAGTCCATAGGGGTGCTGAATGTAAAGGAATTCTGCAAGGGTGCATAAAAACAGAATTATTTTCAGTGGCAGGTTTCGGATAGAGGTCAGGGCATAACCGCAGAGGATGGCCAGTGCTAAGCCGGAAAAGACTATGATTTTAATGGGGCTGCGGATATAGCCGAAATAGGGGATGTATTTCCGGGCGAGTTCAAAAAACGGAGGAATGCTTACATTGGGTCCAAAGCTGGTGATGAAGGAAAAGAGAAAG
>CAYUET010000011.1:0-50294 GCA_964443875.1 uncultured bacterium | reverse complement strand
GGGGGTGGGAGCTCCGGGATTTTTTTCTGATAAAAAGATAAAGGCCCAGGAAACCGAGAAAATAAGCCGTAAAACCATGATGCACAAATTTAGAGGCAACAGGGTGAAGGGGGATCGCCAAATCCTGCAAAGAAGGGGAAAAAAGTCTGATTTCCGATAAGGACCTTCCCTTGCTGACAGTAGAGGTATCCAGGGAATTATTTTTGATATGAAAGCCGTACAAAACAGAGAGAGCGAGCCATACGATGAAAGGGAGAAGGATGAACAGGCGTCTGGCGATAAATTTTGAAAAATGAGTGAGGTGCTGAATGCTTTGCCGGAGCATGACTTTGTAATGAAGGAGCAGAACAGGAATAAGGATCTGCAGGAGGAAAGCCAGGACAAAGAGAGCAAAGATCAATGTTCCCAGGTGGGGGGTGTCTCTGAAGAGCTGAAGAACATAAAGATAGAAGGGCAGGCAGAGCCCCTGCATTTTTTTCAGAACCTGGGAAACCTGAACGTCTGAACCCAAAAGGTTCAGCATGCGGAAGGTCAGAAGGGAAAGAAGTCCATAGGCCGCAGCGGTTCCCAGAAGTGACAGAAGAAGGATCGGAATAAAGGAGCTCTCGGCTCTTCTTAAGCCGAAAATCAGAAGAAAGGAAAAAAGGGCGGTCAGGGCATTAAAAAGAAAAAAACAGTCTTTAAAGGAGAGTGAAGAAGCCCCCGGATACCCGGAAGTGAAAGAGCGGTTCACGTCAGACGGCGCAGGATTGTGGTGTTCACGGATATACACATAGAGAACATAAAGAGGTAAAAGCAGGGCGAGATAATAATGGTAATGAGGCTCAGAGGCTGCAAAACAGAAGAGGAGAGCTCCGCAGAGAAAGGAAGAAATCAGGCTTTTTGAAACCAGGGTTTTTTCCAGAAAGAGGAAAAATAAAGGGATATAGGGAATAAACATGCCTGCTGGATGGCCTCCGTAAAGGGCTGACATGCGGTAGGGAAAGAAAGTAAAAATGAGGGCGGAAATCAAGGCCCCCCAGGAACTTAATTGCAGGGTTCTGAAATAGGCATACCCGCCGAGAAGGGACAGGAATGTGGAAAGGAGAATCAGAAAATTATAGGCGCCAATGGAGCCCAGGAAGGAGAAAAGATAATCGAGCTGGCCCTGCGGGGGAAAATAAAGGTTGATGAATTTCAGCTGATAAGGGGTAGTGAATTGATAGCCCTCTGAAAACCAGGGAACAGAACCCTTCACAGCCTTTTCAAAAAGATTCAGGTGATAAAACCATTGCAGATGGTCTCCCTGGATATTTGTTTTCAGGGAATAAGGATGGTTATCATAGTGGGTATAGGGGATCTTTTCGAAAAAATGGGGAAGCAGCTTAGCTGTGCTGGAAAGCGTAAGCGCCAGGAAAAAGAAGAGGAGTATAAAATTTTTTCCGGACAGTATTTTCATTGTCCTGTTCTTTTATCGGATGAAGCGTATAAATGCAAATATATTAAAATAAACGACAGAAGGCTCACGGTTTGAGTTTGCCTTCGTTTTTTAGTTTATTTTTAACTTTGTTGTGATCTTTGATGCGTTTTTGAAAAAAAGAGCTTCCATCATCTTCTCCCGAATAGATGAAGAACATGAGATCTGTTTCTTCAGGAAAAAAAGCGGCTTTGAGTGCATTTTTCCCGGGACTGCAGATGGGGCCCGGAGGCAGTCCTTTATATTTGCGGGTATTATAGGGGGAGTCAAAAGCCAGATCCTTTTTGGTCAATATCCCGCTCCATTTATTGAGGGCGTACCTGACCGTGCAGTCTGAATCCAGTCTCCAGTCTTTTTTGATCCTGTTCCAGAAAACCGAGGCGACTTTAGGCCGGTCTTTCAGATGTGAGCTTTCTTTCTCAACTATAGAGGCAACAATCAGACCGGCCTTAAGGCCTTTTTTGTTGTAGAGTTCCGATTTTTTCAGATTCAGGGAGGTTATGATTTCGTCAAAGCGCTTTACCATCCGGCGGATGATTTTTTCAGGCTCTTCGGCGTAAAAGACATTATAGGTATCGGGAAACAGATACCCTTCCAGGGTGTCGGCTTCGATGTGCAGGGATTCAATAAAGTCCTTGTCCTGGCAGAGGCTTAAAAAATCATTTTCATCCGTGCCCGCCCTGGCAAATAGTTTGGCAGTCTCCCGGAGGCTTAATCCTTCATGGACAGTGACCCTGTCGTTGAAATCCGAGGTATTGCTGATTTTTTTTATGATCTGCCACAGGGTGTAGTCTTTTTCGATTAAAAAGGAGCCGGGCTGAACTCTCCTGTCCATTCCAAAACGGATGAGCCAGCGGGTAAAAAAACGTTCATTATTGATGATTCTGCTTTTGAAAAGATTGGAGGAAATGATTTTAAGGGGTTCATTTTTTTTAATGGTAAAAATCTGAGTCCCTGATTTATTTATGAAATAAGGCTTTTGAAAATGGAGCTGCCAGAAACTGACTCCAATGGCCGCACTCATCGGAATAAAAATCATGATGTTTAACAGGAGAAGCCATCCATGTTTGAGATAGCAGTAAAAAATCCAGAGAATTTTTTTTATTTCATTTTTATTTGAAACGTTCATGATCGAAATCTATTTAACCTGAGTTTTCGGGGCTTTGCAACTGATTTATCCGGATTTGGAAGAATTCTTATCAATCTTCAGCACTTAATAAGCAAGGATGGGGTGGAGGAGCTGCAACCTTACGGAAATCGGTGAAATAGCCCTGTGCATGCCGGGGGCGGAAGAAGGATGAGAACGGGGAGAAATTATAGGAAAAAATTAACTTGAAATAAATTGGAAAGCATTATATTAAACACCACTTTACTGAAAAAATCGTTAACTTATAAAGATGGAATACGTATATGACTGACGACTTAAAATCTACCAGAAACTTCGGGATATCAGCCCATATTGACAGCGGAAAAACGACTTTGTCTGAACGCCTTCTTTTTTATGCCAAAAAGATTCATAAAATTGAAGAGGTGAAAGGCGGAGGCGACGGGGCCACCATGGATTACATGGACCTGGAAAGGGAAAAGGGAATTACCATTGCTTCCGCTTCCACAACTATTTACTGGAAAGACCATAAGCTGAACCTGATTGATACTCCGGGCCACGTGGATTTTACAGTTGAAGTGGAGCGCTCGCTTCGTGTTTTAGACGGTGCTGTTCTTGTCCTTTGCGGTGTGGGCGGCGTTCAGTCCCAGTCCATTACCGTGGACAGACAGATGAAGCGTTATCATGTCCCCCGTCTTGCTTTTATTAATAAACTTGACCGTATTGGAGCAGATCCCATCCGTGTGGTTCGTGAAATCCGCGAAAAACTGAAGCTCAATGCTGTGGCCATGCAGGTGGCCATTGGTCTTGAAGATCAGCTTCAGGGGGTGATCGACCTCATCACCATGAAGGCTTACTATAATGAAGGCGACAACGGAGAAATCATTCGTGAAACTTCTATCCCTGCTGAATTTGAAGAGCAGTGCAAAGAAGCCAGAGCTGCGATGCTCGACGTGGTTTCTCAGTATGATGACCAGGTCATGGAACTTATGCTTGAAGAAAAACCCGTTCCTGAGGAAGCCATTCACAGAGCTGTCCGCAACGGAACACGTTCCCTTCAGTTTGTCCCTGTTTATCTGGGTTCTGCCTTTAAAAACAGAGGGGTTCAGAAACTGATGGATGCGGTTATCAATTACCTTCCTTCTCCTCTGGATTGCCATAAGATGAAGGCAACCGTCGTAAAGAACGGCGAAGCGATCGAACTTGATCCGGATCCCAAAAAACCTTTAGTGTGCATGGCATTCAAACTGATTGAAGAAGCTTTCGGACAATTGACTTATACCCGTATTTATCAGGGAACCCTGACCAAAGGGGAATCCATTTTCAATTCCAGAACCGGAAAACAGATCCGTGTGGGCCGTATTGTACGCATGCATGCCAATGACCGTGATAATATCGAATCTGCAGGCGCAGGGGATATTATTGCCATGATCGGTGTGGAATGTGCTTCCGGTGATACTTTCTGCAGCGATTCCAATAATCTTGTTCTCTGCGAAAGCATGCATGTGGCCGATTCCGTGATTTCCATGGCTATTAAGGGAAAAGACAATGAATCCAACATGAAGATCGGCAAGGCCCTTTCCCGCTTTATGCGTGAAGACCCGACCTTCCGTGTTCATACGGATGAAGAAACCGCAGAAACAATTATCAGCGGAATGGGTGAATTGCACCTTGAAATTTATATTGAAAGAATCAAGCGCGAGTATAAGGCGGAAGTGGTCGTCGGGGCCCCTCAGGTCAATTACCGCGAAACGATTCAGACCAAAGGCGCAATGGATCATACCCACAAGAAGCAGACCGGTGGAGCCGGACAGTATGCCTGTGTGATCGGAAATATTTATCCGCTGGAGGAAAAAGAAGAGCAGAATTATGTTTTTACCAACCAGGTCAAAGGAGGAAATATTCCTGCGGAATTTATTCCTTCCTGCGAAAAGGGATTTATTGATGCCATGAATAACGGCCCTCTGGCCGGATTTCCTCTGATGAAAGTCGGAATTAATCTTACGGACGGGAAGTTCCACCCCGTGGACTCTTCGGATATGGCGTTTAAAATATGCGCCAGAGATGCGCTGAAAGATGCAGTGCGCCGTTCCAGCCCTGTTATTCTTGAACCTCTTATGAAGGTTGAAGCGGAAACTCCCAGTGAATATCAGGGACCTGTGGTTGGTGAACTTTATTCCAGAAGAGGTGTTATTCTGGGGACTTCAACCAAGGGCGATGAAACTGTGATTACGGCTCAGGTTCCTTTGGCGGAAATGTTCGGTTATTCAACCGCTCTGCGTTCTGCGACAGCCGGTAAAGCAAACTTTACAATGGAATTTGAAAAGTTTGTTCCCACACCCAGAAACGTCCAGGAAAAGGTGATCGAGGAAAAGCAGGCAAGAGATGCTGAAAGAGCAAAAAATAAGTAATTTTTTGTTTTGATGATGCAGTAAAATACCCCGCAGAGACCTGTTCTTTGCGGGGTTTTTTGTTTCCACTTTTTTTGAATTTTTAAAATTTTTTCTGAAAGGATTTGATTATGCGCTGGGCTTTGATCATGGCAGGTGGCTCCGGGGAAAGATTCTGGCCTAAATCCAGAGCCGCGAAACCCAAACAGCTTATACCTATTACCGGGGAAAAGACAATGATCCAGCAGACTGTGGAACGGCTGAAAGGATTTGTGGATCCTTCCCGTATTCTGATCATTACCAATCAGGCCCAGCACAGGGAAATGCTCCGTCAGCTTCCGGAATTATCCGCTTCCCATATTCTGGCTGAACCCGTCGGACGGGATACCGCTGCCTGCATAGGGCTTGCGGCCCTTTTGATACAGAGGGAGGATCGGGATTCTTCCATGGTGGTTTTGCCTGCAGATCATTATATCCGCGATAAATCGGCATTCGAGCAGACGATTGAGGACTGCTTCAGTTTTGTGGAAAAGACGGATTGCCTGATGACCATCGGGATAACCCCTTCCTTTCCTGCAACCGGTTACGGATACCTGCATTCCGGAAAAGTGCAGGATTCCGCTTTTCAGACAGGGTTCAGACTTGTGGAAAAATTTGTGGAAAAGCCTGAGCTGGAAGAGGCGAAAAAATATCTGAAAAGCGGGAAGTATTTCTGGAACAGCGGAATGTTTTTATGGAAGACACAAAAGATCCTTTCAGAAATTGAAAGGCAGATGCCTTCTTTATATTCGGGCCTCCTTTCCATTCTGGAAGGACTTACCCAGGGCAAGACTCTGGATAAGCTTCTGGAAGTGATTTATCCGGCGCTTGAAAAAAAGTCCATTGACTACGGCATCATGGAAAATGCCGGAAACATTGTTGCGGCAACCGCGACCTTTGACTGGGATGACATCGGTTCCTGGGAAGCCATAGGAAAACATTTTAAAGCTGATGAAAACGGAAATGTGGTCATCGGACAGGCAAAACTGATTAACTGCAGGGACAGTCTTATCTATAATTTAACTGAGAAGAATTCCCTTATCGCCTCTGCTATTGATTTGAACGGTATGGTCCTGGTGCAGACTGAAGATGCTGTTATGGTTTGCCCCAAGGATTCCTGTCAGCAGGTGAAAAAAATTGTCGAACAGATCAAGGCTGAAAAATTGACACGCTATCTTTGACTTTTATCTTAGGATCATTTAATAAAAAGGTATTCAGAATTTTTTCAGAAGATCTTCAAGTTTCTCTTTGATTGGGCTTTTGGCCTCGCGGATGATGATCTGAAGTTCTTTTTTCAGATCAGGTCTCTGCCTCACATGATCAAGCATTTTATGAAAGCTGTCGGAAACAGCATGAAAAGGATCTTTGCGCCGGAAGGTAAGCTTGATTCCCTGCTTTTCTGAAATTTTTTCAAAGATCCTGCCCATACGGAAAATGATACCCTGAATTTTGGAATAGGCATAGGTATAGGCAATGAGGTAGCCGTAAAGAGACCAGAGAACAATGAATACGATAATCGTTTCATTGCTGAAGGTAAAGGCCTCCCCTGTTTTTCCAGGGGTGAAGAATTGAAATCCGAGATTACCAAGAAGGGTGCCAGTCATGAAAATGGCCATTAAAATGGTGAAAAAAATGAAAATAGTGAACAACATTTTTGTTTTTGTGTCATAAAATATTTTTCTTCGGTCATTTTCAATTTCAATGGTGGCCATGATTTATTCCTTATTTAAAGAATTTATTAAATAATAAGCATAAAAATATAAAATATCAAGTACAAGCATTGTAAAACTGATTTTTTATAATGATAAGTGTTGAAAATAAATTAAATTTTGACTTCACTTTTGTTTTTTATTAATAATAACAAATAATAATTTTGTTTTATTTATGATAAAAAGGGGGAAACATGAAAAAGTTGTTATTTCAGTTTTTTATCTTTGGAATCTGTTGTGCGGTTTATCCTCAAAATTCACAGATGATCGAACAGAATTTAGAAGGTCTTGAGACTCTTTTATTTATGGAGGTTCCTATTGTTATGGGAACACTTACTCAGTCTCAGGCCGATAAAACGCCTGTTTCCGTCACTACGATTGAAAAGGAAAAGATCGCCCTTGCTCCTGTAAGAAATCTCTATGACCTCCTGGAGATGTTTGTTCCTGGTTTTCAGTATACTACGAGTTTTGATTGTCCTCATATGGGGTTGAGAGGTTTGATTGTTGACAGAGATTATACCTGGCTTCTTCTGGTTAATGGAAGGCTTGTCAATCAGAAATCACACGCCGGAGTGGTGACTGAAATGGAAAACTGGGATTTGAATGATATTGAAAAAGTGGAAGTCATCCGCGGTCCGGGCTCTGTAACTTACGGGCCAGGCGCTGTGGCCGGGGTTATCAGCCTTACAACAAAAAATGCTTCAGTTGTTCCTGAAGGATCTAATATCGGAGTTAATTATGTCAGCGGCTATGATTCAAAAGGCCTGAATGTTTCTAATTCAATTGTTAAGGATAATTGGGGCCTTTATACCTATGCAAGCATTACTAAGACAGAAGGGTATGAGGATTCGGATATCTTTGCCTTTTCACCTCCTTCCAGAGAAGCAAGATATGTTGAACCTATGGCGATTCAGGGAAATAGTTATGTTTCTCCTGTGACTGAATATTATGCGGATTATGATGAGCAGGAACAGGTGAAATTCTATACGGAATTGAATTTTTTAAAGGAATTTAAAATCTGGGGAAGATATGTGAATTCGGGTAGTTCAAGAATTGTATGCTGGACAGATGAAACCACAGATTCCAGATGGTTCTATCAGAGAAGAAATAATGATGGGGATTGGCAGAATACTCCTTGTTCAGGAGTCAGACAGTATGTTCTGGCAGCTGAAAATAATCATGTTTTTACAGATTCTATGAGTTTAAAATCGACAATCAGTTATTCCTCCATAGATCAGGAGAGGGTAGATACAGACCTTATTCAGACAGGAGGCTACGTTGAAAATTATTCAGAAAATGATTTTCTTTTGAAAACAACCCTCAAATATGATTTTTCAGAGAAAATTAAATCTGCCTTTGGTTTTGAATATGCCTATGATAAACTGGATAAGGGATGGGGCGATAGTGATGATGAATTTATTATGGATGACGGGGTCCTCTTTTTGGCATACCCGGGGTCTCCTGCTTATGCTGCAAGAAATTGGATTGGAACTGATCAACAGATTTATCTGACAAATTATGACATGTATAATTACGCCTTTCTGGGTGAAATCAATATATCTTTAACAGACACGTTTGATGTCATGTTATCCGGAAGAGCGGATAAATATGAGTTTTCAGAAATAAGTTATTCTCCGCGTCTTTCTTTCATTTATAATCATGAAAGTGCAGGTCTTTTCAAGTTTAACATCCAGAGATCCATCCGTGAAAATTCATTGATTCAGCTGGCTTCCGCCGATTATTACGGAAATGAATCCCCTGACCAGGAAGAATTTGACGGAATGGAATTTGTTTATAGTAAAAAGTTAACACCTCAAACCTCCTGTGAACTGGCCATTTTTTATAGTGATGCTGATCTTCTGGGATGGAATGCTCAAGGTGGAGAAGAAGCCGGTTCTGTGCGTACCACTGCACGCACAGGATTTTTAACTCTTGGAGGGGTGGATCTTACTCTGGAATACAAATCAGAAGATGAAAGATATGCCTTAGGTTTCAGCCATGCCTTTGCCAAACAGCTTGATTTTGAATTATCGGATGAGACGCCTGGAAGTTATATCAGCCGTTCTGATTCAAATGATACGGATTATGAGGGGATCAGACGGCTGAGCACGGGCAATGACAGAATGAACTGGGCTAATAATGTCACTAAGTTGTATACTATAATGAAAATCACAGAAAAGTTGACCGTTTTTAACAGCATGAGAATAACTTGGGAATATGAGGGGAATAAAAACTGGATGGAGATGTATCGGAAAGGCGCTGCCGGAACCGAGTATGAAGAAACCGTTAATGCCAATATCAAGAGAATGGAAGATAAAGGTATATTTGATACGGATTTCCGGTTTGATTTATCCGTTTCATACAAAATTACCGAACCCTGGATTATTACGCTTTATGGTCAGAACCTCATTAAGTTTACTGATAATTGGCGTTATGTGTATATTATGGAAGGGGGCGCAGCTATTGAGGAACCCACTGTGGTTGGGCTTAAAACTTCCTTTAGTTTTTAATTATTTATTATCTCACCTATAAAAATAAAAAAAAACCGGCTGACTTCAGTCGGTTTTTTTTATTTTTTATTAATCCAAAGTTGCTTTTTTATTTAAAATAAGCCTCAGGGGATTGACTCTGTTCATCTATAAGGTATATTTAATACAAATGAAAAATTATTTTCTTATATTTTTAAGTCTTTTGATGTGCTCCGTCAGACTTTTTGCCTGCGATTCTGAAATGAAAAGTACCCTTTCTCCGTCTTCTTTTATGCGTCAATCTCCTCAAAATGAAACGTTTACAATTAATCAATGGGATGGTTCGTCTAATCAGATCGGCGGATTGACTGTTTTTGAAAATCCTGAATCCATGACCATCAGAGATTTTTTGGAATTAAGCATCAGCCGAACAAAAGATGAGTCACGGATTTTTGAATGGAGCTTGCGAGATTCCAACGGCAATAATGTAACAAAGAATGTACGTTTAAAAGGGGATCAGGTATTCTTAAGTCTCAGCGTTAACGGGGAAGAGCTTTCTCTTGTTCACTCTTTAAGGGAGCTTTCGCCTGTTGTTCGTGAAAAAGAAGCCTATAAAAGTGAGAATTTTCAGGCTTTGCTGTTGTTTCATAATCAGCTTTTTAATCAGTATCAGCCACAGATCGAATCCCGAGGGAAGGATTTATTGTGGGAAGCTTTAAAAACAACTTTGGGAAGACGGATTGCCACTTTTTTTGTTATGTCGGCCATGTCGACAGGATTTCTCAGTAACGCCTACGGGATGGTTGCCAATGCAGACAAGTTAAACAATGAAATCAAAATGGAACAGGCTCAGGCGGAAGCCTCCTCTATTGTAATCCGGAATGCCTATTCGTTTACGGATTATGATGCGGACGGCAAGGGGGTTAAGGATACTATCCCCCAGGAAAAAGGGAAAATTAAATATCTTGAGGAGATGAATGCAGATCAACTTTTCAAACATATCAGTGAATTAAAGGTTGAGCATGCGGAAAAAGCAATTGAGGTGCATTATGATGATTTCAGGATGGATCCGAATTTTAAAGCACTAACCCCTTTTCATCAGAATCTGGTAAGCCGGTTTCTCGAAACTCATAAGGCGGAGGGTATCAATAAATCCAGACTGACTTCTTCTGTCCTGGATTATCAGCAGAATGGTTATCATATAACGGATCTGGCTCTCAAAGCTGCGGACGCGGACAGCTATGATCTGTCCTTTAGCGGAGCGAAGGAGGTTGTTGTCAATGCTCTGAATTTAAATTCCATATCCGGGGATAATCAAGCCCTTTTTAAATCCATTCTTGCAGAGAATCCTTATGTGGATCAAAACGATCTGCTGGAACAGCTTTTGAAACTTGAGACTAAGGGAAATCAGCTTAGTAAGGAAACAATTAGCGGGAAAGGTTACAGTCTTACTTTTCGAACAGAATCTCATATTAAGGCCGAGGGGAATCTGCTGAAAATTTCAAGTCAGGAAAAAATGGAGGTCGAGTTTCAGGCCTTATATAAGCCTAATTACGCCAATCCTGATCAGAAGGTTCTTCAATCGATTGTGGAAAAGGGAACGCTTAATGAAAAAAAATCTCTGACCCTTTCTCTCTATGGAGGGGCAGATTCGAACTCTGCAGCTACAGAATATCAGAATATGGAGATATATATTCAGAATAATGTTCAGTCTGTGATAGACGGGACGGTGGATACTTCAAAACTTGAAACTTTCAGCAGGGATCTGATGAAGAAGAATTATTCCAATGTGGCTTTCACTTCCCCACAAATGAAAAATATTTTAAAAAATACCCTTGTGAACATGATTCTTGGAAGTGAAGAAACGATGGCTGCTCTTGCCTCGAATGGAATAACCACAGAGGATGTGAAAACTCTTGATCTTAAGGATATGGGTACGGCCATTGACGGAAAAACTCTGGATATCACAGGCAATTCGGCATTAACATCCGTCCGTATTGCTGTTCTGGACGCGAGTTTAAAAGCCCTCGGGCTTCAGAATTACAAGGTACTTAATAATTTTCTTGCAGACGGGGTTGAGGATATTCATTCGATTATCGCTGCGAATCAAAATTCAGTTTCCATCATTGAAAAGATTTTGGCGCTTGACGGAAAGGCCAAATCGATTAATGAACTTTCAAACGACCGGATTCTTGATATTTTAAAAGATCCCTCGATGAAGAATCAAAAAAATGCTCTTTTTGCACAAATGAGAAATTCAGGAATCAGTGTGGCTTTTGATCAGACCGGTCTTCAAACCGTGGTCTTGAAAACACTGTTGCCGGAAAACTTTGAATTGACCTTCAGCAAACCAAACACAGACGCGGATGTTTATATTGACGGCAGTAACTCCATGAGCCCGACGGATGTCTCCATATTTCTGAATTATCTTGATGATCTGGGGGTTAAATCCATTGAAAAAGGAAGCTTTCATATTTTTGGTGAAAAGATAAAAACCATGGATTTTGAGTCTGATAAGAAGGCAATGACCAAAAATATCGTGAATTCCATCCGTAATGATAAGCTGGGGGATGAAGAGAATCATTATCAGCTTGTGAAAAAAGAGATCGGGAGATATCTCAGTGGAAAAGAAAAGGATCCCAAGACGATTTTTATTGCGACCGATGAAGCCATTCAGGGATTCAGCTATAAATCACTTATAGAGATTAAAAAGGTGATTGATGCAGAGAATATTCCTTTAGATATAAAGTTTCTGATTATCAGCTCCAATACAGCGGATGTATCTAAAAATTATGTCAAATCTCTGGATTTGAACACTATGGTTGATCTTTCCCTTCAGATGGTTTTTGCCAGGGGAACCCGGGGATATTCTGCACAGTTAAATCCCGTAATGAAAACTATTAACGATCTGGAATCCAAACAAAATACCCAGGGGCTTTCTGAAGCTGAGGCAAAGCAGTTGAAGCTTTCGCGTGAACAATTCGTGAAGATTTCCAATTTAAGAATGAAGACCATGTATAGACTTTACGATCAATACAAGAAATCAGGTGATAAAATTTCCTTTTCCGATATTCAATTGAAGGCTTCTTTTAAGTGGTTTGAAGATGAAAATACGGGTAAGATTAATTATAATCTTTTTCATGAACAGTATAAGCAGGTATTTGGTCTCTTTCAGAAGGCGGCTTAATCCTTTTTTGATTTTCAGGTATAATTTTCTTCGATGAAAATAAAAATTTTTATCATTTTTGCATTAGCCCTTTCTCTTTTTTATAATCCTGTTTTCGAGGCTTTAGCCCTGTCTCCCTTGTCGCAATATCCAAGCGGAAAGGATGAGAATAAAGGTTTTCTTTATAATCCCTTTCTTCTTGATAAAATTGTGAGAAAAATCGAGTCCTCCCCCCAGAAGCGGATGACCTTTTATGATTTTATGAATGAAGCCCTTTACTCGGATTCCGGTGAAAAGGAGAAGGGGTTTTTTACTGGAAAGGCGGATATTGCCCTATCCGGAGATTTTGACACTTTTGCCAATTATGACACCTTCGGCAGCCTTGTGGCAAAGCAGATCATTGAGATGTGGAAGCTCATGGGATCCCCTAAAAAGTTTTCCATTGTGGAGATGGGGGCCGGAAGGGGAAAACTCTGCATTCATATCCTGAATTCCATCCGCAGGAACAACGGCGCATTATACCGTGCCCTGACCTATCATATTGTGGAGATCAGTTCAAAGCTCATTGAAGAGCAGAAACAGGAAGTCCTTCCTCATTTCAAAGGCATAAAAAAAGCTTCTGTGGAATGGATCCATGCCTCCGCCACATCCGGTCTTGCCCTTAAAGACCGCGAAGGGGTTGTTCTTTCAAATGAGATGATTGACAATTTTCTGATTCACAGAATTCAGAAAATGGACGGGAAATTTTATGAAGTCTATGTGACTCATGAAAATGGAAAACTCAGGGACATCCTGGGGGAGCTGTCTTCCCCGGAACTAAGCCGGTACTGTGAAGAGCTCCAGGAGCCGATTCCTGAGGGGGCTGAGATTACAGTTAACCTGGATATAAGGCCCTGGCAGAAGTCTTCGGCTGAAATTCTTAAACGAGGCTTTGTGATTACCGTGGATTATGGTCATGACAATTACCAGGATATTCTTAAAATTCAGAGAGGCGGATATGCTGTCTGGAATGTGGAAACACATGATGTTCGCGAAATGTATGCCAGGGTAGGACAGTGCGATATTACTTATTATGTTAATTTTCAGGATATTATGAGGGCTGGAAATACTTATGGCCTTTCAACAGAAGGGTTCATCCTGCAGAAGAATTTTCTGAAAAACCTGGGAATGAACACCGGGGAACTTAATCCCTTTTCTGAAGAAGTGCTCAAAAATACGGAATTCAAGGTTCTGATTCAGTCGAAGGGGATGCAGGCTTTAAAAACCCGTCTGACCGGACTTCAAGGCGTTCAGAAGGAAAAAGACAAGGCTGTTGTTTTCAGAAACAACCTTCGTTTTCTTTTTTTAAATCTTGCGGAACTGAAGCGTAGAGTTGCGGCAAACAGATATTTCGGGATTTCTTCCCTGTACAAAAAAGTTTTTGACTCCTTAAACCGCGTTGAACGCGAATATCCTACGCTTTATTCCAGCCTGGTCACCCTGATGAGAACCCTGGAGACGAGCCTGAAGCAAAAGGACAGGGAAAGAACTGTCACGCTTCTGGAAGTGATTTTTAGGATCCTGGAACAGCAGTCAGGGATTGTGTTTGAAGACCTTGAGGGCAGGAAAAGCAAAGAAAGAGCGGCTTAGCCTGAATTCTGAGCGTCAATATACGGTTAGCCGCAATTCCTGAATTTTTATTTGAGGATCTGAAGATTCCGTATCCCGTCAAAAAAAATGGAGAGGATTTATCGGGTGCAGGTTTGACAGGGAGGGGGATAATTGATAGTGTTTTTTTATTAAAAATAATTCCTAATCCGGATATTTGTCGCGAGTTGCAAAATCCAGGTTAATTTTATCTCCAACTTTTTAAAATATGCTGAGTGTGAAAATGAGTTTGAATTTTTTATCTGAAGATCCTGAAAAAACGACTGGAATTCCACCGGAACTTGATACCTTTCAATATCAGACAGAGCAATTCGCTGACATTAAAATTCTTCGTTACCAGATCCCCGGTTTTGAATCCCTTTCTTTAAATCAGAAAAAGCTGCTTTATTATCTGACTCAGGCAGGGCTTGCCGGGAGGGATATCATTTATGACCAGAACTGCAAGTGCAACCTTTTGATCCGGAAAACTCTTGAAAATATTCTTGAGCATTACAAGGGGGACCGCAGGAGTCTGAACTTCCAGAAGTTCATGGTGTATACCAAGAGGTTCTGGTTTTCGAATGGAATTCATCACCATTATGCTTCTGAAAAGATTCTTCCGGAATTTTCCAGAGAGTTCTTTAAAGAACTGGTACAGAAATCCTGCCCTGAAAATCTTCCGGTTTTACCCGGTGAAGATACGGATCAGTTTTTAAAGCGTCTTAGCCCGCTGATGTTTGATCCGAAGATTTTTTCAAAAAAAGTGAACCTGGATTCCTCGATAGATATGGTTTTGAATTCAGCGGTGAATTTTTATGAAGGCATTACCCAGAAGGAGGCTGAGGATTTTTACAGGTCCAAAAAAGACGCTCATGCGCGTAAGCCAGTTTCTCATGGCCTGAATTCCAGACTTGTGAAGGAAAACGGGAAACTGGCAGAGAAGATTTTCAAGATTGACGGGCTTTATGGAAATGCGATTAAAACGATTGTGGAATGGCTTGAAAAGGCGGCGGACACAGCTGAGAATAATGCGCAGAAGGCTGTTATTGAAAAACTAATGGAATACTATAAAACCGGAGACCTTAAAACCTGGGATGAGTATAACATCCTCTGGGTTAAGGATCTGGATTCTCATGTGGATTTTGTGAACGGATTCATTGAGACCTATCAGGACCCGCTCGGCAGGAAAGCCACCTGGGAATCGGTTGTGAATTTTAAAAATACTGAGGCGACCAGGCGCACAGAAATCATCAGCGCAAATGCCCAGTGGTTTGAAGACCATGCCCCTATTTTGCCGTGTTTTCGAAAGAAAAAAGTAAAAGGGGTTTCAGCCAAGGTGATTACAGCGGTTCAGCTCGGCGGGGACAACTCCCCCTCAACCGCCATCGGGATCAATCTGCCGAATGCGGACTGGATCCGGAAGGATTACGGATCCAAGTCGGTGACACTTGAGAATATCACCTATGCCTATGACCAGGCCTCCCTGGGCAACGGCATGCTTGAAGAGTTTTCTTATGATCAGAATGAAATCGAGCTGGTTAAAAAATACGGATTCCTGACCGATAACCTTCATACGGATATGCATGAATGCCTGGGGCATGGTTCCGGCCAGCTGATGCCCGGAACGAGAAGCGATGCCCTGCAGAATTATCAGTCTGCGCTGGAAGAAGCCAGGGCCGACCTGTTTGCCCTTTATTTTCTCATGGATGAAAAAATGGTGGAGCTGGGCCTGATCCCCGAGACCCGCGCTGCACATGCGGAATACATCAAATATATCCGCAACGGGCTTTTTACGCAGATGGTTCGCCTTCAGCCAGGAAAAGACATCGAGGAGGCACACATGCGAAATCGTCAGCTGATTGCCCGATGGTGCTTTGAAATGGGTGCGGCGGCCCAGGTGATTGAACAGAAAGTGAAAGATGAAAAAACTTATTTTGTCATCAATGATTTTGTGAAATTGCGTGTGCTTTTCGGTAAGCTTCTGGGGGAAATTCAGCGTATAAAATCAGAGGGTGATTTTGAGGCGGGAAAGGCTTTAATAGAAACTTACGGGGTGAAAGTGGATAAGAAACTGCACAGTGAGGTCCTTCTCCGATACAAAAGACTGAATCTTGCACCCTTTTCCGGGTTCATTAATCCAGAGTTGATTCCTGTGCTGAAGGAAGGCGAAATCAAAGACGTCAGGGTTGAATACCCTAAAGATTTTGAAACACAGATGATGAAATATGGGCGTGAGTATTCCTTCCTTCCGGTGAATAATTAGGACAGTCATTTTTTTTGTGTTATCCTCATAATGTTTCAAAATTTAAATTATGTACTAACGCATTAATTAAAATAAAAGTTTTTGTCAGATTTTATTTATCATTTTTTTTATTTATAAAATGTCTAGTTTTGAAGTTGTATTTTGCAATGAATTATTTTATAATGCTACTATTAGTAGACGGTTATAATTTTATTATCAAAGGAATTTCTTATGCCAACCGCTGTCAGGATATCAGATGATTTGGTTAAAAAAGCCCGTTCAAGATCCCATGCCCTGAAAAGGTCTGTGGCGGGTCAGATTGAGTACTGGGCGACTATCGGGGAAATTGCTGAAGATAATCCGGATTTGCCCTTTTCTTTTATTCAGGATATTTTGATCGGTCTGGAACAGGCTGAAAATGGCGAAACGTCGGCTTATGTTTTCGGAGAAGGAAGATAAGTTTTGGACAAAGTTCAAATTTTTCAAACGAATCTGTTTGCCAGGCAGAAGAAGAAACTAAAAAAAAATCAACTTTGGGATCTGGATAAAGCTATTCAAAGTTTGATTGCACACCCTAAAATCGGACAGCAAAAATCGGGGGATCTTTCGGAGGTGTGGGTTTATAAATTTCCAATTCTGAAACAGCAGTATCTTTTGGCGTATACCTGGGATGAAAAATTAAGGACATTGATCGCCTTAGGGGTTCATGAAAATTTTTACAGGGACATTAAACGTTCTGTTAAATTTTAAGGAATCTGAGATCTTTAACTCTATTTTTTGCAACATATTTATCTAAAAGAAATTACTAATTTTTTGTTTCAGAACTGAAATTTTTAATTTTATACAAAACCCTGTAGTTATTTTTTTACACCCCCTTGATCTAATTCTCAGATGTGATATAGTTTATATCATGATAAAAAACTTTATAGTTCAATTTATGATTTTTATATTTTGTCTATCTTTATCTTCTTTTGCTTCTGATAATTGCGGTTATTTGTTTTTAAGATTTACACTTTCCCCTCATTCATTTCTCAGCATCAGACAGGCTGTTCAAACTGCTTATGAAGATGCTATGGCTGATTATATTTTTTCTGTTAAAAATCCTTTTGTTCAGTATGAAATATACTATAACTTAAAAAATGGCTTTTATAATGAAGCGGATCTCCTTAATAATGAAGTTATTTCCGCTTTTCAGCGACATATTCAATCGATGACCGTTTTAAAACACAGAAATTTTGAAATAAGTTATAATCCGAAAAAAATTGAGTTGATTTTCAGCCCTGATATTTCCTTTAAAATCCGGGATCTTATGAAAACGGTGACAGGGAAAAACCGTATTAAAATGCCGGAAGGATACCGCAGAACTATGCTGCCTTCTGTATCTTTTTCAGATATGGAGAATTTGAAAGTAAGGACCTCCATGTCCCAGACCGGTTTTACTGTTGATGACAATGCCGCCTTTGAAGAATATGTGCTTCTTGAACGTGTTTTTTCAGATTTTTTAATAAAGTCGAACATCATGCCGGAAATGGATAAAATTTCCTGCAATATCGGTTTGAATTTTTTTCCGGCTGAAGAACTTTCGAATCATCGTCGTTCCCGGACTCTTTATTTGCAGGAATACAAGTCTAAAAATTCGAAAATAAAACACTATACGGTGTATGCCGAAGCATACCTTCCTTTAAAAGCCCGAAGAAATTCCCTCGTTTCCAGAGATTTTGCGCCGCGAGAGATGCAGCGTCTCTGCCAGAATATCCGCGATGCCATCATTGATCAGCAATCCCGTTTTTTTCCGGGAAATTCACCCCAGAGCAATCTCCTTGTTTTTTCTGAGCTTCCTTTTGCAATTCAGGAAAAGTATTGGAAAAAATTTGAAAAAACCTATTCGGTTTTGAGCGATTCGTTTGATAAAGTTAAACTTTTTTATCCTGAAGATCAGCAGGCTGAATCAAAGCTTCAGTGGATTAAAGGAATTTATCCTGTATCCCCGGGCTTTCTTGCTAAAACCCGTGAGGATCTTATTTCTTCAGTTTCTTTTCCGGAAATGCAGGATTCTGCGCCTCTGTCAGAGAATCAGTTCATTTGGCTTTATAAACAATTTGAGAAAAATGCCATGTACGATATACAGTCTTTGTTCAGCGGACATGAAGATTTGGAGGGGCTGGGGTTCAGTCTTTATAAGGGGCTGGTTAAAACAAAAAAAGGCACCCCGGAGTCCATGGATTACAACAGGGCTCATATAGAAAAATTCGATTCCCTGGTTAAACTTTCTCAGAAGATTGATGACTTTATTGCCTCCAATTCCTGGGCTCTTAAACCTTCCAGGCTTATTAAATTAATGACGGATATCAATCCCTCTTATACGACCCTTCTGGTGGAAGATATAGGCCATGGCTACGGACATTATCTGACCGTATTCAATATTGCCCAGATGATTGTTTCAGGCAATGAAAACAGCCCTTCTCTGAAAACGATTCTGGAACAGATGAGGGGAGAGTTTTTAGCCGATCCCGGATATCTGGGAGGATTTGATTCAGAACAGGCCCGTGAACGGTTTATTGAATTGCTGGCAACCCGGATTGATTCTCAGGACAAGTGGTTTGAAAATTCTTCCCTCAAGCCGTTGCTGCCTCCGGATTATACCCCGGCGAGTATTTCAAAGATTGATTGGGAGGCCATTGTACTGGCCAGCATGTTTCATGATATTTCCACCCTGCATTATTTTAAAGACAGAAAGCTTCATCACATTGCAGGAGCCAAAAATGCATTTCAATTTATTGAAAAACAAAAGAAATATTTCCGGAGGATGTGGATTAAGGACACTGACGAAGAATTCAGGAGACATCTGAATCTTTTGAAGGCTAAAGTTGTCTTTTTGATTCTGCATCATGACGGGCTTTGGGGGAAAGATAAATTCTCTCTTCTTGAGGATATTCAATCCTATGAGGAAAACATGGCGATTAAAGAAAAAAGACAGATGATTTCCGATGAGAGTTATACGGCCTTTCAGGAATTTCTCAGTTTTGCAACCTCTCTGGTTGAGAAGGAGCCTTTTCGAAATAATGCCCAGGCTAAACTTGAGGCAGAGCTTTTTTACTTTTCTGATAAAATGGATGGCCTGAACTTAAGAGACCGAATCCTATCCATTGATACGGATCACCGTCCGTTTTTTGATTCCGGTTTTCCTCTGGAAGAACGAGTGAAGGTCTATTTCAGCCAGTATAAATTTCATTACCATTCCAAAGTGGATCGTCTGGGAATCGGTTTGTACGGACTTTTAAACAAACTGAACCCGGATTATTTTCTGAAATCCATCGGCCGGGGATATTTTCATGCAAAGATCAGTGTGGAAAAGCAGACCGAGGAATTCATTGAGGGAATGCGTTATTCGCTGAATAAGGACAAGGATTTTGTGGATGCCCTTAAATCCTGTTATGAGGTGGTTTCTGCGTTAATTCATAATAACGAGCTGGGAAATGTTGTGGAAATTAAATATGATAATAACGGAAAGCCTTTGAATAAGCCTGTTCCGGATGTCTGGCATGTCACTGCAGCGCATCTGGATAATCTGCGTTATGCGCAGAAACGTTTTTACTGGGAAATCCTGAATCATGCCTCTTCCCTTGAAGGAACCCTTGAAGAACCTGTTTCGGAAATTGTTTATGCGATTGAACAGGGCCGGAAAACGGGGAAAATTCAGTATACCCACCGTTCCGATCAGATGACTCTCCCTGAGCTTGAAAAGGGTATTCAGGGTCTTGAGGAGAAGCTTAAGATTGGGTTAAACGGTGACCCTTTACGCAGTCCCGCCGATAAATTCCGTGTTCTGGATGCCCCTGCTTTTTTTTCTCTGGTGAGAAATAAGGTCGTTTTTGATACGGAAATTCCAAGCCTTGTGCTCTGCAAAACAGTGAATGAAATCGAGGGGGTCAGGGACGCCTGCCGGAAGAATCCGGAATTAACTCATATCAAGGCACATCTGCTCAGAAGAGGCTATCCTGTTGCTGAACGGATACAGAGGCTCGCCGGTTTTTCAGATATCTCCAGGCTTCAGTTTATTGTGCAGACAGAAGACCATTCGAAAGATTTTAACGAGGAAATTTTAATGCAGCTGCACGCGGAAACGGATATTTTAAAATATGGATTTCAAAATCTTTCTGTGGAGATGATTCTCCGCGAGCAGAAGAATCTCAAAATTTTGAAGCAGGCGGCCTGATTCCTGAGACCATGGTGGGGGAGAGCCCTTCTTATTTTAGGTATTGGTTCAGCATTTTTGACAGTTCAGCCATTCGGAAAGGTTTTTTAAGGCTGGCCGTAAATCCGTATTGTTCAGGTCTGGACATTAAAGGATCTTCAGAATATCCGCTGGAAACAAAAACTGGAATCCGGATGTTTCTTTTACGGATCTCCTGAATTGCTTCTTTTCCGCCCATGGCGCCCGGGATGGTTAGATCCAGAATCATAGCGGTAAAAGGCACGGCGGATCTTTCATTTATCAATTGAAGAACTTCTTCACCGTTTGAAGCAACCGTTACGGAATATCCCAGATTTTTCAGCATGGCGCTGACCGTTTTCTGTATGACTTCTTCATCATCCATTAAAAGGATCTCTCCGCTTTTTTTCTGAAAGCCGGGCAACGAGATATCAAAAGAAGCCAGGCTTCTGTCATAAGCCGGAAGATAGATTACGAAACAAGAGCCCTTGTTTATTTTTGAGAAGGCTTCAATGACTCCTCCGTGACGTTTGATGATGGAATAACAGATCGTTAATCCCAGGCCTTTTCCTTGAGAAGTGGTGGTGAAAAAAGGATCGAAAATTTTAGGAAGAACCTCCGGAGTAATTCCGCATCCGGTATCCTCTATTGATATTTTGATATAATTTCCTTCAGCAAGCGAGGGAACATTATTTTCTTTTAAGTGGACATTGGCCGCCTTGAGTGTGATATTTCCGCCTTTGGGCATGGCCTGCCGGGCATTGAGAATGATATTATTGATTACCTGTCTTATTTGAATTCTGTCGAAATGACATAGCCAGAGATCCTCCTGGATGTCAAAATGGCAGGCCGTTTGAGAGCCGCTTAAGGCAAACTGAATCGTTTCCGATATAAAAGGGAAAAGAGATTCCAGTTTTCTTACCGGACTCCCGCCCTGGGCGAAAGTAAGAAGCTGCTGGGTCAGGTCTTTGGCTCTCGACAGGGTATCCAGGGCTGAGGTAAGGTAGTCGGAGACCTGCTTGTCTTTTGTGATCATATTGGCAAGATCAACAAAGCCTAAGACCCCGCCGAGAAGATTGTTGAAATCATGGGCAATCCCACCGGCCAGTGTACCTAAGGATTCAAGTTTCTGATTATTCTGAACAGAATCCATCCATTTCTGTTTTTCCGTTATATCGCGAAAAACAAGAACAATGCCCAGAATTTTTCCGCTCTGATTTTTGATGGGAGCCACACTGTCGGAAATGAGCCTTTTTGTTCCGTTCCTGGAGATAAGAAGGGTGTGGCTATCCAGTTCGCTTATTTTTCCGGTGGCGAGCACGGAATCCATGGGGTTTATGCAGGGTTTTTGAGTCAATTCATCCACAATTCTGAAAATATCGGAAAAAGATTTTCCCTGAGCATCTTCAAGGGCCCATCCTGTAAGTTTTTCCGCTATGGAATTCATGAGTACGACTTTTCCGAAGATATCCGTGGTGATGACCCCGTCTCCAATGCTTGCCAGAGTTACGGCCAGAAGCTCCTTTTCAGAGGCCAGAAGATCCTCCATTTGCTTCCTTTCTGTGATATCCGTGAAAGTGCTGCAGACACAGAAAGGGGCTCCATTCCCTTCTTTAAAACGGGGGATGGCATTGACAATAATCCAGCGGTACTGTTCTGTTTTTGAATTCAGAACACCCATAAGAACATTATGCACGGCGTTTCCTGTTTTTAACGCCTGCATGGAGGGGTGAATTTTTTCCGGAAAAAGAGTGCCGCCTTCCTGTATGCTTTTCAGGGAATCAAAGACGTTTTTCCCGATCATTGATTTTAAAGAAATGCCGAAAATGTGTTCAGCCGCATGATTTGCCGAGATTATTTTCCCGTGAACATCCTGATAGATGACACCCTGAGCCATGGTATCAAAGAGAGTTCTGAAATCCTCCTCACTGTCCCGGAGCTGTTTTTCCATCTGTTTCCGTTTTTGAATATTCTGCCATTCCCGCAAAACCCTTTCCACGATCCGGGGAATGTCCGAAAATGTTTTTTCAGACTTGGCAATATAATCAAGAGCCCCCGATTTAAGCGTGTGAACGGCCGTTTCTTCGTCTCCAAAGGAGGTCATGGCAATGATGGGATAGGGAAGATTTTCCGGGTCTGCAGAAAGAATTTCAAAAACTTTTCCATCGGGAAGATTAATGTCGCTTAAGATTAAATGGGGTGTCATTTTCTTCAAAATTTTACGCATTTCTTCCAGAGTCGAAACGAAGGTGAGTTGATACGCCTTGAGTGCTTTAAATGCTCTTTCAAGAGCCCGTGCGTGAGCTTCTTCGTCTTCAATGATCAGAATATCAAAGGGATCATCCATAGGGGAAATTCCTTTAGTTAATTAGGATAGGTGTTCCATGCCAGCCAGTAAAAACCCAGGGATTCGAGCAGATTTGAAAAATTCTCGAAATCCAGAGGTTTGACCAGATAGCTGTTTACATGATGGTCATAGGCTTTGGCAATGTCTGTTTCCGCATTAGAGGTCGTAAGGATGACCACGGGAATGGAGGAAAGACTTGTGTCCTCTTTTAATATTTTCAATACTTCCAAACCATCAATTTTGGGAAGTCGCAGATCAAGAAGGATGAGGTGAGGGCGGGGACTTGCAGCGGGTTCTGAATAGCTGCCTTTTCTGAAAAGGTAGTCCACAGCCTGCTGTCCATCTGTCAGGTGAACGATCTGATTGGCAAACCGGCTTTTTTTCAGGTTTCGCATGGCAATTTCGGCATGCGCCGGGTCGTCTTCAATATATAGTATTAACAGAGGTTCACCCTTTGTCATTATTATCCTCCTTTATAGTGCCGAATTTTGTATTTTCCAGTGTAAAATAAAAGGTTGTCCCTTTTCCGAGCCCTTCAGATTTTAAATAAATATTTCCCCTGTGCGTTTCAACAATGCGTTTAATCAAAGCCAGCCCCATACCGGTTCCTTCTGAATTTTTGTCCAGTTTTTCAAATAAATTGAAAAGCTTGTGATGATAGCGCGGGTCAATCCCCATGCCATTGTCCCGTACAAAAAGGAGGAGGGTATCGTCTTTTTTTTCGATCCCGACTTCAATAAGGGGATTTTCCTGGGCTCCCATATATTTTACGGCATTGTCGATAAGGTTTTGATAAAGCTGAAGAAGCCTTTGGGGATCACCGAAAAGAATCACCGGAGTTTCAGTAATCAACACCTGTGCTTTGTTTCCTCTTATTTTCCCGGCCACCAGGTCTGCGGCGGCATGGGCGATACTCGAGAGGGAAATTTCAATTTTAGGATTATCCTTCCGGCCAATTCTGGAAAAGTTCAGAAGCTCATCCAGAAGCTTTCCCATTTTATCCGCTGCATTCTGGATATAGCCCAGATCATTTTCCAGAGTCCCCTTGTCTTTTTTCTGGATGTCTTCCTTCAGGTAGGAGGTAAAGGCTTTGATAGTGACCAGAGGGCTTTTTAAATCATGGGAAACTGTGTAGGTAAAGCGTGCAAGCTCTTCATTTTTTTGACGCAGATCTGACTCTCTCTGTTTGCTTTCGGTAATATCTTCAAAAATCGTTGCAAATTGTCCTTGCCTGGGGGAAATGACAGAAATCATGAAATGCTTTTTCATGGGTTCAAAAAAAGTTTCAAATCTGCAGGGAATTCTTGTTTGTGCGACTTTGCTGAATTCTTCAAGATAAGGAGGGTAAGAAGTCTTGTATACTTCTGTGGCAAGTTTTCCGGTGATGTTTTCAGGATTCAACTGAACATGTTCTTTATAGGCAGGGTTGACGTTGATGATACGATAATTAACAGGGGTTCCGGATTCATTATAAATCATATCGTGAATGGCAACCCCTGAGGTAATATTCTCAAAAAAAGTCCTGAATTTTTCTTCGCTTTGAAGAAATTCATTCTGGATTTTTTTCTGTTCCGTGATATCGGTAACGACAGAAATAGTTCCTGCTGAATAATCAGAAGGATTGATAGCGTTAATTGAGAGGGAAATGTTTATGGGTTTTCCGTCTTTGCGAATCCAGAGGGTTTCAATTTTTTCACTTTTATTATTTTTAAAATGAGAATAAAGCAGTTCTCTTATGGATAAATAGTTTTTTTCATCCTGATAGAGAATTTGCGTGGTTTTCCCCAGCAGTTCCGACTCTGAGTAACCTGTGATTTCACAAAATTTTTTATTAACCAGAATAAAAGTTTTGTTGACGGTAAGGCAAACCCCTGTCGGGTCCATTTCAAAGACCCCTCTTAAGAGGGTTTCATTCTTTTTCAGAGTCTGTTCCATTTCCTTCCGTTCGGTAATATCTCTTGCCACTGCATAAATTGAATTATGGGAGGGATGTGACCTCCATTCAATCCAGCGGTAGGATCCGTCTTTATGACGGTAACGGTTTGTAAAGTTTAAAATGGCCTCCTGCTTTGAGAGAGCAGCAACTGCATTCAGAGTACTATCCATATCTTCAGGATGTACAAAATCAAGAAATTTCCGGCCCAGGAGTTCTGAAGTCGAATACCCTAATATTTTTTCCCATTCGGGATTCAGTTTTCGGAAATAGCCATGGATATCGGCAATACAGAGAAGGTCAAGAGCAGAGTTGAAATATTGATCCATTTCTCTGGATTTTTCAATCAGCTGTAGTTTTTCCTGATTTTCTTTTTTCATAACGAGGAGGAGGATAAGCAGGGTAAGACAGAAAGTGACAGAAAGTAGAATCAGTGCTGCCTGATGGGGGGTGCCTTCGGAAAAAAAAACAAAAGCCGTTTCAGCCAGAGCTCCGGCAAGGACCAGAATATAAAAAATCATGGTTTTAGCGGCGGTATAGTTTAACACTACTTTATTCTCCCTGTTTAAAGGTCTTTTCAGTTCATTTTTCAGATATTATTCTGAATTCAGAGCATTTGATTAAACAGAAATCTTTTTAGCTTTACCGGTGACTGCAATATAGGTTTCGTAGGCCATCCATAGGGAAAGAACCATAAGAACAAGTGACACAAGGGGGACGGGTGCAAGTGTTAAATTGAATACGCCTGCTTTATACCAGGCTGAGCTGATGAGATTGATCAGGGCCCAGTTGCTCATGATAAACATCCAGACCGCCGGGAGAAAAGTCACAAGCCATATTTTTTTGCGGTTGCTGTTTAAGAGCCATACGGAAATCCCGATTAAAGCCAGCGCGGCCAGAAGCTGATTGGCTGCGCCGAAAATCCCCCAGAATACTTTCCAGGCGGGAATTTCATTGCCTTTGGCATCCAGGATTTTCTGCATGACAAACATCAAGGGTACTCCTGCGGTCAGAGCTGTTGCAAAGGCTCTTCCAAACCAGTTTTTCCAGCCGGTAAGTTCTTCAATGATATAACGGCCAAGGCGGGTGCAGACATCGAGAGTGTCGTAAACAAACGTGGTAAAAGCCATCAGACCAAAAGAGACCCCGAGGGCGGCCGGAAGGTGTATCAGTTCCAGAAAGCTTCCTATGCCTGAAGCAAAGATAAAATTGGGCGCCTTGCTGATATTGGGATTGTCTTTGCTCAGGATCATTACGCAGGCCAGGGCAATGATGGCGACAAGACCTTCCAGGAGCATGGCTCCGTATCCGATGATTTTTGCATCGGATTCTTTTTTTAACTGTTTGGAGGTTGTTCCGGAACTGACAAGGGCATGAAAGCCTGAGCAGGCGCCGCAGGCAATGGTGATGAACAGAAGGGGGAACATGGGGAAAAGAGAAACCGATGTTGATCCTTCGGGTATTATGAAGGCCGGGAACTTGACGGTGAATCCACCGAAAATAATTCCGATAGCGGCGACTAATAATGAGGCATAGAGGAAATATCCCCCCAGGTGTCCGCGGGGCTGAAGTAACAGCCACATAGGCAGAATGGAAGCGATGAAACAGTATACAAGAATTCCCACATCCCACAGCTTGTGAGAAGCGGAGGTGGAGATTCCGAGAAATTGATCCAGATTAAAAGGGATATACTGTCCCACCCAGATGGCGAAGGCGATCAGAGGCAGAAAAATGAGGGTGGCATAAAAAAGGCTGAGCCGGGTGAATTTTAGCAGAAGCCCCATGATTACAGGAAAAAGAAGGTACAACATCGAGGAGGTGGCTATGGCTCCTCCGGAAACTTTTTCTCCGTTTTCAAGAGTGATGCTGCCTACAAAAGAACTGGCGGTGATGTCGGTAAAGGCAACAATGATGTAAACAAGGGTAATCCAGATAAAAATCATGAACAGAATATAGGCCCGGGTGGAAACATTCTCTTTGACGACTTCGGTGATGGAACGGGCTTTATGCCGGACTGAAGCAATGAGGGATCCCATATCATGCACCCCGCCTATAAAGATTGATCCCAGTATGATCCAGATCAGGGCAGGTACCCAGCCGAACAGGATTCCGGCAAGAATAGGGCCTGTGACCGGGCCTGCTGCGGCAATGGCTGAAAAATGCTGTCCCATCAGGAATTTGGGTTCAATAGGCACATAGTCCACTTTATCGTCGATTTGTGTTGCAGGAGTTATGTGGTCGTCATTCAGCTGATAAACTTTTTTAGCAAGAAAATTACCGTAGTAATAATAGGCCAGAATGAAAATAACAACGGCATTTAAGATAATAAATAAAATGCTCATCTCTCCTCCTGATATGAAAATTCTGATGCGGATTTGTATCCGGAATTTGATTTAAATATCTTAACTTGTCAGCACAAAAACTGCAACTTTTATTATGAGACCTGGGTCCTACAAGCATAAAAGAAGTAATGTTCAAGTCTCATTAATCTTGTTTATATAGAGCCATTTCTGTAGATTGTTCTGAAAGATATTCTATAAGAGGGAATTGCTATTATCAAAAATCTGTCTCAGTTTTATGCGGTTAAAGAAATTGTGCCGCAGATCGTAGTTTTTCTGGCAATGGTTTTTGCTGTTTTTACACCTTTGAAGATTATCTCAGTGGGATACCAGCCCTATGATGATGCGTTGCGGCATGCCGCCAAGGCTGTCTCGGAAAAGGACTGGCAGGACATTCTGGTTCTAAGGGAAGAAATGTGGCTGGATTCCCATCCGGGCTGGCATTCTTTTCTTGAAGCTCTGCACAAGGTGAGTGGTGCGGATACCGACCCGCTGGTGGCCTTTTCCATTTTCTTTTTTTTTGCAGGGGTAATGGCAGCCGGAATTTTTTGCGGAACATATCCTGAACTCTTTCTGTTGTCGCTGATTCTTGTTTTATTGCTTCACCCTTCCTGGGCATTACGGCTATGCCTTGGAAGGCCTTTGTTGGCAAGCATGGGATGGCTGATATTTTTTTTAAGACTTTCGGACGATAAGAATCCCTCAGAGGCAATTAAGGCTCAGCACTTTTTTCTGGTTGTTTTGACAGCTCTGGTTTCCTGGTTTCATTGCCAGTGGTATCTGTATCTTTTGCCTCTGGCTGTTGTGTTTATTTCAGGAAACTGGAGGAACGCATTCCGTTTGACCTGGCTTCTTGCGTTGGGGATCACCCTTGGCGCTCTGCTTACCGGGCATCCTGTTCAATTTTTTTATCAGACCTTTCTGCATGCCTGGCGCTCCCTGATGCTGCCCAAAGATCAGGAAGTACTGGTGCCTGAATTTCAACAGGGGGGGATGGATTTTTCAGTTTTGTCTGCCGTAATGGTCTTGCTATTATTGAAATGGGGAATGGATAGGAAAGTCACCGCAGGATATCTGATTAAGAATCCTGCTTTCATTTTAATGCTGTTGTGCTGGATTCTGGGCTTAAAAATAAGCCGCTTCTGGCTGGACTGGGGGATTCCCTCTTTTTTATGCTGGGCCTCTCTGTTCATGGAGGATTTTTATTCAAAAAGATTCAAGCCGGAGAATTGGAAAAGAATTATTGTTATTCTTCTGACCGGAGGAATTTTTTATTTTACCTGTACTTTTGATTATCAGGGACGGTGGTCAGAATGTATGAGCGTGGAATATCTGAACACAAAGGAGCCAATTCCCCCTGAGTGGCTTCCTGAAAAAGGAGGGATTATCTATTGCGATTTAACCAGCGGTTTTAACTGGACCTTTTTCAAATATCCAAAAGGGGACTGGAAATACATTTTAGGTTTTGAAGCCTCCATGATGCCTCAGGAGGATTTGAATACTTTTTACCAGATCCGTCTTCACCCGGGAGATGCGTCCTGTTACGTCCCGTGGGTGAAAAAAATGACTCCAAAAGACCGTCTGCTTCTGATGCAGTATTATCCTGCCCCTCCGGATCTTCCGGAACTTGAATGGCATGCCTTGCCGAGTGCTACCTTTATCGGTCGATTGAAGAAGAATAAATAATACGAAATTTTTATTATTTGATGGTTTTAGGAGAAATGTCCCCAAGAGAAATGATAACGGGGGTTTTGCGGTGAGACACATTTGTTTTGCGCAGATAAAAGGATGTAATTTGGTTCTGTATTTTTAGTCTCAGGAGGCTGGAGAGATTGAATTGTCTTGCGTCAACAGGATCTGGTTTTATGGATACGGTTAAAGTTGCTTGAGGTGTTGAGCGGGATCTGTTAATTTAACCCAGGGATTAAGTTATTTTTAATAACGGATTTTTCAGAAACAGATGCTCCCGCTGGAGGGATAATTGCCTTTCGGAAATTTTTCATGAGAAACATCGGAATATGAGGAATGAGTTCAATGAGACAGAATACTCAAGCTATAACCCTTAAAGATTTGGGCTACGACTGTTTTTTTGAATCCGATATAAAAAAAACGGAGTTGAATGACTATAAAATTGCAAGGATTATCGCTGAATATAAAGAAGCCTATAGAGTCAAAGGTCCGGAGGGGGAATACCTGGCAAGGATTTCCGGAAAACAGATGTTTAATGCCTCATCCAGAAAGGATTACCCTGCCGTGGGGGATTGGGTTTTAACAATGCCCCTGGATAAGGAATCCTCCCGGATCGAGAGAATCCTGCCGAGAAAAACCATTTTAAGAAAAAAATACAGCAATAAACAGGAAACTCAGATTATTGCTGCAAATATCGATGTTGCCTTTATTATGGAGTCCGTTGACCGGGATTTTAATCTTAACCGTCTGGAAAGATATTTTGTTCTCGCAAAAGACGGACATATCCGTTCCGCTGTTATTCTGAATAAAACTGATTTGATTTCAGACGATGAGCTGAAAATCATTATAAGTCTTATTCAAAACAGGTTCAGAGATATGGAGATCTTTCCCACCAGTACTTTTCTGAAAAGCGGGATGGATGAACTAAGGCTTTTTATTCAGAGAGGAAAAACCTACTGCTTTCTGGGTTCCTCCGGAGTGGGAAAGTCATCCCTGATCAACGGACTGCTTGAGAATAACACCATAAAAACCGGCGAAATAAGTTCTCGTACCGGAAGAGGCAAACATACCACCACAAGCCGGGAAACTTATTTTCTTGAAAATGGAGGAATTCTCATCGACAACCCGGGGATGAGGGAGGTGGGCATGGCGGATTCAGAGCAGGGAATCAAGGATGTGTTTGAGGAATTTTCTGTTTTGTCCGTAGAATGTAAATTTGCCGACTGCACCCATACCCATGAACCGGGCTGTGCCATTTTAAAGGCTGTTGAATCCGGGGAACTGGATGAAAATAAATACCAGAATTATCTTAAATTAAAAAAAGAAGCGGATTATTATAATATGACCAAGCTTGAAAAACGGAAAAAAGACCGGCAGTTCGGAAAATTTCTCAATCAATCTCTGAAGCAATTAAGAAAATTTGAATCTCAGGGCTGAGGGGAAAGACCTCCCCGTAAACGGATTTCAGGCTGCCTTCCGGAATACCTTCCCCGGGCTTTAATCAAAAATGATGGTTCTTTTCTGGCAGAGAAAGATGCGCTCCTCAAGGACGATTTTCAGGGCTTTGGCTAAAACGATTTTTTCAACGTCTCTTCCCGCCTTGGCCATGTCTTCAGGGTTTTGGGTGTGGGCCACCGGAATGACGCTCTGCGCGATGATGGGGCCTTCGTCAAGATTTTCCGTGACATAATGCGAGGTGGCTCCGATGATTTTAACCCCGCGCTCAAAGGCCTGTTTGTAGGGGCTTGCGCCGATAAAGGCCGGTAAAAAGGAATGGTGGATGTTGAGGATCCTGTTTCTGTAGGCACAGATGAAGCGGGGGGAAAGGATTCTCATGTATTTGGCAAGAACCAGGTAATCCGGGGAATTCTCCCCGAGGATTTTCAGAATTTCCTCTTCATGCTGTTCACGGGTTTTATTTTCGTGAGAGACGTAATGAAAGGGGGTATTGAATTTTTCAGCAAGCGGGCGCAGGGAGTCGTAGTTGCTGATGACGCATTGGATGTCGGCGTTGAGTTCATGATAGGCCGTGCGGATCAGGAGATCCGCAAGGCAATGATGCTCCCGTGTGGCAAAAACTGCGATTTTTTTCCTGTTGATTTCAGAAAAACGGATGTCTGCATTTGGAGGAAGAAGGGCTTTCAGCTGTTCCTTTGCCTCTTCTTTGTCGAGCTCACCGGTGTATTCGGTTCGCATGAAGAAAAGGCCCGAGGTTTTGTCCACAAATTCGTTGTTTTTGATGATGTTTACACGGGCGTGATACAGAATGCCTGTGATTTTATGAACAAGGCCCAGGGCATCCGTACATTCGATCAGAAGGACTTGTGTGTTCATTAATTCCATTTTTTCGTTTTGAGGGTTATGGCAACCAGGGTGAGGATTCCGCCTGCGACACTCACCGTTCCCGCCACATTGAAGGCTCTGGCATAGGAGTCCGTGAGAAGGACGATTTTTGCCCCGACCATGGGGCCTGTGATGGCGGCAATGCTGAAGGCGGAAAAAAGCAGGGCGTAATTCAGGGTAAGGTTCCTGGTGCCGAAATAGTCGGCGCAGACAGAGGGGAAAATCCCCAGATAGCCCCCGAAACAGAGCCCGACAAAGAGCACGCTTATCAGAAGGGGAGTCTCTTTAAGGGCGGCTGAGGGCAGAAGAAACATGGCAATGGCCGTGATGAAAAACATGGCCAGGATGGAACTTAAACGCCCGATCTTGTCGGAGACATAGCCCCAGAACACCCGGCCCAGAGCGTTTGCAAGGCCGATTAAGGCGACAATCTTTACGGCGGATTCAGGGCTGAGCCGCGTCATTTTCTGGGCAATGGGGGAGGCCTGGCTGATGATCATGAGGCCGGCAAAAGCGCCGCAGGCGTACATGCCGTAGAGAATCCAGAAGTTGAGTCTGGAAAAAAGCTGGTTCCAGGTGAATTCCAGAGCGGGTTTGCCTGAGGCCTGTGCTTTGGGTTCCCAGCCTGAAGGTTTGTAGCAGGCAGGGGGATTGTCCATGAGGATGGAGGCAAGGATGATGATGATTAAAAAGGCAACCCCGAAAACTTTGAAGGCCCAGAGGACGGGGACTTCTGATGCGGGAACATGGCTCATAAGGTATTGCGCGAGAGGGGCGATAATCAATGTGCCGCAGCCCAGAGCACCCACAGCGATCCCTCCGGCAAGTCCGCGTTTGTCGGGAAACCAGCGCACAACGGTTGCGACAATGGCCCCGTAGGCGGCACCGCTTCCAATGCCCATCATGATTCCGAAAAAGCAGAAGACCCACAGGAAGGAATCGGCAAAACCGGTTAAAAACATTCCAAGTCCGAAGAGGATCCCCCCGAAGATGATGACCGCCCGGGGGCTTTTAAGGTCAGCAATTTTGCCTGAAAGAAGCATTCCCAGAGGCAGGCAGGCAAGGTTAAAGGAAAAAATGAGGGCCCATCTGGACATGTCGGGAACCATCTGGCCCGCAGGGTCCGCTTTCATGAGGTTAAGGAAGATTATAAGCGGTTTGGCAAATACACTGGAGGCATAGGACGCCCCCATGCAGAGATTGGCAAGCACGCCCATACCGAGGATCATCCATCGTTTTGATTCGAGTTTCACTTGATTACCCCTTGTGGTGGTTGGTTTTTATAATAATCGTATTTTCATATATCCTCCCAGGAGCGGTCAGGGCTTAGCCGGGGTAAAGGATAGGTTTTTCCATTTTTATCAAGGGCGACAAAGGTGACGTGGTTGGAAAAGACGTGATCCTCCGTTTTTGCTCCCGGTGCATCAGCGTAAACATCCACACGGTAGGTGACCGAGGTGTTGCCCTGTCTTTCATGGCTGATCTGGAAGCGAAGAATGGAGCCGTTGCTGACCTGCTTTTTGAAATCCACCTGTTCAAGGGCCCGGGTGACGATGTTGTGCCCGGTAAAGTCCCTTGCAGCGGCAAGCCAGGCCATTTCATCGACCCATTTGAGCATCTGTCCTCCGAAGAGGTAGCCGTAGTGGTTCAGATGCTCTGTCCGTACAAGAACAAAGTTGTTCACAGGGTTTCCGTTATGGAGAGCCCATGGGAACGGACGATTTCAATGGAATGATCCAGATCCTTGGGCTTAAATATGACCACGGCCGCATCTTTGTTTTTTTCAAGAGAGGCATAAAGGTATTCGATATTTACATGCTCATCTCGGAAGATTTCCATGACGTCTGCAAGACCTCCGGGCCTGTCAGGCACTTCAACCGCAAGAATGGTGGCGAGTTTGAAGGTGTATTTGCCTTCCGTGAGGGCCTTGACGGCCTTGTCTATGTTGTCCACCATGATTCTTAAAATCCCGAATTCCATGGTGTCGGTAATGGTGATGGCACGGATGCTCACGCCCGCATTCCCGAGGCAGCGGGTGACTTCAGCGAGGCGTCCGTATTTGTTTTCAAGAAAAACTGAAATTTGCTGAAGGGCCATGGGGATCTCCTTTTATTGATTTTTTTCCCGTTGATCAAATACGCGTTTTGCCTTGCCTTCATAAACCGGAAGAAAATTGGGCTCATGAAGCTCTACGACAGGATTGATGAAAATGGTCGTTTTTAATTTTTCCTTGATTTTGTCCTTCAGGGTGGAAAGCGTTTTGGCGTCATCCGTAAACACTTCCGGCCCGACTTCCGTCTTTACAATCAGACGGTCCAGCGCGCCGTCCTTTTCAATGATGATCTGGTAGTTGTTGCCGACTTCACTGAGGCTCATGATGACTTCTTCAATCTGGGAGGGGAATACATTGACGCCGTTGATGATCATCATGTCGTCACTGCGGCCCTTCATGCGGGCAACCCGTCTGTGCGTGCGTCCGCAGGGGCAGGGTTCGGAAGTGATGCTGGTCAGATCCCTTGTGCGGTAGCGGAGAAGCGGCGTGGATTCCCGGTCAAGGGTGGTTAAAACAAGTTCCCCGGTCTGGCCCTCCGGGACGGGCTCAAGGGTTTCCGGGTCAATGATTTCTATAATATAGGCGTCTTCCCAGATATGCATCCCGTTGCGGTATTCGCATTCAAAGGCGACTCCGGGGCCGTTCATTTCCGAAAGACCGTAGGAGTTGAAGGCCTTAATGTTCCATAATTCCTCGATCTTTCTGCGCATGTCTTCGGAATGGGGTTCGGCTCCGATAAAGGCCCGCTTCAGCTGGAAATCAGAACGGGTGAGTTTTTCCTCCTCCATTTTGGACAACAGATGCATCATGTAGCTCGGGGTTGAATGCACAACGGTTGTCCCGAAATCCTTCATGAGTTTGAACTGGCGAAGGGTATTGCCTCCGCTGGCCGGGATGACCATCATGCCCACTTTTTCAGCCCCGTAGTGAAGCCCGAGCCCGCCCGTGAACAGGCCGTAGGTCATCATGTTCTGAAATACGTCTTCATCCGTGCAGCCGGTCGCAATGATGCCGCGGGCAACAAGATTGGTCCAGTGGTTTAAATCGTTCCGGCTGTGGTAAATGACCGTCGGGATTCCGGTTGTGCCGCTGGAAACATGAAGCCGCACCACTTCTTTTTTCGGAGTGGCCAGAAGTCCATAGGGGAATGCCGTCCGGAGATCGTTTTTTCCGGTAAAGGGAAGCTTCTGGAAATCTTTCATGTTTTTGATGTCTGAGGGATCCGTAATGCCTAACGGATTCAGGCGGTCTTTATAGAAGGAGGTCTTTAAGGCCTGGACAAGGGTTTTGGTCTTGAGTTTTTTGAGCTTTAATTTATGCAGTTTTTCAAGCGGGCATGTTTCAATTTTGGGTTCCCAGTAGTTAATACTCATAATAATTCCCCTGAATAGGTGGTTGGAGGTAAAATCCTGTCCTGATACGCGGATAAGATTAAAGAATAAGAAATTTTAAGATTAAGAAAAGAAATGGATATGAATTCTGTTTTCATTTTAATGAGGGAAATAGTAAATCTAAAGCTCAGATCTCTCAAGAAAATTTATTCAGAAAATTTGTTTTTTGTCCGGAATTGTTTTTTGCCCATAAAAAATGAAGGGGCTCATTTGTCCCGCAGGAAGATATTTCGCAGGTGAAAGAGTCTGTTGATTGTTTTATTGCTCATGAAACATGTCGCCGATTTTTTCCATGTTTTCTTTGAGCTGCGCTTCAATCTGTTCAAGCTGGTCGCTTAGGTTCAGTAAGGCGGCCGCCTGAAGGAGATCATTTTCTGATCCTTCATAGGGGATAAGGCTGAATCCGATTTTTCTTGTCAGGAGATTGGAGAAAGAGGTTGTAAGGAGCGGCCTGGAATTTTTGATTGAATCCAGGGGAGAGTTATGATTTTTAACGATGTCGGTGAATTCAGATGAATAATTCCAGTTGCGGATCAGGGTTTCCCCGAGCTTATGGTGCATGACCGATAAAAGTTTGTTGATGATGTCATGGGTGAAAATGCTGAAAAGGGATTTGTTTCCCTCAATGGCTTTTGAGATCAGATGAAACAGAAATACTTTTCCGACATCGTGAAAAAGCCCGAACATGAAGTATTTTTCATGATCGCAGGAAATGTCCTTTCTGGCCACGATCTGGTTGCAGATCGCACAGGCCAGAGAATGTTCCCAGAGTTTTAACATTTTTTCGGCACACTGGGAACTGCTGGTTTTGAAAACCTGCTTTAAGGAGATGAGCTGAATGATCTTTTTTATCTCATTCACGCCCAGCCTCATAATGGCCTGGCTGATGTCGGTTATTTTGGAGGCGCTGCAATAAAAACTCGAGTTGGAGATTTTTAAAACTTTGGAGGCAATGGCAATATCCTGCTTCATCATTTCAGCAATTTCATTCATGTCGGCCTGGGAATTTTTGAGCTTGTTTTGAATGTCAAATGCTATTTTGGGTAAAACGGGAATCTGGAGTTCTTCATGAGAAAGCAGTTTCGAAAGGATTTGCATGGCAGAGGCAAATTGGCTTGCAGGATCATCCACAGGAATCGTTTTCAGCGGAGGCGGCTGCCTTGCCGCGGCTTTTGCGGCTTCTGACCCGGAGATTTTTCTGGATTCATTGTAATGTTTTACGATTCTCTGAACAAGAACTTCAATCTTCGGAGGTTTGACAATATAATCCACGGCTCCAAGGGCATAGGCCGTCTTTAAATTGTTTACATCTTTGTCTCCTGAAAGAATGATGACCGGAATGGCTTTGGATAAAACATTGCTTTTTATTTTTTTTAACAGGTTAAGGCCGTTTTCAGGGCCCAGTATTATATCGAGAAGAATAATGTCAGGCTGTAATTCTTCAATTGTCACTATGGCAAGCTGAGGTCTGTCTACCGTAAGAACAGTGGCTTTCAGAGATTGCTCAAAATATAACTTAAGGATTTTTAATACATCAAGGTCATCATCTATAATTAAGATTTTCATGATTATAATCTATTACAAAAAGTAAAAGTTGTCCTTGAATAATTAACTTTAACTTCTGATTTTTATTTAAATTATGTTTTTATCATACGTTAAAAAAATAACAAATGTCCATAGATTTTGTTTTTTTTAATCTCATTGGGTTTCATTTTTTGTAGTTTGCTTGGGCTTGTCATTTCGAGCGGTAGCGAGAAATCCAGATTCCTCACGTTTGTTCGGAATGACTTTAGCCCTAAATTGCATGAAAAATCAGAAGAAATTAAAAACCCCTTCAGCGAATGGCTGAAGGGGTTTTATTTTCAGAGATCTTTTCTTTTATCGTGAAGTTCAGGGTTGAGCTTTTCGCTTTCCTCTGAATATTTTTTGATTTTCTGGGTTGTGATTTTTGCACTGTTGATGGTTCCTGATCCTCCCACGCAGCCGCCTTCGCAGGCCATGATTTCGATCAGGTTGCCTGAAGGACAGGCTCCGCTTCCTGCACATTCCCTGAGCATTTTGATGGAGGCATGATTCAGCCCGTTGACGCACACCGGAATAATACCCTCCTTGTCCCTGCACGCCGCTTTGACCGCATGGGACACTCCCCCTGTAATTGCAAAACTTCTGCCTTCCGCAGAAGCGTTTTCATCCATGGGGAGATCAGCGCATTTCATCACATCAATCCCCAGGGCGATAAACAGGGCTCCCATTTCTTCGAAGCTCATCACATAGTCTACGTCCGGGTTTTTTAACCCTTCCCTTCTTTTTGCCAGGCAGGGCCCTATGAAAACCCTGAGATCCTCCGGATTTTCCTTTTTAACAAGTTTTGCCGTATAGTACAAAGGGGTCTGTGTTTCCGAAATATAAGGCCCGAGTTCCGGGACTTGCTTCTCAACCAGTTCCTTATAGGCGGCACAGCAGGAGGTGGTCATGAAGGGATCCCCTTTTTTCATCCGGTGTTCGAATTCCCCGGCTTCATTCAGGGCCGTAATGTCTGCTCCGAGAGCCACTTCGATGATTTTGGAGAACCCCGCTTTTTTAAGGCCTTCGGCAATCTGACCCCAGGAACAGGGGAACTGCCCTACAATGGAAGGCGCCACCATGGCCACCATCTTTTTGCCTGATTTCAGTGCTTTCAGAATGTCGATCAGCTGGCTGATTTCATTCACTGTTCCAAAGGGGCAGGCGGAAATGCAGCGCCCGCAGCTGATACATTTTTCAAAATTGATCTCCGCGTATCCCGCTGCGTTTTTCTTGATGGCATTGACCGGGCAGGCATCTTCACAGGGTACGCAGATTTTGGTGATGGCCTTGTAAGGGCACACGGGTATGCATTTTCCGCATTTTTTGCATTTCTGTTCGTCGATGACCGATTTTCCGTTGATGAGGCTGATCGCCTTGAAAGGACAGGCCCCCACACAGGGCCTTGCCACACAGCCCTGGCAAAGATCCGTGACATGGATCTTGCTGGGTGTACAGCTTTTACAGGCCGTGTCGATGACCGTCAGAATCTGATTTTCCGGTTCGGTTCTTTCTTTCGCCATCCGGGCGTATTCTTCAAGGTGAAGGGATTCATCGTCCTTTTCAAGGGGAAATCCGAGTCCGGCGATGGTTCTTCCCCTCAAGATGAATCTTTCCTTATGGATGCAGCACCGGTAGGGGACTTCACAGTGTTTGGGCCGCATTTCATAGGGGATTTTATCGGTCGTCTTTTCAAAATTTTCAGAAAGATACGCCCGGATTAATCTTACGAGGACTTCTCTTCTGATGTTGTCCGTGTTGTTCATGGGGTCCTCCTTATTCTTTTCCGCCGGTCTCTGAGATGACTTTGGAGGCGATGCAGGCGAGAATTTTTTCAACCGTTGCCTCGGAAATGATTTCATTATCGACTTGGACATAGGGGGCTTTGGGATATTTGAAATTGGTGCATAAATTCAGACAGGGCACCCCCTGGATTTCGACAAAAGGGAGCATGTGCTCGGGAAGATAGTCTTCCAAGTTCTGCAGTTTCGAGGAACCCAGCACAAAACAGGTGGTTCCAAGACAGATACTCACGTTGATTTTTTTCATCGTTTTTATTTCCTTATACAAAGGTGATGTTTACTTTTTTCAGATATTTTTCACGGAGAATGACCGACATCCGCTTGATCAGCGGCTTCCGGATCTCCAGTTCAAACGGCAGGTCAGGGTCCTGATGGGCCTGATTCATTTTGGATCCCACCAGAAAATCGATGCAGTCGCTGTCCTGAAGAAGTACGGCAAGCCGTCCGGCCGGATCTTTCGGGAATTGCGTCTGGCCGCTTTCCAGATACTCGGTGGTGCGCGATAAGGTCATGACCCCTTCCGTGATCAGATCCATTCCCTCCATCTCTGAACAGGCCGGGAGATTTCCGCTGTTTCTGCCTGCTTCCGTTTTGACAGGGCGGTTGAGTTCCCTGGAAACCAGATTCGCCGTTGTCCCTCCGCAGATTATTTTTTTGCCTTTAAAACGTTCAAGGGTATTCGCGCATTCGGCGTCCCGGGTTTGAAGATAGGGGGGGCCTGTGAAGATGAGCGTCATCCGGGGTTTCCTGAAGTAGAGGGCGGCACACGAGATGTCGTCCTGGGGCTGGCTGCTGATTTCCTTGCTTCGGGCTTCACGGACTACGGCTTCTGCAAGCTCCCGGCTCGAAAGCGTAGGGGAGGCCTTGATCCGTTCAAGGGCAAAGTGAATCAGCCCTTCCCGTCTCCAGCCCAGTTTGAGTTCGCGGGTCCCCAGGCCCGCCTGGGTGACTCCGTCTGAGCAGAAGATCAGCCGGTCTTCCGGCTGAAGCTTGATTTCATAAACGTGCAGATGCCGGTCTTTGAATTTTTTTGAGGAGATGACGGAGGAGGTCGGCTCCAGAACCTTCCCGTCCCTGATGAATAAAAATTCAGGATTCCCGTCTTCAACGATCTTGGCGTTTTCATTTTCAAAACAGTCGATGACGGAAAAGGTGGCGTAGCTGATTTTTCTTTTTTTACAGACCGGCAGGGAATCCATGATGACTTCCGCAGACTTCTGAATGTCCCTTCCGGCCGCAATGAATTTTAAAAACATGGTCGCGGTCATGGAGGAAAGAATGCTGGCTTTGATTCCGCTGCCGAGACCGTCCGAAAGGACGGCAATCAGCCTTCCCTCTTCGGGAAAACGCTTTGAAAGAAAGGAGTCCCCGCAGGTGTTCTGCCGGTATTTATCCGCCCTCGCGTAATCAATGTCGATAAAGAGCGCATCATTTGTCATGGGGAGGTTTCTTCTTTCCTGTTTCATAGCCTTCCGCAATCGAACTGAGGAGCATTTCCGTGTCGGCCATGTGCTCTCCCAGAAGTGAGGCGATTTCCTGGACCACGGAAATATTCTTCCTGATGACTTTCTGCGCCCTCCGGGCGATCTGGTCTCTGCGCATTTCCGTCTTGGTGACGTCCGTGATGACGGCGCCGACAATCTGCTTCTGTTCAATGGAAAAGACCGTGATGTCGTAGAGCCGGTCATTCACCGGATAATGCTCCTTGTGGATTTCAGAGCCCAGATTCAGGGCGGTTTCAAAAATGTCGCGGCAGGGAAAAAGCTTTCCAAGGTCCGCCCCGCTCAGGCCTTCGGGCCTCGTTTTGAAGAAATCGTACATGTCTCCGGCAAACATTTTGGCAAAGGCATCGTTGGCTTCCACGATCAGAAGAGCACTGTCCACAATCACCACTGCAGAAGGCATACACCTCAAAATGGCGTTTGCTTTTTTCATGGCGATCCGCCTCATGTTGGAAATGCACATGGAAGGCTCGGCTTCTTTGGATATGAGCGCTTCGGCGAGCTTGCGGCAGGTGTCGTAACCGCAGCCTCCGCAGTTCAGCTCATCTTCGATTCCGTATTTGCCGATGCTCTGCATGGCCGCATTTATTTCCTCAGAGGAATATTCCCTCTTTTCAACCGGCTTTGAATCATAATTCATGCCGGAGGCGGAAAAAGTGCTGACCGGTTTGTGTTTCCGGGATCTTGCCGCAGAAAGAATATTGTTGATCACGGTGATTCCGGGTTTTGAAGAGGAGACCCCGGGGCCATTTGCGCAGCCGCCTTCGCAGGCAAGCGCTTCAATGAAAACAGGCGGCCTGAGCTCTGCGGGATCAAGACCTTCAAGGGCCTTTCTGACGTTTTTAATGGAACTGATGTTGATCAGACGGACTTTATGATTCAGCGCTCCGTACTGCCGGAGAGTTTCATTCATGCCGCCTTCCAGAGGGTAGAGAGAGCCTTCAAAGGAGGATTCCGGAACAAAGGAGGAAGTTTTTCCTTCCGGCGTTTTCCAGGGGTCTATCTTTTCTGATTTGAACCAGCTGAGCATTTCGGTGAAGGTAAGGGAGACGTCAATCAGGGCGGCGTTTTTATCTGCTTCGTTTTTTTTTGCAATGCAGGGGCCGACAAAAATGATGCCGGTGTCGTCTCCAAACCATTTTTTGATCATGGCCGCATGTGTGAGCGCCGGTGAGGGCAGGGGGGTGATGCAGGAGGTGTATTCAGGCATGTAAAGCCGGATGTAGTCCACCATCACAGGACAGGCACTTGAAATAAAGAGTCCTTTTTCAACGGAGGAAAGCATCGACGCAACTCCGGAGGAAACTTCCTGGGCCCCGAGTGCCGTTTCGCTTACCCCCTTGACTCCCAGTTTTTTAAAGGCCTCAATTAAATTCCCCGCCGGAAAATCAAAAAGCCCTGCCCAGCTTGGGGCAAGCGATACATAGACCTTCGCCTTTGTCTTTATAAGCGCTTTCGCGGCTGAAAGATCATCCCTGCTTTTTTTTGCATTCACCGGGCAGATCAGAACACAGTGCCCGCAGGCAATGCATTTTTCAGGAATGATCGACGCATAACCGTTTTCAATCCGTATGGCTTTTACGGAGCATTCGCGTATGCACTTGTAGCAGTCATGGCATTCGTTTTTAAGCGTGTAGACCGGGTATCGGCTGTTCATGGATGTTCTCTTTTTGTTTTTCGGATGTAAGGGTATTTAAAATGTCTTTCAGATTTTTCAGGGTCACCCTGGTGTAAGTCTTGTTTCCGATCCTAAGTATGGGACCCTGTGAACATTGGTTTTTACAGCGCGTTCCATACAGATCCAGGCTTAAGGTCCCCGGATTCTCTTTTATGTAGGATTCCAGAAAAATTAAATTTTTATTATTGCCCCGGGCAAAACAGGAGCTTCCCATGCAGACGGAGATTTGTTTTGTCTTGTTTTTCATAGTATCTTTGCCTTGATTTGGGTCTTTTTCTTGTGAAACTTTTCACAATATAAATCATTTTTGGGAAGTTGTCAATTTTAAAGTGAAATAAATCACAATATTTTTTAAATTAAATAAATATTACTCCTTTGTATTATAATAAAATGTGGATTTTAGGATTTTTTATTTTTGTGTGAAATGTATAATTAATGCATTTAAATGAATAAAATTTTATTGATTAAAATATAATATATGGTAGGGTATAGTATCTCAAAAAATTGAAGTCTTTAAAAATGCTTTGCTGTTCGTATTTTTCGGCGTTCATTTTTATTATACTCAAGGCTTGTGTTTATCGCATAGATAAAAGCTTATTCATCATATAAAAGGAGACAAACCATGTCTGTCGCAGAAACAGAATCACAATGCAGCTGTTCTGATAATCTGTTCAAGGAACTGGAACAGTTTATCAACAAACTCAAGAAGGATAAAAAAGGTAATCTGAAAGATCGGGCGCTTTTAATCGAAGTGCTTCATAAGGCCCAGGGGCTTTTCGGCTACCTGCCCCCCAAGGTCCAGACTTTTATCGCGGATAAGCTGGATGTCAGCCCCGCCAAAGTCTTTGGTGTTGTTACCTTTTATTCTTATTTCACCATGGAACCCAAAGGGGATCATGTGATTAATGTGTGCATGGGAACGGCATGCTATGTGAGAGGCGCTGAGAATGTTTTGAAGGAGTTTGAAAATAAACTCAAAATTAAAAATGGGCAGACTACCGAAGACGGGAAATTTACACTCTCTTCTCTGCGTTGTGTCGGAGCATGCGGTCTTGCTCCGGTTGTCATTATCGATGACGAAGTGTACGGCAAGCTGACCCCCGATATGGTGGACGGCCTGATTAAAAAATTTAATTAATATTTTGAGGTAAACCCATGGAAAAAATTACATCAGTTGATCTTTTAAAGAAAATCAGGGACAGAGAAAGTACCAATATCCGCGTCCGTGAAGGGAAAGTAAAACCCGAACCCTCAGGATTCTCTAAATATATCCTGGTCTGCGGCGGAACGGGATGTCATGCCTCCCAGAGTAAACAGATCCTTGAGAATCTTAAGGCGGAAGTTGAAAAAAATAATCTGAGCGACACAATTCAGGTCCTTCCTACAGGCTGTTTCGGTTTCTGTGAAAAAGGCCCCATTGTCTCTATCATGCCGGACGATGTGTTTTATGTTTCCGTTACTCCCGCCGACGCTGAAGCGATTATAGGTGAACACATCATCCAGGGAAAAAAGGTCGAACGATTACTGTTCGTCGAACCTTTGACCCAGCAGAAAATTGAGAAACGGGAGGATATTCCCTTTTATAAAAAACAGATTCGTATTGCCCTTAAAAACTGCGGACTTCTTGATCCGGAAAATATCAATGAATACATCGCAGAAAACGGTTACCAGGCCCTCGCCAAATGCCTTTTTGAACTCGGCAGGGAAAAAACCGTCGAGGAAATCAAGAAAAGCGGTTTAAGAGGACGCGGAGGAGGAGGGTTTCCCACAGGTATGAAATGGGAAATCACCATGAAGGAAAAAAATGAACAGAAATATATCATCTGTAATGCCGACGAGGGCGATCCGGGAGCTTTTATGGACCGCAGCGTCCTGGAAGGCGATCCCAACAGTGTCCTGGAAGCCATGGCTATCGCCGGTTTTGTCATCGGGGCCAACCAGGGATTTATTTATATCCGCGCAGAGTACCCGCTGGCCATTCACCGCCTGAAAGTCGCCATAAACCAGGCAAGAGAACGCGGACTTCTGGGAAATAATATTCTCGGCAGCGATTTTTCCTTTGATATCAATCTGAGCTACGGCGCAGGTGCCTTTGTCTGCGGTGAAGAAACAGCCCTTCTTAATTCGATTGAAGGAAGCCGCGGAGAACCCAACGTGAAACCGCCTTTTCCTTCCCAAAGCGGGTTGTGGAAGAAACCCACCAATGTGAACAATGTGGAAACCTTTGCCTGCGTCTGCCCCATTATTTTAAACGGTGCGGACTGGTTCGCCTCCATCGGGACGCCAAAAAGCAAGGGAACCAAAGTGTTCGCGCTTGCCGGAAAAATCAACAATGTGGGTCTTGTGGAAATCCCCATGGGAACCACCCTGCGCGAAATTATTTATGACGTGGGCGGAGGAATCAAGAACAACAAGCAGTTCAAGGCGGTTCAGACCGGAGGACCTTCCGGAGGATGTATTCCTGCCGCCATGCTCGATACGCCGATTGACTATGACAACCTGATTTCCATCGGTTCCATGATGGGTTCCGGAGGAATGATCGTGCTCGATGAAGATAACTGCATGGTGAATGTGGCCAAGTTTTACCTTGAGTTTACCAAGGAGGAATCCTGCGGCCGCTGTACTCCCTGCCGCATAGGGAATACCCGGCTTCTCGAAATCCTGACCCGCATCACAGAGGGCAAGGGAACCATGAAGGACCTCGATGACCTCAAGGAGCTTTCCAATATCATCAAGGATACTGCCCTTTGCGGCCTCGGTCAGACTTCCCCGAATCCTGTATTGAGCACCCTGAAGTATTTCTTTGATGAGTATGTGGCACATGTGAAGGAAAGACGCTGCCCAGCCAAAGCCTGCACCAAGCTTCTGAAATATGTCGTCAATGAGTCCAAGTGCGTCGGCTGTTCCGCCTGTTCACGCGTATGCCCGGTTAACTGCATCAGCGGTGAAATCAAGAAGAAATTCAAGATTGATGAAACTAAGTGCATCAAATGCGGAGCCTGCAAGTCCAAGTGTAAATTCAACGCCATTGAGATACGATAGGAGATACCATTCATGATTAATCTTACCATCAATAATAAAAAAATCAGCGTTCCCAAGGGAACGACTGTGCTGGACGCCGCAAAAGAAGTGAATATTGATATTCCTACCCTTTGTCATTATGAGTTTCCGGGAATGGAAAAAATCAACCGTGTGGCGTCCTGCCGCGTCTGTGTGGTTGAAATTGAAGGGCGCAGAAATCTGGCTCCCGCCTGTGCGACCCTCGCCGCTGAGGGAATGGTGGTGAAAACCAATACCCCCAGAGCCATTAAGGCAAGAAGAACCAATGTGGAACTTTTATTGTCCAATCACCCCAATGACTGCCTGATCTGCCCCAAAAATAATGACTGTCAGCTTCAGAAAATTGCCGCAGACCTGAATGTCCGGAAAATTCAATACAAGGGCGCGGTGTCAACCTATGAGAAAGACACTTCGAGCTTTTCCCTGATCCGCGATCAGAGCAAATGCATCATGTGCCGCCGCTGTGAAGTGGTGTGCAATGAAATTCAGACCTGCAACATTCTGTCCGCAGTGGGCAGGGGGTTTGATGTGGTGGTTTCCACCGCCTATCATCTGCCTCAGAATAAGACGGCCTGCACCTTCTGCGGATTGTGTGTGACGGCCTGCCCTACAGGCGCTTTGACGGAAATGTCCTACATCGGGGAAGTCTGGGGCGCAATCAATCATCCCACTAAAAAAGTCGCTGTGCAGACAGCTCCCGCCGTGCGTGTGGCCCTGGCGGAAGAATTCGGGCTTCCTGCAGGAGAGCCGGTGACCGGAAAACTGGTCACTGCCCTGAAAATGCTCGGCTTTGATGCTGTTTTTGATACGGATTTCGCCGCGGACCTCACGATCATGGAAGAAGCTCATGAAATCATAGAAAGAATCAAGAAAAATGAAAATCTTCCGATTCTGACTTCCTGCTGCCCCGGATGGGTTAATTTTCTGGAATACCAGTTCCCGGATCTTTTGAATATCCCTTCAACCTGCAAATCGCCTCAGCAGATGTTTGGCGCGATTGCAAAGACATTCTATGTGGAAAAAATCGGGATCAAACCGGAAGACCTGACCATGGTTTCGATCATGCCCTGCCTTGCTAAAAAATATGAAGCAAGACGTGACGAGTTCACCCGAAATAATGTTCCGGATGTGGATTATGTGATCACCACCCGTGAACTCATTCATATGATCAAGGAAGCCGGAATTGATTTTGCCTCCCTTGAGGATAGTGAGTTTGATAGCCCCCTCGGAGAATCCACAGGTGCCGGCGTAATCTTTGGCGCAAGCGGAGGGGTATTGGAGGCGGCTTTAAGAACCGTCAGTTTTCTTCTGACCGGAAAAAATCTGGATAAGATTGACTTCAAGGAAGTTCGGGGCCTGGAAGGTATTAAAGAAGCGGTCGTTGAAATTGCCGGAATTAAGCTGGATGTGGTCGTGACCTCCGGCCTTGGCAATGCAAGAAAGATCCTTGAAAAAATTCAGTCCGGGGAAAAGAAATATCATGCCATCGAAATCATGGCCTGCCCGGGCGGATGTGTCAACGGAGGCGGTCAGCCTTACAAGCACGGACATATGGAGCTTGTGAAGCAGCGCATGGAAGGTCTTTACAAGGAAGACGGAAACAAGAAAATCCGCCGTTCCCATGAGAATCCTTCCATTCAGAAGCTTTATAAAGACTATCTGGGGGAACCCGGAAGCCATAAGGCCCATGAGCTTCTGCATACGCACTACACGCAGAAGAATCTGGACTAAGATCATCATAGAAAAAAAGCCTCCGGGGAAGTTTCTCCGGAGGCTTTTTTTTTAATCTCTATGGGTGCAATTCCCCGCAGTCTGCTGCGGATTGTCATTCCCTGCAGCAGCGGGAAATCTGTTGTAATATAACGTCATGATATGTGCTTTTTATTGTCATTGCAACGCAATCCCGAAGGAACGGACATGAAGAAGCAAGGTTATGTTTATTTAATGACTAATCAGAATTAATAATAGAACACAATCCGGAATATAAAGATCTATTTGACGAGATTGCTTCGTCGCGGAGTTCCTCGCAATGACGTTCAAAGGATGTATCGGTCTAAAAGATACACTACACCAGATTCCCCTCATTTGTTCGGAATGACTTTAGATACTTCGCAGTGAGCTTTGGGGTTGTTTATTAAAAAATGTTTTATTTTATTTAAAAATCTGTTGACAGACGGCGATATTTTAGATAAAAATATATCGATAATAATTTATAGATAAAATAATATAGATTTAAGTTAACCGTTTTAAGTGCGCAGCGCACAGGTCAAGGAGGCTTTTATGAGTAAATTTTCACACCCTGTAAACAACTGAAAAAATTTTAATCTTGTATCGATAAATATATATCGATTTTAACTCAAGGAGGAACACGCCATGGTACAGACAGATAAAAAAGAAGTAAAAACAGATCCCCTGGATGAAATGATTAAGCGTACAAAAGAAGCACAGAGAAAATTTGCCGAATTTTCACAGGAAAAGGTGGATGAGATTTTTCGTCATGCCGCCCTTATCGCCAACAGTAACCGTATTCGTCTTGCGAAAATGGCGGTTGAAGAAACACGCATGGGAATCATGGAAGACAAAGTCATAAAAAATCATTTTGCTTCAGAATTCATCTACAATTGTTACAAGGATGTGAAAACCTGCGGCGTGGTTGACAATGATATGACGTTCGGTCTCAAAAAAGTGGCAGAACCTATAGGAATCATTGCCGGAATCGTACCGACTACCAACCCGACCTCCACGGCAATTTTTAAATCACTCATCGCACTTAAAACGCGAAACGGCATTATTTTTTCCCCTCATCCCCGTGCAAAAAACTGCACCATTGCCACAGCCAAACTTATTTTGGACGCTGCTGTTCAGGCCGGCGCTCCCGAAGGCATCATCGGATGGATTGAGGATCCTACTGTGGAACGCAGCAATTATCTCATGCATCATCCGGATATCAATCTTATCCTCGCCACCGGCGGACCAGGCATGGTCAAGGCGGCCTATAGTTCCGGCAAGCCCGCTTTGGGTGTCGGGGCGGGCAACACCCCGGCCGTGATTGATGAAACCGCGGATATCCGTATGGCTGTCAATTCCGTAATCGTGAGCAAGACTTTTGATAACGGAGTCATCTGCGCTTCAGAACAGTCTCTTGTGGTTGTGGCGGATAAATATGACGAAGTGGTCAGCGAATTGACCGCCAGAGGCGGATATATCCTTAACAAGGATCAGCGCAAAAAAGTGGCCCACACGATGTTTGTAAATGGTAAACTGAATGCCGAAATCGTAGGGCAGACGGCTCTGAATATTGCAAAAATGGCTGGAATTGAAGTCCCTGCAGATACCAAGATTCTGATCGGTGAGACTCAGACGATTGACATTAATGAGCCCTTTGCCAATGAAAAATTATCTCCCATCCTTGCCCTTTATAAGGCTTTGGATTTTAAAAATGCCGTAGACCAGGCAATCCGGCTCGTCACGCTTGGCGGAATCGGTCATACCTCGGTTCTTTATACGGATCCTCAGAATAAGGACAGGGTCTCCTATTTTCAGGATAAGATGAAAACCGGAAGAGTTCTTATTAACATGCCTTCTTCCCACGGGGCAATCGGTGATATTTATAATTTCAAACTTGAACCTTCTCTTACCCTGGGATGCGGGTCATGGGGCGGAAATTCTGTGAGTGAAAATGTCGGGGTGAAACATCTGATCAATTTGAAAACCGTTGCGGAAAGGAGAGAGAATATGCTGTGGTTCCGTGTTCCTCAAAAAATTTATTTTAAATACGGCTCTCTGCCTGTCGCCCTCGAAGATCTGACCGGTAAAAAAAGAGCGGTCATTATTACGGATAAGCCTCTTTTTGATCTGGGAATCACCGACAAGGTCACCAATATACTGGACCAGATGAAAATTGAATATGAAATTTTCTATGAAGTCGAACCTGATCCCACTCTTGCCACAGTCCAGAAAGGCATGGCGATCATGAATGTGTTTAAACCGGATGTGATTATCGCACTCGGAGGCGGGTCCCCCATGGACGCTGCGAAAATCATGTGGCTCATGTATGAAAACCCGGAAAGCAAGTTTGAGGGCCTTGCCTTACGCTTTATGGATATTCGCAAAAGAATTTATACTTTTCCGAAATTAGGAAAAAAATCCGTGATGGTGGCCATTCCCACCACCTCAGGGACCGGTTCTGAAGTCACCCCCTTTGCCGTGATTACCGATGAAAAAACGGGTTACAAATATCCTCTTGCGGATTATGAACTGACCCCGGATATGGCGATTATTGACCCGGAACTGGTGATCTCCATGCCTCCAAAACTGACCGCATATTCAGGCATTGATGCGATTACCCATGCCATAGAAGCTTATGTCTCTGTTTTTTCAACAGAGTTCACCAGCGGAATTGCGGTGGAGGCTCTGAAGAATCTTTTTAAATATCTTCCGGCTTCCTATAAAAACGGATCTAAGGATATCGAGGCAAAAGAAAAAGTACACTATGCCGCAACCATGGCTGGTATGGCTTTTGCCAATGCCTTTTTAGGAATCTGCCATTCCCTTGCCCATAAAATGGGCGCGGAGTTTCATATCCCTCACGGACTTGCCAATGCGCTCCTCATTAATCAGGTCATCCGTTTCAACCAGACGAATAATCCGAATAAACTGACAGCGTTTCCCCAGTATAAATTCCCGGTATCTGAAGAACGTTACGCGGAGCTTGCAACCGCTCTGGGGTTAAAGGGAAAAACGAATTCCGATAAGGTGGACGCGCTCATCAATGCCCTTACGGAGATGAAAAAACAGCTGGATATTCCTCTTTCCATAGCGGATGCCGGCGTGGATAAGAAAGACTTTGAAGCCAAAGTGGATGAGTTGTCAGAGCTTGCCTTTGATGATCAATGTACGGGGGCAAATCCCCGCTATCCGTTCATTGAAGAGCTGAAAGGGATATACCGGAATGCCTATGAAGGCATCGATAAATAATTGATTGTTTTCCTTGAGAGATCGGGTCTGCCTGTCAAAGGGCAGATCCGGTTTTTTATCCCGGAATAAAGAGATTGCACTCGCAAAATTCAATAAGATCAATTCTCAGATTAAAATAAAAGATTCCTGATGAAAGAGGATGAAGCCGTCTCAACACTGATCGGTTCGTTCCTCTTTTCTGTTTTTGATTTACCTGCTCCATAAATTTCACTTTTTTCTAAACCCCTGCTATTTCTCTCATTCTAAGAGAATATTCTGTTAATATCTGTTAGTATTTGTTATTATAATATTAGCTAACTCTATGAGGATTAAGTATGTTACAGACTGGAGCCTTCATAGCTGATTTTCTTTACCCTGCTTTCACTTTTCCGACAGTCTCTCTGCCTGAAGAGTTTGTTTTTTTTAAAATATTTTTTATCCTGGTGATAAAAAATATAACCCATATTTTTGCCTTATCCCTTTTATCGTTTTTTTAGTTTTGAATAACCCTTCCAATCCGTGGAAGTTCTGTATTTTAGGGAGATAGGGGGATGCTTAGGCAGGAAAGGAAAATATGACCAACGACAATAGTATAGACTGTATGATTAAGCTCGAAATGACTCTTTCTTCCCTTTATAAGTACTTCAGTGAAATTTTTCCTGATGAATCCAGTTTCTGGGATCAGCTTGTTCAGGAGGAACTGGATCATGCCTCAATACTTGAAAATTATAGAAAGTTTCTTCCCCCGGGCTTAAAAATAATCGATAAAGCTATTATTATTCAAATTGTGGAAGATATTGAAAAAAGAATGGAGCGATTTAAGACTTCTCCTCCAACGCTGCAAGAGGCTGTAAACCTCGGCTATCTGCTGGAAAAGAATGCCGGAGAATCTCATTATCAGGCGATTCTTGAAAAAAATGCCTCTGAGGAAACTGTCCGTGTTTTTCAAACTTTGAATTTTTCGGATAAGGATCATGCCAGAAGAATCCAGGAATATCATATTGGCAAATGAAATAGTTTTTACCGGAAAAGGCCTGACCTGATTATTTCCGATTTAATGATCCCCGCAGGCGGAGGTTTGAATACTTTGAAAAATATCAAATTATCCACTATCCTGAAATTTATCCCTGTCATTGTATTAACTGCGCTCAGAGATGATGAGTATAACGGAAGTTTCGCCAATACGATCTGACAGAATTCATAACATATGTTAATGCAATGAAA
>CAYUET010000010.1:0-100004 GCA_964443875.1 uncultured bacterium | reverse complement strand
CGATGCAGGCGCGATGTTTCCCAAGGGTCAGGAAACCTGAAAATTACTCGGCATAAGCGGTCACGACAAGATTATCCTTGTGAATGATTTCCTCAAACATGGGCTTTTCCAGAACAGTCCCCATTTCTTTTGATTTCAATCCCCTGACCGCCAAAACCTCTTCCGAGGTATAGTTGACAACTCCGCGGGCAATTTCCTCATCCATGCAGACAACCCGGACAATGCTGCCCTTGGGGAAAGCTCCCTTGACTCCCTTGATGCCGCTGGGTAAAAGGGATCGATTATTTAAAAGGGCCTTTTTTGCACCTTCATCGATCAAAATTTCTCCATTGGCTTTTGCCGAATAGGCGATCCACTTTTTACGGGTGGGAAGCCGGGTGTCCACCGGTTTAAAAAAAGTCCCCACCTCTTCCCCGTCCGCAATCTCTTTAAGAACATTGGCCCGGTTGCCATTGGCCAGAATGACCGCTTCTCCGCCTTCAAGCATCTGACGGATCGCTGAAATTTTTGATTTCATTCCGCCTGCCCCTCTTGAAGATTTATCCGTGGTTATCTTGGCAAAAATTTTTTTATCGATTTTCGGAACAAACTCAATCAGGCGTCCCCCGTTTTCCATGTCCAGAAGGCCCTCTGTGCTGGTCAGCACAATCACAAGGTCCGCACGGATGGCATGGCTTACAAGAGTGGTCAGATGATCATTGTCTCCGAAAGTAATCTCATGGGTTGAGACCGTATCATTTTCATTAAAAATGGGCAGAATCTTCTTCTTTAAAAGCGCGGCCAGGGTATTGGAAATATTCTGGTATCGGTTACGGTTTTGAAAATCTTCCCGCGTAACGAGAATCTGTCCGATATCGATATTATGGCGGTTAAATTCCCCCCGGTAGGCTTCAATCAGGATGCTTTGTCCCACTGCGGCCAGGGCCTGAATATCCGGAAGCGTCTTGGGCCGTTTTTCAATCCCAAGTTTCCCCATCCCGGCTCCGATCGCTCCGGAAGAAACGAGAATGACCTTCTTGTGTTTCATCTTAACAAGATAGGCCAGCTGATTGACTAAATCGGCGATCCGTTCACGGTTCAAGGTTCCATTATCATAGGTCAGGACATTCGTTCCGACTTTGATGACGAGAGTTTCTGCGTTATGGATCAGATTATGTTTCAGCGTTTTCATTCTTCATTTCCGCCTTCTTTTTCTTTTCATGAAAAACAGGCTTTGAGATTACACATCAGCGAATTTTGTTGCAATAAAAAAGGCTCCAGATTTCTCTGAAGCCTTTTTCATCATCTCTGAAAATGAGCCGGGACAGAATTATGCAAACTTATAATTGGCATCAATCTGAAAAATCTTCTCCTCTGTCGAACCGCCTTCAATGTATTCTGTGAAGAGATAATTGGCCCCCACATACATGCTTTTCGATATCCCATACATCAAGCCGAGCTTATATCCTTCCGTCCCTGTTTTTCCACCCAGATAATCTGCATCCGGCAGTATATCCAGCCAGGCATCCTTTTCAAGATGTCTGTAAAAAAAGAAGACCTGCCAGTCATTCTCAGCCGCGATTTTTTCATTTCCGATTTTTAATCCCGTAGCCCATCCGATATTTTCATCATCAGGATCAGGATTATTGACGTAATCGGCAAAAACAGCCAGATAGGGGACAAACAGATCTTTTCCGCCGAATTCAATGCTCAACACAGGCGTATCATATTCATATACGAGTTTCTCGTCTGCCAGAGTGTTGGTTTTGGAGGAATAATCAAAAGCAGTTCCCGCTTCATCCGTGACCCAATAATAAGTCGCTGCCAGTTTTAAAAACAAAGCTTCAAAATTAAATTTTGCTCCGGCCTGGAGGGCCATCATATAAGGATCATTGGTATTATCAGCATATTCATCTAAAACAGACGCCAGCACACTCCCAAAGAGTTCATAGGCATCATCCTTGATGCACATCTTTGCGGCAACGCCCTCGGGATTAATGTCTCCGTCAAACAATAAAGGGGTGGTTCTCCAGAAAGGCATTCCCCCCTGGATTTTTCCTATCACAACCTCCAGTCCTTCATAAGCTTCATAGCTGGCGCAGGCATAATCCAGATTAACGGATTTCCCGTTTGAGGAATCCTGAAAAGTTATCATTCTGGAACGGGGATCCCCTGACCCTGATGCGATTCCGGCCTTTACCTTCACATACTCGGAAGCTTCACCTTCAAAACCCAGACGATAACGGAGACGGAAACGATCGCGATCCTCTGACGTGCTTTCATCAAAAGTATCGTGGTGATAGCGTAAGAACAAATCACCCTTCATTTTGATTGAAGAAACCTTTTCTTCCGCTGCAAACGCGGAAAGCACCCCGCCCAGGATCAGAGCGAAAACGACTGCACATGTTTTTCTCATTTTCTCTTTCCCTCCTTTTTTGTTAGATTTAAAATTAAAAATACATTAAAATATAAAAAAAACCAACAACAATTTTCCATAACACCTTATGATAAAAATATCTTTGAACATTAAATGCAGATAAACCGTAAAGGAGCCAATCATGAAAAAAGGATTAATCCGTTTAGTGGCCGTTCTTTTTTTAACGTTTCCATTGTTCGCGCAATCAGATACCGATAAGGCAACACAAATGGTGCAAAAAGCTTCGCAATACTTCGATGCTAACGGTAAAAACGCTACTCTGTCTGAAATTGAAAACCCCCAGGGACAATTTGTGGATGGAGAAATTTATGTTTTTGCCTATGATCTGAATGCGGTCATGCTGGCTCATCCTAAAAATCCAAAACTGATTGGAAAAAAATTAATGGATGTCCCGGATGTGGATGGAAAAATGTTCAGAAAAGATATTGTTGATACTGCCAAAAATAAGGGCTCAGGATGGGTTGACTATAAATATAAAAATTCTGATTCAGGAAAAATTGAAAACAAAACAACCTATGTCATGCTGAAAGAGGATATTATCCTCTGCTGCGGCATCTACAAACAATAATCATTCCATGCTCCTGCAAAAGTTATCTATTTCAAATAAACTTTTGATTACACCTATAACAGGTGTAATTTTTCTGGGTATTTCTGCCTTTTTGTTTTTAGGCTATTCGATCAAGCAAAATGCTGCGATTGAAAACCTGAATCAGTCCCAAAAGCAGCTTAATACCCTGAATCAGGATATACAAAAAATTCTTTCCGTTGAAGCCGGTGTCAACCAGATCTTATCCTGGGTCAGCACCGGCTACAGCGAAACTGTCATCAATCAGAAGCAGGAAGAATGCCGGAAATTCATCAAGGAAGCATCCCTTTCCCTTTCGGATCAAAAAAAGAGTATTGCTCTTTCTCTGACAGAATCGTTGAAAATCTATGATTCTATCCTTCAATATGCCAAAACCTATGGGGAATGGATGGAAAAAATATTCGATATGGCAACGACGGATCTCACGGTTGCTACTACTTTTCTTAAGCCTGCAGAAGAACAGCTTTCCTTTCTTCTAAAAGCACTTAAAGACCTGCAAACGTATCAGAATGATCATTGCGAACAAATTTTTCAAAAAAATCACCGTTTTGTCCAAAAACTTCGTATTCTTGTTTTTGTTATTCTGGGAATTGCGGCTATGATCCTGCTTTGGATCAGTCTGAGTATTGCCGCCTCTATTCGCACCCCCATCCTGTGTCTAAAAGACATTATGCTGAAAATTGCTCATGGGGATCTGACCCTCAAAGCTCAGGAGGAAGGAAATAACGAACTTTCAGTAGTTTCTGGCAGTCTTAACGAAACAGTAGAATCGCTGCGCAGCATTATTCAACAGATGCTCTCCAATTCCAGGACTTTGTCTGATTTTTCCCAGACTCTGACGGATATGTCGGCCTGTTTCGCTGCAGCCGCAGAAGAAACCAGATCACAGTCTGAAGGAGTTCGCAATAATACTTCAACACTTTCAGACAAAGTCAACAGCATTTCCCATGCGACCAATGAAATGTCTTCTTCTTTAAACACCATGTCACTTTCTGTAAAAGAGATCAATACATCCCTCAATGAAATTCTTTCCAAATGTCAGGAGGCGATGCACATTTCCGGAAAAGCAGGGGAAGAAACTCTTACCATGCAAACCTTGATGAATAAGCTCAAAGAAGCAACCGTTGCTATCAATGCCGTGGTTTCATTAATCAATGACATTGCTGACCGGACCAATCTTTTAGCCCTGAATGCGCGCATAGAGGCCGCTTCTGCCGGAGAAGCGGGAAAAGGGTTTGCTGTTGTTGCCAATGAAGTCAAAGAGCTTTCCAAGCAGACAACGGAAGCCACGCATGATATCAGCTCACAGATTGAAGCTGTTCAGACTTGTTCCAAAGAATCCATCAACGCCCTTCAGTCGGTTGCTGAGATTATTAAAAAAATTGATGATTTCAGTCATGTTATTGTGAGTGCCGTGGAAGAACATTCGGCCTCCATGTCTGAAATCACTAAGTCTATTTCCTTCATTGATTCCAAAAGTACGCATATCCGTGATGAAATTACGCAATCCGCGCTGCAGCTCACAGAAATCAGCACCAATGTGAATAACATTCATGATGCGGCCAAAAATACAGCCAATGGTATTGAAGGAATGAAAAATAAATCCTTTGATCTGTCTAAAACAGCCGACGCCCTTAAAGCCATTATTCAGCGGTTTAAACTATAAGCCTTATTAAAAAGTGACAGGGTGTTGGATAGGGTTTTCTCCGCAACGGTTTCCAAAGGGCATTTTTTTATTTCCGCAATTTTTTCAGCGACCCTCGCCACATGGGAGGGTTCATTTCTTTTTCCTCTGAAAGGGTGAGGCGCAAGATAAGGCGAATCCGTTTCAATCAGCATCCTGTCTATAGGCACAAATTCAACGGCTTCTTTAAGTCTTCCGGTCTTATCAAAAGTGACCAGCCCCGAAAAAGAAATCATAAATCCCATATCCAGAAAGACTCTGGCTGAATCTACCGTGGAATCAAAACAATGAATGACTCCCTGATAAGATGAAGCCACTTCATTTAAAATCCGGAACATGTCCTCTTCGCTCTTCCGATTGTGAATAATAACAGGTTTATGAACTTTTTGGGCGAGTTCTAAAAACAGGCGGAAAACTTTTTTTTGAGCGTCTTTCGGAGAAAAATCATAATGATAGTCAAGGCCGATTTCGCCCACCCCCACAACCTCCGGCTTTGAAATTAATTTTTCAAATCCGGCAAGGTCCCCCTCTTTCCATTCAGCAGCGTGATGAGGATGACATCCCAACGCAGGCAGAAGGATATCCGGAAATTTTTCACTGAGAGATAAAACTTCATGAGAGGTCTTGAGATCCTCGGCGACAATGACCGTATAACGCACGTCCTTTTCACGCAGGGAATGAATGATCAATTCTCTGTCCGGATCAAATTTTTGATCATGCAGATGAGCATGGCTATCCGCATAACAAAGGCTCATGATCCTTCGTGTTCGCTTTCTTCCTCGTCATGTCCTTCAGCGCTTCCGCACGACATGCAGGATTTCTGCGCATAATCATCCAGTTCATAACGAAGGCAGCAGCGCAAACGCCCGCAGGATCCTGAAATTTTATCCGGGCTGGAAAGAATATTCTGAGCACGGGCCATTTTCAGATTCACGGTTTCGAACTTACCGAGATGTTTATGGCAGCAGACCATAAGTCCGCAAACCCCAAGCCCGCCCAGGATTTTAGCCGCATCGCGGACTCCGATTTGACGAAGCTCCACCCCGATTTTAAATTCCTCCACCAGTTCTTTCACCAGCTCGCGGAAATCAACCTTTTTGGCAGAGGTAAACATGAACTTTAATTTTTTACGGTCAAAAGAATATTCAACCCCGACAAGATTCATGGGAAGGGTTCGTCTGCGGATACTTTCCAGGCAGAATTTAAAAGCCTTTTTCTCCCTGAATGTGTTTTCTTCAATTTTTTTCTGATCAAAGGGATTGACCGCCCTGACAATCTTTAAAAGAGCGGACGGAACCGGAAGCTCGGGTTCATGGTTTCCTTTGACGACAGTTCCATAGTCCCGGTTTTTTTCTTCGTCAATGATGACCAGCTCACCGCGTTTGTATTCTTTGTCTACGGGATCATAGCACTGAACATTACCGTAATCTCTATGTTTTACGAGAACCACCTGCATTCAACACCTGTCTGCTTTCTAACCGTTGAAATCCCCTGAAGCGTAACCTTATGATTTTTTCCCTGAAGGGAACAAAATGCTGGAAGTGGGACTCGAACCCACACGAGATTGCTCCCACAAGCACCTCAAGCTTGCGTGTCTGCCAATTTCACCATCCCAGCGATAAGGACGTTTTTTTATACAATTTTTAACCACCTGGTCAACCAGAAAATCTAAGTCTTTCTTAATTCCGATATTCTGCGGCCTTCAGATCACCGGATTTTCAAAATCATAAAGATTATGAACCTTTCCTTCAATCTGGGCAGAGGGAGAGCGTTTTTCCATGCGTATATTCCCGCTGGCCAGCGCTTTATGGGCATCTCTGATGCTCTTGACCCCTAAATCCTGAAAGGCCTGCCTTACACCCTGAATAATATAAGGGATAAAAGACAACAAGGATCCGCGGGCCACCACAGATCCGGATACTCCCTGCGCCACTTTAATATTGGAATCCTCCGACATATACCGTCTGGCCCCTCCGCTGCGCTTCAGGGCATCCGCTGAGGCCATTCCCCGGTAATGTTTGAGTCTTACGCCATTACGGTAATAAAATTCCCCAGGGGCTTCATCTGTCCCTGCCAGAAGACTTCCCATCATGCCGACCCCGGCCCCCAGAGTCAGGGCTTTCACGAGATCCCCAATCGTGCTGATTCCGCCATCCGCAATCACCGGGATTCCGTATTTCCGGCCGAGTTTGGCGGTCTGGTAAACGGCTGTTCCCTGGGCACGTCCGCAGGCCATTGTTTCCTGGGTCGTACAAATGGAACCCGGCCCCATTCCGATCCGAAGCCCGTCAGCCCCGGCCTGAATAAGCCCTTCGGCCTGAGTGGAAGTCACCACATTTCCGCCGATCACCTGCAGAGAAGAATATTTTTGTTTGATATAGCGGATAAAATCGATCTGAAAAGTGGAAAAACCCTGGGCGGAATCAATAATGACAATATCCAGACCCTCTGCATAAAGAGCTTCAAGCCTTTCCCGGTCCCCGGGGTGCGTGGAAACAGAAGCCCCGACCATCAGCTGTTTATTCCGGATGGATTTTGAAGCCAGAGGAAATTCCTGATTCTTTTTGATATCGCCCCTGGAGACCATGGCCACCAGATTTCCGGCTTTATCCACTACAGGAAGCTTTCCCTTTTTACATTCTTTTAAAATGGCATTGGCTTCAGAAAGGCTCACTCCTTCCTGAACCACAATCAATTCCTTCGTCATGATCTGGCTGATCGAAAGATTGCGGTTCGCTTCCAGATCAATATCGCTTTTGGTCACAAGACCTAAAAGTTTTGATCCGACTTTTCCGGTTTCGGTTACCGGAAAACTGTTAAAATTATGCTTGTTACGGATATCATCCATATCCCGGATCAGGAGATTGGGGGCAATACAGATGGGATCTGAAATAAATCCGTTTTTATATCGTTTTACTTTTTTGACCATATTGGCCTGTTCTTCGATGGAATTATTACAGTGAATGAACCCGATCCCTCCCAGAAGCGCCATTTTAATAGCCATGTCAGCCTCTGTCACCGTATCCATGGGGGAGGAGGCAATAGGACAGCGCAGTGTAATATCCCGGGTCAGCTGAGTGCTTAAATCAACATCATTTGCAGCAAAATCGATGTACCCCGGCAAAAACAAGATGTCCTGGTAAGTCAGGCCGACTCCCGGTTTAAATAATTCTTCTGCAGATAAACCGTCCATGGGTGAATTCTCCTCTTAACATAAATTCTAAGATAATAAGCGATTGATTCTGTAAAGGGATTAGTCTATCTTATTTGCCGAGTCAATAGAAGAAAATTTTATCAGTTCTTTCAAGTCTTCAGAAAGGGTAACGAATGAACCAAAAAGCCTTCTCCCTGATAGAACTTCTTGTCTGCATCACCATTATCGGTATCCTCATGGCTTTAACCGCAGGCATCATTGGTAAAATCAAAAGCAGGGTCCGCGCGGTAAAGACAGGCCAGACCTTTTCCATTCTCACCCAGGGACTTCAGATCTATAAAAACATCACCGGCTCTTTTCCTGCCATTAAGAATCTCGACGCCCAGAGCAAACTTTATGAAGCCCTTTCCAGACGGAACTGGGAAATTAAAAATTTCAGGGGAGTGGTTGTGGAAAACATCACAGATAAACCCTGTCTCAGTATTCCCGATTTAATCGAGGAGAAAACCCTGCAGGAGGAAAAGGGAAACTATTATTTTTGCGACGGCTGGGGAAACAGAATTTATTATTACTACGGCCCCATTGATGAAATGGATTCTTACGCTTCCAGGGCTTATGTTTCCGACACAGGCACCAAATACAACCAGAACTGGCCTTGGAATAACTTTGATCTGTTTTCCTGCGGGCCAGACGAAAAAACCGGGAATTCGGAAACCCTCAAGGATGATATCACGAATTTTAAATAAGAAAATTTATATGGTCCGTAATTCAGCTCTTAAAGGTTCTACACTAAAGGAGCGAGCGGCCATGTCGCGGATCTGTTCAGCCGTGGCTGCTTTGATTTCCTGAACACGCTTTTCAAGCATATCCCCTCTCTCTCCCTTGATGTATCCCATTGCCAGAAAGGAATTCAGTCCTGAGGAGCTTTCTATGCCCATATAAAGACTGCTGAGCATGGAGGCTTTGACCATATTGAGACGCTCTTCATCAATTTTATCGGTCTTCACTTTCTCAATGATTTTCAGCACCTCGGAATGAAGATAATCCAGATCCTTTTCCGAGCACCCTGTGCTGATTTCCAGATAATTAAACCCTTCAAAACGGTTTACCCGGGAATAGATGCCATAACACAGTCCAAGCTCCTCACGGATTCTTTCAAATAAGAAAGCAGAGGCGTTTCCGCCAAGAACAAAACTCATGACGGCCTGCAGGGAAGATTCCGGATGCTCATAAGGAAGCGCCGGATATAAAAGCTGGTACTGAGCCTCCTGAAGATCCGCTTTGCGTTTCAAAAAGTATCCGGGGGTGTATTCTCCTGGAAGAAGAAGGGCAGGCTTTTCACTGGGCTTGTTTTTAAAATATTTCTGAATCAGGTCCTTCACCCGGATCCATTCCACATCGCCGACAATACTGATGAGAACATTTCCGCCCCCATAGTATCTGTTTTTGAAATCCAGAAGCTGTTTGCGGGTAAGTTTTGAAACCGTCTCCACGGTTCCGCTCACCTTATGGGCAACTCCGTTTCTGCAGTAATGATCCACGCAGATATCCGAAATATAGGTGGAGGGATCATCCTCATAGCGGCGGATCTCAGAAAGGATGACCGTGCGCTCCTTTTCCATCTCGTCTTCAGGGAAAGAGGCGTTCAGGTAAATGTCGGACAATAACTCAAAGCCCTTTTCAAAATTTTCCTCCATCACACTCAGATAATAATTGGTCTGATCATGCCATGTCCACGCATTCACCTTTGCTCCCATCAGGTCGGCATCCCGGTTGATCCTTTTGGAATCCCTTTTCTGAGTGCCTTTAAAAAACATGTGTTCCAGAAAATGAGCGGCGCCGTATTCATCTTTGCTTTCATCCGAGCTCCCGATATCGGTCAGGATCTGAATGTTCACAATTTTAGAAGAATTTCTCTGAAAAAGCACCTGGGTGTCTGCAATGGTTTCAATAATCATTTTTCAATCCTTAAAAAAATAAGCCCCGTGTTTAAGCGGGGCTTAGGGTCATTGTCATTTTGTGTAATGCGAAGAGTTAAAACTGGTAACTGATGCGGCCTTCTGTCCTGATCCCCTCTGCCTTGAGATAGTCCAGATCGTTAACTCCCAGATCATTCCAGGTTGCATCAATATAGGTATTATCCACATCGCCATCCACTTCTAAATCCGTTTTTGTTACTTTAATTCCGAAGGCCCAGCCTTCAAAAGGTTTCACCGTTACTCCAAGAGCAGCCTTGTAGCCATCCCCGTCCCCGTCCTGGTGGAATTGCAGGTTTCTCGCTTCCCATTTTGCGTCTCCTTCCCCTCTTAAATTGGGAATATACTTGATGGACGCATTAATCCGCAATTTGTTGTTGAAAAAATTCAGAGCATTATCAAGTCCGAAATAAAAACCTCTGAAATCGGCTTCATAACTGGAAGCATGTCCCAGATAAACCTCATTGACTAACGCATAATTCCAGACCTGGGTATTCACATTACTGACTTTAAAATCATAAGTGTCCTGAAAATACCCTATCAAGAAATCCAGTTTTTCAACCCCGTTGGCCGCATCCAGCATTTTCCAGCCGAAATTAAAATCTATGGAATCCGAGTCTGCCTCTTCATCGGATTCAGAATAAATCAAAAGATCATTGGAAGAGACATGCCAGTCGGAATCTTTCGAAGTCCCATCCGTAGAACGGCTGACAAAACCTTCCAGGGTCATGGAAAGCTTCGGAAGATCGGAGTTCAGAAACTGATAGCGTAAACCGCCTCCGAGATAATAAGCCCCTTTGGATTCAAATTCCACCTTCGATCTTGAATAGCCGGGATTGCTTTCCTGGAAAGTGACATCCGTATCCGTATAACCGCCGCTGTACCAGAGTTCCAGGCCTTCAAAATTCTCTTCAGCCCAGATCGTGCCAGCTGAAATCAAAAGCAATCCTAAAATACTTAAAGCTGCCTTTTTCATTCAATCTCCCCTTTTTTATATTCTTGAATATTACTTATCTTACCATAAGGAACAGTACCTTTTAACAATAAGCCACACCGGAGCTTTTGTCAAAATAAATCCTATTCAAATGAAGTGCCCAGATACCGGTTAAACAGGCTAAAAAACACCTCTTTCAGAGAAATCCGGTTGTATTCCTCAAGCCGCTCATTCTGTCTCCGAAGCACTGCCTCTTTCAGCAAAGGATTTTTCAATACCTGATGAATCGTTTCTGCGATCACCCTGCCGTCCGGTTCCTCAAAAAGAATCCCGGATTTATTCATGGTTTCAGGGATGGCCGCCCTTTTCAGCGCAAACACAGGAAGATGAAACTGCATGGCTTCCAGAAGAGGAAGGCAGAATCCCTCATGTTCTGAAAGACACAGGAATGCGGACCCCGCGTGATAATAGGCAATCAGCTCGGCAAGCTTCAGATGCCCTGTAAAAACAGCCTGTCCGGACAGCTGAAGATCCGCAACAAGGGATTTCAGATACGTATAGTACTTCTCATTTCCCATATAGGTTCCGGCCATCAAAAGTCTTGAATTGGAATCAACCGTCTTATGATAATAATAAAAGGTCCTGATGAGATCCTCGAAACGCTTATTGGGGGCCACCCGGCCGACAAAAAGCAGGTTGGTTCTGCCGTCCCTGTATTTATCGAGCACATTCTCCTCCGGCCTAGTCTCCAGATAATTCCGGGGGAAGACAAGAGGAACAACTTCGGTCTTTGAAAATCCCATCTCCGCAAGTTCCATGCGGTTAAAATCCGAAACAGCAGAAGCGACCGGAGTGCAGGAAATTAAAGTCCTGAGCTCCTCCCTGCCCTGATCCAGGACCTGGGTCTGAGATTCTGAAACATTACGAAAATATTTGGAAGGGGTGATATTGTGATAACAAATCAGCTTTTGACAGGGGGCCTCCCTGTAGATTTCTGAAGCCCTGGAGCCGATAGAATAATGGTATAAAAGAATATCCTCTTTTTTCAGAAGCTCCCGGGCTTTGGAAAGACCTTTGACTTTTGTATCCCTGAGATCCGGGGCTATGTGCTGATCCGGAGCAAAAACCCGGGACTCGACTCCCGCGCTTCTGAAAATTCTCTGGATCTCAAGGGCATAATTGGTGATGGCATCGCCTAACCCTGCTCCCGCGATCAACTGGTGAACTGCAGCCATTATTGTCCCTTTCCCCTGAGCTCAAGGATTTCCTTTTCAATCGTTTCGATCCTTCCTGAAAATTCCCTGTGCAGGGCCAGAACCGTATTTTTGATCTGGGAATTAAATTCAATCTGCTGCGAAAATATCCGATACGTATAGAACTTCAGAAGTTTCCAGATGATCTTTTTAAGCGCCCATTCCGCTTTTCCTTTAAACCCCTTCTTCTTCTGAATCTCAAAATCATTGATATCCACGTTCCATGTCCGCTTGATGACCTTCAGGTAGTATTCCAGAAACTGGGCATCGTTCTGAAGATCTAAAAAATCCACGTTCATCCCGTTTGTAAGGGAATGAAGGGTGTAAACCCCCTTTTTTTCCTTTTCCTCTATGGTGTTCTGAATTTCCTGATAGATGTTTTCCGCCTCCGGTCCGATCCCGTAAATTTCAAAAATTTTTTTATCCGTTTTATTCATTGGCTTGCACTCCGTTTAACACACGTTTAAAAAAAACTTCACTCCTGTGACAAAAGCTGTCATGCGAAAAATACTCCAGGCGCTTTTTCTGATTTTCCGTAATCCGGGTTTTCAGCGCCTTATCCGTCAAGACGCGGTGAATCAGCTCGGCCATGAGCTCAGGAGAATCTTCGTCAAAGACAACTCCGCTTTCCCCCAGGGTTTCTCCTACCGCGGCCCTCTCCAATGCAAAAACAGGAAGATTGAAGTGCATGGCTTCAATCAGGGGAAGACAGAACCCCTCATGTCCTGAAAGACAGACAAAGGCATCTGCCCCCTGGTAACATCCCAGAAGAGCCTCTTCGTTCATTTTTCCTGTAAAAAAAATATCCTCTTCCAGTCCGAGCCTTTTAACGCCCTGCCTGAGCCACTCATAATAAGCAGGGACCGCCTCGAAAGAACCGGCAATTACAAGCCTGGAAAAAGGGTTGCAGGTTTTGTAGCGCGAAAACATATTGATAAGCGCGTGAATCCGCTTATTGGGGACCACCCGTCCTACAAACAAAAGATGGGTTTTCCCCTGCTCAAAAAAAGAAGGGGAAACGGGCTTCACAGACCGCATTTCCTTACGGAGGCATAAAGGGATGATCTCGATGTCCTTAAACCCCAAAGCCTTAAGCTCCTCCGCATTATAAAGGGAATCCGCTGTAAACGCATCTGTTCCGGCCCCGAGTGTTTTAAGTTCCTCCCTTCCTTCTTTAAGTAAAGAGGCTAAGGGATCAGAGAAGGGAAGAAAATAAGAAAACGGAGTGATGTTGTGATACCCGATGACTTTGGTCACTTCCGAAAGTCCTCTGTAAATCTCGGAGGCAGGGGATCCGATGGAAAAATGATAATAGACTGTATCTCCTTTTTCCAGATTGTTTCCCAGATCCTGGAGAGGGAAAACATTTTTAACCGGGGAGTGAATATTCTGAGCAGGGGCGTATATGAAAGAGGGCACATTCATGGCAGACAAAACCCGTTGAAGCTCAAAGGCATTATAGGTAATGGCATCCCCTATCTCTGCTCCGGCAAGAAGCTGATGAACTTTCCGGGGCATCTTAGGTCCGCTGATCTTTCAGGAGTGCCAGTTCCTTTTCAAGGGCACTGAGCTTTTCCCGGTAATGTTTTTCCATCAGGGTCACCGTATTGCTGATCTGAAAATTATGCTCCCTCTGCTGAGAAAAAAGGCGGTAGGTATAAAATTTCAGAAGTTTCCAGATCACTTTTTTCAATAGAATTTCCAGATTGCCGAGGATCCCTTCCTTTTTCCGGATGATTTCAAAATCATTGATATCAATGGCCCAGGAACGGACAATGGCGGCCAGATGCTGTCTGAAAAATTCCCCGGGGTCCCGTATGTCCCTTAACAGCAGATGCGTGACTTTTGTAAGGTCATAGTGCTCATAAACACCGAGCTCCTGACGCTGCTTGATCTGAAAATGAATCTCCCTGTCAACGGCCTCCATATCCAGAGAGGATTCTCTTGTTTTAAAGACGTTTTTTTCAGGATTCATCAGGCTTCGATCTCCATGCTGCAGGGCAAAACCAGAAACCCCGCACTTTTTGAAGTTCCTCCGACCCTGAATTTAAAGGCATTATCAAGGCGATGATACTGGGTGCGATGATCCGTACTGTGCACGGAAAGTGAAAAATAATAAATGCCGTATTGTATCTGTAAAGCCGGGATTTTCACCGAAACCGTTTTTGTTCCTCCAAAAGGCGTAATATTCTGCTTCAGCATCTGGGTATTGGTTCCAAAAATCATATTTCCCATGTTGTCCGTAATGCTGAATCCTGTAACCACGGATTCAACCTTTTTTTTGGCCGTCAGATTAAAACTGATTTCCAGCGGAGCAGAAGGGATCAGGGTCTCATTAACCGGATTTCCTCCGGATTTAAAAGTGACATTTTCGATCACAATATCCCGGGTTCCGAAATCCTTGATGGTGACATTCCCATCCTGATAAATTCCGAAATTTTTATAACTTTCCACAATTTCATCGGGCTCGCCCAATCCTAAAAGCTTCCCCTGATTCAAAAGCAATATCCTGTCAGACATTCTTTTGATCGATTCCAGATCATGGGAGATAATGAGCATGGTTTTTCCTGCCCCTTTGAATTTTTCGACCCGGGCAAGGGATTTTTTTCTGAACCCCTCGTCGCCGACAGCCATGACCTCATCCATCAAGAGGATATCCGGATCACACATGACGGCTACGGCAAAGCCCAAGCGGACATACATTCCCGAGGAATAAAATTTGACCGGAGAATCAATGGCGTCCCCGATTCCGGCAAGCTCTACAATCTCATCATATCTGGCTTCCGTTTCCCTGCGCGTCATACCCAGAATGGAGGCATTGAGGAAGACATTTTCGCAGCCTGTCAGGTCCGGATGAAATCCGGCACCGAGTTCCAGAAGGGTGGACATTTTTCCGTTCACCCGGACCTCCCCTTCGGAAGGCGCTGTTGTTCCTGCAATCAGGGAAAGAAGCGTACTTTTCCCTGCCCCGTTCGCTCCGATGATTCCCAGGGTTTCTCCCCTGCCTACTGTAAAATCAATATTCCGAAGGGCGAAAAATTCATCCTTTAATTTTTTCCTGAAAAGATTCCCAAGAACAAAAGATTTGATGCTTCTTTCAGGATCTCTCCTCCGGTTGTATTTTTTCCCAAGATTTATGACTTCTATGGCAGGGTTCTGCATCCGTTTTTCCACCTTATTTTTACCGGGCCTGGAATTACTTCTCAAAAAGAGCCTTTCCCTCAGGCCAGACTCTTCTAATAATTCGACTAAGATTTTTCTTCGCTTACACTTATAAAAATCAAGGGTCACTAATAAAATACTTTTGAGAAAAAGTCAACAGGAACGCTCTTTGTAGATAAAATAACAGGGCCTGTAAAACGCAGAATTTTAAGCAGCAACGTCCACAACTTCTTCTGCAAGAAGCACATTTTCCATTTCGATTTTGGCGATGACCTTATGAAAAAGGGATTCCAGATTGCCGTTTTTCCGGATCTTTTCCAGCTCCCTGATCACCTCAGACCCTCCGATTTTTTCAATCTCTGTTACAGCCGCATTCAGAGTGATGTCATTAAAATAAATCTCCTGGGGAGTGTACTCTGTCCGGATATTGCTCAAAATATCCAGAATGATCTCCAGATTTTCAGGGGAAACACTCCTCATGGAAGGAAATACTTCTCTGATGACCTTTGGCCCTGCAGAATGGTAAATGCCTATGCGCTCTTTCTTTGCCCGTTCATTCTGATGATAACGGTCATTGAGAACTTCCGCATCTTCTGTACCGTCGTAGATGAAACGGGTCGAACTGCCTTTTAGCAGCGGAACCATTTCGTCGACCTTATTGACCGTGTTGCGGATATGATCGATCAGCGTTTCATCTGCCGCACTTTTTTCTGTCACATGGATCTGGGCTGCGGCACCGCTTACCCCCACACTTCCCCAGACGCCTCTGGCCAGACGGGGCAATTCCCCCCGCTTGAGACTCAGCTGAGCAAGAAAATCCCCCAGAGGCATTTCCACGGCCGCCTCTTCTCCTGTCTGATTATTAAGAAGCCTGGAAATGCCTTCCCGGTAACCCTCAAGCCTTGATAAAAATGCCGGGTCACTGCTTTTTTTCTGCGGGGCATTCTCTTCAAGCTGCTCAAGATAATTTTTCACTTCATAAATCGAAGTGTCGAGTATTGAATTTCCGGTATAAATCTTAAGGGCCTCATCCGCCCTTCCGGGATTCAAATTTACTTTGACATTCTCGTGATAGGGAAGTTCTGCGATAGCCTCCTTGCATATCCCCTCCAGCCCTGTTCTAAAACTCTCTTTATCCGCTCCTGATTCAAGCCAGCGGGAAATTTTTTCTTTGAGAAGACTATCCAGGGTTTCATGAATTCTGAAAAACAGGCTGTCGTCACTGGTCAGAAGATTGAGTTTTCGTAGTTGCTGATCCACCACCTGAAAATTGTCAAAATCAAAGCAGACCGTATAGATCCTGCCATCCACGCCGGAAATAACGCTTCTGTGCTCATCTCCGTCTATGGTGGTTGAAAATTCAAATTTGCGGGTAGTTCCCGCCTCAGCATTAAAAAGTTCATCGTGAATGTTCAGAAACTTTAATGCTGAAATCAAGGGAAAAAATTCCTTCTCAAAAAATTCATGGTCCCTTTCATTTCTTATAAGATCCTTCAGATAATCCGTCATCAGGGCATTGAATGCGGTAAAGGACATGTTTTCAGCGGCTTTGGAAAGAGTCCCTCTCATGTCATTGTACATGGGGCATTCTTCTATGAAGTCTTCTGTTTTTCTAAGCGATTTGTAGACTTTCGGAGGATACCAGGACTGCCCCATCTTCTGGCTGTAAAACAGTTCCTGACCGCGGCTCAGTCCCTCATGTTCGTCAAAAATCCGGTTGGCAATCTCTACGGCTTTGGGGAACACCTCGCTCCAGATGAATTTCCTCACCCTCTCTTTTCTCTGAAGCTCTTCTTCCCGGGCTGTAAGGGCCGGGGCAGTCAAAAACTTTTTCCAGGGACTGTTTTCAGCTGTTAAAATCCGGAGATCCTTCAAAATATTCCTGAGGTATTTTAAACGCTTGGATTTTTCGAGCAGCATCTGTTTTGTGCTTTCACCCAGTCCCAGTTTTTCAATTTCACTTTCTGGATAAAAATTGGATTTAAAAAGATCAAAAAGAGATTGGGGAATCACCTGGGAATTCTGTTCAAAAAACGCCTTAAAATCCCTGTATATTTCGTAGACATTGCCCAGCAGACGCTTCTTTTCCTGATTCAGGGCATCCTCAAAGGCGGTCCAGTTTCCCGCATTAAGGGCCAGAACCAGTTTCATGTAAAGATTGTTGAATTCACGGGTATAGGAATAAAGATTCACATCATTCAAATTCTTCTTTTCCATATCCCTGATCCATTTATCTTTTTCTTCCTCCGGGACTTCCTTCTTTTTTTCAATTTCATGGATCAAACGCTCTTTAAGATCGCCTTCATACTTTTCCCCGCCCAGAGAAATGGAGGAAAGAAGTTCACGGGGGATAGGCCTCTTCTGCTTGTCATGTTCCGCAACTGTTTTTTTGCTGCCGTAAACATAAAGATACTCCAGTTCGCTCTTATTGGCTAAATGGTCGGAAGGCTGAAGCAGCTCATTATTCAGACCAAAGGTGATCCATTTATTATGGGAGAGAAGCGCTTTTTTACCCGGCAGAGTCTCCTGAAAAAAATCGCCCATATGATTCCGGACCGTATCCGCATAGGCATAGCTCACCTTGTTTAAGGCAGTCATACGAAGACCCGGGGCCATAATCGTGATGCTGCTTTTAGTTTTTAAAAACACATTATCAAAAAATGGTTCCAGCAATTCAAGATTCTGAGCTCTTTTCAGCTTCAGCATTTCCGGGGAGGGAGCCTCATATTTTGAGGAAAGAATGACTTTTATAACTTTTCCGTCAAAGGTAAGGGTATCCAGATTGGATTCCAGAAGTTCATTAATCGCATGAAGTATGCTTTTCCTGAAGGCTTCATCAACCGCAGCAGGAGGAGTCCATTCAGGATCTGATTTTTTCAGTTGTGAAATAAGCAGAGAATGGACAACCGGGTTAAGATTGGGATTGTTGAAAATATTTAAAAGATCCGTCCATTTTTCCTCGGGAATATCAGACCGATTGACATAGGTGTCCATCTGAATCAGTTTGTTCATGATTTCTTCCACCAGAGACTTTTTAAAAAGTATTTTTTCCAGAAGAGATATTTTTTTCTTAAGACGCGTCGGAAGCAGGAGATCGTTTACAGGATTCTGCCACTGAAGAATCAATTCCTCCAATTCCCTGTTTTTTGCCTCTTCAGCCTCTTTTCCGACGCTTTTGGAATATTTGGAAAAAATCTGGTATACACTGTGTTTGATGCTGTTAAAAATTACTTTTTCAAGATGATCCAGGTTTTCATCTTTTAAAGGAAATGCCTTTTCTCCTGTTTTACGGAAATACTCTTCCTGGTATCGCTGAAGCAAGCGGAGACTGGTTTCAAAATCAAGCATACCGGTCAGCATCGATTGCGGAGCAAGCCACTGCAATCCAATGCAATAGACATCATAATCCTCTTTTCCCTGGGCTGTGCCCGGAAAAGAAAAAAGAAGCTGAAACATCAATAAAAGATAAGCTGGAAAATATTTTTTCATGATCCCCTGTGGTTATATATCACCTACAATCTACCTGCCTGAACAAAGGCTGTCAATAGATGGGGAACTGATTAATAATCCCTGATTTTAAGAATATAGTCATAGAAAAATCCTGGGCTGAAACATCCCCCTTAAAATATTTCAGGAACAAAAGGATTTTTTTATTCAAAAACCTGAAGAAAAAAAGATTCCAGCGCAAGTTTCTGATTAGCCGTTCTTTGTAGACCTCTACGGGTTCTGTCAAGCAGCATAAAGGAAGAATCCGAGTTATGAAATATCCTGGAGGCTTTCTCAAGGACTGCCTTTTTATCCGGATTCAGAAGTGTATCCGGAGAAAAACTTTCCTGGATAAACAGGATATCTCTTAAAATCGAGGAAAAAACATTCAGAACATCATCCAGAATCTGTTTGATGAGCCCTTCTGTCTGAGCCGCCATTTCCTCCTCTGCCTTATCCGCCTTTGCCCCTTCCGCCTGCTTCATTTTTTTAAGCTCTGCAGCCATTTCCTTTTCAAGGATTTTTCTTTCCTTTTCCAGATAACCCATGACCCTATCCGTCGCCTCCAGAACAGCAATTTTCCCTTTTTCAACCCATTCTTCGAGAATGGAAAAGGCGATTTCCCTGGCTTTAAGGATTTTTTCCAGATTTTCTGCCCTGAGTCTTCCTATATGCCCCTCGCTCAATTTGACCAGCAAGTCAGAATCCACAGAAGGGGGAAGGTTTTTTTTCACCCAGTCCAACACCATTTCCTCAGGCAAAGGTTCAAGCTCAAGGGTTTGACATCTTGAAATAATCGTAGACAGAAGGCCTGAAACTTTTGAACAGGTCAGGATAAAAACTGTTTTTGGAGGCGGTTCTTCCAGGGATTTTAAAAGGGAATTGGCGTGTTCCCGGGGGAGTCTTTCCGCCTCTTCAATGACCATAACCTTATAACCCGGAAAAAAAGCCTTGAGGGAAATAAACTTCAAAAGGTCACGGACATCCTCCATTTTCATCTGTCGTATTTTCCCGCGCGGTTTGAGACGGAAAAAATCCGGATGCTTGTCCTGAAAAGACAGACGGCAGGACTCGCAGGTTCTGCAGGGTTGCCCATGGACGGTTTTTTCACACAAAAGGGTTCTGGCAAAGGCCTCTGCCAGCTCTGCCGTTTGCGCACCTGCCGCCCCGGTTAAAAGCCAGGCATGATGAATATTCCCGGAAGCAACCGCCCCGGAAAGAACAGACTTAACTCGGTTTTGACCAAGAATTTCGGGGTACTGCATGAGATTCAATAAAGGTCATGATTTTTTTTAAAATCTGTTCAAAATTCTGTTCTAAAGGCAAGTTGGCATCATACACGGAAATCCGCTCTGGCTCCATTTTTGCAATTTCAAGATACCCCTGTCTTACCGTGTTGTGAAATTTGATACTCTGGCTTTCCATCCGGTCTAACTGACCTTCAGAAGCCGCAGGCTTTTTTATTTTTTTGGAACGTTCAATCCCGGCTTCAGGGTCAATGTCCAATAATATGGTCATATCCGGAGAGACGCCGTGTGTGATAAAGGTATTGACCTCTTTAAGAAAGGAGGCATCCAGACTGCGTCCATAGCCCTGATAAGCCATCGTGGCATCAAAGAAACGGTCGCACAGCACGATCTTTCCGGCCTTAATCGCAGGCAGAATCAGTTCTTCCACGTGCTGGGCACGGCTGGCAAGATAAAGCATAAGTTCCGCATTGGGAACAAGATTATTAAAATTCCCGTCCTCATTGCGGTTTAATAAAAGTTCGCGTATGCGGTCGGAAACTTTTGTCCCCCCCGGCTCGTGAGTTAAAAGAACAGGATATCCGTTCTTGATGAGTGTCTGATATACTCTCTCCGAATGTGTGCTTTTCCCCGACCCCTCGCACCCCTCAAAGGTGATAAACAACCCGCTCATACATTCCTCCTTGTTTAGGATAACACTATTTAAAAAGTATATCGGTTTTAATCGAATGATCCAAGGTTTTATTTCATTTTCCAGACGCAGCCGTCGGCCTGATCCCGCAGCTCCACGTCTTTTTCAAGAAGATACTTCCGGATACTGTCTGCCTGGGCATAGTTTCCGCTTGTCTTGGAAAAACCCCTTGCGGAAACCAGAGCATCAATTTCTGAATCCTTCAGGGAATGACCGGGATTCTGCATCAGGGCAAGAATTTCAGGAGCCGCCTCTTTCCACTCTGTTTTAAGAATCAGATGTATTTTTTCCTTCTGCGGGTCTATTCCCAGAAGTTCAAGCATGACCAGAAGAGAGGAGGCATGATCTGAAACTGTTTTGATATCAGGAGCGGAGGCACTTAAATCTTTATTGAGTTCAGAACAGACTCCGAAAATTTCACCCAGAGCCCTGGGGGTATTGAAATCGTCGCACATGGCGTCTATAAAAGCAGCCGGAATAACCCCTGCTTTTCCACCGGGCAAAGTGAGGCCGGATTTTGAAAGAAGCATGGAGGCCCCTGAAAGAGCATTCTCGATTTTCAAAAGTCCCTCCTCTGCACCGGCAATCAATGTATCGGAAAAATCCAGAGGGGACCGGTAATGCGTGGAGAGAAGATAATATTTAATAGCCGTGGGTCTGAATCGTTTAAACAGATCGCGCACGGTTTTGAAATTTTTCAGAGACTTGGACATTTTTTCCTTGTTGATCGTGATAAAGCCGTTATGAATCCAGAAACGGGCAAAATCCTGTTCCGTGCATCCGCAGGACTGCGCCATTTCATTTTCATGGTGAGGAAAAATGAGGTCCTGACCGCCACCATGGATATCAAAGGTTGTCCCAAGATATTTCATGCTCATGGCCGAACATTCGATATGCCAGCCCGGCCGCCCTTTTCCAAAAGGGCTTTCCCAGCAGGGCTCCCCTTCCACATGGCTTTTCCACAGGGCAAAATCCAGGGCATTTTCCTTGTGCCTGTCCTGATCGACCCGGGAAATGGTTTCCATATCCTCTACGTTACGCCCGGAAAGTCTGCCGTAAGGCTTGAAGGCCGCTACCTTGAAATAAACGCTTCCGTCGGATTCATAGGCAAGCCCCTTGGCAATCAGAGTCTCAATGATTTTAATGATTTCCGGAATATGTTCCGTGGCTTTGGGTTCAATCGTGGGGGAAAGAAGATTTAACGCCTTCATGTCTTCATGAAAGGCCGCGGTATATTTTTTTGTCAGTTCATTACAGGCGGCCTTAGGGTCTTCTTTGTATCCCGGAATTTCTTCGGCAGCCCGGCGGATGATCTTATCATCAATGTCGGTAATATTCCGGACATATTTCACCTTGTACCCCAGATATTTCAGAAAACGGACAATCACATCAAAGGCCGTGTAGGCCCTGGCATGCCCGAGATGCGGCTCATCGTAAACCGTCATGCCGCAGACATAAATCCCGACATGTCCTTCCCTCTGGGGCTTGAAAACAGCTTTGCCCCGGGTCAATGTATTATAAAGTTTTAATTCCTGTACCATGCATCACTCCTGAATATTTTTAAAATTATGATCAGACAGTCTTAACAAGAAGAACTGAAACGAAAGCCATCGCCGCTTCATGGGGAGACATGAAAAGACATTCTTCTGTGCGCTTTGCCTTGACGGAAAGATCTTCTTCGGGAATCCCAAGGACCTCCGAAAGATTTTTTCTTATCGCATCAATGTGGGGGGCGAGTTTAGGTTTCTGAATCATGACATTGGAATCCACATTGCTGATGGCATAGCCGAGGGTCTTCACTTTCTCCACAACCTTGGGAAGAATGCTTTTCAAAGAATCCGCGTTTTTCCAGAGCGGGTCATTGTCCGGGAAAAAAGAACCGATGTCCTTGAGGCCTGCCGCCCCCAACAGGGCATCACACAGGGCATGCACCAGAACGTCTCCGTCAGAATGCGCCTTGAAGCCCTTTTCAAAAGGAATCTCCACACCTCCGATGACAAGCTTCCGGCCTTCCGTAAGCTGATGAATATCCATTCCCAATCCGGTTCGTATTTTCATAAATGCTGCTTTGCGGTTTTTATAATCCGGAAAATTTCATTTCGCCGTTCACGCAACTGATGCCTACGGTACGCCTGACATCCTTTTCCACGTAGCCCGCTCTTAAAAGCTCTTCTGCCAGGGGGTCTTCAAGATACTGCTGAATAGCCCTCTTCAGAGGTCTTGCCCCCAAAGACTGATCATAGCCCTTTTCAATCAGGAATTCCTTGACCGGCGTTTCAATATCGACATCAATATTTTTGGTTTTAAGTCTTGCAAAAAGTTCTTTCAGTTCCAGATCAACAATCTTTAAAAGATCCTCCCTGGACAGGGACCTGAAAATGACTATGTCATCAATACGGTTTAAAAACTCGGGTTTGAAAACTTTTTTGGCCTCATTCTTAATGGTCTTCTTCATGTCTTCATAGCTGAATCCAAGTTTCCCCGGATCTGCGGCGGAAGACGTGCTTCCGGCAAACCCCATGGTTTTGGCCTGCTGGATTTTGGCAGAGCCCACATTGCTCGTCATAATGAGAATGGTGTTTCTGAAATCCACGGCACGTCCTGTGGAATCCGTGAGTTTTCCGTCTTCCAGAATCTGAAGAAAAATATCCATGACATCGGGATGGGCTTTTTCAATTTCATCAAAAAGAACAATGGAATAAGGGCGTCTGCGGACTCTTTCGGTGAGCTGTCCGCCCTCTTCATGCCCCACATAACCGGGAGGAGAACCCACAAGCCGGGAGACCGCGAATTTTTCCATGAACTCGGACATATCAATGGTAATGAGCGCATCTTTGTTTCCAAACATGAACTCGGCCAGTTTTTTGGCAAGAAAGGTTTTTCCCACGCCTGTCGGCCCTAAAAAAAGGAAAGACCCCAGCGGTCTGTTGGGATTCTGCAAATTGGCGCGCGCCCGGCGTATGGCCTTGGACACATTCACCACGGCTTCCTTCTGCCCGATGATGATCCCCCCCAGTTCCTCATCCATCTTCAGCAGCCGTTCTGTTTCCTTTGTTTCTAGACGGGTCAGGGGAATGCCTGTCCATTTGGAGATCACATGAATGATGGCGTCTTCATCCACAACCACCGGATTTTTCTGTTTTTCATTTTTCCAGTTTTCCTGGATCTCTTCAAGCTGCTTTTTCAGCTGTCTTTCCTTATCCCGCATGGAGGCGGCTTTCTCATATTCCTGGGCGCTGATGGACTGCTCCTTTTCAACGCGCGCTTTCTCGATCTGGGTCTCAAGCTCTTTGAGATCCGGCGGCCTCGTCATGGCACTGATCCGCGCACGGGCGCCGGCTTCATCCATCACATCAATCGCCTTGTCCGGAAGATAGCGTTCGCTGATATAGCGGTCCGAAAACTCCACGGAGGCACGGATGGCCGCGGGCGTAAAAACGGCATTGTGATGCACTTCATATTTTTTCTGAAGTCCTTTTAAAATCAAAACAGCCTCTTCCACCGAAGGGGCTTCCACGGTGATTTTCTGAAAGCGTCTCTCCAGGGCGGAATCTTTCTCAATGTATTTCCTGAATTCATCAAAGGTGGTTGCGCCAATGCACTGAAGCTCTCCACGGGAAAGGGCCGGCTTCAGGATATTGGAGGCGTCGATCGCCCCTTCGGCCGCGCCTGCGCCCACCAGGGTATGAAGCTCATCAATGAATAATAAAATATTTTTAGTTTTTCGGATTTCATCCATCACGGCCTTGATGCGCTCTTCAAACTGGCCGCGGTATTTGGTTCCCGCAACCATCAAAGCAAGATCCAGGGTAATGAGCCTCTTGCCCCTTATAATTTCAGGAACATTGCCCTTGTTGATCTCCTGGGCCAGACCTTCCACAATGGCTGTCTTTCCAACCCCGGCCTCGCCTATGAGCACTGGATTATTTTTGGTGCGGCGGCACAGAACCTGAATGACACGTTCGATTTCATTGGCGCGGCCGATCACAGGATCCAGTTTTCCTTCTGCCGCCAAAGCCGTAAGATCACGGCCAAAAGCTTTGAGGGCAGGGGTGTCGTTTCTTTTGGAGGAAGGAGCGCTTCCCGGTTCACCGGCTCCCATGGCTTCAGGCCCCTGGGCCGCTCCGGCTCCGTAGGAAGCCCCTAATTCATTCATGATTTCTTCCCTGACCTTATTCACATCCACGCCCAGATTGGCAAGAATACGGGCGGCAACGCCCTCTTCCTCCCTTAAAAGCCCCAGAAGAAGATGCTCGGTTCCCACGTAATTGTGTCCGAGCTTCTGGGCGTCCTCCCAGGCATACTCGATCACTTTTTTAGCCCCGGGGGTGAGAGGGATTTCACCTACGGTTTTGGTTTCCGGGCCAGGCGTTACCGCCTTGCTGACCTCATCCCGGACAATTTCGAAATCAATGCCCATTTTTTTAAGAACATTGACGGCAACACCCTGACCGAGCTTGATGAGCCCTAAAAGAAGGTGTTCGGTTCCCACATAATTATGATTAAAGCGGTCGGCTTCATTGCGGGCAAGAATGACGACCTGTCTTGCGCGGTTTGTAAAACGGTTGAACATGATTCGGATTATCCTTTCATCTCATGGCTGGATTTATTGATTTTGAGAGTCTGCCGGATGAGCGTGGCTCTTTCCACATCGCGTTCCACACTGTTTAAAATCCGGTCCAGACTCTTCTGGAGGTGAGCAGGCTGGGAACTAATCATAAGCTCATTGACCTTTTTTCGGTAATGCGCGTCCAGGATGCCCAGATCAATTCCCATGCGCAGGGTCGACAAATGTCCGATGGTTTCCTTGGAATTGATGATGCGGGCATTGGTTAAAATTCCGAATGCTCGGTAAACCTTATCTTCTACCTCTTTCAGGTTATGATTGATAAGGTAACGCCTCTGATTGCGTTCATAGGTAATCACCTGTTTGATGACCTTGGAAATATTTTCAATGATTTCCATCTCGGACATCCCCAGGGTGGCCTGGTTGGAAATCTGAAACAGATTTCCCAGGGCTTCAGATCCTTCCCCGTAAAGACCGCGGACAGCAAGCCCGAGTTTTACGGTGGCCTGCAGCACCTTGTTGATCTGCTTGGTATAGACAAGAGCCGGAAGATGCAGCATGACGCTCACACGGATCCCGGTGCCCACATTGGTCGGGCAGACCGTGAGATAGCCGAATTTGGAACTGTAGGCATACTCCAGCTGTTTTTCCATTTCAGTATCCAGTTCATTGATGGTCTGCCAGACTTCAAAAAGCTGGAGTCCTGAGCTCATGACCTGCATGCGGATATGGTCCTCTTCATTGACCATGATGCTCACGGATTCATTTTTGGAAATCACAACAGAACTTCCGGTCTGCCCAGAAGCGAGCTCCGGACTGATCAGATGACGCTCGACCAGAAACTGGCGGTCGATTTCATCGAGATCATCGATATTGATAAACAGAGATCCGTCCTTGATGGAAGTTGTCTGTGCTGCCGCGCCCTCCACAAGCTCGCGGATTTTCTTTTTTTCCTTTTTATCGGCTTTCCAGGGAAAACGCTGTCCGTGAAGATTCCTGGCTAGGCGAATCCTTGAACTGATGACCAGATCGGCCTCCGGTCCTTTTCCGTTAAGCCACTCGCTTGTCTTTTTCAAAAGTATCTGTATTTTCATAAATAAAATCAGCTCTGTTTCATTCGTTTAAGTTCATCTCTCAGGTAGGCGGCCTTTTCAAAATCCTCAGTCTCAATCGCCTCTTTCAATTCCTTTTCAAGAGTTGCAATATTCTCACGCTTGTAGGATTCATCATGCTGAGAGACAGGCACCTTGCCTTTGTGTTTGGTGGACCGGTGGATCTGTTCCAGCATGGGGGTGAGGGTTTCAGAAAACAGTTCATAGCATTTATCACAGCCGAACCGCCCGCATTTGCGGAATTCTTCAAGAGTCATATTGCATTGAGGGCAGACCGTAGCCCCCTTCTCATGGGTATTCTGATCCGTGATGCCGGCAAGCATATCCCCCATTGAAAAGGTAAGCGAGGGGCCGAGGCCCTTTTCTACCGCGCACTGTTCACAGAGATCCTGTTTCTGAATGGCGCCCTCTACAATTTCAGCATAATGCACAACCGCTTCCCGCTGTTTACAAACACAACATAACATAGCGCATCTTCTCTCTCAGGGTTACAAGGTTTTTTATTTCACGTTAATGTATATAAACCTCTTTTTCTTTAAAAGGAAAATATAAGCTTTGGCAATAAGAGAATCAAATATATTCCTGTGTAATAAAGAAAAATTTTACTCGGGCACTAAAATCCTTACACTCCTTATACCTATAAAAAAACCGGGAAGTGATTAAAACTTCCCGGTTTTATTAATTCCTGTCTTGTAAAACAAATGTTAGATCAGGGAAAAATCCCTCTCATAATGTTTCCATTTGGAGACCGTGAAAATATGAACCGGTTCTGCATGCGGATTCAATTTGACATAATTTTTCCCGCCCTTCCAGATGAAGGTCTGACCGCTTAAAAGATCGATCACCGTGTAATTCTCATGGGAAGCGATATTCCACTGGGTGTGCGGAATATGAATGGTCGATTCCTGGGTATTATAAGGATCAAGGTTCACGACCACAAGAATGATATTGGAAAGATCCGGCGAGGTTTTGTAATAAGCCAGCACCTGTTCATTGTCCGTTTCCACAAACTGAAGATTCTTGTAGTATTGAAGGGCCGGATTCTCATTACGGATCCGGTTGATCGCCTTGATGAACAGCTTGATGTTTCCGGGTCTGTCCCAGTCCCAGACTTTATACTGATATTTTTCAGAATTGATGTATTCCTCTTTTCCCGGAATCCCTGTATTTTCACACAATTCAAACCCGTTATAGATTCCGTAAACTCCCGCCAGAGTCGCTGCCAGAACCAGACGGATTTTAAAGGCATTACGACCGCCCTTCTGCAGGAAATAAGGGAGAATATCGGGGGTATTGGCGAAAAAGTTGGGTCTGAAATACTCTGACATTTCGGTCTGTGTCAGCTCACGGAGATAAGTAGAAAGCTCCCATTTGGTATTGCGCCATGTAAAATAGGTATAGGACATCGAAAAGCCGGCCTTGGCCAGGTATTTCATCATTTTTGGATGCGTAAAAGCCTCTGAAAGGAAAAGCACTTCCGGATATTTATCCTTCACTTTTTTAATGCAGTATTCCCAGAAATAAACGGGCTTGGTGTGGGGGTTATCCACACGGAAAATCTTGACCCCTTCATCCGCCCAGAAAAGAAAGACAGAGGTGAGTTCATCCCACATCTCCTGCCAGTTTTCCGGGTAAAAATTGATATGACAGATATCTTCATATTTTTTGGGCGGATTTTCTGCAAACTTGACCGAACCGTCCTCATTCCATGAAAACCATTCCGGATGCTCTTTCACATAAGGGTGATCCGGAGCAATGGAAAAAGCAATATCAAGCGCTGTCTGCATTCCGTTTTCAGCAGAGGCATTCACAAAGCGCCTGAAATCATCCAGAGTTCCCAGTCCGGGCTCTACCGCCTTGTGGCCTCCGGTTTCATTCCCGATGGCATAAGGGCATCCGGGATCCTCTGGGCCGCAGATCAGCGAATTGTTGGGCCCCTTGCGGTTTGTGCGCCCGATAGGATGAATCGGGGTCAGGTAAACCACATCAAAACCCATGGCTCTGATTTCAGGAAGTCTTTTGATCATGTCATCAAAAGTGGCGGATTTTAAAGGATCCGTTCCCTGGGATCTTGGAAACATTTCATACCAGGCGGAAAAGCGGGCATTCAGATCGTCTACCACGACTTCCAGAATCCGGTCATACTGAGAAACCAGTTCCTTTCTTTCCTTGGGAAAGACTTCAATCGTATACTCGTAACGTCCAAGCTTCTGAAGCTGAAATGAGGCCTTCCATCGGTTGTCCGCAATCAGGGTCATGGCCACTTTTCGCCAGGTTTTATCTTTATAATGACGGTATTTCAAAAAAGGAACGACAGGATCATGCCCTTCCTTATACACATCCGCAAAGACTTCAAGGTTTTCCCCGATCTCGCGTTTGACCGGAAAACGGCCGTCATCGATTTCAGGATAAATGTTTTCAATCACCAGCATTTTGTCAGGAAGCTTCATAGTGTTTTTCCCTTTTCTGCACAGGTGTCCGCAAGGACTTTTTGGTAAAGGTTATAGGTTTGTTTTGCGATACTGGTCCAGCTGAAAACCTCCATGGCCCGCGCACGGCTTTTGGCGCCCATGGACTTTCTCAGGGCTTTATCCCTGAAGACACGGTTGATGGCTTCCGCCAGATCTTTCGAAAATTTTAAGGCATCCACAGGTTTTCCGCCCGGATCTTTTTCAAGAGGCACCAGAAGTCCTGTTTCGCCATGGACAACGATTTCAGGGATGCCTCCGGTTTTTGTCCCGATGACCGGCACTCCGCAGGCCATGGCTTCCAAATTGATGATTCCGAAAGGTTCGTAAACCGATGGACAGCAGAATAATTCAGCATGGGCATAAAACTGTATTTTTCTGGGAAGATCCATCATCTCTGAAATCCAGACCACATCCGGGTGCGTTTTTTTGATTTCAGTAATGCGGTCTTCCATTTCCTTTTTGATTTCAGGAGTATCCGGAGCTCCCGCACATAAGACAATCTGAAGACCGGGGTCGATAAAGGGAATGGCATTGACCAGATGGATGATGCCCTTCTGACGGGTGATCCGGCCCACAAATAAAAGATAAGGTTTATCCGGATTCACTCCGAACTCCTTAAGCGCTGATTTTTCCGGCCCGGGTTTGTATTCCCCGGTATCAATTCCGTTGGGGATCACATGAATTTTTGCTTCATCGACTTTAAAATGTCTTAAGACATCCTGCCTGGTATCCTTGCTTACGGCAATAATCGCGTCCGCCCTGGTCAGCGCCTGCTCTTCGATCCAGGTTGATACTCCAAAACCAAGACCAATCTGTTCTCGCTTCCAGGGTCTTAAAGGCTCAAGCGAATGCGTGGTAACCACTAAAGGGACCCCATAGGCCATTTTGGCCAGAAGTCCTGCAAAATGAGAGTACCAGGTATGACAGTGGACAATATTGCAGTCAAAAGGAGGATTAAAAAACTGAAGATTTTTATAAAAAGCTGAAAAAACAAAGGATAAATCTTTGGGAATTCCATTGAGCAGGCCAGGGTCAATGTCCACCCCTTTGACCGTCAGGGAAGAGGTCTGGGAATCCTGTTTTCCGAAGCACTTCACTAAAAGAGGGGTGAGTTTGGCAAGTTCCCGAGACAGGTACTCCACATGGACCCCTGCCCCTCCATAGATGTTGGGAGGGTATTCATTGGTAAAAAAACATACTTTCATTCTGCTCATTTCTTTAAAATCATTCATTTTCCATTGAAATTCAGAGCATTATTATTACACACATTCTTGTTTTTGGCAAATTGAGAATAAGGACTTTTGTTATTTCCCTAAATATTCCTGTTTTCTGCAGCTTCACACGAGGCTTCGGATCTTTTTAGGGTTGCTTTCTCCCTCCTTCTGTTTTATGGTAAAAGCAGTTCAGACTGATCTGTAATCCCAAAAATATCCGGAATATGAGTTGATGAAAATTTTTTCAACAGTTTTCTTTCTTTTACTGATTTCCCTTCCTGTCTTAAGTTCCGAGACAGAAAGCCTTCAAAAGAAAATTTCTCTGGGGGCCGAGCTGGCCTACAATGATAATCTTCTGGAAGCCCTGGATTATTTTCAGGAACTTGAAAAAAATTACCCGGACCACCCTCTTCCCTTATTTTTCCAGATTGCCATTATTGAAAAAATCCAGGTGGACTATATGACCGATTATGGGGAAAAAGAATTCCTGCGGCTTCTTCAAAAAGGCACCCACACGGCAGAGACCTTCCACAAAACCAATCCTTCTGATCCGGAAGGATATTTCTATCTCGGAGGGATCATTGGGTATTCAGGTCTTCATACCTTCCGGACAAAAAATGCCTTCTCCGTTTTTATGGATGTCTTAAGCGCGGTCCGCCATATTAAAAAAGCTTACATCCTGAACCCTGATCTCTGGGATGTTTATTACGGACTCGGATGCTACTATTACTGGAAATCCGTAAAGGCTCCTTTTCTTTATGTCTTCGGTGGCAGGCAGAAGGAAAAAAAACTCGGACTCGATTATCTGCGTCTTGTTTCAAAAAAGGGAATCTATGGGAAATCAGAAGCGCGCAGCGCTCTGGTACGGGCGCTGGTCAATGAAAAATTTTTTGATGAAGCCTTAGGGATTGTCAATGAAGACATTGCGGAATACCCGCGTTCCGTCGTACGTCTGCGTTTTCGGCAGGAAATCAATGCGATTTTAAAAAAATGGCTTGAGGTTTATGAAGACAGTCAGCGTATTGAAAAACTGCTTTCCGAAAAATCGTTCACCGGAACAGATGCCTGGATTCATCTTTATTATTTTAAGGGCTTAAGCTCCCTGGAACTCGGAAAAACGGAGGATGCGGAATTCTGCTATAGAACCGCGGTGCGGCTCTGTTCCATTCACGGGACTGAATCTTCCGTCAATGAGCACCGGGTGGATAAGGCAAAAAAAACAGTAAAAAAACTGGAAAAAATTAAAAGGGAAAAGTTCGATGAACTTTTATGGAAAACCCATCTGCTGATTACAAATTAGGCCTCATCTATAATATCCGGATAATTTCATCATTCCACTAAACAAAGGCGAAGGTTTCTGTTTGATAAAACAGATATCCCGGAATCAAGTTCCGGGATACCTGAACAAAAAAGATAAAATTACGTATTCCAACTTTTCAGATCTCATTAAGAAACCTCCGCTTCCCCTGGCATCCTTTTGTTGTCTGTCCATTAAGCTTACTCCCGATGCCGGCTCGTTTAAGGGAAAGCGGAGGCAGAGGATTCTTTCTATACGATCGGAATCACCACATCTTCAACAGGCCTGTCTGCCTTGGGAACCCTGATGGTAAGAACCCCTTTATCACAGCTGGCTTTTGCTTCCTTCTTTTTGACAGGTGAGGGCAAAACAATTTTCCTGGCGAATTCGCCGTAATTTCTTTCCTGCCGTATCACTTTTCCCTTTTCCTTTTCACTCAACTCCGAGGATTTTTTTCCGTGTATGATCAGCCCTTTTCCTTCGAATTCAATCTGCAGATCCTTTTTGTCAATTCCGGGGACATCCAGACGGATGACGTACTCTTTTGCTGTTTCCTGCATATCCATAGAAGGCAGATAGGAATAACCTCCCTTCTGACTTCTGCACGGCATGCCCCCGTAGGGATTGACAAAAAATCTCGCAACAGCCTCATTCATGGGCCGTAAATCAGAAAAGGAGATAAAATCCCTGTCACAGAAAAAATCATCCTCCTGCCCTTTCATTTGAATAGCCTCTTCAATTTTTCCTTTCTGTTCTTCTGCCGGAGCGCTGAAAAGGTACTGGATACCGAACATACCGGTTAAAAGAACAAGTCCAGCGTAATAATATTTTGATTGTATCTTCATGATGTTTTCTCCTTTGTCTTCTCTTTGATGCGTTAATTTATTTCAGCGTTCACAACGTCTTTCCTGGCACCTTCTTTTTCTAAAGAACCTAAGCTTGTAAAAAAAACCGCCCTTATTAAAACTCTTTTCGCATTTATCCGTTCTTCTCATCTTAACCCTCCATTTGTTGCTTGGTGTTGATCTTTTTCTTCTGTCTCATTCATCGTTTACAGGATATTTTCATATTCAGGTTTTGTGCCAACCTACTCATAATTATAAAAAATAATGCAATAACCTGATTTTAAATGAATTACAAAACGGAAAGAATTTAAAATAAAAAACAGGAGCAACAGAGGCTTCAAAAATATACGATTTGGGTTATGAGGATAACCGAAAACGTTAACCTCACTCTTGCAGAAAAATAATCCGTTATATTCCGGAGCAGAAATTACTTTTTACGCAAAGCCGGACTTGCCCCCGAATAGCTGACACTGTGTGCAAAATTCGGGTCGTTAATTCTTAGCTTCGCGGATTCCGAATTTTTGTGCGCGGTATTGAAAGGTCCGGTAAGTCATACCTAAAAGCTTGGCAGCGTCCGCCATGACTCCATTTGATCTTTGAAGAGCCTGTACAAGAATCTGTTTTTCAAGATCATCAAACTGGACCCCCTGCTCTCCTAGAAGAAACTGGCCGGAACCTGTTTTAGACGGATGTTCAGAGAGGAGTTCAGGCGGCAGATCTTTAAGTCCTATTTTTTGTGAAGGGCATAAGACGGCAAGACGCTCCACCAGGGCTTCAAGCTCACGTACATTGCCGGGCCAGGAATAACGAGATAAAATTTCCAGAGCCTCTTCTGAAAAGGATTTCTGAAGTCTTTTTTTAACCAGAAAATATTCAATCAAAGGCACAATGTCTTCCCTGCGTTCCCGCAGAGGAGGTAAAAGAATGGGAATTACGTTTAACCGGTAATAAAGGTCTTCCCTGAAAATTCCGTTTTTGATGAGTTCCTCCAGAGACCTGTTGGTGGCTGTGACCAGCCTGAAATCCACCTGAAGATTCTCCGTGCTTCCAAGACGCCGGATCTCTTTTTCCTGAAGCACCCGCAAAAGCTTCACCTGAAGGCTGGGCGGCATATCCGCCACTTCATCCAGAAAAAGCGTGCTTTGAGAGGCGGCTTCAATGATCCCGGTTTTACGACTCTGAGCGCCGGTAAACGCCCCTTTCTCATATCCGAAAAGCTCGGATTCCAGAAGGCTTTCCGGGAAAGCCGCACAATTAACCGCCTGCATGGTGCGGTTCCCCCGGGTGCTCAGAAGATGAATCGCCCGTGCAATCTTTTCCTTCCCGGTTCCGGATTCCCCCCGGATTAAAACCGTGGAATCACTGGCTGCAATCCGCGGCAGCATGTCCAGGATACTCTTCATGGCAGGGGACTGAGAAACCAGATCCGCTTTGAGCTGAACCTTCATCTCTGAGCGGAAAGGAAGACTTTCTTTTTTTGAATTCTTTTTCTGAATCGCCTGATCGAGAATTTTTAAAAGCTTTGCCTGATCGAGAGGTTTGGTCAGATAATCATAAGCCCCAAGTCTTATGGCCTTCACCGCAGTTTCTATGGAGGCGTAAGCCGTCATGACAATGACTTCCGGAGGTTCAGACCGGGCATTTACCTTTTCAATAAGATCAATGCCGGATTGCCCGGGCATACTCAGATCCGTGAGGATGACATCCATTTCCGATGCGTTCAGGCGTTTCATTGCCTCTTCCACGCTGTTAGCCAGAGTAACATCATGGCCTGCGCTTTTCAGAATGCTCGAAATAATCCTGCACTGCGCCTGCTGATCATCCACCACTAAAACCGAACTCATGATCTCATCCTTTCTAAGGGAAACTGGAGAATAAATTCCGCGCCCCCTTCTTCATGATTGCGGGCAAAAATGCGGCCGTCATGCTCTTCTACAATTCTGCGGACCAGAGCAAGCCCAAGTCCTGTACCATCGGGCCTCGTCGTAAAATAGGGATCAAAAATTTTTGTAAAATGTTCTTCAGGAATCCCGGGCCCTGTATCCCTTACATACAAAAGCATCACCTGCTCCGTCAAACGCTTTTCAAAACGGATATAAATTATTCCATTGTTCTGCATGGCCTGAACCGAATTTAAAATAAGATTCAGAAAGACCAGACGAAGCTGTTCACAGTCCCCGAAAAAAGAATAGTTTTCTTCCCTGGGAAACTCAATCTGAATTTTTCTGGATTCCAGTTTATGACGGAGAAGAATATAAAGATCCTCCAGAACATCCTTTAAATCAAAAACAGTGGATTGAAGTTTCGGTGGTTTGCCCATGGCCAGCATGGCCTCAACCATGCGGTTTAAATGCTCCACCTGTACTTTCAATGACTGAACAAACTCCTGATACCCTTCTTTTTTGTCCGGATCTTCAGGGGCGTATTGCGTAAGCAGATGGTCGGCTGTAAGATTAATGAGATTCAGGGGATTGCGGACTTCATGCGCGAGGCTGGCCGATATTTCCGAAAGAAGGCTTTTCCTCTCCAGCTCCTGGATCTTGGCCTCCATCTGCCGGTGCTCTGAAATTTTTCCTGCCATCATGGTGAAAGTTTTTGAAAGCGCTCCTATTTCATCCCGGTCCTCTGTCTGAACCTCCACGGCAAAATTCCCTTTGGAAACCTCCTTTGCCGCTTCAGTAAGCCTGGCCAAAGGACGGTTAAAATGCCGGATGAGTAAATAAATGATGAGCATGCCGGCAATCAAACATAAAGAAGAAATCAGAAGATGCCGGATCAGCGTCCGGCTTAAAAGCTGTTTAAAATCATCTATTTCAAAGGTCGTCGTCTGAAACTGATCTGCAAGCCTTTTATTTTTGATCATGGGAATGCAGATTTCATATTGAATCCGGGGCTGATCCGGGTTTAAAACCCGAAATTTCAATACTTCTCGAACCAGGATGTTTTTTTCCCAGCCCTCGGAAGGATCCTTTAGAAGTATATTCTCTTTTGTTTTCTCTTTTTCCGGAAGCAACAAAGGCGAAACCCAGTCAAAGCCTAAATCTTCCGCATAAGACTTGTCAAGTCCCTGAAGCACCATCCGCCGTGTGGAATTATGAACCGATTCTCCGGCCCTCTGAATGCCGGTCAGAACATTTCTCTCCAGAGCTTTAAAAGCCTTAAGATCAGAGAATACTATAATGGCCAGAGTGGCAATAAAAACCAGAGCGTAAATTAAAATCAGCTTGATATGCAGTTTCATTCTGTTGCATTCCTTTATATGTAGAGATAAATCATAATGGAGAACATCCTCCATGACAACAGAAACTGCAAAAATGGTGCCGAAGGACAAAAAAATCCTGACTTTCAAAATAAAAGTCAGGATAAGGGATAGGCTGGGGTGCTAGGATTCGAACCTAGGAATGCGGGCTCCAAAAACCCGAGTCTTACCGCTTGACGACACCCCAATAAAAAGAGTGCTTATTTTCTTTCAATGGTATCCAGAATTTCACTGGATTCTTCATCGGAATATTCAGCCTTGGAGGATCTTTCCCCCAGAGCAAGAGAAGGGGTGGAAAGATAATCGTCCGGCTGTACAGATTTTTCCACTCTGATTTCACGGCTCTCTTCAATCGAAGCATCCTGATCTTCCGAGATCTCCCTATAACCCTCATTTTCATCATAAGGCTTGGTATCATTAGCCTGGTAAGCTTCAATGATGACCTTTTGAAGATAGGAGCGCATATCCGAATTGACCGGATGTGCAATATCCCTGTGAAGTTCACGGCGTGTTTTTTCTTTCTGGGGAAGCTTCACTCCGCAATCATTGCAGAATTTGCTCCGTATTGCATTCTTCTTCTTGCACTTCGGGCAGGGAGCCTGAATTTTTTGACTGGGCATGGCAACAAAAAGTCCCTTTTTTCCTTCGATGATTTTCAGATCGCGAACCACAAAAACATCATCAAACGTGACTGCTGCATAACCCTTCAGTTTTCCCTCTTCTTCAGTTCTGCGACTGATTCTTACTTCAGTAATTTCCATGCTTTCTCCTCACTTTCCAATCGAGCAACGTTTATTATTGTACCATCCATGTCTGCGCCACGGCGTAAGCATTTTTTTCGAAATCCGACTCCAGCCTCTCTTTCATAGTCAAAGCCTTTTCCCTGCGGTCAAACACCATAAAAAGGGTTGAACCTGAACCAGACAGAAAAACCTTTTCACGGGTCTTTTGTTCCATTTCCAGGGCCAGCGTCCATAGCTCCGGATAACTCTTAAATGCTGCATCCTGTAAGCTGTTATATACGAGAGCGCCAAGTTCCTTGACTTTCCCAGTCGCCAGGGTGGATTCTAGTGTTTGTAAGCTATTTTCTGGAGGGCGGTTTGTCAAGTTTAAAATATACTGGGAATAGACCTTAGGAGTTGAACAGCCAAAGGGTGGAAAGATCAGAACAAAATGCCATTCCTGACTCTTAAACTTCTTGATTCTCTTTTCCCCCCTGCCTCCGCATACCCAGGTTCCAGGATCCAGAAAAAAAACCGTATCCGAGCCCAGAAGAGAGGCCAGAACCTCCAGTTTTTCAATCCCCATGATATTTCCATGGTGCTGATCCAGAGCCCTCAATACGGTGACAGCATTTGAACTACCTCCCCCAAGCCCTGCGGCAATGGGAATTTTTTTATCTATAAAAACTTCTATCCCTTTAAACGGGACTCCGGAAAGTCTGTAATAAAGATCGATGGCTTTCCAGATTAAATTGGTACTGTCCAGAGGGAGGGAGGGGTGGTCGGACTTCAGGATAATCTTTCCGGAATCATTAAAGGTAAGCTCAAGATCATCCCCGAAATTCAAAGCATGCATCAGGGTCACCAGTTCATGAAATCCGTCCGTTCTCTTATGCAGAATATCGAGATAAAGATTAATTTTTGCCGGTGAAAAAAGATGCATCAGTCGTTTTTGAGATCGGGTCGTAATTTTACAGCATTTCTCAGATAAACAGGTCTGATCTCTTTCTGAAGCTTTTCCGTATTATAATGAATAAGAATGCGAATGCACTTTTCGAGAGCCCCTTCCACGGGAATCTCCGTCATGCAGATCAGAGGTGTATTTTCAAAACCCATCTGTCGAGCGCCTTTTGCCGGAAACTCCTTGGTGAGATCAGGGGTAACTGTAAAAAAAACAGAACAGATTTCCTCCAGGGGAACGTCATTTTCCTCGATCAGGGTTTTTAAAAGCAGGGAAGCACCTTCCAGAATCGCTTCTTTTGAATTCTCCGCCACCGTAATGGCGCCCCTTAATCCTCTGACTCTCATAAGATATTCAGCATCCTTTTTTTAACGTTAGATACTTATGATCCAAGAGAAGATTTTTGTCAAATCCTTAAACGTGCTTCAGGCTTAAAAAATATAATTTTTTAGGCCTGAAGGATTTCATTGCAGAATGATCTATTGGGCTTCAGATACAGTAATTGAGAGCATCTTTGCCGCGGTTAACGTCTTTGACGAGATCTTCAAGAGTTACATTATCCACAATTTCCGTAAGGGCATCTGAGGCCTTTCTCCATATGTTCCTGAATACACAACGGTCAAGATCCCTGCATTCCTTATAGCAGTCTTTCACGCATCCGATGGGCTCAATAGGGCCGTCGATAAAACGAACCACATCCCCAAGCCTGATTTCCGCAGGAGGCTTGGCCAGATAGAATCCACCTTCCTTGCCCCTCTTGCTGTTGACAAATCCCCCTTTTTTAAGATCCAGAAGAATCTGCTCCAGAAATTTTTTGGGAATATCCAGACGTTTAGACATATCCGGAATCGTTGCCAGCTCACCATTGTAGTTAAGGGCAATATCCAGAACTGTTTTTAACGCGTAGTCGCCTTTAAATGTTATTTTCATAATGGCTTATGCTTAACTTATTCTAAGATAAACTTCAACAACTTCATTTCACTCTTCTCCTATTTTCTATTCGATTTCATTCCTTAAGCTTATGCTCAGATTTTAGCCAGAGCCTGTCCAATATCTGCCAGGATATCTTCAATATTCTCAATACCGATGGAAAGACGGATATAATCCTGGGTTACCCCGGTAGACTCCTGTTCCTTTTCAGAGAGCTGAGAATGTGTCGTGCTGGCCGGATGAATGGCCAGAGATTTAGCATCCCCGACATTGGCAAGGTGAGAAACAAGCTTAAGGTTATTAATAAATTTCTTCCCTGCTTCAAATCCGCCCTTTACTCCGAATCCCAGAATTGCACCAGCTCCTTTCGTGAGATATTTATCCGCTTTCTTCTTTTCCGGGCTATTTTCAAGTCCGGGATAATTCACCCAGGCCACCTTGGGATGCTTCTGCAGATATTTTGCTGTTGCCAGTGCGTTTTCTGAATGACGGATAATTCTCAAATGCAGGGTTTCAAGTCCCTGAATAAAAAGAAAGGAATTGAACGGGGAAAGGGCCGGACCTATATCTCTTAAAAGAGTTACTCTTGCCTTAATGATGTAAGCGATATTCCCGAGAGGCTTGAGAGCTTCCACAAAATTGATTCCATGATAGCTTGGATCAGGATCCGCAATCAGAGGAAATTTGCTTTTCCCATTTTCCTTTACGGTCCAGTCAAATTTCCCCGAATCCACAATCACGCCGCCAAGCGAAGTCCCATGACCCCCGATAAACTTTGTTGCGGAATAGGCGATGATATCCACACCATGATCAAAAGGACGGAGCAGGTAAGGGCTTACCGTGTTGTCCAAAATAAAAGGCAGATTATGCTTGTGGGCAATTTTTGATACTGCTTCCAGATCTGTCACATTCAGTTTTGGATTTCCAAGACTTTCAGCATAAACAGCCTTTGTTTTTGAAGTTACTGCCTTTTCTATCTGTGAATCATCTGAAGAATCGACAAACACGACCTTTATCCCCAGTTTGGGAAGGGTGTAGTGAAAAAGGTTGTAAGTTCCGCCGTAAAGATTATCAAAAGAAATAATTTCATCCCCTGCCTGGGCAATATTCAAAATCGCCAAGGTAATTGCTGAGGATCCGGAAGATACAGCCAGTGCCCCTACTCCGCCTTCAAGCAAGGCAATCCTATTTTCAAATACATCAGACGTCGGGTTCATTAACCGGGTGTAAATATTCCCGAATTCCTTTAACCCGAAAAGATTGGCCGCATGGTCAGTGTTTTTAAACTGGTAAGAAGTGGTCTGGTAAATCGGGACCGCCCTTGAACCTGTTGTAGGATCCGCTTCCTGTCCTCCATGCAATAAGATCGTTTCTGCTTTTAAAATGTTGCTCATGTTTAATTTTTCCTTCCATTCAATTTATATATTAACTCTATCTGTTTAGTATTGATTATTGTAAAACCTAAAGGTAGTCAATAATTTTTTTTACAAAAATTTATTGAAAATTCGCTCCATCAACACAATCCATCCTGAATTATTCTGAATTTTTATTCATGATAAGACTCCTTAAAGGAGAAGTAATGAACAACCCGACAGCCATCTGGGAGGTATCTAAAGGCATTCCGAACAAATGTAAGGAATCTAAATTTCTTGCTACTGCTCGAAAATGACAAACCGCATAATACTGCACAGAATTCAACCCATAGAGATTAACCCGAATTTTGCGCGTAAGCGACAAATATTCGGGGATGCAATGCCTGTTTGACCCGTTCAAAACAGGCTTGCGCAGACAAAAGGTTGTTTTTTTGCCTGAATACAGGATTGGGTACAATTTGTACCCAAAGGTTGAAGTCAATAGCGAGGCTGGAAGGATTGATTTATCAGGGTTCAGATGAATTTCTTCTGATTTTTCATGCAATATGCGGGTTAAAGTTAATATATTGATTCCCTATACTGTCCATGTTAAAATAACTCAGTTATACTTATTATTCAGATAGAAAATCTTTGCTTCTCAAAAATTTTTTAATTATTGTCGTTGCTAAAACAGATAAAGATTTAAACTAAATGTTCTTCACGCATTCAGTCGACTGAAAAAAAACACCCTGCCTGTTAAGATGACCCCATTAAGAAATAATAAAACAACATTTAACGATAATATAATCATAAATTAATTTCTGAAGGACAGGAGCGTTATATGATTGAAAGAATATTAAGAGGAATAGCAGGACTATTTCTGCTGATCAGCTTGCTTCTTGCGCATTATATAAGTCCATATTGGCTGTGGTTCTGTGCTTTCATAGGACTCAATTTATTTCAATCCGCATTCACAAACTGGTGTCCCCTGATGTATTTTTTAAAAAAACTGGGGCTCCGCTAACTTTATCACAAGGGAAAGAGCAGATGAAAATAATCTTAACCATGACGGTTTTGTCTTTTTTGATTTTAATACCGCCTCTTCCTGCAGAGGAAAATACAGATACAACGCAACCCCTGTCTCTTATTTCTTATTATCATCACGTTTTGAAATACTATCCGCTGCTAAAAAAACAGGAGTCGTTATCCAATGAAAATATGGAATTAAAAAAACTTGCATCTTCTTATGCATTACCCAAAGTCATGGTTAATGCTTCTTATATCCATTCAAATGATCCTGTTACTGTTTTTGGAACGCTTCTGAGACAAAACAAATTCACACAAAATAATTTTGAACTTAAAAGTCTGAATGAACCTGATCCTGTCAACAATCTGAATATGACTTTCTATGCTGAACTCTCCCTTTTTAACGCCTACCAGACCAAGTATTCCATAAATTCTGCGGAACATTGGACAGAATCTTCAATAAATTCAGAAAAACGGATAAAACAGCAGATTTTAGCCATCAGCACGGATGCCTTCCTTCAGACCCTTTTGAGCCGAAAAGTATCCCGGACTGCAGAAAAGACTCTTGAAGCCGCCCTTGCAGATATGAGACAGGCGGATGAATTGAAACAAAAGGGAATAATATTAGGCGCTGATTTTTATGCTGCAAAGGTAATGCTCTCGAACATCGAACAGATGCTGAATCAATCCCAATCTCAAGTTAAAACCTCAAATGCCGTTTTCAATATTCTGATGGGTAAAAATCCCAAAACCCCCGGGACTTCAAAAGGTGTGCTTGATAAACCGTCAACGGCACTGCCTGATTTTGAAGTGATCCTGGATCGCTGTATGGAAATGAGACCGGATTTAATTGCACTGCGTTTTGCAATCAAAGCCAAAGAATCAGAAATGGAAAAGGAAAAATCAGGCAGACTCCCCAGAGTTTCTGCCTTTGCCTCGGCTGAGGCCGATACCGAAAACTTCAATGGAAGCGGTCATAACTACACGGCGGGGATCAAAGGCTCCCTTGATTTATTCGATCCTTCGTATGTTTCAAGAAACCGCAAATTGGAAATAAATCTTGAAGAACTGAAAAATGATGAAATGATCTTAAAAGATGCCATTCTGAAAAAAATTTATGAGGTTTATGAAGAACATAAAACACTTTCCAAAAATCTTAAAATTTCACATCAGTCCCTTCTTGACTCAAAGGAATCCTTAAACCTTCTTGAACCCCTGTACAGCGAAGGAAAAAAATCAATTGCTGATCTTCTTGAAATGCGTTTCGTGAATTTGAATTCAGAAACCGCTTATTTCAAAAACCTTTTCTCAGCCGAGTCCCTGGCAATAAATCTTCTATTTCTGGCAGGACTCCTTGATGAAAATCATATCCATCAATTGTCCGCTAACCTTACGGAGGATCGCTAATGAACAACACCTCTCATAACGGTTTCCTTTCCTCGTTTGTGGCATATTTCAGCAATTCCAAACTGACACCGCTCATCATCTTCCTTTCTCTCTTTATAGGCATTATTTCAGTAATCAATATACCCCGGGAGGAAGAACCTCAGATTTCAGTACCCATGTTTGACGTATTTGTATCCTTTCCAGGCGCAACGCCTGAGGAGATTGAAAAACAGGTCGTGAATCTGGGGGAAAGAAAATTATGGGAAATCCCAGGGGTTGAATACATTTATTCGACGATAGAATCCCATCAGGCCCTGATCATTATCCGTTTTAAGGTTGGCGAAGATTCTGAAAAAAGTCTCATTAAACTTTACACCAAGGTTTATTCCAACCTTGACTGGCTTCCCCAGGGAGTGTCACAGCCCATGATCAAAGTCAGGTCTATTGATGATGTGCCGGTTTTAAGTCTTACCTTTTACAGTCCGAACAAAAATGCACTGGAAATCAGAAAATGCGCCGCAGAGGTAAGACAGGAAATCAACAGTATTCCGAATCTTTCTGAAACAACCCTCATCGGAGGGAGGAGACGTGAATTTCAGGTCTTTTTTGATGAAGAAAAATTAAAACAAAGACTTTTGTCCCCGATGGAACTTGCAAAACTTATAAAGAATGCCAACATCAGAATACCGGCATGTCATCTCGAAAATCCGGATCAGATGATCAAGGTGGAACCCAATTCTTTCTTCAACTCAAAAACAGACCTTGAAAATCTGGTTGTTGGAATAAGCATGGGAAAAAGTGTCTATTTAAAAGATGTTGCGGCCATCATTGACGGCCCTGATGAAAAAAAACAGCTTGTCAATATCCGTTTCGGGGAGGAATCCAGGGATATTGAAAAAGGACCCTTCCCCGCAGTCACCCTGACCGTTTCCAAAAGAAAGGGAACCAATGCCTCTGTGACCTGCGATAAGGTGATTGAAAAGCTCTCCGAACTTAAAAAATCAAAAATCCCAAAGGATATTTTTGTTAAGGTCACCCGTAACTACGGCGAAACCGCCACGGAGAAATCCAATGAGCTTCTCCTGCATACGGCAATCGCTGTTATCGGAGTGAGCCTCCTGATCGCCTTTGCCCTGGGGATTTACGAATCCGCCATCGTGGCCATCGCCATCCCGGTTACCCTTGCTCTGACCCTTGCGGTGTTTTATTCTCTGGGCTTCACCCTCAACCGGATAACACTTTTTGCACTGATTTTTTCAATCGGGATTCTTGTCGATGACCCGATTGTAGGCGTTGAAAACATCGTACGCCATTTAAGACTTGCCTCTTCCGGCAAAAAAAAATTTCTCGATGTTACGATTGAAGCCGTGCTGGAAGTCGGCAAACCCCTGATCCTTGCTACACTGGCCGTAATTGCCTCCATTCTTCCCATGGCTTTTGTAAGAGGTCTGATGGGCCCCTATATGATGCCGATTCCTGTTGGAGCAAGCACGGCAATGCTTATTTCCATGATTGTTTCCTTCATCGTCACCCCCTGGGCATCAAATAAAATTTTAGGCTTTGCGCACACCCATGCAAAGCTGAAAAAACATGCTGAAGATCAGCGTGAAGACGTTCTTACCCGTTTTTACAGATTCTACATGAACCCTTTGATCAACAAGCCTTTTGCCAGAAAATTATTTATTTTAGGGCTCTTCCTGCTGCTGGGCGTATCCATAGCCTTAATCCCTTTTAAAAAAGTGCTTTTAAAAATGCTGCCGTTTGACAATAAAAATGATTTTCAGGTTATTGTCGACATGCCCCGGGGAACAACCTTTGAGAAGACCAACAAAGTCCTGGAAGAGATTGCCGCCTATCTTGTATCTGTAAAGGAAATCAGCGATATTGAACTGTATGCAGGGACAAGCAGCCCTTATAATTTCAATGGGCTTGTGCGTCACTATTTTTTACGGTCCCTCCCCCATCAGGGAGACCTGCAGGTCAATCTCGTCGACAAAAAGAAAAGGAAACGCCAAAGCCACGACATTGCTGAATCCGTAAGGCCGGAAATCCATCAAATAGTGGAAAAGGCCGGGGGCCATGTCCAGGTGGCAGAAGTCCCTCCGGGGCCCCCTGTGCTTTCAACCCTGGTCATTGAAATTTACGGCCCCACTGACGAGGGCCGCCATGCGCTTGCAGAAAAAGTTGAAGCCCTTTTGTCAAAAACCCCTGGCATCACGGATATCAATACCTTTGTAGATGCTGAACAAAAATTACTCCGTTATAATATCCATACTGAAAAAGCCTCCCTCAACGGAATTGACAACACAACCATTGCCAAAACGATTGATACCGCCCTTAAAGGTTCTGTTGTGGATCTGGCAAGGATTTCAGGAGAACAGGAACCCGTCGATATCCTTGTCAGACTTCCAAAAAACAAAAGAACAGATGAAAAAGCAATTGATAATATTCATCTTTTATCCCGATTCGGCAATGGCATTCCCCTGAAGGATTTGACCACAAAAGAAAACAGGGCTTTAGAAAAAACGGTTTATCATAAAAATCTCATGCAGGTGGATTATATTGTGGCAGATGTTACCGGAGACATAGCCTCCCCCACCTATGCGATTTTAAATCTCAAAAATGAAATTTCAAAACTGGCTGTCCCGGGCAGCAATAATCAGGTCATTTTAAATCAGAATTTTACGGATCAGCCCTTTTCTTCGGAGGAATACTCCATCAAGTGGGATGGGGAATGGCAGATCACCTATGAGGTCTTCAGGGATTTGGGCATTGCCTTTGGAATTGTTCTTATTCTTATCTACATTCTGGTTGTCGGATGGTTCCAGTCCTTTAAAACGCCTTTCATCGTTATGCTTCCGATTCCGCTTTCCCTTGTGGGTATCCTTCCGGCCCACTGGCTCTCAGGCATTTTCTTTACCGCCACATCCATGATAGGACTGATCGCCGGCGCCGGGATTGTTGTCAGGAATGCGATTATTCTGGTGGATTTCATCGAACTCCGGATTTCCCAGGGAATGCCTTTGGAGGAGGCTGTCATTGATGCCGGGGCCACACGTTTCAGACCCATGCTTTTAACTGCCTCCGCAGTAGTGGTCGGCTCTCTTGTGATTCTCTTTGATCCCATATTTCAGGGGCTTGCCGTGGCGCTGATGGCCGGGGAAATTGCCTCAACCCTTTTATCCAGAACCGCTGTTCCCGTCATTTACTATATGATGATGAGAAAAAAATTAACCTGATCATTGAATGTCATAGAAATGAAAACCTATACAATAAAACGCCGTCTTATATCAAGAATGCTTGATTAGTCTGATCCCGGGGCAATGCCAATGGCTTAAGGAGTGAGTCATTTTATTCTGTGTGTTGGGGATATTTCTTCCGGGCTTGAAATACAGACCTTTAAATCCTTCAATATGCCATTTTCAATACCATAGACCCAGCCGTGAATGGTCAGTTTCTGTCCGGATTTCCATGCGTTCTGAACAATAGTTGAATGGGAGACATTGGCGACCTGCTCAATGACATTCAGTTCGCATAATAAATCACTTTTTTCATTTTCATTTTGAAGTGAATCAATTCTATCCTGATTCAGGAGATAAAGATCCTTAATATTGCGTATCCAGTTATCGATTAATCCATGCTCCCTGCTGTCCATGGCCGCCTTAATACCCCCACAACCGTAATGTCCGCAAACGATAATGTGTTTTACCTTTAAAATTTCAACAGCGTATTGAATCACAGAAAGACAGTTAAGATCAGAATGAATGACAAGATTACCCACGTTCCGATGCACAAACAGCTCACCCGGAAGAAGCCCTACAATTTCGTTTGCAGGGACACGGCTGTCCGAACAGCCAATCCAAAGGTATTCAGGAGACTGCTGTCTGGAGAGTGTTAAAAAAAAATCAGGGTCTGTTTTTGTTATGTTCTCAGCCCATTTTCGATTCTGTTCAAAAAGATTTTTCAATACTCGCATAAATTCAGCCTTGTTTAATTTGTAAATATTAGCTCTATAAAAAATAATTACTTCTAACAAGAGAGGCAATCAAAATTAAAAATCGGCAGCCTCGTTCTTTTAAAAAACAAAAGCACCGAAGAAAAAGGAATAATCACATTGTCCCAACTCCCTTGAGACGCTTTAATAGTAGGGCATGAGCTATTTCTTTACAGACAAGGGCTTGTTTTTTTCACCCATGAAAAAGGCGATTAAAACCACATCTTCTTTTCCATTATTTTTTCCATTATGAAAAGTGTCAATCACTTCTGCAAAAGAAGAATTCTGTGGAAACTCAAGGGTTTTATTTCCCTCCAGTTCAATCGTGAGATTTCCTTTTAAGACATAGGCAAAAACAGGAAAAGCATGTTTATGCCAGCCTGTGGCTTTTCCCGAAGGAAGGGTGACTTTCAAAATGCTTACTTCTTCATCTTTAAAATCAGGGTAATTGATTTCCTGTCCAATGGAGGTCCTGTCTGTTTTCAGAACAGGTTCAATCAAAACCTCTTTATCATATTCAGAAAAAACACTGAAGGAGAGGAAAAATATAAGGGAAAAAAAGAATATTGATTTTTTCATACCCATCCTTTTAAAAAATTGATTACCCGTTTTTTAATAATTATCATACCCTGAAATCGAATTCTTGAAAATGGTTTCCACCACAGCGCGGGCATCCTTCCCCATCAGCCCCGGGCCTTTCACCACACAGGCAAAAGCATGAATCTCACGGTTTAATTTCAAATACCCCACAAACCAGCCCAGATCTGGCTTTTCATTTTCATCCACTCCTGTGCCGGTTTTCCCGTAAAGAGAGTCAAACTCCTCTTCATCGACCTGCATGATCGATTCAAGCATTTCCAGGGCTTTTGAAGAAATGGGCAATTTTTTGGAAACAAGGCTTAAAAGCAGTTCTGCCTGCTCCAAAGGCGTAATCCGGATGGATTTTTCTCCTGCCTTGGGAAGCCAGAAACGATCGGTCCCCAAAGAAATATCACAATTCCCATAGTGAATTTTTCCTATCCACAGCTGCATCTTGTCTTTTCCGATCTTACGGGCAAGCTCCTGAAAGGCCGGCACACAGGAAACTTTGAAGGCTTCCCTCAGGGTAAGATCTTTATTCCATTCAGGAATAAAACGGGTTTTCCCATCCCATTTGTAAAAAGAATCATCAACAGAGGTGATTATGCCGGTTTCAATTCCAAAAAGCGTATTCCAGATTTTAAAGGTGGAAAAAGGGGGGAGTTTTTCTAGGCATCCTTTGGGATTGAAACAGATCATGGCGCCTGTGGAGCGCGTTATAATGACAAAAGAGCCTTCAGTTCTTCCAAAAATCTTTTTAATTTTATCCTGAGAAATCAAAAGCGGAGGAACCTGCTTTGCCCAGGCCAAAGAAGTGATAAAAAGAAAAATAATAAGATTTAAGGAGTTTATCCGTTTCATCCTTGTTCCTTCCTTGTTTTATTTAAGGCATTTCATTTATTTACAATGACTGAATTATAAATATTATTCATTACCCGGTAAAGAATCTTTAAACAATATTCCTGGTGATTTCCTTAACAATTTTTAGTATAGGCTTACAAAGCTTCAAAACAGGATTGGGCTCATGAAGGGATTTTTTGAAAATATCTTTAAGCTTAAACTTTTTGGAACAGATATCAAAACAGAAGTGAGGGCCGGAATCGTCACTTTTCTGACCATGGCCTATATCCTTATCGTAAACCCTTCCATACTTGAAGCTGCAGGAATCCCCAAGGGGCCAAGCATGGTGGCTACCATTCTCACTGTTATTTTCGGAACACTCATCATGGCGTTTTATGCCAATCGTCCTTTTGCCATTGCTCCTCTCATGGGGGAAAACGCCTTTGTGGCCTTCACAGTCTGCAAGGTCCTGCATTGCTCCTGGCAGACTGCCCTGGCGGCTATCTTTGTAAGCGGTCTGCTTGTCACCCTTTTAACCATTACCCGTCTCCGCCAGTGGCTGGTGGATTCTATTCCTGCCGGAATTAAATATGCCATTGCCGTGGGCATAGGTCTTTTCCTTTCTTTCATAGGGCTGAATGAAAGCGGTATTGTTACTCTTGGAGTCCCGGGGGCTCCTGTCCATGTGGGCGACCTCTCAAATCCAGCAACCTTCCTCTCTGTCTTCGGTTTTTTATTGATCACAATATTGATTGTTCGAAAAATAAAAGGGGCTCTCCTGATCGGAATTCTTGCCACAACGTTCCTTTCCTTTCTTTTCAAACTTACCCCCGCACCGGAAAAAATCTTAAGTCTTCCTCCCTCGATTTCTGAAATCTTCTGCAAAATGGATTTTGCTTCACTTTTGACCTGGCAGATGCTTCCCATTCTTCTGACCCTGTTCCTGATGGATTTTCTGGACATGATGGGAACGCTGATCGGCTGTTCGGCCCAGGCCGCGTTCATTGATGAAAAAGGGAATCTTTTCGAGGCCCGGAAACCCATGCTTGCGGATTCCCTTACCAGTGTTTTCAGTGCTTTTGTCGGGACAACAACCAGCGGAACGTATGTGGAATCTGCCGCCGGAATTCAGGAAGGGGGAAGAACCGGACTTACCGCACTGGTAGTCGCCCTTCTTTTCGGGTTGAGCCTTTTCTTTGCTCCGCTTCTGACTTCCGTTCCCCCGCAGGCCTATGGCCCTGCCCTGATTATCGTAGGAATTTTCATGATCAAACCCATTGCAAAAATTGATTTCGACAACTATTCCGAATCCATCCCTGCCTTGGTGATAATAGGGCTTATGAGTTTTACCTACAATATCGGCGTCGGCCTTCTGGCCGGTTTTGTGATCTACCCTCTGCTCAAAGTCTTCTCAGGGAAAATCCGGGAAGTGAATGCAGGCCTTTGGACACTCTTCGTCCTTTCTCTGCTCTTTTTTATCTTTTACCCGTATTAATGAAACTTGATTTTGGCCGCACTTATGCGGCGAACATCTCAGCCGAATTTTTCCACCCATAAAAATTCCCTTTTTTAGAAAACACATAATTTAAGATCCGGCAGTCTAGAGGGATATGAAATCCCGACCCAAAATACCCATCAACCCTCTGTCTGAATGAACAAAATTAATTTAATATTTTTATTAATTATAAACACAATAATTTACATAAAATCGTATTTATTTTAATAAATTTCTAATATATTTATTAAAATATTTAATAATTATATTAAATCATGTTTGACATATTTACATTTTATCAGTATTTTTTTGTAAATTTTTTAATACTTAAATAAAACAATATAAACAGAGAATCCCTCATGATCAGAAATCTCATCGACTTCTTTGGATCCGTAATGATTATCGGCGCTGTCCAGGCCGGGCTTGTCTTTACAGGAATTGTTGCACTCAATCTCATTTCCGGATTAATCGTCTGACAGACATCACTCTTTTTCAGAAGCCTTTTAATCAATTTCAGAGTCTCTTGTTTAACTCTTCCCTTTTCTTTGTTTTTCACTACAATATTTTTTAAATTTAAAAGGGAGTTTTTATGAAAGAGCTGAGCCGTTTTGCCTGTATGCTGGCAGAAGAATCCAAAAAAATCATCATGCCGTATTTTAAAAAGTCCGTTCAGGTGGACACCAAGAAAGACGCCTCTCCCGTAACCATTGCCGACCGAAAAGCGGAAGAACTCCTGCGGAAGCTCATCGGGAAACACTTTCCGGATCACGGCATAATCGGAGAAGAATTCGGAAACAGCGGTGAAAATGCGGAATACATCTGGGTGCTCGACCCCATTGACGGCACAAAATCCTTTATCTGCGGGGTCCCCCTTTTCGGAACACTGATCGCCCTTTTAAAAAACAAAAGACCCGTTCTGGGGGTTATCCACCTGCCTGCGCAAAATGAACTTTTTTTGGGAATTGAGGATAAACCCGCTACTTTAAACGGCAAAAAAATCAAAGTCCGTGAAACCTCCTCACTCAAAGAGGCCGTGCTTCTGACCACCGATTATCTGGATGTTGAAAAACACAAAAATAAAGAATCCTTCCTGAATCTCGCACGTTCGGTTAAATTTTACCGCAACTGGGGAGACTGCTACATGTATACCCTTCTGGCCCGCGGCTATGCCGACATTGCCATGGATCCAATCATGAACTACTGGGACATCCAGGCACTCATTCCCGTGATTAAGGGCGCAGGGGGAATTATTACCAGCTGGGAAGGGGAGGCCCCGGAAAATGCAACCTCCATTGTTGCGGCAACGCCTAAGCTCCACAAACAAATCCTCCGAAGACTGAAAGTCTGAGACCTGAAAAAAGCCGGAAAAATTAACGAAGAAAATGCCCTGACAGGTTGAAATAGATCAGCAGGGTCAGAATATCGCATAGGGCAAGCACCAGAGGGCCTGAAGCAATCGCAGGATCGATCTTGAATTTCTGGAAAAATATGGGCAGACAAAGCCCCACAAAAGTGGAAAAGGTAATGGTCAGACTCATGGAAGAGCCTATGGCAAATCCCAGGGAAGACCTGGCATTCCACAAAAGGGTGAAGAAACCCACAAGCCCCCCGCAAATTAACCCGGTCATCAGGCCGACTGCAATTTCACGCTTGATAAACGGTTTCAGATTTTCCAGGCGGTTTTTTCCCAGGGAAATATTGCGGACGATCAGGGTTGCGCTCTGCACGCCTGAACTTTCCGAAATTCCCAGAATCAAAGGAACAAACAAAAAAAGCAGGGATAAAGTCGGAACATCCTGAAACAGGCCGGAAATGTAGGCGCACAGAAGCCCGCTTGCAATGTTGAAACAGAGCCAGGGCAGACGAAGTCTTAAAATACGGGGGACAGAACTTGTTCTGATTTCATCCGCATTCGTTCCGACGAATTTGGCGATATCGTCACTCGCTTCATCTTCAAATACTTTAAGGACCTTGTCCGCATTAATGATCCCCGCCATTCTCTGTGAAGAATCAACGACCGGCAGCCCCAGGTAATGATGGCGTTCCAGAAGCCTGGCAACATCCATTTGTTTCATCCCTGTTTCCACCTGAACCACAGGCGTTCTCAGGATCTGTCTCAGGGGGGTATTCTCAGGGAAAAATAAAAAATCCCGGAGCTGAATGACCCCTTCCAGACGTTTTTCCGAATCCACACCATAGATATAGGCAACCTTGTATTTCTTATTGCTGACAGACAGGGCATGAAGGTGCTCCGTCGCCTGGTGAATCGTAAAATCAACAGGAACAGCAATGAATTCCTTGGACATCAGGGCTCCGGCAGTGTCCGGAGGATAGGATAAAAGCTCAAGTAAAGACCGGGCCTGTTCCGGAGACACTCTGGGAAGGAGCGTGCGCCTTACCGGTTCGGGAAGACATCGCAAAAGGGTTGCCGCCGTGTCAGAGGCAGCGTGCTGCAGCACCTCCAGAAAAAAATCCACCCCCAGCAGTTCCGCCATATGCTGAATAAGCTCTTCCGACTCCCCTCCAAACTCCGACACGGCCTGGTCGGTGGAGGAATGAAATAAAGCTTTCCAGTAAGCAATGCGTTCGGTTTCCATAAAAAACCTTTAACGCTTTTTCCCGGAAATTTCAAGAATGGAAATGGAAAAGAAAATTCCGCTCAATCCCGTATCTGATTGTAAGTCTGAAGTGCTTTTAAAAACTCCTCTTTATTTAAAGGGGGAACTGAATCTGCCCCCCCCTCTTCCTTAAAAAAGAATTCAGGAAGAATATCCTCCCCTCCCCCGATTCCGCAGACCCGGTTGATCAACCGTTCTCCCTTGAAGATTCTCTCCCCGACCTTTAAAAGATCCTGGGCTGTCGTCTCGATTTCAAAGGCTGCCGTAAAGACCTTTGCGTACTCCTCCAGGGAAGCCGCCATAAGCACCCAGGGGCAGACCCCCAGAGCATGCGCCACTGCATGGGTATCCTCGGAAATCACCAGCATCCGGACCTTCATGTCCCAGGAAAAACGGTTTGTGGCAAGAGGCTTACGCAGGAGTTCATGACTTAAGGGAAATGCGGTATGAGTCGAAGGGCCCATGGTCCCCGTGACATAGGACAAAGCAAGGCCACAGCTCCCCCGGGGATCAAACAGGGGAAGATCCAGATGCTTTACAGTCCGGGACTCATCCTCTGTGCCAGTGGACAAGGCATAACGCCAGGTTCCTTTTGCAAGCAGGTATCCTTCCTCTTCACAGCGGATGATCTTTTCAATCCACAAAAGAAGATTCTCTGCGGGAATGGTCTGCTGCTTCAGATAAAAAGCCAGTACACAAGCGGCCGCTAAAGGCTCAAGACCCTCCTCATGGCAAAGCGCAGATGCGGCAAGAATGGAGTCTTGATCGGTATTATCCAGAAGCGCCCCGAAACCGGCAATGGCCTCATAATCGGGGAATGGTTTTCCGTCAGCCGTCTTAAACCCGCAGCCCACCGGGCAGTTTCGGCAGGAATGCTTCAAAGGCTTATACTCCCTGTGAAAGGCAGGGGCATTGATTTTTTCAATCTCTTTAAATCGGGTCTGCGTATAAAAAGAGGAGGGCAGGAATGATTTGGCATTCACCAGATCCAGTAAAGCTGCATCTCCGAAATTCCCTATCCCGTATTCTCCGGTAAGAACAGGCGAAGCCATGATGAGCCTTAATACATCCTGATTGGCGGATTCCATTGTCTGAGAATCTCCTGAATTTCCGGAACTTCCTTCCTCCAGGACCAGATATTTAAGATTCTTGGATGCCCATACAAGCCCGCCGCCTCCGCGGCCAATCACCCGTCCGTCAAATACAGGGGAAGAAAATAAAACGTTATTTTCTGAAGCCTTACCGATTGAGGCGAGGCCCTCTTTTACACCCAAAACACCGGAAAGTTTCTTAAAGGAAAACCCTGAAAAATCTGACGCCTCTTCAATAGATAGGCCTGTCTCCCTCACTCTTATCCCGCACAAATGATCTGCTTTGCCTGTAATCATCAGCCCGTCAAAACCCAGGGATTTGAGCTTTCTTCCCCATTCAGGAACCGGCCAGGCTGTAACGGCCCCGGTTACAGGAGACCTGGTCATAAGGGTGGCAAAGTCCGAGGCTTTTGCCCCGGAACCGGCAAGTGCGCCGGCAAATAAAAGCAGAGGCATCTGCGGATGGGTACAATCTTTTGTCGCAGAGGCCGAATAATAAACCTGAGCCAGCCCTCTGCCCCCGAGATAGTGCTGATAAAGCTTTTGATCCGGCTCAAGGATTTCCTTGGTTTTCATGGATAAATCGATATGAAGAATTTTTCCGCAGATCTGTTTCAAAATCACCCCTTCTCTGGAATACATGGTTTCATCCCTGTATCAGTCCGTCCCTGACCCGGATTGCCTCTGGAATGGTTACAACGTTCTTCACACTCCGCTGCCCCCCTTTTAGGGGGTTGGATCATGAACAAAATTTTTATTGTCAGATGCTTTAAGTTCCTTTAAAAGATAGGCCTCAGTTTTTTTTGCCTGGATGGCGGAATGGCATACGCGGCGGTCTCAAAAACCGCTGTTCTTACGAACATGTGGGTTCGACTCCCACTCCAGGCATTGCCTCCCTTCCATTTTTACACATACCTCCCCGCCACCATTTCCCTGCAGTATCCGCATTCATTCCCCTTAAGATGCTGTTCCTGAATCTCATATCCGCTTCGTGCAATCACTTTTTTCCCGCAGCCGGGACAATAGGTCGCCTCCCCTTCAGGCCAGGAAACATTTCCGGTATAGACATAAAGGATCCCCTCTTCCACGGCAATTTCATAGGCCCTTCTCAGAGTGGATAAAGGGGTGCGCGGACGATCCATCATTTTGTAACAGGGATAAAAAGCGGAAAAATGAAGAGGCACGTCCCTGCCTAATTCTTTAACAATCCACCGGCACATGGAACGGATCATCCCCTCTTCATCGTTGAGTGCAGGAATAATCAGATTGGTGATTTCCAGCCATACCCCGGTTTCATGCTTTAAAAACTTAAGGGTATTCAGTACGGTTTTTAAATCCGCCTGGCTGTATTTTTTATAAAAATTCTCTGAAAAACCTTTCAAATCCACATTCGCGGCATCCATCCGGCTGAAAAAATCCTTTGCAGGCAAGGGCTCAATATACCCGGCAGTCACGGCAATGGTTTTCAGCCCCTGTTCATGACATTGATCTGCAGTATCCATCGCGTATTCTGAAAAAACGATGGGTTCATTGTAGGTGAAGGATACACTCTGGCAGCCATAGTGCTTTGCGGCCCGGACAATCTGGTCCGGGGAGCCTTCTTCAGTCAGAAGCTCCATTTTTGAAGCTCGGGAAATAGGGGAATTCTGGCAGAAGAGGCAGTTTAAATTACAGCCGATGGTTCCGAAGCTAAAGGTGGAGGAGCCTGGAAAAAACTGATGCAGAGGTTTTTTTTCCACAGGATCAATGGCAAAACCGGTACTTTTTCCATAGACATTCAAAAAAAGCTTCCCCTCCCGGTTTATCCGTCCAAAACAAAAGCCCCTCTGTCCGGGAGAGAGAACACAATGCCTTGGACACAAGAGACAGCGGACTTTTTTTTCCGGCAAAGATTCCTGCCATAAACCTTCTTTATCCATAAGGAAGATTCCTTAAAGGGGATTTTTTTTCAGCCAGTCTCCAAGGGAAAGGTTGGAGATTTCCTTCGGCAGATCATAACGGATCGGAATATATTCCACAGAGGAAAGCTCTTTTCCCTCCTTGAAAGTGAAAGAGTCATTATAAAGGGAAACAGCCTTCCATATCAGGATGTGATCCGGATTCCGGGCAAGGGTATAGGTATTTTCAGGCTGATACAGATGGACAATCACACCCTGCTCCTCCAGGCCATCCATAATTTTCTTCAAATCCTTTTCTGCTATATTCAGATCGTTGAGAAACCGGGAATAAGTGATATTCTGTCCTTTAAGATAGGCACGACCTATCATCGAAAGAATGCGGACCACCCATCGGTCCAGGGATTTGACAGGGGAGAGTTCAAGCTCAATGGATTTGAAATACTGGGAAACATAGGTAATTTCCATACCGATCAAAACGACAAGCCAGACCATATACAGCCATAAAAGAAACAAAGGGATCGCCCCCAAAGCACCGTATATTTTATCATAATTCACCATTTTAGAAACGATGTCCGTAAAGGTGCGGTTGGCCAAACCCCAAAGAATAGCCGCGGAAGCCCCCCCCACCAAAGCGTTAAAGGTGGGCACCTGCCGTGTGGGGATAATTTTATAAGACAGGGTAAAAATCCCAACAATCAGGATGTAATAATAAAAAGTATTCAATTTGTTGATAAAGGGAATCCCGACGTTGGACTCCAGGGCAAAAGAAAGACCTACCAGAAAAGAAATCCATACCATGCTGGAAGTATAGGCAGAAAGCTTATGAAAAATACTGCGTTCCCTTTCCGCATTCATGATATCATTGAAATGGCTTTCAATGGTGCTCAGAAGAAGATACACGGTGAAAAGCATGCACAAAGTACCGATCAAACCGATGGTTCCGGCGGCATTGGCAAAATCCTGGGCATACAAAGCCACATTTTCACTCAATTTCTGGCTGGTTTCAGGAATGATGTATTGAAAAATCAGAATTTCTATTTTTTTCTCAATATTCTGGGGGAAAAATTTAACGCTGGAGATGATCGAAAGAAAAATCGCCAGGGTTGGAACCAGAGCCACAAGCGAAATATACGCGAGATCGGCGGCACGCTGTAAAAAAAGTTTGGTTTTAAATCCCACCTTCACAAAATAAAGAAATTTCACACAATTCTGAAAAATTCTGATCCAGTAATTTTTATCCGGCAGGTCCTTATAAAGAAAATTCTCTATCCATTCATTCATCACTCATCCTCTTTTCTTAATGAAGGAAAATAACGTAAAGAAGCAGGCAAGTCGAATAAAATCTACATGCTTTCATCAAGGATCATACCGTCGTGATTTTCAAGAATATCCATCCACTTCCAGAAATCCTCACGCGTAATATTTTTTTTCAGGGTCTTTTCCGGCTTTCCTCCGGCGTCCAACCGGACAATATCAATGAAAACATCCTTTCCCTCCTCATAAATGCAGAAACGGTAGGGGATGTGATGGGCTGAAAAGTATTCATGCGCTTTTTCAGCGGCTTTGGCTAATTCTCTGACATGATCGCCTGCACGGTCCGGGGGCTCTCTTTTCTCCCTTTTCTTTCTGGCCTCCTCTTTGAGCAGATCCTCTTTGGGATGAATGGCATCAGGATTTTTAGAATGCTCAACCTTATAATCCGTTTTTTCTGTTTTGATTTCAGAAAAAAAGGGATCATCGTAGGGATTAAACTTCATTGTTTGATTTTATTGACAAGCCCTGTTGTGGAGTATCCCGACTCAAAAGGGATGACCACGACTTTACCTCCGCCTGATTCAACAAGATCCGCCCCCACAATCATATCCCGCCTGTAATCTCCGCCCTTGGTAAGAACCCGGGGCTTAAGAGCCCTGATAAGCGCATAGGGGGTTTCCTCATCAAACAAAACCACGGCATCCACGGATTTAAGGCCTAAAAGGACTTCTGCCCTGTCCTCTTCCCGGTTTAAGGGTCTTCCGGGGCCTTTGAGTCTTTTGACCGACTGATCGGAATTAAGGCCGATCACCTGAAAATTTCCCAATGCTTTGGAGGCGATTAAATAACGGACATGCCCGACATGCAGGACGTCAAAACATCCGTTGGTAAAGACGAGTCCTGACACGGACGGAAAGACTTCTAAAAAGGCCTGGGCTGACCTGAAGAAATTCACTCTTTGATGTTCACTTCTTCTTCAATTGGAACAAGGGTGGTTTTTGTCTGCACGATCTTGTCCAGGATAATGGCGATGGAAGAAATATTGTCCACGCCAAGATCTTCCCTGACCTTATTCCGGATCATGTCCTGAAGCCTGTCATTCGCTTCCGGATAGCTGAATCCGTCCCATAAGGAAAGGATTATCTTCATGTGCATCCGGTTTTTAGGCAGAGGGGCAATACTCACCGATGCCGAATGTACCGCATCCAGGGATTTTACCAGTTTAAAGACATATTCGGTCATGGCTTTATTGGAGATCTGAATGCTGTTTCCTTTTTTGGTAATAAAAACAATATCATCTGAAATTTTCACCTGCGATCTTTTCCTTCTGAAATAGAGCGCAAAAAAAGCCAGAAACATGAACCCCATGGAAAAAATAAACCCATAAGGCTGATACTGCTCCTGTGTCAGTGATGTCTGAATGGAGGCCAGACATTCCTCCCGTGAAAAAGGAAATTCGACATAAAACAGCCCGCATAAAAGCCCGGCCAGAAAGGTCAGAAAAATCATTATACTGTCAATCAATGCAAGAATGAACGTCATAATCAGCATCCTTTTTTTATACTTACCAAGTTATAAACCAGTTCATTTGCCAGAGTCTATTTAAAAATCAGAAAAATATGCATGTTATTTAAAAACTGAAATTAAATAAAGGTTGAAAAATCCGCCGGTAAATTGCTATTAAAGAAACAGGAGACAAGATGAACAAGAAAAAAATTTTATTGATAGACGATGATCCCCTTATTCTGGAAGCTCTCTATAATCTTTTGTCCACGGAGGACTCCTTTACCCTGCAGAAAACCTCTCAGGGGGAGGAGGGGATGTCTCTTATCCTCGATTTCAAACCGGATCTTGTCATTCTGGATATCATGCTTCCGCAAATGGACGGATTTGAAATCTGTAAAAGGATCAGCACACTCCGCGTGGAGTCAAGACCTAAAGTCGTCCTGCTTTCTGCGCTTTCCTTCCTGCTGGACCGGATGGAAAGCAACTGGCTTGAAAAAACAGGAGCCCTGGCCCTTTTTCCGAAACCTCTGGATTTTCCGGTTTTCCTGAATCAGATAAACAGAATTTTATAATTTTTTTAAATATGACTCGGGGTTCGTTTATGAAAAATCTTCAGGGCGAGATTGAACTGAATCTTGTTGAAAAAAAAGATCTGAAACAGCAGCTCAAGGATATCAAATCCGAAAAAGATCTTTACGAACGCCTTCTTCACTGGATTCCGGACGGAATACTGGTTGCAGATGAAAAAGATCAGATTTTCTTTTCAAACAAACAGGCCCAAAACTATTTTTCCCCCAACAACTGGGAAGACCTTCCCGAAGAAAAGATATTCCCTTCTTTTTTCAAAGAAATCCTCGACTCCACACGCAGCCTTGATTTTCTGTCCTTTCACCGGGAGATTGAACTTTTAAATCCTGAGCTTCAATATCTCAGCATTACCTGCATTCCCTTTGAAAGGCGGGAAGCTCCCCCGCTTAGGATTTTCTTCATCAAGGATGTGACCCGTCAGATTCAATCGGATTCCAGGGAAGTCAGTCCTGATTTTGTCGATAACCTCACCTTCAGCGCCGGCATCGCCCATGAACTGGGAAACCCTATTGCAGCGTTAAGCCTCCACGCCCAGCTTCTTAACCGTCTTCTCTCCAAAACAAAACCATCCAAACAAGACCGTTCCCAGATGCAGAATTCCGTCAACACCCTGAACCGCGAGCTTTCAAGGCTCGACACCACTCTTCATGGATTCCTGGATGCGGTTCGTCCCACCAACCCCCGCTTTACCCTTGAAAACCTAACAGAGGTTATTGACAGTGTTCTTCTGACCCTGGACGCAAGGGCAAAAGCAGGAAAAGTCCGGTTCCGTTTTAAAAAGCCGGCGGATGATGAAGCTCTTTTCATGGACGCAGACCGCATCAAACAGGCCCTCACCAATGTCCTTCTGAATGCCGTTGAAATCTCCAGAGAGGATTCTTTTGTGGATATCACCCTTCGTGAAAAAAAAGACAGCATGGAAATCCAGGTAACCGATTATGGGACCGGCATCCCCGCCTCTGAAATCACCCGTATTTTTGACCCCTTTTATACCACCAAAGAAACAGGAAACGGACTCGGACTTCTCGTCACTTACCGAGTCATCAAAGATCACGGGGGAAACATTTCCGTAAAGTCAAAACCCGGGGAAGGAACTACTTTTTTTATCTCCATCCCTCTGCGCCGCAAGGCAGTTCAAAAACTTCCCTCAAGAACCTAAAAAAACACTTGTCAAATTTCATTTTTTGTAAGATATTACAACGCTTTAAAAATTTATAAGGAATAGAAGACATGAAACAAGGTATACATCCAAAATACGTAGAATCAACCATTAAGTGCGCTTGCGGAAACACTTTCACAACGTTTTCAACAAAACCTGAGCTCAATGTGGGTATTTGTTCAAACTGCCATCCTTTCTTTACAGGACAGCAGAGATATGTTGATGCTGAAGGCCGTCTTGAAAGATTCCAGAAGAGATACGCTGCTAAGAAATAATGTTTGAAAATCTCGATCAGTTCAACCAGCGCAAGGAAGAACTGGAACAAAAACTTGCGGCAAATACCTGGGAGTCACGTGATGAGTTTATCAAACTTACCAAGGAATACAACCGGGTCAACCAGTTAGTCAGTCTGAAAGTTGATTTTGATAATGCTCAAAAACAGCTGAAAGAAAATCTTGCCCTTATTTCTGAACACAAGGAAGATGCTGAGTTTTCCAAAATGATCGAAGAGGATTCCAGACAACTGGAAGAACAGCTCAAAGTTCTTGAAAAAAAAATCATTCAGATGCTTTTACCTCCGGACAAAAACGAAGGACGTACAATTATTGTTGAAATTCGTGCAGGGACGGGGGGGGAAGAAGCCTCTCTTTTTTCAGGCGAAATCTATCGCATGTATCAACGGTATGCTGAAAATATCGGTTTAAGTATTGAAGTCATGGAAGTTTCTCCTTCTGAAATGGGGGGGATACGTGAGGTGGTTTTCTGCATCAAGGGGGATATTGCCTGGAGGCAGTTCAAATACGAATCCGGCACTCACCGTGTCCAGAGAGTCCCTGTTACAGAAGCCTGCGGACGCATTCACACCTCTGCAATCACAGTGGCCATTCTTCCCGAACCTGAGGAAGTGGAAGTGAATATTGAATCCAAGGATTTAAGAATTGATATTTTCCGTTCCTCAGGCCCAGGCGGCCAGGGCGTAAACACCACGGATTCCGCCATACGCATTACCCACCTTCCTACAGGAATATCCGTGCAATGTCAGGATGAACGCTCCCAGCTCAAAAACAAAATCAAGGCCATGCGTATTCTTAAAGCCAAACTGCTGGACAATCAGCAGAAAGAAGAAATGCAGAAAAGATCTCAGGACAGAAAAACCCAGGTCGGCACAGGTGACCGTTCGGAAAAAATCCGCACCTATAACTTTCCTCAAAATCGTGTGACTGACCATCGCATTAATCTGACGCTTTATAATCTCAGTGAACTTCTCAATGGAAAAATGGAAGACCTCGTCTCCGGACTTGCTGAATTTGAATATAAAGAAATGATGAGTAAAGCTGTTCAATAAACTTTTAATTCGTTATCTGACTTAAAGTTATCAGGTAATTTTATCTTTAATTATCTGTTTTTAATTCGCAAATTGCTCTATTCCGTTCCATTTTCTATGGATTCACAGATGTTTATGATTTAAATTGTTGACAATTAGCATACGAAATGATATTTTTTAACTGTAAATATCCCCCCTCTGCGCAAAACGAAGTTTTGCGTGTTTTAAAAAGGTGAAAGGTTTTCCTTTCACCTTTTTTTATTATCGTTGCACCCTTTACATTTTCAGAGGAATAAGGTACCTTATCCCAAGTATACAACGAATAGAATTTTCAACAAATATGAATACACCGAGCATCATCCAATGAAACCTCTAACCACCATCCTTAAAAAATTATTTCCCGTCTTTCTGACGTTTGCGCTTGTTTTACAGGGGCATTGTGCAACCCAGAATCAAAATCTGGCCCCCCAGTCTCTTTTCATTCAGGCTTACAACAATTTTATCAGCAACAATTTCTTCTCCCTGTTTCAACCTTCCACTCTGGTTACAGAAGGAACTGAAAATATTTTTAATTTCATCACTTCACAGGTTAAAAATGGAGCACGGTATCTCAGCCTTGACGGCTTCACGGGAACAGGAAAAACTTTTTTTACAGACCAGCTTGCAAAACATTTACTGGCAGAGGGTTTTGATCCGGTGATTGTTCACGGTGACGGAGTTGCTCCCTATTATAAAAAAGGATATCTGATCAAAAGGGCTTTTACTCTTTTAAAAATGCTGGCCTCCCACCCCCTGGGAACAGATGCCTCGACAAGAGACCTCTATCAGGGGGAACTCCTGAAACTGGGAATAGAGTTGAGCAAAATCAAAAAAAACCTCCTGAAAAATCCGGAGGCCAAAATTTCTTATAACAGGGAATTGATCACTTTAAAAGGTGAAGAATTCATCATGACTAAACCGGTTCTTCATAAAAACAGCGTCATTTTATTTGAAGGGCAATATCTTTCCAAAGAGCTTTCCAGAACACCGCTGATTGACTGCTCCATCGGATTTCTGCCGGATGTCGAACAGTCCATTTCAAACAGAAAAGAGAAAAGAAAAGATCTCCGTCTCAACGAAACCTATGTGATGAAAAAATTCCTGGCCCCGCAATACCTGAGGTATTACAGGGAATCCCTCAACCGGTTTAATTACTTCATTGATAACCGGGATTACAACAATCCCCGAATTCACACGGTTTCTCCACCCAGAACATTTTCACTGCCCACACTCCAGGCCGCTTAACCCGAATTCTGCAAGTAAGCGTCAACTCTTTGGGATGCATAGGCGGGTTAATCTGTAATCTCGCGATTGGGAAACACCTCTGAAATAAACTTGCCCGCATTCTTTCTTTTGTGATAGCCAAGACCTGCCACCATGGTTGCATTATCCGTACACAAAGACAGGGGGGGGATAAAAACATCAATCCCGAGTTTTTGACCCAGCTCATTCATTGATCCCTTAAGTTCAGAATTGGCCGCAACCCCCCCGCAAACAATCAGGGATTTTGCCCCTGTTTTCAAAAGAGCATTCCGGGTTTTATTGACCAGTATATCCACGATGGCACGCTGGGCAGAAGCCGCAATATCCCTTGTTTTTTCTTCCGTCAGTTTTGAAACGGGGGCTTTCATGTTTTTGCCTTTCACTTCATAAAGAACCGAGGTTTTAAGCCCGCTGAAACTGAATTCCAGGCGGTCGGGTTCATTCATTAAAGCCCTGGGAAAAGAATAGGCCTGGGGATTTCCTTCTTTGGCAAGTCTGTCTATGACCGGGCCTCCGGGATAGGGAAGGTCCATAATCTTCGCAATTTTGTCAAAAGCCTCGCCCACAGCGTCATCCAGGGTTTGTCCCAGAACCGTATAGCTTCCGATCTTATCCATCTGAATCAGCAGGGTATGCCCTCCGCTTACAACAAGCGCCAGGGCGGGAAAGCGGGGCTTGCGGTCCGCCTGCATCATAAAGGCTGAATAGATATGCCCTTCCAGATGGTGGATCCCCACAATGGGTTTGGACAAGGAACAGGCGAGAGCATTTCCGAAACTGACCCCGACCAGGAGTGCTCCGATAAGCCCGGGACAATGGGTTGCCGCAAGAAGGTCAATATCTTTGAGAGATAAACCGGTTTCATCCAGAAGGGCCTCAAGAAGGGGGTGAATCACTTTGACATGAATACGGCTGGCGATTTCCGGAACCACGCCCCCGAATTTTTTATGATCCTTGATCTGAGTGTAGGTTTTAGATCCCAAAATTTCCGTGCCGTTACGAACGATGGCCACGGAGGTTTCATCACAGGAAGTTTCTATGCCTAACACTAACATCGCCCTTATTTTTCCTGAGAAGAAACGGTTTCATTTTTATCCTTTAAAATCTTCTGAAAAGAAGTATTCCAGGAATCAATGATCTCGATGGATTTCAATATCTGAAAATCCTTGTACACGGTATTTTTATCCGTATCGCCGGCCCTCGCCTTTTCCATACGTTCGGAAAGGGCGATCAGATCCTCGTCGGTGAGATCCACCTTTAAATCCGGGTCAATTCCCTTCTGATGAATAAGCCGGCCTTTGGGAGTATAGTACTTGGCGGTTGTCAGACGGAGGGCCGAGCCGTCTTTAAGAGGAATCACAGACTGAACAGAGGCTTTCCCAAAACTGGTTTCTCCCAGGATAAGTCCACCCTCCCAGTCCTGAACCGCTCCGGAAACGACTTCGGCAGCAGAGGCTGTCCAGCGGTTGATTAAAAGGACTGCCGGGAGCCCGAGCACTTTGCAGCCGTTTGTGGATACTTTTTTAACGTTCTGTTCCGCCAGCCTGCCCTGGGTGTAAACCACCAGTTTCTCAGGGCCGATAAAACACCCGGCCACATCAATGGCTTCATCCAGAAGACCTCCGGGATTATTCCTTAAATCCAGAATAAGTCCCTTGATCTTCTTTTCCAGCAGCAGATCAACCGATTTAGAAAATTCCTCGGAGGTATCCTCCTGAAATTTGGGAAGCTTGATGTAGCCCACCTCGGTTCCGGGAAGAACCTGGCACTGGGTAATGGCCTGAACCTTGATATTTTCCCGCATCATTTCCACTGTAAAGGTCTGCTTGCTGGCAGGTCTGAAAAGGGTGACATCAATCTTGGATCCCACGGGGCCTCTTAATCTGGAAACAGCCTCCTCCAGCGCATTGGGATCTATCGCTTCTCCGTGAATGCGGATCAGACGGTCCCCGGGTTTTAACCCCGCCTTCTCGGCAGGAGAATTAGGCAAAGGTTCGACCACCACAATGGCATTTCCCTGGATGACCACTTCTACTCCAAGCCCGCCGAATTTCCCTCCGGTATCAATCTGCATCTCCTTATACATGTCCGGAGTCAGAAATTGCGAGAAGGGATCAAGGGAGGCCAGGGTTCCCTGGAGGGCTCCATAAATCAGATCCTTTGACGACACCTGTTCCACATAGGAATTCTGAACAAGGGAAAGAACGGTTGCAAAGAGATCCAGTTTTTCAAACAGGACATTGTTGTCCTTTTCATTATCCGGACCCGGAGAAACCTGATTTCCAAGACATAAGGCTACAAAAAATAAAAGACTTGAATAATAAACCGCTGATTTTAAAAATTTCATTGGCGGATCCTATCTCATTTAAAAAGGCTTTGTAAAGGGCTATTAAAAGAAGATAATAGGGACCCGCTTACAATTCTGAAAAAGAATTCGGATTTAGGCTGCAAACCGGATTCTGGATTTATAAAAAAGAAAAGAAAACAGCAAATGACACAAAATAAAATTCAATTCCCGTTTCAACGACAGTCACTGTAAAAAATGATAAACAAATAATCTATTAATCTATGATGAAACTGAGAATTTTTCCCTAATTTCAATAATTAAGGAAGATATGTTTATTAAAAACATATAAGAATTACTGAAATTTAAATAATTTCTTGGAACTATTTTTTCGGGTTTCCAATATTTTGAATAAATTTCAGGATAAGTAAATGCTAAATTTTCCTTAGGTTCCAAAAGAGGAGATATAGTTTTTCCGACAAAAGCCTGATCAGCGGTATAATCTAAGACAACTTCTTTAATACTTCCATTTGGAAATTCAATGTTTAGTAAAATATAATAATGAACAGCAGTTTGAATAATTAAATGTTCAATTCCTTCCTGTTCAAGTTCTTCTGAAACAAGGTAGGAATAACTGTCACATCCTCCATTTGGGTATGCTGGATTCATCTTATCATAATAAGAATCTTTAAATTCTGGATGAAGACGGATAAAATCTTTAATTCGGGATAATGGAATTGCTTTTAAACTATCTATTTTGTTTTGTATTTCTGATGAAGATGTAACTTTAACTGATGTAAAACTTATAGGAGACAGACAAAAAGAATCACTGGAATAAATAAAAGAACCGGCAAATAAAAAAACACAAACAATAAAAAATTTGAGTTTCAAATAATACTCCTTCACTCCCTTGGACTTCAAATATTATGTTTTATTATAACACATCCGTCATAAAAAACAATCCCCTCCGCTTTTTATTCTGATGAGACTTTCAATTCTTTTCCGGAATCAAGGTTAACCTTTCCTCCGTTTCATTCATCATTCCCTTTGACAAGAACTTCTGTTTTTTTTATCTTTAATGAAACTGATTTCAAAAGAGTTATGAAATCCAACCGTACATCTGCCATAAGAATCAGCTTATGAATGAAAAAAAAATTCTGATTATTGATGACAACAGCGCATGGCGCTATCTGGTTATTCACGAATTACAAAAAAAAGGCTATACCACCTTTTCCGCCAACAATGGAATTGCAGGGATAGAAACCGCCAAGCAGAACAAGCCCGACCTTATCCTCCTGGATATCCTTATGCCTGGCATAGACGGATTCGAAGTCTGCCGTATTTTAAAGAAAGATCCGCTCCTGAAAAATATACCCATTGTTTTCATCACTGCCAAAGCGCATAAAACAGATGTTATTCTGGGCCTGGAGTCGGGAGGAACAAGCTATATCGTCAAACCGGTAAAACTTGAAGTCATTCTTCAAAAGGTAATGGAACTGATCGGCGAACCTCCCGCTTAAGTCTTCCTGATTGACATTTTTCGTCAACTCTGTTTTAACAATTCTCTTTCTTGACAAATTCACCTTCTTGCATTTAGGATAAAAGCGTGTTATGCAACGGATAATTCTTATCATTATGTGCTGGATATGTTTTGGAGTAACCGTCTTTGGAGAGCCCCGGATAGAAATCATTTATCCTTATAAGAATCAGAAAATGACGGTTTCCCAGGGGACCTATATTCTGGGGAATGTCTCTCCTGCAAACGGACGGCTCAGCATAAACGGGTATGAAGTTCCTGTTTACCGCACAGGGGGATTTCTTGCCTATCTGCCGGTTAAAAAGGGGGATTTTTCCTTTTCCTGCAGGCTTACTCTTCCCAATGGAAAAGTGATTAAAAAAAATCTTCCGATTTATATCCGAAAGCCCAAAAAGACCAAAACAACCTCTAAATCGATCATTGAAAATTCCTCCTATTTTCCGGATAAAAATCTGGGCGTGCTTATCGGAGAAGAAATGACCTTTCAATGCAAAACCCTCCCCAATAAAAAAGTCTTCTGTAAAATTGATAAAACAGAGGATTCCTTTCCCCTTTATGAACAGGAAGTCAATGGCGTCAAAGGCATTTACCGCACTACCCGCGTCTTTTACCAGCCCATCCGGGATTCCTCCTTCCGTTTCGAGGTTGCCAACGACTCCAAAATCAAACCGTTCAGACCCGGATCGAAATTTTCGGTTTTACCTCCCTATGAATATCCTGTTCTTCAGGTTGTTGAAGACCTCGCCAAAGCCAGATACACCCCCGGGGGCGGATACAATACCTTCCTGAGAAAAGGAACGATTCTTCAATCGACCGGCTATGCCGGGGAATGGTACCGGATTCTCCTTTCAAAAAATCGCCCGGTTTTTGTTCAGAAAAACCAGATGGCGCTCAAGAAAAAAGGGGTGAAAATTTCCAAAACAAAAGTCGGTAATCTGACCTGCTGGGAAGACTCCAAAGCCGTCTACATCAAGTTATTAAATGTGGATCCTGTCAACAGCATCTGGGTGGAATATCCCGGTGAAAAAAAAATAGGGCTTTTAATGTATCAGACTACCTCTCATATTGACCGTATTTTTTTCCAGCCCGGAATTGAAGCTCTGGAAGATCTGAAATGGATGCAGGTTGAAGAAGATGTTCTGCTTCTCGACTTTTATCTGAAATACACCCCCCATTTCGGCTACTTCGTTGAATACAAGGAAGACCATGCTCTCATTACCCTGAAAAAGGGACTTAAAGAGGTCTCCCCTTCCAAAATAAAAATCTGTCTGGATGCCGGGCATGGAAACGAGGATACGGGAGCCCGAGGACCGACAGGCAAAACGGAAAAGGAGATCACTCTAGAACAGGTAAAAAAAATCGGGCATAGACTTAAAGAAAAAAAATTCGATGTCATTTATACCCGCACAGGGCCCTTCGGACCAAGCCTCTATGAAAGAGCACCTTTTGCTTTCAAGAATAAAGCGGATCTTTTCATCAGCGTCCACTACAACTCCGTCGCAGACGGGGTTAATCCCTATAAAATCCGTGCTACAGAAACCTACTATTACAACCGCCCCGGAAAAAAACTGGGGGAAATTATTCACCCTGAAATCATAAAAGAAACGGGGCTGAAAAACGGGGGATTAAAATATGGGGATCTTGCGGTGTGCCGAAACAATGCCGTTCCCTCCATCCTCCTTGAACTGGATTATATTATCATTCCCAGAGCTGAAGAACAAATCCGGACAAATGAATTCCAGAATAAAATCGCCGAGGCGGTGACCCGGGGTGTTCTGAAATATTTCAGACAGTCCGAATAACTGGCTCTTTATCGGGACCTTATCCCTCTTGAAATTGTTATTTTTTTATTATTTTCAATGTTGACATGCCTATTTAACCGCTGTATGGTCTGACAATTTTCTTTAAGGAGGAAACATAAAAAATGGTAACAGAACAATCAACCGCAACAAGTAATGGAGCTGAGACGTTTGCATCTCTGCTCGAAGGCCAGATCAAAAAATTCACACCCGAAACCGTAATCAAGGGTAAAATTCTGGTCATTAATCAGGACGAAGTCATTGTCGACATCAAGTACAAATCCGAAGGGGTTATCCCGGTAGATGATTTCAGAGATTTAACCCAGTATAAAGCCGGGGATGAAGTCGACGTTTTTATTGAGGAATTGGAAGATAAAGAAGGCAAAGTCGTTCTTTCCAAATCCAAAGCCGACAAAATTCTCAATTGGGAAAAGACAGTGGAAGCCTGCGAAGAAGGCAAGATTGTCAACGGCAAGATTTACAAAAGAGTCAAGGGCGGCCTTATGGTCGATGTGGGAATGGATGCCTTTCTTCCCGGCTCTCAGATTGATGTCAAGAATCCCAAAAACCTGGATGAATATCTGGGTAAAAGCTATGACTTCAAAGTCATCAAAATCAACTATGAACGTAAAAACATCGTATTGTCCAGGCGTCTTATTCTTGAAGAAGAAAAGAAGAGAGACAAGACGATCTTCTTTGAAAAACACAAGGAAAGCGACCTGGTTGAAGGAACAGTTAAAAACATCACCGATTTCGGGGCCTTCATTGATCTTGACGGCGTAGACGGCCTTCTTCACATCACGGATATGTCCTGGAAAAGAATCAAACATCCGAGTGAAATGGTCAACATCGGCGATCGCATCATGGTCAAGATTCTTGAAATCGACCGTGAAAAGGAAAGAGTCTCCCTCGGCCTCAAACAGAAAAGCGAAAATCCATGGGATAAAATTGAGGAACGCTACCCTGTCGGCTCCAAAGTCACAGGCCGTGTTGTCAACATTCTCCCCTACGGCGCCTTCGTTGAACTTGAGGACGGCGTTGAAGGCCTTATGCATATTTCCGAACTTTCCTGGATCAAACGCATTCACCATCCAAGCGAAGTTCTCTCCATCGGCGACCAGGTAACAGCTGTTGTATTAAGCCTTGAAAAAGAGACCCGTAAGATTTCTCTCGGCCTGAAACAGCTCGATGAAAATCCATGGGACACCGTAAAGGAACGCTATACTCCGGGCCAGAAGGTCAGCGGGACAGTGAGAAACCTCACCAACTATGGAATCTTCTTAAGACTCGAGGAAGGAATTGACGGACTGATTCACGTGAGTGATCTTTCCTGGACTCAAAAAATCAACAATCCCAATGAAGTAGTCAAAAAAGGCGATGTCATGGAAGCAGTTGTTCTTTCTCTGGATCCTGAAAACAGAAAAATCGCTCTCGGAGTAAAACAGCTTGCGGATGATCCTTTAAAACGTCTGAAAGACAACACTCCTGAAGGAACTTATCTGGAAGGTGAAGTAAAAAAAATCACCAAATTCGGAGTTTTCGTCGGATTAGGTGAAGATATCGAAGGACTGGTTCACGTTTCCCAGATTGATCTCGGGAAAAGCGATAACATCGAAAACATGATCAAGCCAGGCGACAAAGTAAAAGTAAAAGTACTCGCCATTGATCTTGAAGAAAGAAAAGTAAGCTTAAGCCTTAAGGATATTGTTGCTAATTCCTAATCCTTCTTAAGCCTTTGTGATTCTTATACCCCCTTTCCTTCTTCAGGGAAGGGGGTTTTTTTATTGGGGTTAAAACAACCCCATGGACTTTGCCTGCTCAAAAATTTTCTGTCTTTCTTCAGGAGACATCTTTGCATACATATCCTCATAGCGCCTGCGCTCCTCCGGGGACATCTGACTCATCATGGATTCCGCTTTTTCCTTTAACTTCGAAAGATCCATATTTTTCAGGGCTGAAAAATCAAAGCCTTCAGGGATTTCCTCTTTTTGAGAATCTGAAAACACATCCGCACTGAAAATGATCCGGGCCTCCTCTATCTTTGAGTGAACCTCATTCTGCTGCATTTCATACAGAACATCTTCGAGTTCATAATCATGTTTTTTCACAAAAAATTCGAGCGCATTTTTAGGAAGAGAAACCCTGGAGTCCGGAAAACCGTTTTTCTGAAGATTTCTGACAATTGTTTCTATAATCTGATCTATTTCCATCGTTTTTATTTTATCCTTTATTTCTGAATTCTGAAAGTATAGAAATTACTTCATGTACCTTGAAGAAGCAAAAGAAATTATTGAAAAAGAAAAGGAAGGTCTTTCCCTCCTTTCCGAAGTCTTAGACGACGGCTTTAATCAGGCCGTTGATCTCATTAAAAACTGCACACATCATGTGGTGATTTCCGGAATGGGAAAAGCAGGGCTTGTCGGAACCAAGATTGCAGCAACCCTCTCCTCCACCGGCACCCCCGCCTTCTTCATGCATCCCGCAGAAGCGATTCACGGCGATTTCGGAATGCTCTGCAGGGAAGATATTGTCATTCTCATGTCTTTCGGCGGTGAAACCGAAGAAATAGTAAGGCTCCTTCCCATGCTCAGGGTCATGGAAAACAAAATCATTGCCATCACCCGCTCCCGCACTTCCACTCTGGGCCGAAATGCGGATATTGTTTTAGAAATAGGAAATGTCAGGGAAGCCTGTCCCATGGGGCTTGCTCCGACGACCTCCACAACCGCCATGATAGCTCTGGGGGATGCCCTTGCCATTGTGCTTCTGAGGGTGAAAAATTTTGATGAGCGAAAATATGCCTTTTTTCATCCGGGCGGAAGCCTTGGAAAAAAGCTCCTTACCGTCAAAGAGGTCATGCGTTCAAAAGAACGAAATCCCGTTATGTCCCAGGAAAAAACCGTGAAGGAGGTCCTTTTGGCCATTTCTGAAGCAAGAGCCGGAGCCGCTCTTTTAACCGACTCCAGCGGTCAGCTTTCCGGAATTTTCACGGACGGTGATTTAAGAAGACTTCTCAATAAATCCTCTTCTGTGGATCTTAAAGTCAAAGAGGTCATGATTAAAAATCCAAAATTTGTGGATGAAAATCTTTGTGCCCTTGAAGCGGTAGGGATTATGAAAAAATTCATGATCGGCCAGCTGCCTGTTTTGGATGAGGGGAAAAAACCCCTGGGACAGCTCGACCTTAAAGATCTTGTCAACATCGGACTTCTGGATTTAGTCAAAGAATAAGCCGGCTGTTTTCAGGTGAAGACATGGCTTGCCGTGAATCCCCTTTCCCCAAACATTCGTCAAGACGTGAAAAATCAGGGCTGCTCTTTTTCCAGAGTTTCCAGATAGGATTTGGTCTGATTGCGCAAATTTAAATCCGTGGGAGCATAAACCGTTTTTACAGAAAGCACCTGATCAAAACACTCCAGGGCTTTTGTCAGATACTCTTTTTTCTGATCCCTGGTGAAAAAACCGCCTTTTTGTTTAGCCATTTCACTGTATGCAAAACCTGGTACAGCAAAGGATTCCGAGTATTGATGCTCCCATAAGGCATCCCTTTGACGCTCATCCAGAGAACATAGTTGAACGGCCAGCTGAAGGAAATTTCCCCTGCTTTCAGTGTCTTTCAAATTTAAGGCATAAAAAAGAATCATTCTTCCTGCGCAGATTCTGCCTACAGGGGAGAGTTTTGTAATGTCCATCCGGGAAAGGGATTCCGCAAGCTGTTTTTCGAGCCCGGGAAAATATTCTTTTAAAATCAATTTTCCTGAAAGGGAATAATAATTGTGGGCTATCTGATAGACGATATCCGCAATCAAGGGATTCTTGGGATGATTCTCCCATAACTCCGCCAGCATCTGAATACTGAACTTAATCCATCTTCCATCTTCGGAAGGCGAAAGTTTGCTGATTCTTCCCAAATCTCTGTAAGAGAGAATAGAAGTGATAACAATCACAGGCTCGAGATCCCCCTTGAAGTTGAGCCCCAGAAGCTCTTTCTTCATTGCCTGCTCACTCAAGCCCGAGTAATCGGGGGAAATAAGGATCGGATAAAATCTTTTCAGCGCCTGAAAATCCTTTTTCCTGGCATAGAATCGGTTTGGAAACTGGTTGCAGTAGCGTACATAATAAGAATAATACCGCCTCGGTTCCAGAAATAAAAGGGCTTCAAGAGTATCTTCAGCCTCCCGGGCATCTTTTGCTTCAAGGGCCTCTTCAAATTTAATGTCCAGAAGGGAAAACGTGAGGGGCGATTTCTTCATGGATTGAGTTTTAAAATAAGAGGCCTCTTCAAACAGGTTATGTTTCCGGGAATACTTGAAAAAATGAATGGCGGCAGAAGGAGGAGGAAAAGGATTGGAAAAGAGCTCATAATAAAAAGTAAGCTCACTCTCTACGGCGGGAGGCTTGAGAGCGATGGTATCGGAAAGAAGAATAAGATCGATTAAACCGAGTTCTGCAAGCCGGGAGGCCTGGTATTCCTTATCCCAGATCACCGTGAGCCCGCCGGGAGCCAGGGAAGTCTGGATGATCCCGCTCGCTTTTGCCACGGAATCCTGATCCAGGTAAAGGAAAACATTTTTAACAGAAATACAATCATAGGGGGGTCCGTATTCTAAAGAAAGATCTGCCGGTAAAGGCTGAGTGACATCCTGGACAATGAACTGAATCCGGTCTTCAAAAAATTTTTTATATTTGAGCTGGCAGAGGCCTTCCTCATTTTTTTCAAAAAACTCCGTCATCATCTGGTCATATTGTTTGAAGGTCAGGGTGGAGAATTTGTCCTCGGAATAGGTCATTTCAGAGGCCTCCGCAATCATTTTGGGATCGATATCCGAAGCCAGAATTTTAAAATTATTGATTCCCAGACTGAAAAGCTCCATGGCATAAGAAAGAATTTCCTGACCGGTCGAGCATCCGTAAATCTTGATCCTGACCGGCCGGCCCTCCTCCTCTGCTGTTCTGGAGCGCTCTGCCCACCATTTATGGAGATATTTCATCTCCCGCCAGTCTCTGAAAAAGGCGGTGGTTTTGGCCGAGCAAAAGCGCTCAGCAATCTTGAGTTTAAAAAAAGTATCCTCTTTTTTCAGGGCCTCAAGGGAATAAATTCCGTTGGAAACCAGAAAATTGACGATATTGATGCGCAAGGGTGTGAGATACTGTTTCGGAATATTGGTAAAATCATATTTCTGGGAAACCTCTTGAAGAATGGCCTTGAGCTCCTCATAAAATTGTTCTTCTTTATAAACAGCGGCCTTGAGTCCCTTCTCTTTGAAGATAAAAGTATGATTAAAGAAAAGCTTCATTTCTGTGTCTGCCCAGTAATTGTTGAGAAGTAAAGGCAGTTTCTTTAAAAGCCCGGGATCCTCAACCTTGCAGAAGCTGAGCCTGCGGTTTTCGGAGGTGGTAAAATGAATCAGGGGGAGATGAAGAAACCGGAGTTCATGATCCTCTTCCGTAAGATCCGGAAAAAACCGGTCCTCTCCGATCACCGCGGCAAGAGTATAATTTTTTACGGGTTTTGCAATTCCAAAAAGATAGGATTGAAGCGTTTTTAAATTCGCAGTTTCCCGGACAGAGGGAGGAAGGTCAGGGATCCATATCTTGAGAAACCCTTCGCTTAAAACCGCCTTTTCAAAAAGAAAAGGGTCTTTCAGGAGGAGACTGTCAAAATCTGCAGGCATGAGAAGCCCGGAATAACTGCGGGTTCCCTTTTTTGACCTGGAGTCCTCTTTTTCCCACGCAAGCATAAAAAGTCCCCGGGGAGATTGCCAGCAAACATAAACCTTGTCACGCGTCCACAAAAGAGGAAAAAAAAGGCCTGAAGCAGTATCCTTGTGAACCTGCCTCATTGCCTGAAAATCCTCCCAGCTTCCGTACTGGGGGGCTGATTCCTTTATATCCGAAAGTATCTGATCTGCTATCCTTTGGATCTCTTCCGGAATATCCGGTTCAGCCTGGGCAAAAATTTTAAACTCTGCTGCGAATATAAAAACAGGGATAATAAAGAATTTAAACGAGCCTCTGAAAAACTTCATTGCTTAAAATCATTCCCCTTAAATTTAATCTTATTCTCTTTTTAAAAAGGATTAAAGATCTGATCTCCTCATCCAGAAGGCCAGGGAAATCCTCTTCCGGCAATGAGTTAAAAAGGCTGACGTAGGTCTTTTTATTCAATCCCAGAGTTTTTCTCAACTGTAAAATGATATACTCGGATTTTATTTCCTGAAGTGTTAAACGGTGAAGCTTCTGAGTACCCCGGCCATGGACGGAGACCTGCTGAATATATTTTACGGGAGAATGAAGGTTTTCCCATCTTCGGGGAGGAATAAAAGAACTCGCCCCGGCTCCGATTCCCAGATAGGGTTTAAAATTCCAGAAATCCGTATTATGAGAGGAAGCATATCCCTTTTTTGAAAAATTAGATATTTCATAATGCTCATATCCCTTTTCCACAAGAAAAAAATGAGACTGCCTGTACATCCGGACCTGATCTTTTTCACCGGGAAAGGAGAGCCCCTTTCTTTCCCGGTAAAAAGGAGTCCCCCTCGCAAGGGTAAGATTATACAGGGAAATATGTTCCGGGGTTAATCCAATCAGAGTCTGGAGATCCGAATTCCATTCTGAAAGCGTCTGATCAGGAATCCCAAACATCAGATCCATGGAAAGATTTTTAAATCCTGCCTCTCTGCAATCCTGATAGCATTCAAAAATATCATGGGGTTCATGATAGCGTCCCAGCTGTTTAAGGGCCCGTGGATTAAAACTCTGAGCCCCGATGGAAATCCGGTTGATTCCCATATTTTTAAGCTGAACCAGGGAATGTTTACGGATTGTTTTGGGATCTGCTTCAAGGGTGATTTCAATATTTCCGGAATGATAAGGTCTGAGAAGGTTTAAAATCTCCTCTAATTTTTCTTTGGGGTACAGGGAAGGCGTTCCGCCGCCAAAATAGACCGAAGATAAATTTTGAATGTCATAAGTGTTGAATAAAAACTTAATTTCAGTTAGAAGGGCTTGATGATATTGATCCAGAAATTCGCGGGAAACCTCCGAACGTCTTACTCTGGTAAAGTCGCAATAACGGCAAATCTGAATACAGAATGGAATATGAATATAGAGACCTATGCTTTTCGAATAAAACATTAAACCAGCGTTACTTGAATATTGTACCGGTTGCATAAAAAGTATAGAATCTCCCCAATAGTATCTAGAAAGGACTTCATGAAAAAAATACCTTCTTCTCAAAAAAAACTATTAAATGAATTATGTCAACCCTTTCCTGGTTCACACAAAAAATATTTAAAAGGAAAAATCCATCCCCATATCCGGGTCCCTTTCCGTGAAGTTCATCTTCATCCCACGCGTCTTGAAAACCAGGAGGAAAAGGTCAATGAACCCCTCCCTCTTTATGACACCACAGGACCTTTTACAGATCCGGACTTTAAACCTGATTTCGAACAGGGGCTTCCCAAAATCCGCTCCCAATGGCTTGACCGGAGAAACGATGCTGTTTCTGTTCCTTTTTCTCCGATTGCCGGCTGCCCGCCTGTCCTTAAACAATACCGCTCCCAGACCTCAACCCCGTTTACGCAGCTTGCCTATGCCCGAAAGGGGATCATCACCGAGGAAATGGAATATGCGGCCTTAAGGGAAAATCTTTCGGCCAAGCTGGTCTGTGATGAAATCGCTTCAGGCCGTGCGGTAATTCCGGCCAACATCAATCATCCGGAACTTGAACCGGCCATTATCGGAAAAAAATTTCTGGTTAAAATAAACGCCAACATCGGAAACTCCTCCCTTTCCTCGTCTGCAGGGGAAGAGCTTGAAAAAATGCTTTGGGCCATCCGTTTCGGCAGCGATGCCGTCATGGATCTTTCCACTGGAAAAGGAATCCGTGAAACAAGGGAATGGATTATCCGTAACTGTCCGGTTCCCTTCGGGACTGTCCCCCTTTACGAAGCCATGGAAAGAGTGGGAGGCAAAGCGGAAGACTTAAGCTGGGATCTCTTCAAGGATGTCCTAGAAGAACAAGCCCGGTGCGGAGTCGATTTTTTCACCCTTCATGCGGGACTCCTGCGGGAATTCATCCCCGATGCGCAGAACAGACGCATGGGAATCGTTTCCAGAGGCGGAGCCTTAATGGCAAAATGGTGTCTTGCCCATAATGAGGAAAACTTCATCTATACTCATTTTGAAGAAATTTGTGAAATCATGAAACAGTATGATGTGTCCTTCAGTCTCGGAGACGGACTTCGTCCCGGATGTATTACGGACGCCAATGACAGGGCTCAATTCGGGGAGTTAAAAATCCTGGGAGAGCTTACCCGCAAAGCCTGGGATCATTCCATCCAGACCATGATCGAAGGACCCGGGCATGTGCCTATTCACAAAATCCGTGAAAACATGGACCGGCAGATTGAGGATTGTCATGAAGCCCCTTTTTATACCCTGGGCCCCCTTGTCACGGACTGTGCCGCCGGTTACGATCACATCTCTTCAGCCATCGGAGCCGCGATGATAGGCTGGTACGGGGCGAGTTTTCTCTGCTATGTCACCCCAAAGGAACACCTGGGGCTTCCGGATAAAAAAGATGTCATGGACGGAATCATTGCCTATAAAATTGCGGCCCACGCCGCCGACCTTTCCAAGGGTCATCCCATGTCCCAGAAAAGGGATGATGCCCTGTCCAGGGCCCGTTTTGAATTCCGCTGGGAGGATCAGTACAATCTGAGCTTCAACCCGTTTATTGCGAAAGAATATCATCAGCAGTCGTTTAAAACCCATCAGGGTAGTAAAAATGCCTATTGTACCATGTGCGGACCGGAATTCTGTTCCATGAGAATCAGCCATTCCCTTTTTAATTCTTCCTTATGTCAAAAAAGAAAGGAAGGTCAGACTCCCCACCCATGAGCACAGGCAAACGGATTCCGGAACTGGATAAGAACAGCTGCGCCTCTTTTCTCTTTAGAGAATGCCTTGATGAAATGATCGGGAATTACATCGCAATTTCTGAATTCTATAAAAGGCTCAGCTCTGCGGATGTTAAGAAGGCCCGGGAACTTGTCTTGATTTCCTCTGTCCCGGAAGAGGGCACTGAAATGCTCATTCATCAAGGGATAGAGCGTTTTGAAGCGATGGAAATCTCCTGATGGCTATTCTCATCTTTACTCTTTTTCTTCTCCTGATTTCTGCCCCTGTTTATTTTTTTAAGCGGAAAAAAAAGCTGACTTCACCCCAGAGGGAAAAAACGCCCACCATTCCAAAAGAAATGCAGAAGGAAATCCCGGATCTCAAAGATAAATATGTAGAGCTCCTGCGGAAGATGATCAATTCCCTTGCCCACAACTACAAGGATATCCAGGTCATTGAAAAAGGTGGCATGGGACTTATTGCCAAAGCCTATGACAAGGAACGCAAAAGAACCGTGGCCATTAAAACCATTCTTCCGGAGCTTATGAACGATACTGGTGTGGTGGAGATGTTCCTTCAGGAATGCCAGATCATCCAGACCATGAATCATCCCAATATCGTGCGCATTTTTGACGTCGGAAAAACAGATCAGCTTTATTACTATGCCATGGATTTCCTTGAGGGGGAGTCCCTGCAGGATAAAATCGACCGGGAAAAAAAACTGCATATTTCTGAAACCGTAAAAATCGGGACGCAGATTGCCAGGGCGCTTCAGCACATCCATTCCAACGGCCTTGTCCACCGCGATATCAAGCCGTCCAATATTTTCATCACCCTGAACCAGGTTTCCAAAATCATTGACTTCGGAATTGCAAAAATGCTGAACTCCAAAGCCGTCTTCACTTACTCCAGTGTGGGGTCTCCGGTCTATGCTTCCCCGGAGCAGATCCAGGGTGAAAACGTCACCGGCAAAAGCGATATCTATTCTCTGGGAGTATGCCTTTTTTACTCCCTCACCGGGGAACACCCCTTTACGTCATCGGATATTCTGGCCAAGATGTTTGAAACCCCGAAAAATCTGAAGGACTTCAACCTAAACATCCCGGATTCTCTGATTCATACCGTTGAGCTGTGCATGGACACCGATCCCAAAAATCGTCTGCCGGCCCATGAGCTTTGGGCAAGGCTGCGTGTGCTTCAATAATAAAAAACCGGGTAATTTACCGGTTATGAGGGTCGCTGCCGTCATCAAGGTTAAACATCTGGCTTTTAATGTAGTCCAGGGTATCCCTGAATCCGTCGACAAAATCTTTCAGTTTATCTTCATATATTAAAATACGGAAGCGCTCGGGTTTTTCGTTTTCCGCCTGAAATTTATTTTCCGTTATGGTCAGATACAGCGTTCCTTCGGAATTCTCCTTCACATCAAAAAAATAAATCCTGCTTCCTGCGTGAACCTTTTTCGTGAACAGTTCATTTTCCTCCATAGCCATCGCACAATTCCTTTCCTTAAATTTTATAACCTGTCACAAAAATACATGAATATCAACAGGGTTGTCAAAAGGAATAAAAAAGCATTCTCAGGTCCTTGAGAATTTTGAGCCTGTTGGGATTAAAAATCATAAAAAAAATAAAACGGGGAATATCATATAATAAAATGACATGAAAATATTGACAATAATAACGGGGATAATAAGTCCGGATCAAAAAAAATCTGTTCCGCAGGCTTAAATACTGTTTATAAAAATAGCGGCTGCGGGAAGCATTCCCCCAATGGCGGCACTGCACCTTTTCCAGAAAAAAAGTCTGAATATCTAGCCTTTTAAGGCGCAAGGCCAGCTCAACATCCTCCCACAGGAAAAAATAACGTTCGTCATACAGCAGACCATGAGGAATCTGAATTTTTTTAATGAGGGATTTCCTGAAAGCAAAAGCGGCACCCTGAGGGCCTAAAATCTTTTCAGGGACGGTCTCATTTTTCGCACGTAAAAAGGGGGTGAGGCTTACTCCGGCTGATTCAATTTTATCTCCTTCCCGGCTCAAAACCTTCAGGGAGGCCACTTCCATCTGCGGATTATTTTTAAAAGCAGAAACAATGTTTTCAAGAAAATCCGCTTCAAAAGTCAGATCCGCATTCAGAACCACTATGTTTTCCGAAAGGGCCTGCCCGATCGCTCTGTTCACGGCAACCGCATATCCGAAATTTTCACAATGATTGATGATCCAGGGTTTAGGCTTCATATCACATTCCCGGAGCCATTCCTCTGTCCCGTCTGTAGAGCCATTATTGACCACAATCCATTCAAAGTCCCTGAAGGTCTGGGCCCGGAGACATTCCGTCAGCGGTTTCAAAAAACGCAGCACATTGCAGCAGGGAATGATGAGGGATACGGGAATCACAGCCTCGGCATCTCCGTCTTTGCCGTTATTTTTTTTGAAAAATAACGCCATTCACTCTTCAGCCGGTGACTGACTTTTTCAATGCTTTTACGAAACCCGTGTTTTTTGATTTTTCCGGCAACCCAGCTCATGGCGGAAAAATTTTTAACCCTCCGTACAAGCTGGATATGGTCACGGGTTTCCAGATAAGCCTCAAAAACCTTTTCCATCTCCTGATGGGAATACCCCTTCCAGTTGACAACACTTTGTTTTCCTCCGTTATAATCCTCAAAATTGAAACTTTCCAGCCCGTCCTGTTTTTTCAGCAGATGAAAAAAAGGAGTTCCGGGAAAAGGGGTGAACAGGGAAACCTGGAGATTGGAAATCCATCCTTTTTTCAGATAACGCTTTAAAAAACTTAAAGTCTCAAGGTCTTTCTGAGCCGTTGAGCCCGGCAGCCCCACCTGAAAAGAGGCATACAAATCAAATCCGTGATTCCGGCATTGCACTGCGAAACGCTCAAAAGCCTCACGGTTTACTTTCGTTCCAAGCCTCCTCTGAATATCCGCATCCAGAGACTCCACCCCCACCCGCAGCTTATAGTAACCGGCTTTTTTCAAAAGCGGAAAAAGTTCATCGTTGACGCCCTGGATCCGTCCCAATGCTTCAATGTGAAAAGGCGCCCCCCTGGCGGCGAGCAGTTCTGCCAGTTCACGGTTAAAGCCGGGATTCCCGAAATGATCCTCTTCGTCGAAAAAAAATCCCTCAAGCTCCGGATATTTCTTTTTAAGATGAAGCATTTCAGAGAGAACGTCATGAGGCCTGCGGTTTTCATAAGCTCTTCCCGGATAGTAGACCTGTTTGGCCACGCAGAATCCGCATCGCCCCCCGCATCCCCGCGAGGCATAAATCTGAATCTCACGGAAGTCGGAAGAGGGCTCACCGGGCAGGGCATATGCAAGGCGGCTGACATCCGAATCCTCAGGCCAGGGATAATCCTGAAAAGAAATATTTTTCAGGGAGGGCCACAGATGCTGGCCGGTATTAAAATTTTTCCGACAGAAAAAATCCAGAAGACTCTGATCATACTGCCCTGTAAAAACATCATCCACACCCTCTTTCAAAACCTGTATGGGAAAAAGAGAGGCATGAGGACCTGCAAACAGAAGGCGTGTTCCAACCTCTTTTTTCAACGCCAGGGCCACTTCAAGATTCTCCCGGTAAACAAGAGAGGCCGGCTCCATCACAAGAAATGAGGGCTTTAATTCCTGAAGTTCTGAAAGATAGCTGTGTCCGTTCCTGCCTGAAAGGCAGCCGTCCACCATACGCACGGAAAAATCCGTATATTTCTTAAGAAGACTGGAAAGATATCCGAGAAAAAAGGGGTAATAGACAAAATGCCGTTCTTTCTGATCCACGGTTTCAGACCATCGGGAGGGGGAATGGATAAGATACTTTCCCTGACGAGTGATCCCCAAAGAATTGGCAATAACGATTTCCGTTTTCAAGATTCCTTTAAAGTCGGTCTTCCTTTTTTCCTCTCTGTCAGCCCCATAACCCCTTCGACTTTAAACCGCTGATAGATCTGATAAAAAGATTCACGGGTAAAAGAATGCTTTTCACTGATGTCACAGATGTTGGGTTTAGCAGCAGTGGCTGCTTCCCTGAACATTTCGATTCTCTGCTGAACCGGATCGTTCATATCCAGAAAATCTTCAAAAGTGACCATTTTCTCTTTTGGAACTTTTTTGGGAGGCTCCAGCAGCTTTTCAAAATCCTTTTTCTTAAGCAGTCCCAGAGGGCCATATAATTTGAAACGCTTTTCATAATTATAAAAATCCTGACGGCTGAAATTAAAAAAACAGCAGGCTTCCCGGATGCTTTTGACTTTTCCGGAATAAACGCAGCGCAGGAATTCATAACGGGCCAGTGCATTGTCATTCAAGGGATAAATATATTTTTCATTGAGTTCCAGCACTGCCGAAAGAAATTTTTTAAAGTAGTTATACATGATTTCAATCAGAAGGGCGTTATCCACGGGCTTAACCAGGTAATCTTCAGCCCCGGATTTAATGGACTGAACGGCAACCATTTCATTGCCTTCACCGGTCAGCATGATCAGCACGGAAAAAGGAAGAAGTTCCTTTATCTTTTTCATCAGGGTGATTCCGTCACCTTCAACCAGGCGGTAATCGATGAACACTATTCCGGGATAAACGTCCTCTATCTCCTCAAGCGCTTTATCTCCGCCCGAATAACAATGGCATTCAATCCCCTGAGTCTCCACCGCATGTTTTAAAAAGGCCAAAAGATCTTCATCGTCATCGATAAACGCTACACAATGCCTTAAAAGTTTCTCTCTCATATCTTTCCCTTATGATTAAGGGTTGTTTATTAAGACCTGACTTTGCGGGTTTCAAAAAAACCAGCCAAATCCTGTCCGGTTTATTTTTTCCGCAGAGCCGGCGGATCTTCACTCATCCATTGGCGGCTGCCGCGAAGTTTATCAAAAAAGCCCGGAGACCAGTTCCGGATCTCTCATATTTCAAGAATTAATCCGAGTCGATAAAAAAAGACCACACCGCTAATCCCAGAAACACAACACCAAAAATAATATTTGATGCAAAAAAACCCAGGTCACCGAAATTGGAAATCATTCTCTCAAACAGGGCACGATTTTCAAAAAGAACCGAATAATAGACCAGAAGCAGGGAAGTGATAAAACAAAAACGAAAACGTCCCATCAGCATGAAAAGAATATTAAAAACCAGAAAAGCGATAATCGTTTTTCCGGAATAAATAAATTCTGTTGTCCACAACTTTTCTAGTAAATCCATAACGGCTTCTCCGACTGTTTTATAATTCAAAATGATTCTATTTCTATATAACTCCTATCATAACTTAAACTTCTATTCAACAAAGATTTATTGATTTTCCTCATCGTTTTGTATAAATAGCCACATGAATCGTCTAAATCAGATTTTTTGTGTCATTCTGTTAGTCTTATTATCTTTATGTCTTGTCCATTACCGCACGTTACGTTTTCGGGACAACTTTTCCTGCACGGTTATAAACTCAGGACAAGGGGACTGCAGTCTGATCCAGTATAAAAATACGGCGATCCTGATTGACGGAGGCGAGGAAAAAAACAACACTTCCCGAAAAATTCTGAAGGCCCTCCGCAGAAGACATGTGGACCGTATTCAGCTCGTGGTTGTTTCCCACGCCCATGCGGATCATCTCTATGGAATTCTTGAAATCATCCAGAAAATCCCGGTGGATGCACTTTTAATGCCGGATTTTGCACATTCTACTGACCTCTACAAAAAATTCATAAAAATCCTCCAAAACTCCTCGATCCGCGTTCTTAGGGCTGTAAACGGCCTTACTCTCGAATTTACCCCGCCTTTAAGCCTTAAGGTTCTTTCTCCCCCGGATCCAAGTCCCTTCAAAGAAATTGACAACAATTCCTGTGTCATAAAAATATATCACGGACCTTCCTCCTTTCTGTTTACCGGCGATATCTTTTTCGAGGCGGAACAATGGCTTTGCGAAAACATAAAAAAAGAATTGAAATCTGATTTTTTAAAAGTGGCCCATCATGGCTCCAAGACCTCTTCCAGCCAGGCCTTTCTGAAAATGGTGAAGCCTGAAGTTGCTGTGATTTCATGCGGGGTAAAAAATAAATTCAGATTCCCCCATGAAACTGCGCTTCGCCGCCTTGAAAAATGGTGTTCGCATCTTTACCGCACAGATCTTCAGGGGGACATCGAAGTGACCCTTCGGAATCAAAGGATGCATGTAAAAACTCAATACTCATGATTTTACTTGGAATTTTATTCAAATCTTTTTACAGTAGGTGTTTAAACTAATCAAAGAGGAGTCCTTGCCCATGCCCATGATACGCTTAACTCTCCCCAAAGGAACAGATCCCCTTCATCAGAAATCCGCGCTGGAAAACATCCAGAGTGTAGTTGCACGGATTCTTGGAAAACCATTGGCCTATATCCAGAGTGTGCTTGTGGAGGCCGAAGCCATGTTCTTTGCCGGAGAATCATCCCCCTCGGCCTTTATTGAAATAAAAAGCATCGGCGGCCTCAGTCCTGAAAACTGCAAACAACTTTCTTCCGAATGCTGCAAGGTCATCTCCTCCCTTTTGTCCATCTCCCCCAAACGAATCTATATTGAATTTATTGATGCCAGGCCTAACCTCTGGGGTTGGGACAGTACAACCTTTTAGCCGGAAAGGGGATTATGAAAACTCTGAAAATTTCAGTCCTTCTGCTGCTTTTTGTTCTTCTCTCAGTCGGCGGCCTTTATAGGTATGGGCCCGAGTCCATTAAACAGGAATTGGATAAGGGGGTTTTAGCCTTAAATCTGCAGTCTTATATGGAAAAGGCCCTTGGGAGAAAAATACAGAAAAAATCCCTGGATGAAGTCATGACGAAGAATCAGACCTTTTACACCTGGAAAGACATGGACGGGGTCGAACATTATGCCGATTCCCTGGAGCAGGTTCCCCCGGATTTTCGTTCAAAAGTACAGAAAGTCAATTCTGATAAAATCGGCGGAAGCCTGGAGCTGATGAGCAAGGAGGAGGAAGGGGCCATGCTGAAAAAAATTGAAAAGACTCCGCCCCCTGAACATTTAAAGGCCCTCAATTACCAGATCATGATTTATACCTATCAGGGAAACGAGGAGCTTTTGGAAACCAAAAACTATTTTGATATGTACAACATGCCCTATACCCTCCTCGACGTTGTGGCCAATCCTGAATACGCCTCTCAACTCAAGATCAAAATGGGACTGGACATCAATCAAAAATACCACCTGTCTTTACCCGTGATTGAAATCAACGGGGAATTGATCCCGCGGATTATTCTTTCCAGAGACAAACAGGGGAATCCTGTAAGAACGGCTATGGATAAGGAAAAAATCAATAAGATATTCGGGCTGCGATCGACTTTTGAATAGAGCGTTCATCCGAGGATAACAGGCTGCTTCCGACAGAAACGCCGAAAGCCATACGGCTGATCTTTCGCCCGCAGTCTTTCAGCATGGCCTGAACATAACCCGCTGTGGCCTCCCCTTCTACATCCGGCCCCATGGCCAGAAGCACTTCTTTAACCCCTTCCTCTGTAGAAACCCGTTTCATGAGAAGATCCAGGGTGAGGTCCTTCGGGGATACCCCGTTTAAGGGGGAAAGCTTCCCGCCAAGCACATGAAAACGGCTCCCCCTGGGAAGATGGGCCTCCAGTGCAAAAATCTCAGCTGCGGTTTCAACCACACACAGCAAGCCTTCTTCCGAATAAGGGGTCTGGCATCGGAAACAGGGGTCTTTTTCCGCATACGCATGGCAGAGACTGCAGTGAGAAACACGGTTCACCGCCTTTACAAGATTTTCAAACAGGCGTTGTTTTTCGATCGCCGGAAGCTCAATCAAAAACAAGGCAAGCTTCAGCGCGGACCTGGGTCCGATCCCGGGCAGGGAAGAAATCAGTTCTTTCAACTCCTCAATGGCGGGCAGCATGATTTTCCTCTTCCTTAAAAAGAAAGACCTCCGGGCATCTTAAGATCTCCCGTCACTTCCTTTGTTTTTTCATCTGAATAATCCTTGGCTTCCCTGATTGCGGAATTCACGGCTGTAAGCACCAGATCTTCGAGTCCTTCCACATCATTTTTATCCACAATGTCAGGATTGATTTTGATGGAATGAAGCATGCCGTCTCCGCAGATATTAATGACGATCGCGCCTCCGGCAGCTTCGACTTCAATCACTGAATCGGCAATTTCCTTTTCCACATCCTGCATCTTGTCCTGCATTTTTTTGGCTTGTTTTAAAAATTTCTGCATATTGTTCATGGATTTTTTTCTCCTTTGATTTTTCTCTGACGTACATCTACAATTTCTCCGCCCAGCACTTCAACAGCCTTGAGCACGAAGGGATTCTGATCCCTGTTCGGCTTAAGCCCGGGGATTATAAGAGGGGGCGGGGTTTCCGTTTTAGGGGGCTGAGGAGGCTCTTCCTCGGGCAGGGAAGAGGCCGGGTCCACTTGTATCTGAAGGGAATAATGACGCCCAAAAAAAAGAGTAATCTCTTTGGACAAATTGTGTTTAAGCTGAGCATCCTGAAGGCTCTTGGCCTTGAAAAAAAAAGATTCCGGATATTGAAGGACAATCTCGGAAGGATTGGAAGAGGAACAGAAAACCGCCCCTGTGAGCTGATTTTTCAAAATCAGATTTTTCTTTTCCAGATGTCTTAGAAACTCAGGCCATTTTTTTTCCAGAGGCTGTTCCGGAGAGGTCTTTGCGGGATCCGGGACCGTTTCCTTCAGGTCTGGGGAAGGGGCCGTCAGATCTCTTTTAGAGTTTTTTTTTAAGCGTTCTTCCATTTCATCAAGCTTTCTGATGAGGGTGGGAATGGGCAGAACATTCCGGGAATGACTGAGTTTGACAAAGGCGATTTCCACGAGCACAACAGGAGAAAATGAAGAGCGGATCTGCGTTTCCAGATCGCATAAAATTTCAAGAATAAACAGGAGCTGGGATTCACTGAAGCGGGGGGCCAAGGGGGTGAGCTTGTTTTTCTCCTCCCCGGAAAGAGGCATCAGGGAGAGGGTTTCGGGGGCAATGTGAATAAAAAGCAGATTTCTGAAAAAGTCAATGGCATCCCGGATGAATTTCTCAAGGTTGCGGCCTTCCTTCACCACTTTTTCAACAATCTGAAAACAGCTCTGGGTACGCTCTTCCAGAATAGCCACACAAAGGTCAAAAAAAAGATCCCTCGAAACCAGACCCAGGGAAGAAAGAACTTTCTCTGCGGTGAGCTCGCCGCCGCAAAAAGTCATGACTTTTTCCAGAATGGTCTCGGCATCCCTCATGCTTCCCCCGGAAGCCCTTGCAATGACTGGGAAAACAGCCTCTTCGGCCTTGAAGGATTCCTTTTCAACCAGTTTTTTAAGCTTGCCGGAAATGATCTCCTGGGGAATCAGGTTAAAAATAAACTGCTGACAGCGCGACTGGATGGTTTCAGGCACCTTGTGGAGCTCTGTGGTGGCAAAAATAAATACAACGCGCGGCGGAGGTTCCTCAAGATTTTTTAAAAGCGCATTAAAGGCCTGAATAGTGAGCATGTGCACTTCATCAATGATATAGACTTTATATTTTTCAGGGGAGGGATTGTATTTGATGGTTTCTAAAAGGGAGCGTGCCTGTTCCACCCCGTTGTTGGAGGCCCCGTCCACTTCAATCACATCCAGCGAACTTCCTTCAGCGATTTCACGGCAGTCATGGCAGGTGCCGCAGGGGGAATCCGTGGGGCCTTCCGCGCAGTTGAGAGCCTTGGCTAAAAGTCTTGCAGTCGTGGTTTTTCCAACCCCCCTCGGGCCTGAAAAAAGATAGGCATGCGCTATGCGTCCCCCTTTGATGGCATTCTTAAGGGTCTGGGTGATATGCTCCTGTCCGATGACTTCGCTGAAAAGCGCCGGACGTGATTTTCTGGCCAATACCTGGTAGCTCATGAGCCTTTTTTATATCGAAGTTTTGGTTCTTAATTAAACAAATGACATCAACCAGGTTGACTACGGCGCCTGGACCTTCTGCTGCCGTTGCTTCCTTTCGGACCTGGCGGGGTTCGCAGGAATCCATCGCATAGGACCCGGTTGATGTCCCCCGCACTATACCATAAATGAAATGAAGGTCTAGTCCTTTTTAACCCTGATTTTTTCCTGAAAAAAGATCAAAAAATGAACTGCCCAAAACTCACTGCGAGGAATTAAACCCTATGAGATCAAACAGGATGAGAAAGAAAGGTTCCCTGTCTGAGGATAAGAGGTTTTAAAAAAGCCTGGTTCATATATTCCTCAGCTGACTGAATCGCTTCAACCCAGTCCAGTCCAAAAGCCATGAAACTTGCAACCGCTGAGGAAAGCATGCACCCGCTTCCGTGAGTATCCAGATTCCCCATCTTCTTTCTGGCCCAGGCACACATCTTTGCCCCGTCAAAATAATAATCAAACACCTTGCTCCTGTCTTTCCCGTGCCCCCCTTTCAGCAGAATCCTTGAGGGATAAACCGCATAGAGTCTTGCCAGGAGTTCTTCCACGGGCAGGTCCTTTTTGATTCCGCACAGAAGCATCGCTTCGGGAATATTGGGCGTGATAAGATCCGCCTTGGGTAAAATATTCCGGCAATAGCTCTGAAAGGCTTCTTTTTTCAAAAGGCTTGGCCCGGCCGTAGCATTCAGCAGGGGGTCAATGACCACAGGCACGGAAAGCTTTTTGAGCGCAGAAGCCACTGTTGAAAAAAGAGAAGAGTCATAAAGCATGCCGATTTTGACGGCTTTAATGTCGTAGTTCTCCAATAAAAGATCCAGTTGTTTTTTGAGAAGAGCGGGGGAAACCGCCTCCGCATGATTCATTTTACCTGGAACCTGGCTGGTCAAGGCCGAGATAGCCCCGACAGGATGAGCCCCAAGCGCGGCCGCAACACGGATATCGGAAGCATAGCCCGCATGCCCGGAAGGATCAAAGCCGGAAATCACCAATACGGAAGGGATAATTTTCTTTTTATTTTTACTCATGGGCATGCTTCTCCACTTTTAAGGTCAGATATTTAAAAAATCCTCTTTGAAAAAAATTCAAAAAATAGGTCAGTCGGGTTAAAAACAAAGTCCGCATCACTTGTGTCCGGGTAATTTTTATCTTCACAGGCTTCGGATCAAGAGCCCACTGCCTGGCGGATTCAAGGGTTTCAGCGGCAAAATGCATGGGGATAAGGCAGAAAAGCCTTAAATGTTTTTCCCTTCCGGGCAGGGCATTGGAAAAGACAAGAGCCTTTTCAAGATGACCTTTGGCTTCCCTGACCAGTTTCAGAAGTACACGGCCTGCCTTCAAGGCATTCTCAGGTTTTAAAAAATCATTTGCAGTCAGCCCTTCAGAGGACAAGAGATCCTGCGGGATGAAACACCATTCTCTTTCGCCGTCATCATAAAAATCCTTGATGATATTAGTCATCTGAAGTCCAAGGCCAAAGCGAACCGCATTCTCATTCATCAGGGCTTTGGAAGCTTCGGAAATGGCGGGATGAAACAGGAAAAAAAGGTCTCTCAGCATGAGGCCGACAGTCCCTGCCACATAGTAGCAGTATTGTTCCAGGTCTTTGACATCCCTGAGCGTAATCGGAAAAGACGAGGCCGCAATCCCCCTTTTCTGATATTCCCCCATACCATGGGCCATTTCATTAACCCAGGGGGCGACACGATCATGGACTTCCTTTCCCAGGGATTTAAAAACAGAAAAAACACGAAGACTGTTTTGGATCAGTTCATTTTCAAAGGTATTCCGGGTATGTTTTTTTGAGGGATCAAAAGCCTCAATAAGGGAGGATAAATTTTTCTCCCAGTCCCCCTTGAAAGGGAAAAAGATCTGCCATAAATCCAGAAGCCTTATTTTTTCCTCAAAGGAAAGAGCCGAGGAATCCTCAAGGGTATCAATGATCCGGCAAAACAGATAACCGCACAAAACAGCCTGATAAAGGGCTTGCGGCCCGCTTTTCAAAAAACGGATATTGATTGCAAAAGTCCTGGAGACCAGGGGCAGAATCGTTTCACAATACTCAAGATCATTTGCGCACTTCGTTAAGTCTGCTGTTCTCAAAACCCTTCCTTCCCGAAAATTTTTAAATTCACTCACAGAGATACTAAAAACAGATGAGCCTTTCAATCTCCATTTCTCTACCCTTGCCATCCCTGCCGTATTTCTTTTATATATCAGCCATGAATTTAAAAATGACAGCACTGGCCTTGTTTCTTCTCAAGGGAATCCTTTTTTGTCCTGCAGAAGAAGCCCCCTTGCTTGTGGATCTCCAGGAATTCATTCCGTCTATTCATGTGGATGTCCGTTATGCAACCGCGGATAATTTTCTAAAAAAACCGGTTTACAAAAAAGCAAGGGTCTATGTCCAGAAGCCTCTTGCAGAGGCTTTGGCCCGGGTTCAGTCTTCCCTTTTAAACAAAGGCTACAGCCTTCTTCTCTATGATGGATATCGCCCTCTGGAAATTTCAAAACTTTTCTGGGACTCCGCCTCTGAAACAGAAAAGCCTTTTTTAACCAATCCCTATAAACTCATTTCCTCCCACAACTGCGGGGCTGCAGTGGATACAGGCCTTTGGAATATTCGGGAAAACAGGGAAGTCCTAATGCCCTGCCCCTATGATGAGATGTCTGAAAGAGCCTCTATTTTTTTTTCAGGGGGAGACAGGGAAATGCGGATCGCTCGCTATCTTTTATTTACCGAAATGCAAAAGCAAGGCTTTAGGGGACATACCCGCGAATGGTGGCATTATGAACACCTGTCCTGCAAAAAGGGCTATGCCCTCCCCAATACTGTCGGGCTTTAATTCTTTCCGATTTGTTTCAAAATTTTCTTTAATGAATTCTCTGTAATGAATACAATGCTTCATCTTAAATTGTTTCAGAACAAATGCAGGAGCATGAAATGAAAAGAACTCTGATCAAAGACGCTTTAGAATCCCCCTCCGAGATCGCGGGCATCGTGGTTAAAGGCTGGGTCCGGACCAAAAGGGATTACAAGGATTTTTCTTTTATTGAACTCAACGACGGGACCTCCCTTAAAAACATTCAGATTGTCATCACCCCCAAAACCACAGAAGGGTATGACCGTCTGATCGAAATACAGACCGGCGCCTCTCTGGAAGCCTCAGGAAATCTCAAAGCCTCCCAGGGAAAAGGACAGAAATGGGAAGTTCAGGCCGAAAAACTGACGATCTGCGGTCTGTCGGATGATTCTTTTCCTCTGCAGAAAAAGGGACACACTCTTGAATTTTTAAGAGAAATCGCCCATCTGCGCCCGCGCTCAGCCCTTTTCGGAGCAATATTCCGGGTCCGCAGCCGTCTCGCCTTTGCCATCCACGAATTTTTTCAAAAAAGAAAATTCGTCTATGTGCATACACCGATTATCACGGCAAGCGACTGTGAAGGAGCCGGCGAACTTTTCAAGGTCACCACCCTGGATCTGGAAAACCTTCCTAAAAAAGAGGGTAAAACCGATTACACGGAGGATTTCTTTGGAAAGCGTGCCTACCTCACTGTCAGCGGACAGCTCGAAGGCGAACTCTTCGCCACTGCTCTTTCCAATATCTACACCTTTGGCCCGACCTTCCGCGCTGAAAATTCCAACACACCCAGGCATGCCAGTGAATTCTGGATGATTGAGCCGGAAATGGCCTTTGCGGATTTAACCGACGATATGAGTCTTGCAGAAGATTTTGTCAAAACCCTGATTCAAAAGGTATTTGAAACTTCGCAGGATGAACTGGAATTTTTTGAAAAATTCGTTGAAAAAGGTCTGATTGAAAAACTGAAAGGGGTTCTTGAAAAGCCCTTTGTCCGAATCCCTTATACCGAAGCGGTTGAAATTCTCAAAAAGGCTTCCAGAACCTTTGAATTTCCTCCCTCCTTCGGGATCAACCTCCAGACCGAACATGAACGTTACCTGGCGGAAGAGCATTTCAAATCTCCTGTGATTGTTTATAATTATCCCAGGGAAATCAAACCCTTTTACATGCGCCTTAATGACGATGGTCTCACCGTTGCCGCCATGGACGTTCTCGCTCCGGGCATTGGAGAAATCATCGGGGGCAGTCAGCGCGAAGAACGCATGCCTGAGCTCCTTTCCAGTATGGAAAAGCTTCATCTGAAAAAAGAGGATTATGCCTGGTATCTGGATACCCGGAAATTCGGAACAGTCCCTCACTGCGGATTCGGGCTGGGCTTTGAGCGGATGCTCATGTACGTCACCGGGGTTTCCAATATCCGGGATGTCATTCCCTTTGCCCGTACGCCCAAAAACGCGGAATTTTAAACCCGTTTTCATTTGAAGGGTTTAAAGTCTTGTGTTAACCTTAAAGCGACTATATCTCTAAAAGGAGTTTCTTATCATGTCTAAAATCGGTTTTATTGGCAGCGGTAATATGGCGGAAGCTATTCTGGGCGGCATTCTGAATGCCGGTATTTTTAAAAAGGAAGATATTCTGGCCTGCGATGTCAACCGCGAACGCCTTTCCTATATCAGCCTCAAATTTTCGGTTAAAACCTCTCTGAACCAGGCTTTTGATCTCAAGTCCTGTGATATCCTTGTTCTTTCTGTCAAACCCCAGTCCCTTTCTGAAGTTATAAAGGAACTTGGAGGAACTTTAAATAAAGACGCCCTTTTCATCAGCATTCTGGCAGGGGTTTCAACACATAAGATTGAAAGTCTTCTCCAGACCTGCGGATTTGAAAATCCGAAAATCATCCGGGTCATGCCCAATCTGGGAGCTCTTGTCAACAAGTCCGTCTCAGCCCTGTACCGTAACAGATCGGTTTCTGAAGAAGAATCAAAAACAGCTGAAAAAATATTTCAGAGCATCGGCTATACACACTGGATGCCTGAAGACCAGATGAACCTGGTGACCGCCGTAAGCGGGTCAGGTCCTGCCTATGTTTTTTATTTCATGGAAGCCTTTGCTGAAGCCGCTGAAAAACTGGGCATGCCGGCCGAAACGGCCGGTCAGTTCTGTCTTGAAACCCTCGAAGGGGCACTTGAGCTTTTAAAATTCCAGAAAGTCCCTGTCCGTGAACTTCGGGCCAAAGTGACCTCCAAAGCCGGCACCACGGAAGCAGCCCTCAACGTCATGGAACAGCAGAAGGTCAAAGAAATCTTTCTGAATGCTCTGACTGCAGCCAACAACAGAGCTGTGGAGCTTGGCAAATGATTCTCGATCTCCTTTCAACCCTCATCCATCTTTATTGTTTCTGCCTTTTTTTAAGGCTCCTTTTCCATGGACCTCAGGAAATGTTTTTCAATCCCCTGCTTGCCGGAATCAAACGCATTACAGACCCGGTCCTTGATTTTTTCATCAATAAAAAAATATGGATAATCAGGCTGAATCCCTGGGTGCCCATCATGATGCTTCTTTTAATCAAATCCCTCCTTTACAGGTCAGTTCTGGACTCACCCATTTCCATGTCCCTTCAGACCGCCTTTATGGCTTCTGTTCTGGAATTTTTTTCATTTTTATACAAAAGCACGCTTCTTATGTTCTGGTTGGTTTTTTCATCCGATAAATATCATATCTATGATGAAATCTTTAATGTAATGGCCTTGATCTGCAACAAGCTCCTTTCCTGGATTCCCCTTTCCAGACAGCCTGTTTCCGTACGCAACCATCCGCCACAGGCCTTTGCTTTTCTTCTGATTCTTTTTTTCATCTGCTTTGCCATCATCAATGCCGGAATTCTCCTTCTGCAAAATGCCTTTCAGGAAAATGCCTTCAAGGAACTTCTGCGCCTCATGAGCTTTCTTCCGCTGAAAGTCATTGCCGCAGGAATCCTTGAAATGCTGGCCCTTCTTCCCTTTTTAATTTTTATACGGATTCTGATTTCGTGGTTCATGCCTCCTGTGACCCGTGTTCTGCTGCTGCTTCACGCGGCAACAGAGCCCATTCTGGAACCTTTCCGCAGACTCAATCTGGTTGTAGGTATGATGGACCTGTCCCCTCTGGTGGCTTTTTTTGTCCTTGAAATTCTAATCAATTTTTTAAACAGGCTTTACAATAACTTCTTTTAACCTTATGATTTCCAATGTTTTTTACTAAAATGAATATAATGAATGACATTAAACCAAAACCCGCTTCGCGAAAGCTTGCGGGATAAACTCGACTAAATTTTTACATTGCCCTCGAATGTAAAATAAAGTCTCATTAAAAGGAGGCGGGTCTATGTTCAGCAGCATTATCGAAAAATTCAAAGCCGTTGCCAAAGAAGAAAACGCACTGGTCAAAATCTTAATCGGAGGATTGCTTCTCTATATCCCCATTTTAGGGCATGCCGTTGTATTCGGTTTCCTGATGGATCTTCTTCAGAATGTAAAAGAAAAAAAACCGGTCCAGATGCCGAAATGGCAGAACCTTGAAAAATTATTCATGGACGGCATTCCTCTTGCCCTGTTAAGCTTTGGACTTTTGATTGTTCTGATGGGATGTTCCTTTATCCTCGGATTCGTGCCGTGCCTCGGATTCGTTGTGAACCTGCTCTTAAGCATTGCTTTTGGACTTATTCTTCCTGCCCTTATTGTTATCTGCGCCTTCAGACTCCGTGAAACCAGCAAATGGCAAACCGCTCTTGAACCGGGCGCCCTGATTGAAGATTTAAAGAAGGATTTTAAGGACTATCTTCCCATCCTCATCCCCTATTTCATTTTTGCCTTTGTATCCGTGTTTATCGGATGCTGCGGGGTTTTAGCCCCTTTTCCTCTTTTTTATACCATGGTCGTTTTCTTCCCCATGCTTGCTGAAATCTATGTCAAAAGCCATGCTGAAGCACCGGTTCCTGCGGATCAGACACCCCCTGCGCCTGCGGAAGAAAAAAATCCCCCTACTCCACCTCCGGCCGCTCCCCAGGCCTAAGAAAAAATTAAAATTATTTCTAATAAAAAAGCCCCTTTTCAGGGGCTTTTTTATTTATAACCGGCATAGAATAATTCTGTGTTTTATACAAAGGCATGGATTCCGGGATCAAGTCCCGGAATGACGGGAAGCCCGTAAATCAAATAATTACAAAAAGATTGAATTCGGATATGCTGTTTTGTCTGAAGACGCCCATTATCAGCCAGATATCGGTCTCTATTTTTCTTTTTTTGTCATCCCGGAGCTTGACTCCGGGATCCATGCCTTTCAAAAACACCACGCCTAAAGTTTGACCCCGACTCTTTCACGCACTTTCTCAAGGGTTGTTAAAGCCGCAGCCCTTGCCTTTGAAGCTCCCTTTTGGAGTACATCCCTGAGGAAATCCTTATCCGCAAGATAGCGGTCTCTTTTTTCCTTTAACGGAGTAAAAGTTTCAGTAACAACTTTAAGCAGTTCTTTTTTGCAGTCGCCATAGCCGTAACCTCCGGCCTTTAATTTCTGCTCCATCTCATGTGCCGAAACTTCCTCGGCCAGAAGTTTATAAATCTGAAACATGATCACAGCTTCAGGGTCTTTGGCCTCTTCAAGCGTTTTACAGTCTGTTTTAATCGCCATAATTCTCTTCTTTAATTCAGAAGGCTCAGAAAAAATTTCGATCGTATTGCCATAGGATTTCGACATCTTCTGTCCGTCAACACCGGGAATAATCGCCGATTCCTTTTCGATTTCAGGTTCAGGAATCACAAAGGTCTCTCCATAGGCATTGTTGAACTTGATGGCAATATCCCTTGCCATTTCAAGGTGCTGCTTCTGATCTTTGCCGACCGGAACCTTCTGCGCCTGATAGAGCAAAATATCCGCAGCCATAAGTACAGGATAGGAGAAAAGCCCATGCGAGGAGGGGATTCCCTTGTCGATCTTTTCCTTGTAGGAGGTGCCTCTTTCCAGAAGCCCCATGGGGGTCACGTTCCCCAGGTACCAGGTCAGCTCGGTGACTTCAGGGACATCGGATTGAAGCCAGAAAACAGATTTATCAGGGTCCATGCCCAGAGCCAGAAAATCCGCAACAGCAGCATAGCTGTTTTCCCGAAGGGTTTTCGCGTCAAAAACGGTTGTAAGCGCATGCAGGTTCACAATAAAACAAAAAAGTTCATGATGGGTCTGGTAATCGATCATGCGTTTCATCATGCCGAAATAATTCCCGAGATGAAGCCTTCCTGAAGGCTGTATTCCTGATAAAATTCTCATGCGTATATCCTTAAAAATTTTTGACTCTGTTAAAACAAAAAAAATATTTTATAGCAGGAAAATCCAGAAGATCAATCTTTTTGAATAAAGCCTGCCTTATTCGCTTTCTAATTTCTTTTCCTCTTGTCATAGAACTTCCGTTTGCGAAATCCGCCGCGTTCTTCACCCCTGCCCCCGCGATGAAAGCGGTCTCTTTTTCCCTCAAAACGCTTTTTCGGGGAGGTCAGCTGTTCCAGCTTTTTGCCCACAACACCTATGGAGTCAGGCCCCGTGAAATCCCCGCTTTCCTGAACCAGAAGAAGAGAGGCCAGCTTATAGGCAATCGCGGCTATATCCATCTCATCCCCCATGTTATTCACCATAGTCACTGCTGTAGGCTCCAGGGTCTGGAGCTTCACTTTTTCCATCAGCTGCTGGGTACGGACAGCCTTCATCTGGTGAAGAGTGGGAACCATCTGAATCTCCAGACGGACTCCCAGATTTCGCTGAATGCGTTCGATCTGATAAAATTCCCTGGGTGTCACAAGCGTGATCGCCTTGCCCTTTTTCCCCGCTCTTCCCGTACGGCCGATTCGGTGGACATAACTCTTGGAATCAAAAGGCATATGATAGTTAAACACATGGGTGACATCGGCCACATCAAGGCCGCGGGCCGCCACATCGGTTGCAACAAGGACTTCATAATTTCCCTTCCGGAAACCCTGCATGACATGATTCCTCTGAGATTGCTGGATATCGCCGTGTAAAGCCGCGCAGTTGATCCCCCTGGCGGAAAGGGACTGGGCCAGTTTTTCAACTTCATTTTTCATGCGGCAGAAAACAATGGCTTTTTCCGGCTGCTGATAATCCATGATCCGGATCACGGCATCTTCTCTTTCATTTTCCTCCACCACACAGTAGAGCTGCTGAATGTCTTTATTGGTGGCCTTGTCATCGTCATGGATGGTGGAGACCATGACAGGATTCTTTAAAATCCTGTTGGCCAGTCTTTTAATCGGTTCAGGCATGGTGGCTGAAAAAAGAAGAGTCTGGCGTTTTTCAGGCAGAAATTTAAAAATCTCCTGGATATCCTCCAGAAACCCCATGTCCAGCATCTCATCGGCTTCATCCAGAACCACCACGGAAGGTTTCAGATTTTTGAGTTTCCCGCTTTTAAAAAGGTCAAGAAGTCTGCCGGGTGTCGCCGTAATGGCATGAACCCCCTGTTCAATCATTTTGTATTGCCGGTCATAACTCTGGCCTCCGTAAACCGCGCCTGTTTTAATGCCGGCAAATTGTCCGAGCTTAAAAATTTCCTCACCCACCTGGATCGCCAGTTCACGGGTAGGGGTAATGATCAGAAGTTCAAAATAGGATTTGGGCTTCATGCGGTTCATGACCGGTAAAGCAAAAGCGGCGGTTTTTCCGGTGCCGGTATGGGCCTGACCGATCACATCCGAACCGGCCATAACGACGGGGATGGCTTCCTTCTGAATGGGACTTGGGGTGATAAATCCGGCATGGCGGATGCCTTTCATGATATTTTCCTGAAATCCAAAGGATTCGAAAGTATCGGTGCTTTCCACTGGTTTGCTTTTCATATCTGCTCCTTATAATTAATGTTGCCCTAAAGGATTAAGTTATACGCCTGCCCCTGTAACGGATGAAGGCGGCAAAACCCGGAATCTCTTTGGAGGATTAGCTTAACGGCATAATTCCGTTTTAGCTGCCTTATCCCTAATTTTTCACGTCGTGACAAATATTCGGGGTGCAATGTCCGTCTTTATACCAATAAAAACGGCTTGCGTAAAAAAAGTATTTTTTCATTCTGATAAAATAACGGGTAATACATTATATTTCCTGAAAAATTTTAATATTATTTTCATGCAATATCCGAATTTTTATCTTTTTTTGATTCTATCTGCCTTATTGAACAAATACAAGTGGTATTTATAGTTCATTTGAATATCTGAAAATAGAGAGATTCCTTTAACCCTCACCCTTGATGTCCTTAAAATTGAATTTCGGAGGCCCGGAAGGAAATACGGATTTTACTTTTTTTGGATTAGTCCCAAAAATATATTTACTTCTTTTGGTATTTAACTAAAAAAATAACTGAATAAGCTCTGAATTTTCCTTACATACACGGGATTGTGACTTCAAATGTTCTGAAAAAAACAGGGGATTTTTGGATTTGCTCAGCCGATAGATTTTTATTATATGGAGTCTATTGAAATAATTCTGCCTTTCTGATTTTAAAACCTGAAAATACGGGTTGATTGAACCTATTGGTCAAAATTCAGACCAGATCAAGTTAATACATATTTGCAGTCTGAAAGCAAATTTGCATTTACTTTTATACCCTTGATTGCTAAAATTATACCCTCAAACGGAGATACATTGCTATGTACATTGAACGAGAAATTGAGAAGCTGATTAAAAAAACTTCAGATCAGTTTTGTGCCGTAGCCCTTACCGGGCCGAGACAAACTGGAAAATCAACCCTGCTTAAACGTCTATTTAGGGCAACACACAAATATGTTACGCTGGATGATCCGCTGATGCGAGAATCAGCAGTAACCGATCCAAAAATGTTTCTGGAGTCGCTTGGGGAAAGAATGATTATAGATGAAATTCAATATGCCCCTCAACTTACCAGTTATATTAAAATCGCAATCGATGAAAAGCATGATCAGAAAGGCAGATATATTTTAACAGGCTCTCAGCAATATCATCTGATTAAAAATTTAGGGGATTCTCTGGCTGGACGTGTAGCCATTTTTGAACTTTTACCTTTTAATTGCACTGAAAAACAAAAGATCTCCTTTTTTAAAAAAAAATGTAAAACTATCAAAGAAATGTTTATTGATTCCTGTCTTAGAGGATCTTTCCCTGAGCCCTGCATTAATTTAAAAATGGATATTTCCCAATGGATGTCCAATTATTTCCAAACGTATCTGGAACGAGATCTTAGAAGTGTCTTTGATATCGGCAATCTGCGGGATTTTCAGAGGTTTACACAGCTTTTAGCTTCCAGATGTTCTCAGATTTTGAATTTAACCTCCCTGGCGGCAGATATCGGAATTGCTGTCAATACAGCTAAACGCTGGATCTCAGTTTTGGAAGCAAGTCGTATTATTTATTTGCTTTACCCCTATTATAACAATTTGGGGAAAAGAATTGTAAAATCCCCGAAGGTATATTTTCTTGATACAGGATTGGTTTGTTATCTTACTGGTATCCGGGACAGTGAAATATTAATGAAAGGATCTTCAGCAGGGGCCTTATTTGAAAATTTTTGCATTCAGGAAACCGTAAAGAAAATTTTTAATTATAAAAAAAATATTCAACTTTATTATTTAAGGACCAATAACGCCCTTGAAGTTGATCTTTTAATAGAAAACAATGCGGAATTATTCCCTTGTGAAATCAAACTGAATATGACCCCTCGTATCCAGGATGCCTCCAATATTATTAAAATAAAGCAGATTTTTAATAAACTACCCATAAAAACGGGAAGGCTAATTTCTTTATCCGACACAACTTGTTCTTTGGGACAAGACTTACTTTCAGTAACCTTTGAAGACTATTACAAATGGTTGTAGCACCTTTTATAAAATTTTAGCTTGAATTTTGCGCGTAAGCGACAAATATTCGGGGATGCAATGCCTGTTTGCCCAGGTCAAAACAGGCTTGCGCAGACAAAAGGTTGTTTTTTGCCTGAATACAGGATTGGGTACAATTTGTACCCAAAGGTTGAAGTCAATAGCGAGGCTGGAAGGATTGATTGATCAGGGTTCAGATGAATTTCTTCTGATTTTTCATGCAATATGCGGGCTAAATAGTATTATATTTTATAATAACGTCATTTTAATGACGTTCCTTAGCGTACGATTTTTTCCGTTTCCTGTAGTCTCCCCAAAATAACCTTTTAAAAATTTCTTGATTGATGCGGAGAATATAGCTTATAATCTACGCAGGAAATGCGGAGAATGAAAAAATATATACATCAATTGTCAAACTGGCCGGAACTTTATTGGGATCAAGAAGCTTTGTCTTCGCTTCTAGCTGAAGTCCGACTTAAACAAGGTCGGCTTCTGGGACGCATGGAAGGCTTGGGATTCCCTCACCGTAATGAAACTGTACTTCAGGCCTTAACGGATGATGTTGTAAAATCCAGTGAGATTGAAGGCGAAATCTTAAATAAAGACCAGGTAAGATCCTCTATTGCTCGTCGCCTAGGTATGGATATTGGAGGCCTTTTGCCTTCGGATCGACACATTGATGGTGTAGTGAAGATGATGCTTGAAGCGACTCAGAATTATTCTCATTCCTTGTCCAAGGAACGTTTGTTTAACTGGCATAAGTCATTATTCTCCGGTAAAAAATCTAATATTAGTGTTGGAATTTTTCGGGATGATGCCAAAGGGCCGATGCAAGTTGTTTCAGGTCCTATTGGACACGAAAAAGTTCATTTTGAGGCCCCTGCGGCACATCGACTGGAACATGAGTTAAATGTTTTTCTGGATTGGGTTAATCAGACTGGCGACATAGATCCTGTGCTTAAAAGTGCCAAGGCGCATTTATGGTTTGTGACAATACATCCCTTTGAGGATGGCAATGGCCGTATTGCCCGTGCTATTGCGGATTGGGCATTGGCTAGATCTGAAAATAGCTTTCAACGTTATTACAGCATGTCTGCTCAAATTCGCATGGAACGTACAGAATACTATAATGTTCTCGAAAAAACGCAAAAAGGGACTCTCAATATATCAAATTGGATGAAGTGGTTTTTAGAATGTCTAAAACGAGCCATTGAAGGAGCTGAATCTTCCCTTGCCATCGTCTTTAATAAAGACCAGTTCTGGAAATCGCATTCTCAATTATCATTGAATGAACGCCAACGTTTGATGTTGAATAAATTATTAGACGAAAAATTTGAAGGAAAACTTACATCTTCGAAATGGGCAAAGATGATGAAATGTTCTCAAGATACTGCCCAGAGGGATATTATTCCGCTTATAGAATACGGAATTCTGGTCAAGGATCCTGCCGGGGGACGAAGTACAAGCTATTCACTCAAAAGGAATTTCCATCAGACTTGAAAAGTTAAGCTGCGAACATTTCAGATAAAACAAAAAGAACTTTCAAAGCAAATTTCTTATCAATTCTCCCCAATTTTTTTACAAGTCTGAAGAGTTCAAGAGAAATCTTATCCATCAGCTTGATAGCGGAGCCATAACAAAAGCAGGAGCCATACGAGAACACAATGTATCCGGGTCTTTGATAGACAGATGGCGTAGGCAGGTATAATTAAGTATTTTAAAAAATTTCCAAATTTGTTAATGTATTATAAATTAATGATAAGGAAAATAAAATATGCAAATACAAGAAATAGAACACGAAGTTTCCAAACTTGCTCCAAGAGAAAGAGCTATTATTGCTGAACATATCCTTGAAAGCCTTGAGCCAAAGGAAAATTATAGTGATCTTTGGTTAGAAGAATCGAAACAAAGATACAAAATGTTTTGTGAAGGGAAATTTACTGCCATTTCAGCTAATGATGCATTCAAGAAAGCATTTGCCGCATTAAAATGAATAATATTATTCTCATTCCTCCTGCTGAAGAGGAGATGATAAATTCTGCTCAATACTATGAAGAACAGGCAAAAAATTTAGGTTATGAATTCCTTTTTGAAGTTCAAGAATCTATAGAATTTATTGCGGGTTTTCCTTTAACATGGCCTGTTGTTTCTGATGAAATCAGAAGATGTTTAGTGAATCGTTTCCCGTATGGGATTTATTACAGAATCATTAATCAAAAAATAGTTATCATTTCAATAGCCAACCTCCATCGAAAGCCGAATTATTGGAAAGATAGGATAAAAGAAATTTAGATTCCAACAAACACATGCACACTGACCTCATGCGCTGGCAGGCATTCGGCAGGTGATGTTGGACGGAAGTAAATTTGATGCACTTCCGCTTCATCGGATGTGCAGGATTTTGAAACGTCATGGGATTGAGA
>CAYUET010000009.1:59817-105393 GCA_964443875.1 uncultured bacterium | reverse complement strand
TAGCCCAGATGGACCAGGTGGTTCAGGCCAATGCCTCCAATGCCGAGGAATCCGCCTCAGCAAGCGAAGAGCTTTCAGCACAGGCCAGGGAAATGAAAGATATCGTAAACCAGCTGGTCATGATGGTTAAAGGGAGTGTTGAAGCTGAAGAATCCCTTTCAGATTTTTCCGGTTCAAAGGGAGGGACGCATGCGTTTAAAGAAACGAAACCGGCTCATGCCCCCCTGCCTGCTCATAAAACATTGGGAGAGAAAGCTCCGGCAAAAATCAAAAAGGCAGGGCTTGAACATAAAGTTTTAAAACCTGAAGAGGTCATTCCATTAGATAGTGAAGAATTAAAAGGTTTCTGAGTAAGATCTAAAATATCAGCCGTATTATTAAGAAGGAGAAGTCATATGACAGAAAATATAGTTCAGGATAGCCCCGAAGGGGCCAAAGCCAGGGCAGGCAAGTTCCTTACCTTTAAACTGAAAGAAGAGGTTTACGGTCTCGAGATTTTAAAAGTGCAGGAGATCATCGGGATCATGAAGGTTACGGCTGTCCCCGGAACCCCCTCCTTTATCCGGGGGGTTATCAATCTGCGCGGCAAGATTATTCCGGTGGTGGATTTGCGTCTTAAATTTTTGATGGAGGTCAAAGAAGACACAGAGAAGAGCTGTATCATTGTGGTGCAGATTCAACTTAAAACAAAAAAACTGATCATGGGAATTGTGGTGGATGAAGTTTCGGAAGTTTTAAATGTTATTCAGGATCAGATTGAAGACCCGCCGTCCTTTGGGTCTTCCGTGGATACGGCTTTTATCATGGGGATGGGCAAAGTGGGGCAGAAGGTCATTATGCTTCTGGATATAGACAAGGTATTAAGTGCCGGGGATCTTGAAGTCGTTGGAACTGTTGCTTAAATTAATAATTAATTAAGGAGAGTCTTGCATGTTCAGACAAATGAAATTAGGTACAAAAATCGCGTTTGGTTTTACGATTATCCTTTTAATTCTTCTGGCTCTGGGAAGCTGGGTGATCTGGAATATGGGCGGGCTTCAAAAGAGTACGGAGATTCTGATAAAGGAAAAAGTTCCGGAAGTGGCGATTTGTACCAATCTGGAAAGAGCTATCCATGGCGCTTTACTGGAGATAAGAGGGTATGGTTTTACCGAAGAAAAATCATTTTTAGATAAGGGATTAAAAAGTGTTGAAGAGGGAAAAAAATATCTTAAAAACGCTTCAGATTTGTGTTCAGGAGCTCTAACTCTTGAGGCGTTTAAAAAAGCAGTAAGCGTGGCAGAGGATAGTTTGCAGAAATATGAAGATTTGATCATGCAGACGGCTGATAAAACCGAGGAATTGAAGGTTGTTAGAAGAATAATGGCTGAAAACTCGGGTATTTTCATGAAGATATGCAATGATTTTTTAGACGATTATGACCTGGAGTACAAGCGAGAAGTTTCTGAAGGGGCACCTGCAGACAAATTGTTAGAGCGGATGGAGAAAATAAAAGAGATAATCAGCATTAAAGAGTACGGGAATCAGGTCATCGCCGGTGCATGGGAAGCTCAGTTTCACAGGTCTCCGCAGGAATTTTTAAAAATCCAGAGTTCTTTTAAAGATGTTTTTGAAAAATTAGATAAGGTAAAAGCAGTGACAAGACAGGCAAAAAATCTGGAAATGATAGAGAAATTATATAACGCAGCAAAAGAATATAACCAGGGAATGGATTCTTTTTTGAAGATCTGGGCAGAGCAGGATGAAATAGGTAAAAAACGAGCAGGTTACGGCTATGGGACCATTGATGAAGCGGTAAAGGCTGCATCGGAAGGGATGGCGGATGTCATTGAGTCCTCCCAGGATACCAATCATGCCTTATCAACTACAGGGAATATCATTTTGATTGTGGTGATTATTGCCATTATTGTGGGAATCCTTCTGGCGATTGTGATCACAAGAGGGATTACCGGTCCGATCAATAAAATCATTGAGGGTCTGAGCAGCGGGGCTTCCCAGATAACAGCGGCCTCCGGTCAGGTGGCGTCTTCGAGTCAGTCGATGGCGGAAGGTGCAAGTGAGCAGGCTTCAAGCCTTGAGGAAACGTCTTCCTCTCTGGAGGAGATGGCTTCCATGACCCGGCAAAATGCGGAAAACTCCAATCAGGCCAATATTTTTATGGCAGAGGCTGCGGAAATGGTGAAGGTTGGACAGCAATCCATGGGGAGTCTTTCCAGGGCGATTGATGATATTAAGAAGTCATCCGATGAGACAGCCAAAATAGTAAAGACCATTGACGAGATCGCCTTTCAGACGAATCTTCTGGCCTTGAATGCGGCTGTGGAAGCGGCCCGTGCCGGAGAGGCGGGAAAGGGTTTCGCTGTGGTGGCCGAAGAGGTCCGGAATCTGGCACAGAGGAGTGCAGAGGCGGCCAAAAACACTTCGGCATTAATTGAAGGGTCTCAGAAAAATTCTGAAAAAGGGGTGGCTGTTGCAGGGGAGACGGCACAGGCATTGAACAAAATGACCGAGAGTTCCAGAAAAGTGGCCAGTCTGGTGTCGGAAATCAGTGCGGCAAGCAAGGAACAGTCGCAGGGTATAGATCAGATCAATACGGCGGTAGCCCAGATGGACCAGGTGGTTCAGGCCAATGCCTCCAATGCCGAGGAATCCGCTTCAGCAAGCGAAGAGCTTTCGGCGCAGGCCAGGGAAATGAAAGATATTGTTAATCAGTTGGTGGTGATGGTTAAGGGAGCCGTTGAAGCCGAATCCTCTTCGGATTTTTCGACTTCCTCCGGAGACAGAAAGAATACTTTAAAAACGAAACCGGTTCACAATGTTTTACCGGCCCATAAAACCCCCGGAATAAAACCCCCTCCGAAAATTAAAAATACTCAAACAGAACATAAAATGGTAAAACCTGAAGAGGTGATACCCTTAAATGATGATGAGCTTAAGGGATTTTAAATTGAATTGAATAACGTAAAATTTTTTAAAGATAAAATCGGATGGAATAGTCATGGAACGAAGAGAGCAAAATGAGGGATGGCTGGATGACTCCTCCTTTTTCCTTGAGCCCGGTGCTGTTTTTTTCAGCCGCGGGGGAGGAATGGTGAGAACCGTTGTAGGGAATGGAGGGGTGGTATGTCTTTGGGACAGAGTGTTGAAATCCGGAGGCATGACGTATTACAGATATCCTTCCACCGGTGAATCCGGGAAAGCCACGGCTCAATATGGAAATGCCGCTCTGGTCGCTTTGATCCGCATGATGGAAGAGGCCGGAAGCCAGAAAACCGATATGAGCGCACAGATTATAGGAGGCGCCTGCCCGGAGGATCAGGAAGATAATCATCTGGGAGAAGAAAATACGTCGTTTGCAAAAGCTTTTCTTTTGAAGAAAGGCATAAAAATCATGTCAGAAGATGTTGGCGGGCATATGGGCCGGAAAATCATGTTTGATGTGGCAACAGGCCAGGCCGTGGTTTATAAGGTTCATCAAATCCGTGAAACAGATTGGTACAGTCATGGATAAGAAAATTTTCAATAAAATCAGGGAAATCGTATACGAAAAAAGCGGGATCTCTCTTAATGAGGGAAAGGAAGCCCTTGTTTCCGCACGTGTGGGGAAGAGGATGAGACAGCTGGGACTTGAGGAATACCGGGACTATCTTTCCTATCTGGAAACGGATTCAACCGGACAGGAATATATTTTTATGATCGACGCCATTTCGACGAATGTAACCTCCTTTTTCAGGGAGGATAAACATTTTGAGTTTTTAAGCAAGACTCTTCAGAAATGGTTTGCAGAAGGACAGACAAAACTCCGCATCTGGTCATGCGCTTCTTCGACCGGCGAGGAGCCTTATTCCATTGCCATGACGGTTTATGATCTGATTCAGGAGTATCACGTGGATACCCGGATTCTCGCAACCGATATTTCCACAAAGGTCCTTTCCAAATGTCTGGAGGGAATCTATAAGGAGGATAAGCTTGAATCCGTAAACTCCAGGATGAAGGAGAAATTCTTTGAAAAGCTTACAGATCAAAACGGAGACAGGGTGTACAAGGTCAAAGATAACCTGAAAAAACTGATAACCTTTACCCGGATCAATCTCTCCAAACCGCCTTTCCCCATGCAGGGGCCTTTTGATATCGTATTTTGCAGAAACGTCATGATTTATTTTGATAATATTGTACGTAAAAATCTTTTGACGGATATTGTCCGGCTTTTAAAACCCGGAGGGTATCTGATGGTAGGACATGCGGAAAGCCTGACCGGGATTATGATAAATGGTGTGAAAGGGGTCATGCCCGCAGTGTATATGAAATGCTGAAGCATTCACTTTAAACCTAGGAGCAAAGAATGGGAATCAAAGTTGTAGTCGGAATATCGGATATGAAAGTATCCCGTAATCCCGAAGAGGAGATTGTTACCTATTCTCTGGGGTCATGCCTGGGGCTTGCGATTTATGATCCGGGAACAGGAGTGGGCGGTATGATTCACTGTATGCTCCCGCTTTCAGGTTCTGATCCGGCTAAGGCGAAAACGACCCCTTTTATGTATACGGATACAGGGGTGGTTCTTCTTCTGCAGACCCTTTTTGAAATGGGGGTGTCCAAGAAGAATCTGGTCGTCAAGGCGGCCGGATGCTCAAAGATCCTGGATGAAAAAGGTCTTTTCAATATCGGGGAGCGTAATTATACCGTGATGAGAAAAATTCTCTGGAAAAACAATATTTTAATCACCTCTGAAAGCATAGGAGGAGCGATTTCCAGAACTTTTACCCTGTATATGGCAGGCGGGCGGACGACGGTCAAAACCGCCGGAGTGGAAACTGAATTTTAAGTCAAACAAGTCAGGAGGTTTTATGGCTTTAAACATACTCATTGTGGACGATTCCGAAATCGTTCGTGCGGTCATCAAAAAAACATTCGGCATTGCCGGAATTGAGACAGGTCAGATTTTTGAGGCCGGAAACGGCAAGGAAGGCCTTGGAATCCTGCAGGAGGCCTGGATAGATCTTGTCCTGGCGGACATCAATATGCCTATCATGAACGGCATAGAAATGATCGAGCATATGACCGAGGATGAGGTTTTAAAGAAGATTCCCATCGTGGTGATCTCAACGGAAGGAAGCCTGACCCGGATCGAAGAATTGAGGGCAAAAGGGGTTCGCGCGTATGTAAGGAAACCTTTTACTCCGGAACAGATTAAAAAAACGGTGGATGAAATCACAGGAGAAAGATCATGAATCCAGATGAAAAAACGATAGTGATTTCCGTTATGGCCGAAGTTCTTGAAACCATGGCCTTCATGTTTGCTGATCCCTGTGAAAGCATGGAGCTGCCTGAAGACATTCCTGATGCGATCAAGGCTTCCATGGAATTCTGCGGGGAGGAAGGTTTTGGTTCCGTAAGTCTGACCGTTCCGGCGCAGATGTGCATGGAACTTGCCTCTAATATTTTAGGGATGGAACCGGATGACCCGGACTCCCAGAATAAGGCGGAAGACGCGCTCAAGGAGCTTTTGAATGTGATCACAGGCCGCCTGGCAACGGGGATTTTCGGAAGCAAGCCGGTCTTCACCCTTTCTGTCCCTGAAGTGGTGATCATGGACAGGGATTCCTGGACTAACAGTTTCAACGACCCCAACACTTTAAAGTTCAGCGCGGATTCAAGGCTTGTTTTGCTGAATGCTGAATTCAGGAGATAAAATGGGTTCAAAAGTAAAAGTTTTGATAGTGGATGATTCCGCGGTGGTCCGTCAGACCCTGGAAAGAGAGCTTTCAAAAGATGGCGAAATAGAAGTGGTCGGCACGGCCCCGGATCCTTTCATCGCAAGAGATAAAATTGTTTCGCTCAAGCCGGAGATCCTTCTTCTGGACATTGAAATGCCCAAGATGGACGGGATAACCTTTTTAAGAAAATTGATGAAATATTATCCCCTGCCGGTCATTATTGTCAGTTCACTTACGCCCAAGGGCGGAGAACTCGCCTGTGAGGCTGTGGAGGCCGGTGCTGTAGAAGTTCTTTGCAAACCCGGGGCCAGCTACAGTATTGGCGACCTTACGGAGGAACTGATTGAAAAAATCAAGGTTTGTTCTAAAATAAAGCCCCGTATTCCTTTAAAAGTTCTTGAGAAACCTCCGCCTTCCAAACTTTCTCTTACGAGGACAACTCATAAAATCATCGCCATCGGCGCATCGACGGGCGGAACAGAGGCTTTAAAGGAAGTGTTGACCGTACTTCCGCCGAATTCCCCCGGAATTGTGATTGTCCAGCATATGCCTGAGCATTTTACAAAATCTTTTGCAGAGCGTTTGAACACCCAGTGCAACATTGAAGTGAAGGAAGCGGAGAACGGGGATTCCGTAATCCCTTCCAGGGCACTGATTGCACCGGGCAACCGACATATGATGCTCCGTCGTTCCGGGGCTCAGTATTTTGTTGAAGTGGTGGAGGGGCCTCTTGTTAATCGTCACAGGCCCAGTGTGGATGTGCTTTTCAAGTCTGTAGCCAAATACGCCGGGAAAAATGCTGTGGGTGTGATTTTAACAGGCATGGGGGCGGATGGGGCCAAGGGATTACTGGAAATGAAACAGGCCGGCGCGGCGACGGTGGGACAAAATGAGCAGAGCTGCGTTGTTTATGGAATGCCCAAAGTTGCGTATGAATTAGGAGGGGTTGATTTTGTAGAGCCCTTGAACAAGATAGCTGAAAAGGCTTTAATTTTAACCCAGGAGTAAAAGGAGATGTTATGGCACGGTCGATCCTGATAGTGGATGATGAACCTTTGATGCTTGAAACCATCCAGTATTTTCTTGAAAATGCAGGATTGGAAGTTTTCAGCGCAGCGAGTGCGGAAGCAGCTCTGGAGATTCTTAAAAAGCGTTCATTTAATGTCATGACACTTGATCTGCAGATGCCCGGTATGAGCGGACTGGATCTTTGCCGGATGATCCGGAAGGAGAATCAGATTTCATGGCTGATTTGTCTTACAGGGTATCGTTCACTCTTTGATATCAGTGAATGCCGGGAAGCCGGTTTTGACGATTACCATGTGAAGCCCCCGGATTTTCCTCTGCTTGTGGATAATATTATCAAGGCATATGAGAGAATTGAGAGATGGAAGAAAACATAAATAAGTCCCTGTCCGAAGCGGAAGAAGGGAAGTCTCCTGAAAAAGATGCTTATTTCAGGGATTTTTTCTGCAGTAATTATGCCCCGATTGTGATCTGGGATTCCCAGACTCAGCTGATTGAGGATGCCAATCCTGCGGCGGTGGAATTCTACGGCTGGAGCCTGGAAGTAATGAAATGTATGAAATGGAAGGATATCCAGCTTTCAGACTGGGCAGTCGAAAGGGACGGGGCAGTGGATCAAAAACTCGATTTGCGAGACCGTTTTCTTTTTAAGCATCGTAATGCCCGGGGTGTCATTAAAGATGTGGAAGTGTTTTCAGGAACAGTACATCTTTCGGAAAAAATTTTTCAGTATGCCCTTGTTCATGATGTTTCTCTTCAGAAGAAAATGGAAGCTGATCTTGTTGAAAGAGAAAGAAAATTCAGAAATTTCTTTCATTATGCCCCCCTGGGAATTTTCTGTGTGGATTTAAACGGTAAAGTAACGGATTATAATCAGACTCTTAGGAAAATTCTTTTTTTATCAGAAGAAGATGATCTGGATACTCTTAATGTGTTTAAAACCCCCCTGTTTATTCAGTCAGGAATCAGCGATCAGTTCCGGTGGTGTCTGGATAAGCCGGTCAGCATTTCTTCAAATCATCACTACATTGCGCGAAACGGGGATCAGAAAATATTTTTAATTCATTATAAAACCATCACGGATGAGTTCGGGCGTATTTCCGGAGTTCAGGCCATGGTGGAGGACAGGACCCTGGCAGATCAGGCAGAGGAAAAATATCAGCGTCTTTTCAACAACATGGTGAATGCCTTTGCCCTGCATGAACTTATTCTGGATGATTACGGAGTCCCCTGTGATTACCGCTTTCTGGAAGTGAATTCGGTTTTTGAGCGAATGACGGGACTCGAAGCCAGGAATATCATCGGCAAGAGTGTTAAAGAAGTCCTCAAAGGGATCGAAAATTTCTGGATTGATGTATACAGCCAGGTCGTTTTTTCAGGGGAATCCGTTCATTTTATCCGTTATTGTGCGCCTCTGGACAAATATTTTGAACTGACGGCATACAAGACTTCGGCTCTTCAGTTTGCCGTTATTTTCAATGATGTGACACGGCAGAAAAATGAGGAGGAAGAAAAAAATAAATTTGTCTACCTCGTCAAGCAAAGCACGGATTTTATCGGCCTTACAGATCTTGAAGGCAAGGGTGTTTATTTGAATCCTGCCGGAAGAGTGATGGTCGGGCTTTCAGAAGAAGATGATATCCGGAATTTTTCCATTCTGGATTTTATGACCGATGAAAGGAAGAAATTGTACGAGGGTCAGAATGTGATTTCTGTTCTTCTTGAAAAAGGAGGATATGAAGCTGAAAATTTTACCCTGCGGAATTATAAAACAGGTTCGGAAATTCCCATTTATGTCAATGTGTACCCCATTCGGAATATGCGTAATGAAATCACTCATTCGGCCATCCTTATCCGTGATAAACGTTCGGAAATAAATTTGGAGCAGGCTCTGCGTGAAAAGGAACAGAAATACCGGAATATTTTTGATTATTCCAAAGATGCTATTTTCTTATCCATGCTTCCGGAAGAGGGAGAAATCAAGGGCCGGGTATTCGATGTCAACAAAGAAGCCTGTCGGCTTCTCGGTTATTCCCGGGAAGAGATGTTTAACAAAGGATTGATGGATGTTGCCCTTTCTGAGGAGTATGATGAAATGAGGGACAGAATGATTTCCCAGCTCAGAAAAACAAAGTCAGTTCATTTTGAAATCAGCATGGTGACAAAGAATAACCAGATTTTTCCGGCAGAGGTTAATTCCCGCCTTATTGAAATGGATGGGCGGGAGTACTGCCTTTCCTTTTTCAGGGATATTTCTGAACGGAAAAAAATGGAAAATCTGCTGAGAGAATCGGTAAAAAAATACAGCATTCTTGTGGATAGTCTTTTTGACGGAGTAGTGATGGTCGATGCGGAAGGCACTCTCCGTTTTATAAATGCCCAGTTCAGGAAAATCATGGGCTATGAAGAAAAAGATCTCCTGGGATTCAAGTATACCCTTTTTATCCCGGATGTTTATCATCCAATCATGCAGACTGACCTTGAAAACAGGGAGGAAGGGACTTATCATCAATATGAATGTGAATTAGTGCGTAAAAACGGAAGCCGGGTTCCGGTTTCAATCAGTGCCTCCCCTCTTTATTCAGACGATAAGGAATTTCAGGGAACTCTCGCCAGTATTCATGATATGACTGAAATAAAAAAAGTCAGAGAGGAAATGCTTAAACAGCAGCAGGCTCTTGAGGAAACAATCAAATCACGAACGGAAGAACTCCGGGAGAGTTTAAAATGTCTTGAGCACAGTAATCTCCGTATCCTTCAGTCACAGAAACAGAAGACCCGGTTTTTATCATCCATGAGCCATGAGCTCCGTACTCCTTTGAATGGGATCATGGGATTCATTGAATTGTTAAAAGGTCAGTTTTTCGGTCCTCTGAATGACAAACAGAAGAGTTATGTGAATCAGATCGAACAATGTGGGAAAATTGAAATATCTTTGATCAACAACCTCCTGGAAATTGCTAAAATTGATTCAGGAGATATGAATTTGAGACTGGAGAGCGGGGATTTTTACCAGGTTCTGGAGTCTGTTCTTCAGATCCTTGATACTCAGGCCAAAAAGAAGAATCTGGTGATTGATAAATCTTTTGATCCTGCTGTTCCTCTATTTAAAATGGATCTTCAAAAATTGAAGGAAATTTTTCTCAATATTTTAACGAGTTTTTTTGGTTTTCTCAAACCCGGAGGAAGAATCCGGATCATTACCGGGTGGGAGGAGATCCGGATAAGGGCGGAGTTTACCATTTTCAAGGAAGATATCGAAAAGGAGGAGGATGCTGTCAGGCTCAGCATGATAAGCGCAGATGAAGATCTGGGGGTCGATGTGGCTTCAGGTCCTGAAATAGGGGTTTTGATTGCCCGAAGACTTGCCGAACTACATGGAGGGCTGTTTACCTGGGATGCGCAGATGTCGGATCATTTTTCTCTGATTTTATATCTGCCTAAAGAGGCAGGCAGGATGGAGACTAACCAAATGGAGGATTCAAAATGAGCGTCCCTGGGAAGGCCTACAAGGAAAAAATTCTGATTGTCGATGACCATGCAACCAATTTAAATGTTCTGACTGATCTTGTCATCTCCCTGGGTTATGAACCTTTTTCAGCGCATAACGGCAAAGAAGCTCTGGAAATTTTAGATCACGATTCTTTTGATCTGATGCTTCTGGATATCATGATGCCGGTTATGTCCGGCATAGAGGTTCTGGAGGCTTTGAAAACAAGCGGAAAAATCCGAGAAATTCCGGTGATTGTTATTTCGGCAATGGACGATCTGGACAATATTGCCCATTGCGTTCTTCTGGGTGCGGATGATTATCTGATCAAGCCTTTTCATTCAACACTTCTCATGGCGCGAATCCGGAGTTCACTTGAAAAAAAACAATACAGGGACAGCCAGAGAAGGATCATAGAACAACTTGGGAGGAGCTGCGAAGCACTGAAGAAAATTGATGATTTACGCAATGATCTGACAAGTATGCTGGTGCATGATTTAAACAGCCCTCTTACCTCTATCAAAGGGTTCAGTCAATATCTGCAGATTCAGTCCAGGAAATCTGTTCTGAACAAAGAAGATTTCATGGACAGCAACCAGAGGATCCTGGAAGCAGTCTATGATATGGAATCGCTGATCCGTGGAATTCTGGATTCTTACAAAATTGAAGAAGGGGGAATGACTTTTGATCTTACCTCCGTTCCCTGTGTAAAATCCGTACGAGAAATTTTTGAGTGTTTTATTATTCATAAAAGCAACAGCCGCAAATTTGAATTTGAAGCCAATTGTGAAGAGGTGTGGATTCTGGCCGACATAGACCTTTTAAACCGGGTTATTCAGAATCTTTTAATGAATGCCTATAAATTTACTTCGGCGGAAAATCTGATTAAAGTATCGATTAATCAGCACGAGGATAAAGTGGTGATCCGTGTAGAGGATACCGGAAGCGGAATTTCCCCTGAATTCATGGGCAAGCTTTTTACCAAATTTTTTCAGGCCGAGGGACGGAAACAGGGGAAGAAATATGGATTCGGGCTTGGTCTCTATTTTTGCCGGCTGGCCATAGAAGGCATGAAGGGGGAGATTTCCTGCCTCAGTGAGCCGGGGAAGGGAGCCGCTTTTATATTGAATATGAAAAAAAATCCGCCGTCAGAAACGGTTTAAGGGATGTGGGAAGGAGAAAGAAATGGATAAGAAAATTCTTATTGTGGATGATGAAAAAAACAGCGCAGATCTGATTGCAAAAATACTCGAGGCTGAAGGCTATAAGCCCCTGTGTCTTTATTCCGCTTCAGAGGCCCTGGATGTCCTTGCCAAAGATTCGATTCAGGTCATGTTTTTTGATCTTCAGATGCCCGGTATGAACGGGATTGAACTGTGCCGGAGAGTGAGGCTTCATAACCAGCTGGCCTGGATTACGGCAGTAACAGGCACACGGGCCTTGTTTGAAATATCCGAATGCCGTGAGGCGGGTTTTGATGATTATCTGACCAAGCCCATTGATTTTGAGCTTGTGGGTTCGATAAGCCGTGAAGCTTTTGCACGGCTTGCCAGGTGGCGTGGAAAATAAAATGTTTTTGCATTCAAAAAAATAACAGAATATCTTTGCCTTTAAGAAATATTTGAATCATAAATATCTCCTGTGAGGATTCCCGTCATGTTGCGGAAGGATCCTCTTCTTATCTTCTGCTTATCAGATTAGGATCGGGTTGAGGAAAGAACGTGGCATCATCAGTGATTTTATTTAAGGATATGAACCTATGAGAGATCATTTTTCAGCGGAATCAAAAGAAGAGACTTTGAAGACTCAGGTTCTTGTCATCGGCGCCGGGCTTGGAGGCTGTGTGACAGCGCTGGTGGCCGCAGATGCAGGACTGGATGTGACGATTGTTTCGACCAAAACCTCTGCTCAGGACTGCAGTACGGGAAGAGCCCAGGGAGGGATTATCTACAAGGGAGAAAAAGACTCTCCGTCCATGCTGACTCAGGACACCTGGAAGGCAGGCTGTGAGAGAGGATTTCTTCCGGCAATCCGGACCTTAAGTGTCTTGGGCCCGAAATATGTTGAGAAAATTCTTTTGGATAAACTTTGCATTCCTTTTAATCGCAACCCCTCAGGAAATCTGGATTTAACGGCAGAAGGGGCGCATTCTGTATCGAGGATTATTCATGCCTCGGATATGACAGGGAGCGCCATTCATGAAGGCATGATGAATGCCGTTTTAAAAAATCCGCACATTCATCTTTATTCCGGGGTTACGGCCATTGACCTTCTGACCACAGGACATTCCTCCGTCAACCCCCAGGATATTTATAAACGGCAGGAATGCTTCGGAGCTTATGTTTTCGACGGTGCAACCAAGAAAGTTCATACGATAGTGGCCAATGAAACGGTTCTGGCCACCGGTGGAGTGGGCGGGCTTTATCTCCACAGTACCAATTCAGAGGAGAACCGGGGAGATGGAATCGCCATGGCCCACAGGGCAGGTGTCAGAACTCTGAATATGCATTATATCCAGTTTCATCCCACAGGACTTTATCATCCGACCAAACAGCGTTTTCTTCTTTCCGAAGCCTTAAGGGGGGAAGGGGCTGTTTTGCTGAATCACCAGGGAGAACGTTTCATGTCGGGTTATCATCCCCAGGGTGATCTTGCCCCCCGGGATGTTGTGGTCAGGGCCATTTATGATCAGATGGAAAAGCATAAAACTCATTTTGTCTATCTGGATATCAGCCATAAAAAATCTCCGTGGATCAAAAAACGATTTCCCCAGATCAGCAAGGTCTGCCGTGAATACGGCTATGATCTTGAAGGAGGACCGGTTCCTGTAGTTCCCGTAGCTCATTATACCTGCGGCGGAGTCTTCAGTGATCTTCGTGCAAGAACAAGCCTTTCCCGTTTAAGGGCTGTAGGGGAGGTTTCCTGTACAGGGCTTCACGGGGCCAACCGCCTGGCAAGTACCTCTCTTCTTGAGTGTGTGGTCTGGGGTACCCTGGCCGCCGAGGATATTATCCGGGGGATTAAGACTCCGTTTACCCCCCCCGAATTCTTTTCCTGGCAGTACCAGCACCAGCATGAAGATATGGCGCTTATTTACCAGGATTGGCAGACCTTGAGGAATACACTCTGGAATTATGTCGGCCCTGTCCGTTCACCGAGAAGGCTTGACCGGGCAAACATGATTCTTACCAACCTCCGTTTTGAAATTGAGAATTTTTATAAAAAAGCCGAATTGTCAGAAGAATTAATCGGTCTTCGAAACGGAATTGAAACGGCACTCCTGATTCTGCATGAAGCCATGAGAAATCCCCAAAGTCTGGGGTGCCACTATTACGTAAAACAGTAAAAGGCTGATTCCTTGGATTTTTTCAGGAAATTTGAGAATAAAATTGTTCGACAGGGTCTTGCCCAGCCCCGGGATTTATACTGGGCTGTTTTCAACGAAACCTTTATCTGGAATCAGAGAAATGCCTTTGAAGAGGTGCTTGAGAAGACCGCGTCGCTTTTGAATATCAATTCCCTTTTGATGGCAAAACCGGCCGAGCCCTATTTTTCGATTTTAAACAGCCTCACAGCAAGGTTTCCCGAAAATATTCAGCCTGAGGACACGGAAACCCGAACTTTTTTTCATGACATTCCTGTGGCAAGATCCTTTTCCCCGGAGGCTCTGGTTCCCTTATTAAAAAAAAGAAAAATCGTTTTTATTCCGGATCAGGGAATTGTTACACATGGATCATTGAGTCCTGAGCAGACTTTTGTTAATTTCAGCTCGGTCTGTTTTTCATCGTTTACCGCGTTCTGTTGTCTTTTACTCCGGGATGCCGGGAAAAGGAAAGTGGATTCCCGGCAGAGGGAGATTTTTTTTAAGATCAAGGAAGACAAAGAAAAATTTTTTTTAAAATCCATCCCCAGACTTTGTGAAGGTCCCTTCAGGACAGAAACAGAAGCACTTGAAGCAATCGACGAAGCAGGTTCCGCCCTTGTATCCCTGGGGCTTGTGGACTCTAATTTCGGAAATATTTCCCTGCGTTTCAAGGATTCTGTATTTATCAGTGAAACCTCCGCAGCGCTGGATGAACTGAAAGGAAATGTGGTCCAGGTTCCTCTGGACGGAAGAAACTGTATGGCTTTAACCGCTTCCAGTGAATTTTCAGTCCATCGCCGGATTCTGACAGAAACTCCTAACACCTGCATTCTTCACGGACACCCTGTTTTTTCCGTTGTGCTCTCCATGGACTGCGAAAATGAGAATTGCCCGGGCCGGAGGCATTGTTATAAGCGTTGCCCTGAAAAGAGAAAGGTTTGCGGATTTCCTGTTGTGTCAGGGGAAGTGGGAAGGGGGGAGTTCGGAATCAGCGAGACTGTGCCCCGTTCTATGAAACAGAGTCCGGCTGTGCTGGTTTATGGTCACGGTGTTTTTACCGCTTCCGTAAATGATTATAATGAAGCCCTGAAAATATTATGGAAATTTGAACAGGCCTGCTGGGAAGAATTTTTAAATCGTTTTGAAAATAGAGTTACTGCTTAACAAGCAGGATAAACATTTCTTTCTCATTTTCTGTAAGTTTTGTTTTGAACTGATGTTCGAGGGAATAGCCCAGCTGGGGATAGTTATTCACAGGCAAGTCATATACGGGAAAATAATACGCGGAATAATTCGATTTTTTCAGAAAGTGTTCAATAATTTCCGGGAAATTCCCTTTCCATTGTTTTCTGGGAATAATGATATCCGGAGTTTCTTTGAGATCCTCTTTTAGATTGATGTTATTACAACCTATGATCACTTTACTTTTCAGATAGTACATGTAAGAGCATTCTTCATAGTTGGTTGCAATAACAAGAGACTCCGGATTTTTAGAAAGAGATTGAATAAAGGGGATTGCGTAATCGAGAACCCCTTTGTATTGATGGGAAAGTTCATAAAAATGGTTTTTAAAAGCTTGTATTTTTTGGGGCAGACTTAAACTCAAGGTCGGGATTAAAAGAAGTGCAGCGAGGTATTTTATTTTGAGAAATATAAACGGATGTTCCTCCAGAGAGAAGATTTTTCCAATAGAAAACAGATCGAATAGTAACATCAGAGACAAGAAGGGCTGACAGACAATATAATACCTGACATAGGTGAAATCAAAAGGCATTTTTAAAACCAGAAAAATGTGAATACAGACAAATAAAAAAATAAACGTCGAAATGCGGATCCAGATCCTTAGGGGTGGAAAAGTCAAAAGGGTTTTTCTGGAGGTAAGATACACAAATAAGAGAATTATTTTTGAGACAAGGATAACTCCAAAGAGTTCATGATTGGAGAGGAATGTAATTATTTCTTGAAGTGATTTTATTCTCTGCTCTGCTGTGACATGAAATTGTACAGCTAAGCTTTCGGAAATTTGAAATGTTTTATGAAACTGCAGGAGAGGAATAATGAAGATCAGGGATGCTGGACAGGGTGAAAAAGGAATAATCGCTTTTATGATTTTCTTATTTGAGATGAGATCATAAATGAAAATTATTCCCATGCTTATCAGACAAGAGAAACAAGCCGGAGGAAAAGAGTTGAACAGAAGAAAAAGGAGACTTATCATCAGGCTGAAATAATGCGAAGGTTTAATTTTGTCATTTAAACGGAAATTCAGATAGAGTCCCATGATCATTGCGGTCCATAAAATCGATAAGGAATAATACCGAACCTCTCTTAAATGAAGGACAAGAGAAACAGAAGAGATTTCCAGTATCAGAAAAACAATTCCAAAAATCAAAGCCCGGTTTTTATCTCCCCTGAATAAGCTCATGCCTGTATACATGAGAATGAGTATTCCGGCAAGTCCGGCACAGGCAAAGGGGAGTCTCAGAATAGCGGTTTTGGTATAAAGATCTTCCGTGTACTGAGCGAAAAATTCCCCCAGAGCGGCAAAATAATACTGCCCCCAAACAGAGCTTACATAAGCATCCCATTCGGGTCTTGCCCCAAAATCGAAAGGCCCCAAAAGACAGACTGTATTTTTTTCGTCATGGACCTTAGGATAGCCGAATTCGAGGATTCGTTTGGCATACATGGCGGTTTCCGCTTCATCATTCCAGAGCAGTGGATAGGAAATATTTTTAAAAACACTGAAAATAAAAATGGAGACAAGGCAGATGATCAAACCGTAATACATTTTCATGCGTATGGAAGTGCGCACGTTTCCGGTTTCATTTTTTTTCTGCAATAACAAGAAGGACTTCTCCGAATTTTGAGGGATACAGGATCAGATTGATGATAAACATTATGGGAAAAAGAAGAATAAAAAGAAAAATATGCACGAAGAGATGGTGCCCCTTTCCGGATTGAAGGTACTGAAAAAAAAGCTGATCTGTGTTTGTGAGGGCACTGACAACACTTTGAGTTGAAATAAATGTGGAGTATTCCAGAGAAAACGTATGAATCATCTTAAGGGTGAAGCCTTTTTGTTTAAGTAATTCAGACAATGTTTCAGGGGTAAAGAAGAAAAGATGATGTTCAAGATCCAGCCCCAGCCAGAATTTTCCGGTGAAGCGTCTTGTCCAGGACAGGTAGTTCGGAACCTCAATGACAAGATTTCCTCCAGAAACAAGAAGAGGATGTATTTTTTCAATATATTTTTCAGGTTCTTTTAAATGCTCCAGTACATGCCAAAGCGTGACCATGTCAAAACTGCCTTCCTGGAATTTTAAATCCAGCAGATCCTTATCGTAAATTTCAAGGCCCAGTTTTTCGCGGGAATAAATGACAGCAGGTTTGGATAATTGTGTTCCAACCGTTCGTTTATATCCATAGATTTTTTTTAAAAAATAAAGCATGAATCCCCGTCCGCTTCCGATATCCAGAATCTTTGAGGCATGAAAATTGATGGTGAAAATTTTAAAAGCCCTGAAAAAACGGAAAATTTTAACGATCATTTCAACTAAAGGGTTAAATCTTCCGGCAATTTCATTTTTATAAAAAGACTCGTAAAGAATTTCAGGATCAAAAGGGGAGAACAGTTTTTTAGAAAAAATAATACCACAATCATTGCATTTTAAAAGGGGAAGGTCCTCAGAGAGAGGATCTGGAGTGAAATTTTTATGAGTGCAGATCATGGATCAAGTCTTTTTCCTCCAATATAAAACAATTCCATTCCCATAATGCGTTTTATAAAGGACCCTGCATTGAAATATTGATTGCAGTGTTCATGAAAAAGTTTTTCCGTATAGGGAGTGGGATGCACTTCCTTCAGATAGGGTTTACAGGTGCCTCCAAAGAAGCGATGCCAGGTGTGCTGCAGAATAAACCAGAGAGGATTAGAATAGTTCATTGTGCAAATGAGAATCGTGCCCTGAGGTTTAAGTACTCTTGCGAGCTCTTTTAATACATCCAGCGGATGGGTGAAATGCTCAATTGCATCAAGAAGCAGAATGAGATCAAAAAAATTATCCGATAAGGGGATATTGTATAAACTTGCCTGAATAAAAGTTCCCTGCCCTGTTTTATTGCAGAATTGAATCGCACATTCCTGTTCATCAATTCCAAAAATCTGGTAGTCCTTGCTATAGGGACGCGTAATATGTCCCATCCCGCAACCTGCATCAAGAACAGATGAACCAGGGGGATGTTTTGAGAAACATTCCTTGACCATTTCATGTTTTGCCCGATGATACAAAGATTGAGGAAACCGATCTGTTTTTTTTAAATAATCAAAGTAATAAGCATTACTCATAATATCTTTTCTCACTTAAGGTTAAGATAACGGAAAAAAACGATAAGTCCAGAAGAATACTTTTTTTCAAAGGTTATTATCAGAAATAAATAACCGGTTATAGAAAAAAAGCTTAGAATTAAAACAAGAATAAATGCTTTATCTATAAAAAACAGGTCTTACGCGTAAAAATCCATCAGCGCTTCTTCAGCCATTGCCATTTTTTCAGCTTTCATTTGCTGTTCAATCTGAATTTTAGCCAGCTTTTCAGCGTTTTCGACCTCTGTGTTGACAGCTTTACTGTATATATCCAGAACCGAAGAAGAGGATGAGACAGAAAAAATATCCATAAATTATCTCCCATGTTTAATCTTTTATCGGAATAATCAGGAGCGGACTTAACCCCTATATTGCAAGAAAACAAGATTGATATTGATTCTATCCATTTTTCCAGTTTTTACTGGAAAGATATTCTTAACCCGAATTTTGCGCGTAAGCGACAAATATTCGGGATGCAATGCTTGTTTGACCCAGTCAAAACAGGCTTGCGCAGATAAAATGTTGTTTTTTGTCTGAGTACATGATTGGGTACAATTTGTACCCAAAGACTGAAGTCCAGAGTGGGTCTGGAAGGATTGATTTATCAGGGTTCGAATGGATTTTTTTCTGATTTTTCATGCAATATGCGGGTTAAGTTAATACAAACGAGAATAAGGGGTTGTGATCATACTCCAATACCCCGGGAGTGCTGATACAGATTTTGTTGAAAAGCGGCTATTGGACTTCCTGTTCAAGAGCCAGCCGTTCCGCTTCAAAGCGGGCCAAAGAAGCAAAGTCTGAGCCAAAGGAAAAGAGATCGGCAGCTTCCTTAAAAGCATCAATGGCCGGTCGTATTTCATTATGGATCAGGAAATAGTATCCCTTAAGACAGGTGGATTCAATTTTTAAGAGTTTTTGACGGCCAGGGGGCATGGTTTTATAACGTTCGCTTTCAAATAAGGCTTTAGAGAAATCCTTCACGGAAATTTTATTTTGAAAAAGAAGTCCCTCCGGAGAATTGGGAAGCTGATCCAGAAAACGATTCAACTGATACTGTGCACTTTCTGAATTTTCGGCCTTTGTTATTGTGAGAGCATACCGAAACAGGGGATAGAAAAGAGTGTAAGATTTTTCAGAAAAGGTCAGTTCACAGGCTTTGTCCAGGTTTTTTAAGGCTTCTTTAAAGCGGTTATTCATGTACTGAAGTCTTCCCAGGTTGAAAAAGAAAACAGAATTATCCTTTTGTTCGCTGGTAAGGATCTGATAGGATTTTTCAGCTTCCTCATATTTTTGGAAATATTCCTGACATTTTGCCTGTTGAATCAGAGAAAAGAGGTAAAAGGGAGATCCTTTGGGAACAGCCATAAAATGAGTGAGAGCCTGTTCATAATAGGAGGAATTTTCTTTAAGCTGTCCAAGTGAAATAAAAAGATGTGCGATTCTGAAATGGGCTTCAGGGTATTTAGGATCAGTTTCAAGGGCTTTTGTGAAGTATTCTTCCGCCTTGTCCAGAAGACCGTTTCTGTGAGCCATGTTTCCCCTTAAGACGATTGAACGGGCCGTAATTTTCCCCAGTGCTTCAAAAGCTTCCAGATCTTTTTCTGCGGCACCGGGATCATTGTTTTGAAAATGGCATTCCCCCCGGAGTATTAACGCTTCAGGAAAATCCTGTTTAAGTTTCAGAGTCATGGACAGGAAACGGATTTTTTCATCCAGGTCTGTGGCTTTCTGAGCTTCCAGATAATATTTTTCAGCCGCTGAGGCATAAAGAGGGCTGGATTCCATAGAGAATAAAAAAGCAAGGATAAAAATGAACAATAAGGGTTTCATAAACATAAGTTTTCCTTTTATTAGTTGAATACTCTAGCAGAATGTCAGATTTTTTCAATCTCCGAAAACAGGGTAATGGAAATTATTTTGTTTTTATCTATACGGCAGGATTTCCGGTTCGGCCGGATCCCGGTGACAAGAGCAGTACGCAGATAGTTTTCCTTGGTGGAATTGGAATCATGGATGTCATGCACATCGGCATCTTCAAGTTCAATATAGTCCCGGTGAATTGCTTTAAGGGTCCCCAGATAGATAAAGGAGCCTGAAGCATCTACAACAATTTTCTGATGAATATAATCATCAAACACGGGGGGGCCTCACGGAGTCATGGATCCACGAAACATAGGAAGCGTTCCCCTGAAGGATGGGCAGAGCTATGATTTCTGGAATCTGATAGGGGTGGTTGTTTTTAATCGTTTCCTCAACCGCCTTAAAAAGGGACTGCCTTGTTTTTAATATCACAAGGACTTCTTTGTCTTTCTGAATTTTTCCTTCCCACCAGTACTGGGATTTAATACCCGGAAGGAGATTAACACAGGCAACCTGTTTTGCCTGCAGGAGTTTTGAGGTAATGGATTCTGCTGTGGCGGAATCCGGACAGGTCGTGTAAATAACGATTAAGGATTCGTGTGGAATAGACATGATTTTAACCGATGTGCATGCAGTCGGACTCATCTTTATTTTTATAGCCGTTTTCCTGGCGTTTGCAGTTGACTTCATGTTTCTGGGTGTAGATTCTGAATACATCATCCGCTGAAAGCCCCATGACCTGACAGGCGGAGATCCAGAAATGAAGAAGATCAATGAGTTCCACTGCCACATTCTGGGAATTAAATTCCTGGTATTTCGCCCACCATTTCCAGGGAACCGAGTCGGTCAATTCGGCCATTTCCTGATTCATGGCCCTGCAGTAATTAAGAAGCCATTCAATCTTCTCTTTTTCGGTTGTTAAAACCGTGGCATCCACTCCGATTTTTTTATTCAGATCAGCCTGAAGTTTGAACAGGGTTTCCAGTTTATCCATTTTACTATTCCTCCATTAGGGTAGAAGACAAGGCATGGTTTAAGGACAAAATCATGATAGACTATGCCACAGTTGAATGCGGAAATAAAATAAAAATCATAAAAAATTACAGCGAAAGATCAAAGGAAAAGGGAAGCCGGATGTTCATCATTCCGTGAGCCACGAAAACAGTCGCCAGAAGAGTATTCTGTCTTTGCAGGACATAAAAACCATTTTTAAGACCTGTGACTGAAAGTTTACCTTCACGGAAAAGGATTTTGAAGTTTTCTTCAGGAAGTTCCAGAACACGCTTCGTGATGGCGCTGCCTAACACCTGCACCCCGCTGTTGGTTAAAAGCCAGTGATCGCTTTTGAATTTAAGCAGTGGAATTCCACAGCCCTGCAAAGCCAGATCATAGACCTGATCCCAGTCTTTCCGGATCATCCAGAGTTTTTTATTTCTCAATACAAATCTCCATTCCCTGAAATGATCTCTATCTATGCCCCAGGTATTCAGCAGGTAATCCATTTTTTCTGTGAGAAGAGCGTTGTCATGAGAAAGGGTTGGAATGATCGGGAGAGAGGTTTTCTTTTTAACCAAGGGAAGGGATTCTTTTTTCTTAAGTTTTGCAATAAAAAAACCTTCCACAGGATCTGGAAAGGGATAAATTCTTATGGATTTGGATAAGGAAGGGTCAAAGTGCTGTTCTTTGAAAGCCGGTAATCCCGGGGAAGCAGAAGGAAGAGGAAGAGAAGGACAGTCTTGCAGTTCTACAGGATAGTGATGGATAAAATCATCTATGAGAGATTCGTTTTCTTCAGCCGTCATCGAGCAGGTGGAATAAACCAGCGTACCTCCGGATTTCAGGGCTTTGAAGGCGGAGATTAAAAGGGATTTCTGGATATTGACCTGGGAAGGCAGTTTGTTTTTCAGAGAATCTTCAAAATAGGCTTCATCTCTGGGGAGATATTTAAGGGAAAGACAGGGGGCATCCACAAGGATTTTATCGAAGTATTCAGGAAACAGGCTTCCAAAGCGCTCTCCGGGAAGGCAGCTCACGCAGGCATTCGCTACACCGCAGCGGTTGAGGTTGGCATTGAGTGAGGATTGCCGGTAGACCGAGGCATCATTGATAAAGAATTTTCCCTGGTTTTGCATCAAGGCTGCAATCTGGGTAGATTTCGATCCCGGCGCAGCGGCAATATCGAGAATCGTTTCATGGGGTTTCGGGTCCAGAAGCAAAGCCGGAACCTGGGAGGAGATCCCCTGATACACAAAATGCCCCAGATAAAAGGGAAGGGTGTGACTTAAGGGTAAGGGATCGGATTTGAGAATTATTCCCGAAGGATTGAAAGGATGAATGCGGAAGTCGAGGTGAAAACGGTTTAAGAAGGCTTCCATGGAGGAACGGTCAGCTTTCAGCGTATTAATACGGATAGACGGCGGTTCCTCTCCGCTTTTAAAAATTTCCGGATATTTTTCCTTTAAGAGAATTTTGAGATAATCATGGAGATAGGAGGAATTCAGAATTATTCCCCTGGCCCCGGGGGAGTTGAGAACTTTTTTTCATCGAAAACAGCAGTCATTTGAAAGTCCTTTAGATTTTTCGATTTTTTATCATTTTTAAAGGCTTGAACAAAAGGGAATTCTTTTGAGCGTCTAAGGGGGCGTCCATTGCTGAAAAAATAGATTTCCCAGATGACGGCAAAAGGCTATCATTTAAGGATTCTTTGTGAATTGAATTCCGATGAAAAGGAAAAAAGATTAAATCAAAAGGGGGGATTAAAAGAATTGAAATGGGTGTCTGTTTATAACTCCTACATAAGGAAAAAAATGAAATGAAAAAAGCAATCGCATTTATTGTTTCACTCTGTTTTTTTACAAGCCTTTATGCGGGTAATCAGTCTTATACAAACGGTATTGAAGGTTTGAAATCCGCCTCCTTGCCTCCCCCTGGAAATTATTCCAAAACCTATATGGTGACTTATCAGGCTGACCGATTAAATAATGCTGACGGAGATAAGCTTCCGGTTGATTTCGATTTGGGGGTTTATGCGCTTGTTCTGCGATACATAAAAGTCACGGATATCAGTTTCTTGGGCGGAAATTATATCTGGGATGTCATTGTTCCTTTGCAGAAAATTGATTTTGAAATGGATGCTTTGAATCTTGAGGAGTCCTCTTCAGGGCTTGGCGATATATGTCTTGAGCCGTTTGGAATTTCGTGGCATGGAGATCAATTTGATGCTGCCTGTACAGTGGGAGCCTTTCTTCCCACAGGAGATTATGATTCAGAGGACCCTTCTTCCCTTGGGACAGATTATTACACGGGGATGTTGTCCTGTGGAATGACCTGTTTTTTCGATAAGGAAAAGACCTGGAGTTTTGCAATACTTCCCAGATATGAGTTTCACTTTGAAAGAGGCGATGATGATTACAGGAAAGGAGATGATTTTCATTTTGAATGGGGTTTTGGAAAAAATATGAATGACTTTGATTTTGGCTTGGTCGGTTATGGGCAGATGGAGATGTCTAACGGTGATGATGCAGAAGAAGATTCTGTATGGGCCGTGGGTGCTGAAGTGTGTTACAAGTCTTTTCTTTCCCTGCGAGCATTAAAAGAATACGAGGCAGAAGATAAAACAGAGGGATGGCTGACCTGTCTTACTGTTGTTATGCCCCTCTGATTAAAGGTTCGGAGTTTTTGTTTCGGCCCTTTACAGGTTTATAGGAGTGAGTCCCGCTAATTGACGTTCAAATAAAATATGCTAGGATATGCCTATATGAAAGGCGATCATATCTTTATTCTCAGGGCAGGCTATACCCATCACGGCATTGACATGGGGGATGGAACCGTTGTGCACTGGGCTCTGCCTGAAGCCTCTGAAAAATCTCTTCTGGATAAACATCAGGCTTCCATTTTACGCACCCCCCTGAAGGATTTTCAGGGAAATTCAAAACTTAAAGTAAAAAAATATAAAGATTCTCTTCCTGCGGAGAAAGTGGTTGAAAGGGCTTTGGAGCGTCTTGGGGAAAACGGCTATCATCTGGTCTTCAACAACTGCGAACAATTTGCCTCTTTCTGTAAAACAGGGATTTCTGAAAGCCTTCAGTCGGAATTCTGGCGAACAAAACTGGCTTCAATTCCTGCCCAATGGATTTTAAACCGCGCCCTTAAGAAATGGGTTAAAAAGGGAATGATAAAAAAAATAATTACCTGGCTTTGGGTGGCTGATCTTGCAGAACTGGCCATAGAGGTTCATGGCTTAAGACATAATCAGGATACCCGTAAAACGGCCAGAGCCTCTGCTTTAACGGGTTTTGTTCTTTCTGCCGGAATAGGCGCCCTTATGGCAGGACCTTTGGGCGCTTGCGCAGGAACGGGGGTGTGGGCCCTGGGAAACCGCACTGAAAAAATGCTCAAAAAGGTTTTTTATGGAGCTTAAGCCCGGCGATGAGTTTAAAGGTTATCATCTGATTCGTCTTCTGGGGAAAGGCGGGTTTGGTGCCGTCTATGAAGTCGTGAAAAATGTATCGGATGGGAAACCGCCTCAAAGGGCTGCGTTGAAGGTTTTACATCCTGCTCATGCCAAAGATGAAAAAACGGTTCACCGTTTTCACAGGGAGGCAAGGCTTGCTCAGAAGCTCGATCATCCTCATACAGTGAAAATACTGGATAGCGGGACCTATGAAGATGTTCATTTTATTCTCATGGAATATGTGGAGGGAAAAATCCTGCTGGATTTTACAGAGGCGCCTGCGCCTCCCTTACCTTCTTCTGCAGAGGAATCAACTCAAATCCTTACGCCTGTCAAAGACGATAAGACTCTTTCTCTTGAGGAACTTCCCACGCTTAAAATCGGGGTTAAAGCTTTTGAGGACAAAACTCTCGCCTTCAGGCATCCCCCTGTACCCTCAAAAGAACTCACGTTAAAATTAATCCGGCAGTGTGCCGAAGCTTTGGATGCGGCTTCCAGGGCCGGGCTGGTCCACCGGGATATTAAACCTGAAAATATTCTGGTTCAGGATTTAAACGGAGAGCCTCATGTGAAAATTCTGGATTTCGGGCTGGCTAAAAATCTGGTGGATCAGTCCATGCAGCTTTCCATGGACGGACAGGCCATGGGAACCCCGGCCTATATGAGTCCTGAGCAATGGAAAGGCGAAGCGATTGATACCCGGGCGGATCTTTATTCCTTGGGAGCCAGTTTCTATACTTTTGTGACAGGGGAAAAAGCCTTTCCCAGCACCAGCATGAAAGATCTTATGCGACAGATTTTGGTTGAGAAAACCCTGCGTGCTGATGAGGTTCGGCCATCGGTGGATAAGAACCTTGCTGATCTTCTTGAGAAAATGATGATGAAGGATCCCCGGGACCGGTTCCAGAGTCCTGCAGACTTGATCAAAGCTATTGATGTTATGGTCGATGAGACAAAGGCCTTTTCTGTGTTTGTCCCGGCACAGGCTGAAAAAAAACCTTTTGTTTTATGGTTCAGTCTGACATTTTTTATCGTCCTTTGTCTGTGGGGTGGTATTTTTCTTTTTATGCGTCCAAAAGTCAGTCTGAATCCTTTGCCTGATAAAGCCACTCCGCTGTCAATACTGCTGAAAGAAGAAATGACGCTTCGTGAAAAATCTCATCCCTCTGTTGAATCCTCAAAAAATTTAAATTCAGAGACTATTTCAGCTGGTTCGGCCCCGGTTCATTCAGGGTCAGAAAGGACGCCAAAGCCCAGGGAGTTTTCCCCCTTAAAGGAGGATTCATTGCTGACAGAAATTCCTTTGGAACAGACTGCAATTTCTTTTCCTCTCTCCCGGGACAGGGTATCTTCAGTACCTGCCAAAAAGGTGGTTTCGGGTTTTTCTGAAGATCTGAAAGGGGAAATTAAAACCAAAGAATCCGACCGTTTAAAAACGCTTTTCAGTCAGAAAAATGCTCAAAACGACAACCTTGAACCCTAGGAGTTCACATGTATAAAGAACTATCTGTCAATGAAGCATACAGGCTTTTGAATCATGGTCCTTTGATTTGGGTTTCGACATTATCCGGCTCAGGGCATTGTGACATTGCTCCTGTAGCCTGGTGCTGTCCCTTTGAAATGCAGCCGACACAGGTTCTGCTGGTTCTGGATTCCGGACATCAGACCAGTAAGAATCTTAAGGAGACAAGCGGATTCGCGATTAGTCTGCCTCACATTTCTCAGGCGGAATGGGTCCGCCAGACCGGAAGTGTTTCAGGGAAGGATAAAAATAAATTTGATGTTTTTTCTATTCCATTTATTGAAACTCCTCATATGAAAATCCGTGTTCCGGAAAAGGTGATAGGTTTTATGGAATGCCGGGTCGAGGAAATTACAGAGCGTCATGGAACCTTTCTGGTGATTGGCCGTTGTCTTCATGCGGCTGTCCTAGGAGGTCTTTATGATCAAAGGCTTCTTGTTGAACGTGCCGAGGCCAAAACACTCCATCATCTGGGAGGAAAAATATTTGTTTATCCGGCAGACAGGATTCTTTCCTGAACCTTCGACAGCAGAGAATTACAGCGCAACTCCAAGCGTTTTGAGTTTTGTTTCAATAAGCATGATTTCCTCGCGATGAGAGTCCATTTTTCCGCTGATGAGAATCAGTTCCTTAAGCCGCTGGTTTTCATTAAGTCGCATGGGCGTGGGGAAGGGTTCTGAGAAAGACGCTGCCTCAGGTTTAAGAAGAGATAAAAACAGATCTTTTTGTTTTTTTGAGATCAGCTCCAGTTCCCAAAGTCTTGAAATAAAGAGTGTTGCAGGAACAACGAAACGTTTTTTCAGGTGAAGCAGAAGATCGTAATCTAGAAGACGGGGATGAATCCCTGTCTGTTCCAGAGTTTTTTTAAGTTTTTTTTCTGGAATTAAAAAGCAGGAAGCGAAATGTTCACAGGCTTCTTCCAGAGGATCTTTTTCAGAAGCCGGAAAAATATTGCTTGCAGAAGTTTCTTCTTTTTTGAAAATCTGATAGCCCAGTTCATAGGCCAGTGAAACGAATTTTTCTTCAGGCGAGTTTCTGGAATTCAGGAAAAAGACAGGAACATTAAGGCCGGGATGAAAGCAGGAAAAGGGTTTTTGTTCTTTTGAAAAAAGACAAACCAGGATTTTAAGCCCATAATCCTCAAGGAGGTGGAGGAGGTCAAAACCCGTAAGTTCGCGAATTCCTAAAAGTTCGCGGGTTTGAAAAGCGGCTTCCTCAATAAGGAACGGTTCATTTTTTTTGGAAAAAGTAATTTTAAGAGGAAACCCGGGTCCAGGATTCAGGCTGCAAAGGGTTTCCAGCTTTTCACACAATTTCAGAATTTCTTCTACGTCACTTTTAAATTGTCTCGTGAAATTTGTCTTATCCCGGGTGTGGAAAAAAGGTTTCAGGGTACCTTCTTCTTCAAAGAGGCGGGAAATTGGAACTCCAAGGGCCTGGCTTAACTGACTCAACCATTGCGATGAAGGCCAGTTCTCGCCTCTTTCTATAGTGCCGAGTACATGAAAAGGTACTCCTGATAAGGCGGAAAGCTGCGCGACCGTCAGATTTTTCTTTTTTCTTAAGGATTTTACAATTTCGCCAAATTTTGAAATTTTCATAAAATTTATAATTTAATATGTTTAATATTCAACATTGTCAATTTTTTATATATAAAATTACTAAATTTTTAAAAATCATTTAATAAAAATATAAAATTTATTTGACATTAAAAAATTTAATTATTAATTTTTATTAAAAATTTATTAATTTATTTTAAATAGATAAATAAAGGCTGGGTAGACGTTATGATTAAGAATGTTATCTCCTTCTTTGAATCCGTAATCCTTATCGGAATGTTTCAGATCGGACTGGCGATTGCAGGTCTTGTGATGCTTCATCTCATTTCTAGGCTGAGTGTCTGAATCTTATAGTCGTTTTGATGACTTTTTATTCATTTGTGAAATGAGTCAGGGATATTTGTATTCCGGTCAGATCATGAGAAGGATGAAAGGCAATCCTTGGGATTAGAACGAATTTCAAGCGTAAGCGCCGGCTTATGAAGCCGCTTCTTTTTAGTTTTTTTCGTTGATTAACGTGCGTATGGGATAAGCGTGAAAGAGGACGTAATCCCATGTTTTAAAGCAGGCAGATGAGAATTCATAAGTAATCCTTCTTGTTTTATCGTTATCTGGCTAAGGGGCATGAATCCTTTACGTTTAAGACCCGGACCTTTTATATTTCTTGAATCCCGCCGGAAAATAATCAAAACTAAATTTATTTATCCATCAGACTGTTTGACGGCTTTTTTGTTAGCTAATGATAAAATCCAGATCACGGGGTTTCAGGATTAAAAGCAAATATTTTTTTTATAAGCATGGTGGCATAGCTTCCTCTGGGAAGCTCAAAACACAGATCTGTTTTAAAACGTTCAGGGAAGCGGTCGTCAGGAAATATTTTCTGGTTATAGGCCTCTGGAAGAACCCAGATTTTTCTTTCACTGGCTTTGAAAAAGGCCTGCCTCAATCCTCTGCAGTTGAAGGCTGCAGGGGAAATCTCCCGTTCCTTCAGAATGAATTCCAGGATTTTTTCCATCTCATCGTCCGGAAATGATTTTTTATGGGAGTCCATAAGTGGGAGAATCAAAGAGAGAAAGGTTTCTTTTTTTAGAGAAGAAAGATCCAGAGGGAAGAGATATTCTCCGAACAGACCCGGAGCGGATTCCAGTTTTTTTTCCTTCCGGCAATAGCGTCTCATGGCTTCATTCCATAAAAACGCCTGGTAAACCGAATAATGAAAGCTTAGTTCTTTTCCGGGAATTTCCTGGAGAAGCGTCAAAAAAGCATTCCCACGGGAAGAAAGTCCGTGAAAAATCTTTTTTTCAAACGCGGTTTTTGCCTCCGAGAGGCAAAGGGACCAGTTTTTCCAGTTGTCCCAGAAAAACTGTTTTCTTTTGCGTTCTTCTGCTGAAGCGTCATGGTCTGCATGGCAGATGTAGATTTTTAAAGCCCCGTTATAATGCTTCTGAACAATTTTTTCTCCCAGGAATCCGCGCATGGGATCCACGCCGCTAAAACGCTGATCGTCAAAATAATTGACATAGCCTTTTTCAAAAACACCTGGAATTCGTTTATTGTTCAGCCATTCGGTTTCTTCAGAAGAGAGGTTTCGCAGCGTGATCGTAAAACGGTTGGAAAGAATCAAATCAGGCCCCATGGGGCGATCCATTTTTCCTTCGAATTCGAGGCGGAGATCTTTTTCTTTCCAGGATTTCGGCAGCTGTTTCTTACTCTGAACGGTGATCCATTGAGAGGTGATTGCTTTGCGGTCTTTTCGGCCCCCATACTGCAGGGAATTGGAGGGTAATTTGAAATGCCGGGAGATGAAGGAAAGGGCGTCTTCCGTATTCCAGTTTTTTTTGGTAAGACGGAATACTGAAAATTCTCCGTCTTTTGTAAGAGGAAGTGAGGATTTTTCTTCCACCACGAAATCTTCAGGCATATGTTTAATGCGGTATTCTGTGATTTTTTTCATTATCAGACTCTGTCGCCGACAGTGACTTCAACAGATTTGGGATTCACCTCGATAAGGTTGAAGGCATCTTTTTTCATAATGATCACCGGAAGCTCATAGACTCCGGCCTGAAGTCCTGTGATATCGACGTGAGCTGAAAAATCATCGCTGCTGATGCCCTGAAAATCAAAGGTGCTGGCAGAGACTTTGAGGCTGATTTCTGAAGGTTTGACTGTGCATTTGTAAAAAAGTCCTACAGGCTGAAGAATCCGGACAGGAATGTTCTCGAAAATCTTTTCTTCTTTGGACTTATTGATGGTGATGATGGCTTTTACCGACTGGTTGGTTTTATAGCCGGTGAAAGGAGGAATTACGTTTACTTCCTGAATGAAATTGGTATTCATGTTTTCAATATTGATTTTTTCAGTCTTGAGCGAGACAAGGGTGGCCAGTATCTTTTCCGGACCGTCGACTTTGATCCGGGAGGGGATCAGGTCAATCTGCCCCAGCACGTGGTTGGCCGCGACCATCCCCCCGGTTACTGCCTCAACGGGCAGATATTTGGATCCCAGACGGTCGATTTCTACATCGATTTTCTGGGGAACAATGCTGGTGATATTAAAATTCTCCGGAAAGGAAAAATCAGATTCCCGGAGTTCATTCTGGATGATTTTAGGTTCGAGCTCCTTGGTTAAGTCAAGTTCCATTGAGTGTCCGAAATTCTGCATATCCTTAATCGCTTTTCTGCTTCCGGAAAGAGTGACATGAACTGAAACCGGGCTGATGTTCACCAGATACATGGATTCATGGATTTTGGGGGAAAGATAGACTTCCATGGTTTTGGTCATGGTTTCTTCGTTTTTGAGCGCGTACCACATGAATACGGCAAGAATCAGACAGGCTATTTTAATAGCAGTATTGTTCATTAAAAATTTTTTAATCATAATTTAGGACTACCTTTGAAAGATCCGCTGAATAAATTGTTTAAATACATTTTTTTTCTTTTGTTCATCAATGTTATAGATTTCGAGGAGAACATTTTTAAGATGGTTCATGCTGACATTGATATCTATCTTGCCTCCTTCTGCAATGGAGACATAGCCGTTTTCCTCTGAAACGATTAAAACGAGGGCATCAGTTTCTTCCGTGAGGCCGATAGCAGCCCTGTGTCTTGTTCCCATGGGGGCATGAGTCATTCTGCCTCGCTGCGAAAGGGGGAGAAGGCAGGCGGCGGCCATAATCCGGTTGCCGTCGATAATGACAGCCCCGTCATGGAGGGGTGTTTTGAGGGTGAAAATGGTCAGAAATAATTCCACAGAGCATATGGAATCAATCGCGACTCCTGTATCCATGAAAGGTTTCAGAGAATTTTCCCTCATGATAACGATCAGGGCCCCGATATATTTTTCCTTTAAAAGGCTTACCGCATCCAGAAGAACCTCCACGATGTTTTCCGCTCCCTGGGCATGAGCGTCAAAATGAGATCTTCCAATGGCAGCCAGGGCTCTTCGCAATTCGGATTGGAATAAGACCACAAAGGCGATAATCGCCACACCGAAAAATTTACCCAGAATAAAAGTGATCACCGTGAGATCCAGGGATTTGGCCAGCGCGTATGTCAAAAGCAGAATGGTCATCCCTTTCAGAACCTGGTAGGCACGCGTTCCTTTCAGAAAGAGAAATGAGTAATAAAAAAGAACTGAAAAAACGCCTATTTCAATCACAGGCCTCCACCATTGGGAAATCATGAGGGATTTCCTCCTGAAGAAAGGACTTTGGCCACCCGTATGACCTGACACATTTCATAGACATCATGAACCCTCAGGATATCCACACCCCATTCCGTCAGAAGAGAAACAGCCGCCGCTGTCCCAAACAGTCGGTTTTCTACAGGGGCTCCTGTAATCTGTCCTATGAAGGATTTACGGGAAGGTCCCAGGAGGACAGGAAATCCAAGCTTTTTAAAAACGGAGATATTTTTCATGATTTCCAGATTATGGGCAAGTGTTTTGCCGAATCCGATTCCAGGATCCAGAATGAGGCGGGAAGCATCGATTCCGGCTTTGATGACTTCTTCTGTTTTTCGTTTGAAAAATTCAGTGATTTCGCTGATAACATTTTTGTAATGAGGATGTTCCTGCATGGTTTGCGGGGTGCCCTGCATGTGCATGAGAACCACGCGGCAGGGATAGTTCCTCAACACCCGGATCATATCCGGATCGCGATCCAGAGAATAGATGTCATTGATGATTTCCACCCCTTTTTTAAGAGCCATTTCTGCAACAAGGGCTCTGGAGGTATCAATGGAGATGGATACTTTACGTTCGGCTGGAATTTTTTCTAAAAGCATTTCGATGCGTTTGCATTCCAGAGATTCCTCAACCGGTTTGGACCCCGGACGTGAAGATTCCGCACCGATGTCGATGATGTCCGCCCCTTCGGAGATCATTTGCTGGAAGTGAGCCGCAGCCTTTTCGGTTTTTAAAAAGCTTCCGCCATCAAAAAAAGAATCTTCCGTAAGATTTAATATCCCCATGATTTGGGGAAGTTTCATCTTTTCGGAAGGCTCTGTCATAGACATTTTTTTGATCCATTCTAGGTATTATTGCTGCCGGAAGGTTTGTCTTCCGCAGGTTTAGGGGTTGTTTCCGGGGTCTGAGCCTGAGGCTGTGCTTTCTGTTTTGTCAGGGCTTCGCCGCGGATCAGCTGATAGATTTCATCCGCGGTCAGCGTTTCATATTCGAGAAGAGCTTCGGCGATAATTTTAAGTTCGTGTGCATTTTCTTTGATAAGACTTTCAGCCCGGGAATACTGTTCGGAAATAAGTTTATGAATGGTGGAATCAATCTGCTGAGAGGTGAATTCCGAATAATCCGTGGAGCGGGAAATTTCTCGGCCCAGGAACATGTGTTCTTCGCGGTTTCCAAAGGCCTGAGGCCCCATTTCACTCATTCCGAATTCGCACACCATGCGTCTTGCAAGCTCAGAAGCCGTTTTAATATCCATGGAGGCACCGGTGGATTCGATATTGAAGATATGCATTTCGGCCGCACGTCCGCCAAAGGCTACACAGATTTTATCGAGCAGCTGAAGCTTATTGAGCCCCTGTCTGTCCTTTTCCGGGTAATACATGGCCATGCCTGCTGCCTGACCCCGGGGAATAATGGTCACCTTGTGCAGGGGGTCATGGTATTTGCATTTGAGGGAAACCAGGGCATGCCCGGCTTCATGCCAGGCGGTATTTTTTTTGTCTTCCTCGGAAATAAATTTGGATTTGCGCTCGCGGCCGAAAGAGACTTTGTCCCGGGCTTCATCAAGTTCCTGAAACGATACCTTGGATAATCCCTTGCGTGTTGCTAAAAGTGCCGCTTCATTAACCAGGTTGGCAAGATCGGCGCCTGAAAAAAACACGGTGGCTTTTGCAATCTGATGCAGATTCACATTGTCTTCCAGTTTAATCTTTCGGCAGTGAACTTTCAAAATGTCTTCACGGGCATTGAGATCAGGCAGATCGAGTACGATCTGGCGGTCGAAACGTCCGGGTCTTAAAAGGGCCGGGTCTAAAACATCGGGTCTGTTGGTGGAGGCAATCATGATGACTCCGGTATCCGTATCAAATCCGTCCAGTTCCACTAAAAGCGCATTGAGTGTCTGTTCGCGTTCATCATGTCCTCCGCCGATTCCTGCGCCGCGGTGTCTTCCTACGGCATCAATCTCGTCCAGAAACATGATGCAGGGAGCGTTTTTCTTCCCCTGCTCAAAAAGATCTCTTACGCGGGAGGCCCCTACTCCTACAAACATTTCAACGAAATCCGAGCCACAGAGAGAAAAGAAGGGAACTCCCGCCTCCCCTGCAATAGCACGGGCCAAAAGGGTTTTTCCTGTTCCGGGATGACCGACCAGAAGAACGCCTTTGGGAAGCCTTGCCCCGATTTCTTTATATTTTTTGGGATTTTTTAAAAAATCAATGACTTCCTTGACTTCTTCCTTGGCTTCATTGACCCCGGCGATGTCCGCAAACGTTGTTTTTTCCTTGTCCTGAAGTTTTGCCCGGCTTTTCCCAAAGGACATGGCCCCTTTTCCGAAGCCCCGCATGCCCCGATAAATGAAAAGATATAAAAAGAGGACAAAGATGAGGGGGGAAAGAAAGGTATAGAAAAGGTTGTTCAGCCAGACATTGGTGCTGTTTACTTTTACATTTACACGGTTTTCATCTAAAAGCCTCATGAGATCGGGATCTTCCCGTATGACATTGACTGAAAATTTAGACTGGTTTCCAAGGGAGTCGCGCATGATTCCGGTGGCGGTGACAGAGGTTTCCGAAAAGGAAAGAGAAAGAACATTCCCCGTTCTCACCTTTTCTTTGAAAGAGGAATAGGTGAGCTCAGAGGAATTACTTTTCGGGGAACTCATAGTGAGCAGAGCAACAATGGCTGCGAAGATAATAGCCCATATGGCTATGGGGGACATTCCCCCGTTAGGTGAACTGTTTTTTTTATCTCCAAAATTAAAAAAGGGATTGTTTCCCTTATTTTTCTCGGGATCTTTATCTTTTGAACTGTTGTCCTTTTGCGTTTGATCTGACATTGAAACTCATCTCCATGCTTGTTTATTTTAAAAAAAGATATAGCAGTTTTGTATACTGCTTTCAACCTTTAATGCACGGGATAAAAGAGTTTCTTGCTTTTTGGAGGATCCGTCCGGACAGATCATGACTTGCCGCGATTAAGCCTGTTACGTTCCATGAAAGCTCGTGTCTTTTGTTCACAGAAAGACAGAACCATAACTCACGGGAGTATTTCTAATGCGTCCGTGAAAACCAAGTCTCATGAATAAGCCGGGCTGCAAAGAAATTTTACTTCCTTTGCAGGCTTCCGGTTATTGGAATTGCTGAAAAAAGAATTAATTATTTCCGAATGTGGAGGCTCTTCCGAAACGGCCCATTTCTTTTCTTCGGAAATATCCTACAGCGCCGCTGTTGCTGCGGTTAGGGTAGAAGCGTTTGGGCGGCTCTTTTTTAAGAGGTTCGTTAATAGACTCTCCGGGCTGACAAAAAGGATGATCCTTAATCACGGGAATAGGTTTTGGAATCAGCCGGTTGATATCCCGTAAAAAGCTCTTTTCTTCTGAATCACAGAAGGATAAGGCAATTCCGCTTAAGCCGGCTCTTCCTGTTCTTCCGATTCTATGGACATAGGTTTCCGGCGTATTCGGCAGTTCATAATTGATGACATGAGAAAGCTCATCCACATCAATGCCTCTTGCCGCGATGTCGGTGGCCACAAGGACTCTTGTTTTTTTGGATTTGAAGTTTTTTAAGGCAGCCTGACGGGCTCCCTGGGATTTGTTGCCATGGATGGCCTCGGCATTGATCCCGGCATTGCGAATATCCCGTGTCACATGATCTGCCCCGTGTTTGGTACGGGTAAAGACCAGGGCAGAGGGAATATCCTGTTCCTTTAAAAGCTGGATCAGCAGATTCTTTTTATCTCTTTTATTGATGAAATATACTCCCTGTTTGATGCTTTCCACGGTTGAAGAGGGAGGTGTGACCGAAATGGTTTCAGGGTGATTCATCAGGCTTCGGGAAAGACTCGCAATTTCCGGAGGCATGGTGGCCGAGAATAAAAGAGTCTGTTTTTTCTGCGGCAGATAGCTGATGATTTTCTGGATGTCTCTGATAAAGCCCATGTCCAGCATGCGGTCGGCTTCATCCAGGACAAACATCGTGACCTGGCGCAGATGAACCTGTTTCTGGTGAATCAGATCAAGAAGTCTTCCGGGGGTTGCAACCACCGTATCCACACCTCTCCTGAGGGCGTCGGTTTGCGGATTTTGCGATACTCCGCCGAAAATAACCGTATGCTTCAACCCTGTGAATCTTCCGTATGCGGAAAAACTTTCACCGATCTGTACCGCCAGTTCGCGGGTAGGGGTGAGAATTAAAGCCCTGATGCCTTGCGGACCTTTATTTTGTTTTTTTTCTTCCTGAAGTAGCTGCAGGATGGGAAGGGTAAAGGCAGCTGTTTTTCCTGTTCCGGTCTGAGCGCAGCCGATCAGATCTTTTCCCTGAAGAATGACAGGGATTGCTTTTTCCTGAATGGGGGTGGGGTGCTCATATCCTTCTTTTTTTACTGCATCCAGGATAGGCGCGATTAGATTTAAGTCTTCGAATAACATTAGAGTAAGTCTCCTTATATGAACCCGACCGAAAAAGTTGAATCAAACAGGTTTCAAAAATATAATATAAATATCAGTTATGTTCGGAATCGGTGCTAAATCTTAAAAAATCTTTTAACAGTATAAAATTTCTGAAAAGAGCCCGCGGGATAAACGGGATTTAAGATTCACTCATTCTAGGTCTTTTTCGTCTGATACCAGAAATGGAAGGCTTTCATAAAAAGATAGGCCGTTCAGAATTATCTTGAAAGAAGATACACGGAGAACCGGCCGTTGTCAAATAATTATCGATAAATAATTATTTTTAATTTTAAATCCGGTTAAAATATGCAGAGAGGACAGGAGAAAATATTTCCGAAATCACTTCTTTTCCATGAAATCCCTGGGTTTTCAGGCAATGGGAAGGCAGGGTAACTCCTTTTTCAGGGAGTTCCAGTTAATTTTAAATGATTAATCCTTTTTTAATGGATTCCTAATGAATGCCTAACATTCCCCCGCAATACTGATTTCTGTTAATGGTCACCCAATTATGGAAACAGGAGAATCTGCTCATGGAAAAATTAAAAATACTTTTTGTCTGCCTGCATAATTCTGCGAGAAGTCAGATGGCAGAAGCCTTTATGAAGCATTATGGAAAAAATACCGTAGAAGCCTGCAGTGCGGGGCTGGAGCCGGGAATATTAAACCCCGATGTTGTTCTGGTCATGAAGGAAAAAGGGCTGGATATTTCAAAAAACAGGACAAAGTCAGTATTTGATTTTATTAAACAGGATATTCCGTTTTCCCATGTCATTACGGTCTGCGATGAAGCCGGCGCAGAAAAGTGTCCTGTTTTTCCCGGATTTACAAAAAGGCTTCACTGGAGTTTCAGAGATCCCGGAGCTTTGAGGGGCCCTCATGAAGAAATACTTTCAGAAATCAGAAAGATCAGAGATGAAATTGAACTTAGTGTGTATAGATTTTTAAGGAATAATCCGAAAGAAAAAGGAAAAAAATTTTGAAAATTCTGTATGGGGTCCAGGGGACAGGAAATGGACATATAAGCCGTTCCAGGGAGATCATCAAAGCCTTGAGAAGGCATGGACATGAAGTTCATACGCTCTTTTCCGGCAGAAAGAAGGAGTTGTTAAAGGATGTCAGTGATTTTGAACCTTATGAAGTTAAAAAGGGTTTGACCTTCAGCATACAGGGAGGAAAAATTAAATATTTCCGGACAGCGATGCAGCTTGACTTCATGGAATTCTATAAAAGCATCCATTATTTTCGAATGCCTGAAAAGCACTATGATCTTATTTTGACAGATTTCGAACCTGTAACGGCAAGGTTTGCAAAAAAACACCGCTTACCCTCGATAGGAATCGGGCATCAATATGCTTTTTTATATGATATTCCTGCACCCGGAGGCAGTCTCTTTTCGCGACTTGTAATGAAAAATTATGCCACGGCCCAGTTTTCCATAGGACTGCACTGGCATCATTTTAATCATCCCATTTTGCCGCCCATTGTCCCCCGGGTTCATGAATCCGGAAAAAAGATAGAAAATAAAATATTAGTCTATCTGCCCTTTGAAGACATTGCCCGGATCAAAACATTTTTATTGCCCTTCAAAAAATATGATTTCTATATCTATGCAAGTCTGGATACAGGATGTGACTCAGATCATCTTCATTTCCGCCCTTTTTCAAGGACGGGTTTTATTGAGGATTTGCTGAACTGTTCCGGAGTCCTCTGTAATGCAGGATTTGAACTGCCTTCTGAAGCCCTGCACCTCGGGAAAAAAATACTTGTAAGACCGCTTCAGGGGCAATTCGAACAGCATGCAAATGCGTATACTCTTTCCCATTTAAATATTGGAATGGAGATGAGATCGCTTGATAAAAAGGTTCTTGAGAAATGGCTTGCCTCCGATTCATCCCACCCGAAAAATTATCCTGATGTTGCCGGAATGGTTGCGGAATGGATAACAGGAGGAAAATGGGAGGATGTGAGCCCTTTATTCGTAAAAGCATGGCGTTCCTGAAATCTGTTTCTGCCTTCCAGGCCCCTCCCGTTTACAGCGCCTCACAACGGAGTGTGAAACAAAAGAAATCAGCCAGGAAAAATGAAAGGAATATTAAAATATTCTCAGATAAAAGATGTCCCCGTCAGGAAATAAACCGCGAATAAAACCCGAGGATTCCCCGTATTAAAATTTTGGACAATTGCCGGAGAGCGGCCTGATTTTTTCCAAACAGCAGACGGCTTATTATGAGGCGGATTTAAAATTTAATCTCCGGAGGTATGATCTTACAGATTTCTAATGATCCGCTAATATGTCCTTAACAAAGGAGGGTTACTAATCTTCCATGCATTATAGAACAATATTTATTTCAGATCTTCATCTAGGAAATAAAAATTCAAAAACGGAATTGCTGCTTGATTTTCTTAAAGTGAATACCTGTGATTTTCTTTACCTGGTCGGGGATGTGATTGATATCTGGGCGTTGTCATCAAAATGGTACTGGACAGTGAATCAGAATACCGTTGTTCAGAAAATTCTAAGAATGGCGAGAAAGGGGACCAAGGTTTTTTACATCCTTGGCAACCACGACGAGTTTTTTCGCTCCTGGATGGACGGAATGAAAAGTTTCAGTTTTGGCGACATTGAAATATCGGATTCCGCCATTCATATTACCGCTGAGGGTAAAAAATGTCTTGTCCTTCATGGCGATCAGTTTGACGGAGCAATAAGAAGCATGGGCTGGCTTTACTGGCTTGGCGACAAAGCCTATGGCTTAGCCTTATCGCTGAACACCCTTTTCAACTGGATAGGGAAAATGTTCGGGTTCAAGTACTGGTCGTTATCGGCTTATTTAAAACTCAAGGTCAAAAAGGCAATTCAGCACGTCAATAACTTCGAACACATCCTTGTGACCCGCGCCAGGGAAATGAAGGTGGATGCGGTGATCTGCGGCCATATTCATACCCCTGCGATCAGGGATTTAAATGGAACCCTCTATATCAATGATGGGGACTGGCTGGAAAGCTGTTCCGCAGTTGTGGAAACACAAACCGGGGCTTTTCAGCTTCTCCAATGGAGCGAAACAGGAGGCGGAATTATTTCCGGATGGACCGCCTGAAGCCGGAAGCGCGGTTTTTTTAGAAGGAGTATTCACGCCAGATCCTGGGAATGATGTTTGACCACTCTTCCCTGAACCATATAAATCACATCTTCGGCAATATTGGTGGTGTGGTCGCTGATCCGTTCCAGGTATCTTGCAATCAGAAGAAGTGAAACCCCTCTTTTTGCGGTCGAAGGATCCCTGCAGATATAATTATCCAAGAGTCCTTCCTGGATATGATTGCGCAGGCGGTCCGCATTTTCGTCTGAAAGCATGACCTTTTTGGCCAGGTCACTGTCCTGGTCCACAAAAGACTTGATGGATTCATAAATCATCTGCTGGACAAGATGGGTAAGAGTAAGAATTTCTTCCAGGTTCACAAGAACAGGCTGATCCGCAATTTCAAGTACGCGTTCAGAAATATTGACAGCCAGGTCAGCGATCCGTTCAAGTTCGGCATTGATTTTCATCCCCGTGGTGATGAAACGGAGGTCTCGGGCCATGGGTTGATGTTTGGCTATCGTCTCGATGCATTTTTCATCAATTTCAAGTTCCATCAGGTCAATTTCATGGTCATGTGTGATGACGTCCTCGGCCTGTTTACGGTTCATGGAATTCAGGGACTCTACGGAGTTCTGAATGGCTTTTTTTACCAGATCCGACATCCGGATCAGTTCCTGATTAAGCCTTTTTAATTCTTCATCAAAATGTCTTTCCATAGCACTTAGGCTCCTCTTGAGGTTTATCCGTATCTTCCCGTAATATAGTCCTCGGTACGTTTATCCGAGGGTTTGGTAAAAATATCGCTGGTTTTTCCAAACTCGACCAGTTCACCCAGAAGCATGAATCCGGTTTGATCGGAAATGCGGGCCGCCTGCTGCATATTATGGGTGACGATGACAATGGTATAGTTTTTTTTGAGCTTCAGCATCAGCTCTTCGATGTTAGCCGTAGCCTGTGGATCGAGGGTTGAACAAGGTTCATCCATCAGGACCACATCGGATTTTACGGCAATAAGGCGTGCAATGCAGAGCCTCTGTTTTTGCTCCAGAGAAAGCGAGAGGGCGGATTTTTTAAGCTTATCCTTAAGTTCATCCCAGAGAAGGACAGATTTCAAACTCAGCTCCACCGCTTCATCAAGGGCAGATTTCGGGAGCCGGGTATCATGGATTTTCAGGCCGAAAACAAGGTTTTCATAAATGGAAAGAGGAAAAGGATTGGGTCTTTGAAAAACCATGCCGATTTTTTTTCTCAGGGCGACAAGATCCGTCAGGGGGTCAAGAATATTGGAGCCGTTGAATTCCGCAGTTCCGGTCATACGTACTCCTTCAATCAGGTCATTCATGCGGTTTAACACTCTTAAAAGCGTGGATTTACCGCATCCGGAAGGACCAATGAGGGCGGTGATCTTTTGGGCCGGAATTTCCAGGAGTACATTTTTAAGGGCATGAAAAGATCCGTACCAGAGATTAAGGGCATTTATTGATATTTTTGACTTATCCAAATCGCCCCCTTATGTAATCATCTGTTTTCTGGTTATTCGGTGTGGTGAAGATTTTTTCAGTTTTATCGACTTCAATCAGTTCGCCCCCGAGGAAAAAAGCAGTTTTGTCCCCCACACGGGCCGCCTGTTTAACATTATTGGTCACAAGAACAATGGTGTAATCTTTTTTTAGTTCGACCATGGCCTCTTCCACCTTGGCTGTGGAGATGGGATCAAGACCTGAGCAGGGTTCGTCAAAGAGAATAACCTCGGGGCCAACAGCCAGAGTACGGGCAATACAGAGCCTCTGCTGCTGTCCTCCTGAAAGTTTGAATGCCGAGGCATCCAGCCTGTCTTTAACTTCTTCCCACAGGGAGGCCTGTCTAAGGCTTTTTTCCACGACTTCCTGCAGAAATCTCCGTTTTACATTTTTGTGCATACGGAGACCGTAGCTGACATTGTCAAATATGGACAATGGAAGCGGGAGAGGAAGAGCAAACACCATGCCGACCCGCTTGCGGACTTGTTCCACATTCATGATCATAAGATCTGTTCCCTGAAACTCCACACGGCCTTTCATGCGGAAATGGAGATTCAGATCATTCATGCGGTTCAGCATGCGTAAAAAGGTTGTTTTTCCGCTGTTGGAGGGGCCAATAATGCTTAAGATCTCATCGGTTTTTACATCAATGCTGATATTTTTGAGTGCCTGGAATTTTTCAAACCAGACATTCAGTGCCTGAATTGAAAATTTTACCATTTTTTGTTTTTCCTGAACTTATAGCGGATAAAGATGGCCACCAGATTCATGACCAGTACGATAAATAAAAGGACAAGGGCTGTACCGTAGCGGATTTTTTCATCCACATTCGGAACCTGCGTGGAAATGACATACAGATGATAGGGAAGGGCCATGGCCTGGTCAAAAACGGACTTTGGAAGTTTGGGGAGATAAAAGGCGGCTACCGTGAAAAGAATGGGCGCCGTTTCTCCGGCAGCGCGGCCTATTCCCAGAATGGTGCCTGTGATAATGCCTGAAGTGGCATTGGGCAATACCATGTGGCGGATTGTCTGCCATTTGCTCGCCCCGAGAGAAAGGCTGACTTCTCTGAAGGACTGGGGTACGCTTTCCAGGGCTTCACGGGAGGCGGTGATGATGATGGGAAGAATCATGATGGCCAGAGTCAGGGATCCGGCCAGTATGGAGGCCCCAAAATTAAAAAAAATGACAAAAAGAGCCAGACCGAAAAGTCCGTAAACCACAGAAGGAACACCGGCCAGATTCACAATGGCCAGCTTGATGATCCGCGTCAGGAGATTATCCTTGGCATATTCACTGAGATAGATTGCCGCCATGAGCCCGATCGGAAGGGCAAAGAGAATGGCCCCGAAGATCAGATAGAGAGTGCCGATGATTGCCGGGAAAATGCCTCCGGCACGCATTCCTTTTCTTGGAACATCCATAAGAAAGTCCCAGGTAATCGCCGGCAGCCCTTTCTGGATGATAATAACCACAATCATTCCCACCGGGATGATAATCAAGAGAGTGGAGAGGAAAAGGAGGGCAAAAGCTACTTTCTGAGATGTTTTTGGGTTTTTAATCATTGTCGCCTGTGAAGGAAAAGGTCCGCGGTTACGTTAATGGCAAAACTGATGATAAAAAGGACTACTCCGATGGCAAAGAGGGCAAAATAATGTTCACTTCCGACAACGGCTTCACCCATTTCCGCGGCTATGGTCGCAGTAAGGGTGCGTACAGGCTGCATGAGGCTGTGGGGGATGACGGCTGCATTACCGGTAATCATCATGACGGCCATTGTTTCACCGATAACCCTTCCGATTCCCAGCATGACTGAAGCTAAAAGCCCTGAAGAGGCCGCAGGAACAATGACCCGGTAGATCGTCTGCCAGTGGGTGGCTCCGAGAGCGAAAGCCCCCTCCTTATAAGATTTCGGAACAGAATAGAGGGCATCTTCTGCAATGGAAACAATGGTGGGCATGGCCATAAAGGCCAGCATGACTGAACCCGAAAAAGCGGTAAGTCCAGTGGGAACGTGAAATAGATTTTTGATGAGGGGGACGAGGGTGATCATTCCGACAAATCCCAGGACAACGCTTGGAATCGCGGCAAGAAGCTCAATGCCTCCTTTAAGGATTTCCTTCAGATTCGCAGGGGCTATTTCTGCAATGAAAATGGCACTCCCGATTCCGATGGGAATGGAAATAACGGCAGCTCCGAAAGTGACGAGAAGAGAACCTGCAATCAGAGGAAAAATTCCGAGACGGGAGGGGTCCGAGATCGGATACCAGAATTTACCGAAGAGAAAGGAATCGGGAGCTGTTGTGTGGAAGACCGCCAGTCCTTCTTTCAACAGGAAAAGAAAAATCAGGACAACAAAAAGGATGGAAGCCAGTCCTGACAGAAGAATTAATTTTTCAATGATATATTCTTTTATTTTTCGCATAAGCATCTTTTATTTTAGCGGGACGAAATCATTGTCAATGGTAATACTGTCTCCTTCAGGGGAAAGACAGAATTCAATGAATTCTTTAAGGGTTGCGGAAGGTTTTCCGTTGGTATAAAAATAGAGATCTCTTGAAATAGGATACAGGCCGTTTACCACATTGTCCAGAGTCGGCTCAATATAGGGACTTTGACTGTCTTTTGCCACCAGAACGGCTTTTTGCCGTTCGGAAAGATACCCCATGCCGTAATAGCCGATGCCATCGGTATTTTGTGCGACTTCATCGGCAATCGCCTGAGAGGATGACAACATAAGGGCCCCTGGTGAGAATTCTTCTTTGGACAAAGGATCGTTTTTTCTTACAACCTTTTCTTTGAAATAGACATGAGTCCCTGAATTAACCTCTCTGGAAAGGATTACAATTTCCGCATCTCTTCCCCCCAGTTCTTTCCAGTTGGAGATTTTACCGGCAAAAATCTGACTCAGCTGATCAAGGGTGAGTCTGAACACCGGGTTGGAGGGATGAACGATGATGGCAAGCCCGTCAAGTGCAATTTTTATCTCAAAAGGGGTGATCCCATTCTTTTTGGCCAGATCGATTTCCTTGTCTTTGATGTTCCGGGAGCACATGGCGACATTGCAGGAACCGCTGAGAAGTGAGGCAATGCCGGTGCCTGATCCTCCGCCGGTGACTGCGAAATATTCATCCGGATTTTTTTCCATTTTTGTTTCCGCCCAGGCCTGAACCAGATTAACCATGGTGTCGGAGCCTTTGATCTGAATTTCTTTTTCACCGGCTAGAAGAGGCTGGCAGAAAAAGTATCCGTAAACAAGTGCCCATAAGATGATTGTTTTTTTCATAAAATCCTTTTTAGATGAATCCGGATATAAAACAGAGTCTCTCTTGTATAGGATTTAAAGGTTTTCAATCAATAAAAAAATCAATAAAATACCAAAGTGAAATGCAAATTGTGATATACATCTTTTTCCAGATAGTTCATATTAAAATAATGGGAAGAGGGTTCTGACAAACGGAATATTATTGAAGAGCTTAGGCTTCCTGGGGTTGTTCCCGAATCGGGAACCCGTTACGGGGCTATCAAGCTTGACTTTTGCTGTTATTAGTCATATCATAAGTATGATTACGGGGGATGCTTAACTTCTTTTATGCATTTAGGAATGGGTACGCATGAATATAAAAATGCCCGAACTGCTGCATGATTTTTACTTTTCTGTTACAGAAGACTGTCTTCTTGTTTTAAATCATGAAGCTCTTATTATCGATATCAATCCTCAGGCCGAAAAACAATTAAATGCCGTTAAATCCGTTTTTTTAGGGCGCTCTTTTACCGATCTTCCCCCCTCCATTCCTTTATTAAAAATAATCCAGGGGGAGATTTCAGTTTTAAGAACGCTTACCCGGCAGCAGCGCTGGGAGCTTACGACAGAATACGGCTTTCAGGAATGCATTGCCTATCCGTACCTGGATTCTTCTAAAAAGCTTGAAAAGGTTTTGCTGGTGGCGAGGGTTGTTCACCCCCCTCTTGTCAAGAGCGGAGCGGATACGCCCCCCCCTCCGAATCTTGGCCGAGAGCTCATCAGTAATGAGAATCTGGGAATCATTATCTATGACCGGAATTTCAGTTATCTTTTATGGAGTCGCGGAATGGAGATACTGACCGGAATTCCCCAGGAAAAGGCGCTTGGGAAAAATGCCTTTAATCTCCTTCCCTGTCTTAAAGACAGCGGCATGATGGAGGTATTTCAGCAGGCATTGGACGGCGAGGTGGTTTCTGGTCCTGATGTCCCCTTCTTTATTCCTGAAACCGGGAAAAGAGGCTGGTTTAAGGGAGTTTATGCCCCTCACCGTATTCAAAACAGGATTGAAGGGGGTATCGGGGTGTTGCATGACATCACCTATCATAAAAATCATGAAGAGAGAATGCTCCTGCTGAATAACTGCTTTTTAAAGCTGACTCCGGATCCGGCGAGAAATATTGAGATTTTATGTCAGATCTGCAAGGATGCTTTTTGTTCGGATCAGATTTTCTACAGCCGAATTCTGGACAGAAAATTGACGCATATCATCCGGCTGGGTACAGATATTTCTCCGGAGGAGTCCTCTTCAGGCGAAGGACACCTCTCTTATTATGTAATCATGGGAGGCAAACCCCAGTGGATCATCAAGGCTTCTGAGGGCGACAGCCATCCGGAAGCCAAAGAAATTTTAAAAAAACAGAACTTCAAGATGTTTGTCGGGAACCCGGTAAAGTGCCGCGGTAAAAATATAGGTTGTCTTGCGATCTGGTTCAAAGAGGAAGTTTCCTTAAGCGAAGACGACAAGAATTTTATAAGTATTATCGCAACGGCTATTTCGATTGAGGAAGAGCGGCTGTTAATGTTTGATGAATTAAAAGGCAGTGAACTCCGCTACAGAAATCTTACTGAGAATTTAAACGGAATTGTCTACCGGATTGATCTCAGGGACAACAGGGTTCATTTTTTAAACAGCATGCTTCATAAAATGACCGGGTATACGGAAAAAGATATTTTTTCCCATCAGCTGTTTTTCTTTGAATCCTTTATTCATCCGGATGATTTTGTCCGCACACAGGCGAGGATAAAAAAATCCATTCAAAGCGGGCATCCCTATGAGGTTGAGTACCGGTTCCGGCATAAAAACGGAGAGATGCGGTATTACCGGGAGATGGGGCGTCCGGTTTTCAATGAAGAGATTACAGCCCAGCATATTGACGGCATTATTTTTGACGTGACCCATCAGAAGGTGATGGAGGAAGAGGTTCGCAAGGTTCAGCAGCTGGAATCCATCGGAATTCTTGCCGGAGGCATCGCCCATGATTTTAATAATCTGCTGAATGGAATTCTCGGGAATATCAAACTGGCCCAGATGTCCATTGAAGATAAAAAAGAGGTATTCAACAAACTCAACGATGCCGAGAAAGTTCTGAAGGAGGCCTCCCGGCTGACCTATCAGCTTTTAACTTTTTCAAAGGGAGGAGATCCCGTGAAAGAGAAGATCCAGCTGTCCCAGGTTCT
>CAYUET010000009.1:0-59807 GCA_964443875.1 uncultured bacterium | reverse complement strand
GTGATTTCGGCCAGGAAATTTCCCCGGTTTACGCTGACGCAGGGCAGATTCGTCAGGTGATCCAGAATCTTATTATCAATGCAAAGCAGGCTATGCCCCAGGGCGGAATCATCACCCTGGAGCTTTTCAATATTCAGCTGGAAGAAAATAACCCCCTCGCGTTACCCCCCGGCGGTTATGTGAAATTTTCAGTTACGGATTATGGGATAGGGATTACCTCGGAGCACCTTTCCAGAATATTTGATCCTTATTTTTCTACAAAAAAGGAAGGACACGGCCTGGGGCTTGCCGTCGCCTATTCGATCATTTCAAAGCACGGGGGTGCGATTCAGGCAGAGTCAGAGCCCGGCATGGAAACCTCTTTCAGTGTTTATCTTCCTGCAATCGTGGATGTGGAGACTGAGGAACCGGAAAAAGAGGAGCTTCCCAAAGGTTGTGGGAAAATTCTGGTGATGGATGATGAAGAATACATGCGCAAACTTTTTTCCGACGGACTTAAAATGTTCGGTTTTGAAGTTGTTTCCGCCAAGGATGGCCAGGAAGCCCTGCTTTTTTACCGGGATTCCATCGAAAAAAACATTCCGTTTGACGCGGTCACCCTCGATCTGACCATAAAAGGGGGAATGGGAGGAAAAGAGGCTGTGCAGGAAATCAGAAAACTTAATCCCCATGCCCGTGTGGTGGCCATCAGCGGCTATTCCAATGATCCGGTCATTTCTAATCCCTCAGAATTCGGTTTTGCAGGAGCGATTTCCAAACCGGTTTCACCCCAGGACTTGGCCCGTCTGATCATCCAGATGATTGAAAATAAGGTTTTATAGTTCGTTCGGGGTTTTCTCAGAGAAAACGAGTGCTTCAAACACATAAAGAACCGAATCCGGGCTTTTGTAGGCATTCTCAGGAAGTCCTGCCTTGTGAGCCGCGAGATTTCCCCAGTATTCTTCAAGGGTCCACCCGGTTTCCGTTGCCACCTGGGGAAGAAAGACACCCCGGCTCCATCCTTTTTCAATGACAATGCCGTGGGTCCCTAAGATGGTTTCCTGATAGTCTTTTATTTTGCGGAGAGGAGAAAGAACCGAGATTTCAAGTGTGATTTCCCTGATTTCAGCGAATCGTACAGGATGAAAGGTGAAGCGGCTGTCCCGTGAGGCTTCCACGGCATATTCCATGGCCAGTTTCCATAGAGGGTCTTCCGAACTTAAGCAGCCGATGCAGCCCCTGAGTTCCCCTTTGTTTTTGAGGGTTACAAATATTCCGTGCCCTGTTTTATGAAGCTCTTCTGGAAGATCTTCCGGGGGAGGACATTTTTTAAACAGGAGCCATTGTTCGAGCGTTTTTCTGGCCAGGGACAGAAGAACATTTTGAGAATCAGGATTTAAAAGTGCGGGAGGGCTGTTGTTCATGGTTCATTCCTGTTATAAGGTTGATAATGAAGAGATTATGATATTAATGGAGAGAGAGGGCAAGGATCATAATTTTTCGCTTGAACCCTCGGGGGGAATTTTGTAAATTAATTCCTCAATTTTTAAACTAACTCAATTTTAAATCCACAGGGGTTTAAAGGAAGGAAGCACGCAATGAGTATTAAAGTAGGTATTAACGGTTTCGGACGTATCGGACGTCTTGTATTTCGCGCCATCTGCAGCAACTCTAAATCCAATATTGAAGTCGTAGGGATCAATGATCTTATTGATGCAGAATATATGGCTTATATGTTGAAATATGATTCAACACACGGCGCTTTCAAAGGAACGGTTGAAGTAAAGGACGGCAATCTGGTCGTCAATGGTAAAACCATCCGTGTAACAGCGGTCAAGAACCCTGCAGAGCTCAAATGGGATGCGGTTGGTGCGGAATATGTCGTTGAATCCACGGGGCTTTTCACGGATACGGAAAAAGCCAAAGCCCACATTACCGCAGGTGCCAAGAAAGTCATTATTTCCGCTCCTTCCAAAGATGCCCCCATGTTTGTGATGGGTGTAAACAATAAAAAATACACAAAAGAGATGAGCGTTGTTTCCAATGCAAGCTGCACGACAAACTGTCTGGCTCCTCTTGCCAAAGTCATTAACGATAAATTCGGTATTGTGGAAGGTCTTATGACCACGGTACATGCCACAACAGCCACTCAGAAGACCGTTGACGGTCCTTCCATGAAGGACTGGAGAGGCGGAAGAAGCGCCTCCACGAATATCATTCCTTCCTCAACAGGAGCGGCAAAGGCTGTGGGAAAAGTCATTCCTGAACTTAACGGCAAACTGACCGGCATGGCTTTCAGAGTTCCTACAACAAACGTTTCTGTGGTTGATCTTACGGTCAAACTTGCAAAACCCGCAAAATATGAAGAAGTGAAAGCCGCAATCAGGGAAGCTTCCGAGACCTATTTGAAGGGAATTCTCGGTTATACGGAAGATTCCGTTGTGTCCACGGATTTCAATGGTGATTCCAGAACCAGCATTTTCGATGCGGATGCAGGCATTCCTTTATCGGATACCTTCATGAAACTCGTTTCCTGGTATGACAATGAATGGGGTTATTCCAATAAAGTAGCTGATCTCATTGAACATATGTTTTCTGTAGATCACGCGTAATAATTGAAACTGATTCAATCAGTCAGGGAGGCAGGAACGGGAAACCGTTCCTGCCTTTTTGTTAGCAGGACCATTTAACAAAGGTGATGATATGTGCGGGATTGTCGGTTATGCAGGGAATACGGATTGCATTGATTTTTTAATGAACGGATTGAAGCTTCTGGAATACAGGGGTTATGATTCCTCAGGAATAGCGACTATCAGCGACAGCGGAAAAATAGAAGTCCGCAAAGAATGCGGTAAACTCTGCATGCTGGAGGAATCCCTTAAACACGGCCCCATCCGCGGGAAAGTCGGAATTGCTCACACCCGCTGGGCCACTCACGGCAAGCCGACGCAGATCAATGCCCACCCCCATCTGTCGGAAGACGGGAATATCTGTGTTGTCCACAACGGTATTATTGAAAACCACAATGAACTCCGCGAAGAACTGGTTCACGAAGGGGTTGAATTTCTCTCTGAGACAGACACGGAGGTTATTCCCCATCTGATTTCCAAATACGTCAAACAGGGACTTGAGGTCAGGGAGGCTTTTTTAAAAGCTCTTTCACGCCTGGAGGGAGCGTTTGCCATCGTCATGATTTCAAGGGCTACCCCGCATACCTTATACGCAACCCGCAAGGGATCTCCCCTGATTGCCGGATTCAAGGAGGACGAGGTTTTCGTCGCTTCCGATGCCTACTCTCTTTTGAAATACACCAGGGATCTTTTTTATATGGAAGAGGGGGATGTTCTCATCTATGAAAAGGGAAAAGCCTCTTTGTCGTATATCGACGGAACCCTTAAAAAAATCAAAATCACCCGTGTAGACCTGCAGCATTTTTCTTCAGGTAAGGAAGGGCAGGAATCCTATACCCTTAAGGAAATCAAAGAACAGCCGGAGATTTTGAAAAGAATTCTGCAGTTAAGGCTTGGGAAAAACAAGGATCATTTTGATCTTCAGTTTGAGGACCTCAAGGCCCCGGCCGAGTATTTCCGCTCTATTGACCGCATTTATGTCACCGGTTGCGGAACCGCTTACCATGCGGCTTATCTGGCTAAGTATTATTTTGAAGAGTACATGGATCTCCCGGTAGAGGCCATTCTCTCTTCAGAATTCCGTTATGCCAGACCCAAGCTCAATGAAAAGAACCTGGTCATTGCGATTTCACAATCCGGAGAGACGGCAGATACTCTGGCGAGTATTGTAGAAGCCAGAAAGAAAGGCTCTAAGATTCTTTCCCTTGTCAATGTGCTCAACAGTTCCATTGACCGTGAAAGTGATTTTGTGGTTTATACCCATGCCGGACCTGAGATGGGGGTCGCTTCCACCAAGGCTTTTACCAGTCAGGTCATGACGCTGCTTTTACTGGCCATTCATATCTCCATCTTAAGAAATGAATTTAAGCAGGTAAAGGACACGAAGTTTATAAAGGAGATCCTTTCCATTCCGGCCAAAGTTCAGAAGATCATTGACATGGAAAAGGCTATCAGCGCCTGCGCACTCAAATATCACCTGGCCACGAGTGCCCTTTATCTCGGTCGGCAGCTGAATTTTCCTATTGCCATTGAAGGGGCTCTTAAAAACAAGGAAATTTCCTATATGCACGCGGAGGGATATCCTGCAGGTGAAATGAAACACGGCCCCATTGCCCTGATTGATAAGACCCTGCCGGTAATCTGCATCTGCACCCAGTCTAAAACCTATGAAAAAATGATTTCTAATGTGAAGGAAGTGGAAGCCAGGGATGGCATTATTATTTCCATCGCCACGGAAGGAGACGAACAGATCAGGAAGATTTCACGCGAAGTGATCTATGTCCCGAAGACGGTTGAAGAACTCTCCCCCCTTTTAAATGTGGTTGTGCTGCAGATTCTGGCCTATTATTTTGCAAAGCATAAGGGAAATGAGATCGATAAGCCCCGGAATCTTGCGAAATCCGTCACGGTTGAATAAAAAACCATCCCCGGAAGTGTTGTCCTGTCCCCTATGATTTGGATCTGGGGTTTGCTGCCAGAGCCGATAAAATTTCTTTATCCGCAGCCCCGGTGGTCAAAAGTTTTTTAAACGGGCCGTAAATCAGATGAGAGCTGATCTGGCTTACAATCTGGATATGGTTTTTCGCTGACGGAGAAACAAAAAAAAGAAGCTGGCTTACAGGCAGGTCTTCCGGGGTAGGAACAGGAAGGGGCATCGGGTTCCCGAGGAGAAGAAGGGCAAACAGTCCGGTATCATTTCCGCAGCCTGGAGGAAGTCTCAGGTGAGGCATGGCAAGACCTTCACCAAGAGGCGCCCAGTGCAAAGCCCCGGTATTATTGACCTGATTTTTCAGAAGAGACAGAGTCTCTGAATCCAGATTTCTGAGTCTCTCAAGAATAAGTTTCATGGTTTCAGTCACATTCTGAGTTTTAACACTGCGCCAGATTCCGCCAATACGGAGCAGATCGGAAAGAAAGGAAGAAGAGAGAGCGTCCGGGGTCATTGGGGTCAGGACTTCTGATTCGGATGAAGATCAAGCATTTTCTGAGCCCGTTCAAGTGCGTTTGCGAGCTCCTTACGCGCCATTTCAATGCGGTTTTTTTCCTCCGCCAGGGTATTCCCTGAATGTTCTTCAGGGGGAAGCCCTAAAATTTCACGGGCCCTGGCAAGAGCATCTTCAATGTCTCCGCATACGTTTTCATGTCCGATACGGTCGATAAAACCGGATTTTTCCATGGCAAAAAGGGGCTGAGTGTGCGGTCCGCTGAGAATAAGATATTTTCCCCGTTTCTGAAGTTTGTCAAAAAGGGCTTCCAGGGCATTTAATCCGGTCGCATCCATGGCGACGACTTTCCGCATGCGCAGGATCATGATTTCCGGATCATTTTTTAATTCCCGGAGAGCGGTTTCGAGCTTGTCCGCGACTCCGAAGAAAAAAGAACCAAAGATTCTGTAGATCATGACGCCGCGGGGAATTTCACGTCCGACCAGGGAATGCTGGGGACCTTCGGTTTCATTCGATTCATCCACGGCCGTGATCTGGGTTGTTTCGGAAACTCGTTTTATGAAAAGCATGGCGGCCAGAACCATTCCGATTTCAACCGCCACGGTTAAATCGACGATGATGGTGAGGGAGAAGGCGGCAATAAAAACAACAGCATCACTCACGGGCCATTTTTTAAGACGTGAAAAATTATGCCATTCCCCCATATTGAGAGCAACATTAACAAGGACCGCGCTTAAGGTGGCCAGAGGGATGAATTTTGCGAGAGGTGCAGCAACCAGGAGAATGGCAAGCAGGGTTAAGGCATGGATGATTCCGGCAATGGGGGAGACGCCTCCGCATTTGACATTGGTGGCTGTCCGGGCAATGGCTGAAGTAGCGGCAATCCCTCCGAAGAGGGGGACAACGATATTGGCAATCCCCTGGGCCATTAATTCCTGATTGGAATCATGGCGGTCATTGACCATACCGTCAGCCACAACAGCGCATAGCAGAGACTCAATGGCCGCCAGTATCGCAATGGTCAGGGCGGGCTGAAACAGATGACGGACGTTTTCCCAGGATAAAGCCGGTACCGCAAGGGAAGGCAATCCCTGGGGAATCCCGCCGAATTTACTTCCAATGGTTTCAACAGGAAGCTGGAGGGCTGCAACAATAACTGTTCCCAGTAGAAGAACGACAATTGACCCCGGAACATAGCGCTGCCAGGATTTGGGCCAGAAAAGAATGATCAGAAGAGAACTGAGGGCCAGAAGGAAAGGGATGGTTTGAAAGGTGTTTATATGGGCAAAAAGAACCTCCATTTTGTCAATAAACTCCGAGGGTACGTTTGTTATCTGCAATCCCAGGAAGTCTTTGATCTGAGTACTGAAAATAAGCACGGCAATCCCCGAGGTGAATCCCATGGTAACAGGGTAGGGAATGAATTTGATCATGTTTCCGAGCCTTGCCGCTCCCATAATGAAAAGCATGGCCCCTGCCATCATGGTGCATATGGCAAGATTCTGAGCCCCATATTGACTCAGGATCCCATAAAGGATGACGATAAAGGCACCTGTCGGCCCGCCGATGCTGACACGGGTACCGCCAAGCGCGGATATGATAAAACCGGCGATGACCGCCGTAAAGATCCCCGCCTGAGGAGGAAGCCCCGAGGCAATTGCGAAAGCCATGGCCAGCGGAAGGGCGACGATGCCCACTGTAATTCCTGCGGTAAGGTCTGAAAGGAAAATTTTGAAATTGTAGTCGTGAAGACAAGTGAATAACCGGGGTGTAAAATTTAGAGTTTTCATGTTTTTCCGGATTTCCGGAATAGCTCCTTTGTGGCATGTGCAAATCTAAATTACAGATCCTTGAAAAAAAGGGATTTTTGAGTAAGATCAGACCGCAGAATGCGAATTTAATTAAAAAAATATGTAACGATGAAAATCATTTCATCGGCCGAAAATTAATCATTTAAAATAAAGATCGTCAAGTTTTTGTGCAGACTTTGCTTTTCCGGCCTGTTTTACCCGAAATTCATGGAAACGATCTTTGATACCGAATCTCCTTGAAAGAAAACGTTCTTTAGGGATAATAGAACAATAAAAATTTTATCGTAAAGAGAAAGGATACGGAATGGTCAGTCAATGTAAGATTTTTCTTGATGAAAGTGAAATGCCCAGACAGTGGTACAACCTTGCAGCAGATTTCAGACATCCCATGCCCCCGCCGCTTGGAAAAGACGGATCTCCCGTAAAGCCTGAAGATCTGGCTCCTGTGTTCCCTATGAATTTGATTGAACAGGAAATGAGCACACAACGCTGGATTGACATTCCTGAACCGGTTCTGGAAGCTTTGGCCCTCTGGAGACCTTCGCCTTTATGCCGTGCCCGAAATTTTGAAAAAATACTCAACACCCCTGCAAAAATTTATTATAAGAACGAAGGAGTTTCTCCTGCAGGCAGTCACAAACCCAATTCTGCGATTGCTCAGGCCTATTATAACAAAATGGCGGGCATTAAACGGCTCACCACGGAAACAGGAGCGGGCCAATGGGGTTCTTCCATTGCCATGGCCAGTAATTTTTTCGGCCTGGAATGCAAAGTCTACATGGTCAAAGTGAGTTTTGAACAGAAACCCTTTCGCAAGCTTTTGATGCAGACCTGGGGTGCTAAATGTGTTGCTAGTCCCAGTCCGGATACTCAGTTTGGAAGAGATGTCCTCAAAAATGATCCGGGGTGCTGCGGAAGTCTCGGCATTGCCATCAGCGAAGCCGTTGAAGATGCAGTGACCAGCAGGGATGCCCGTTATTGTCTCGGAAGCGTTTTGAACCATGTCCTGCTTCATCAGACCATCATCGGGCTGGAGGCCAAGAAGCAGTTTCAGAAAGTCAATCTTTATCCCGATGTCATTATAGGCTGTGTCGGAGGAGGTTCCAACTTTGCCGGAATCAGCTTCCCTTTTATGTATGACAAAATCAACGGCAAAAATATTCAGATCATAGGCGTGGAGCCGGCCGCATGCCCGACGCTTACGCGTGCGCCTTTTGTCTACGACTCCGGAGATACCGCCCAGCTTACTCCGCTCCTTGCCATGCATTCCCTGGGGCATGCCTTTATGCCTGCTCCTCTCCATGCGGGCGGCTTGCGATATCACGGCGTTGCGCCGCTTGTCAGTCACGCCTTAAGGGAAAATCTTATGGAAGCTCGTTCTGTTCAGCAGCTTGAATGTTATAAGTATGCCCTGATGTGGGCACGTTCCGAAGGATTTATTCCCGCGCCTGAAACCTCCCATGCCATTGCAGCTGCAGCGCAGGAGGCAATTAAAGCCCGTGAGGAAGGCAGGGAAAAGGTGATTCTTTTAAACTGGTCAGGTCATGGCCTTCTCGATCTTAAGGCCTATGATGACTATATGAATGGAAAGCTGACGGATTATGAACCCTCCCATGAAGTCCTGGAAAAAGCCATGGAGTGTTTTAAAGGGTTTCCTAAACCCCCTCCTTTTACGAAAAAGAGTTAAACCCTGTTGGGCCTGCTTTAATTGATGGGCAAAAAACCTTATTCTGTCCCTGAAAATATGACGCATTGGGCAAGGAAATCGTTTTGAAATTAAAAAAAATAGTCCGTTTTTTTCTGGCGGGCTTTTGCCTTTTGTTTTCAGGGTGTATTACTGAAATGGGATACCTGGTGGAGGATCATACCCTTGGAATCGTGTCCAATCCGGTTTCAGCACCGGGGGGGCTTCTCTGGCGAGTGAAGACTTTTACCGGAGAAACCCTGGATCGTATCCAGGTGAAATTGTTTCATTTCCCCAGGCTTGAAAAAATCCCCGTTCCTTCCCTGGATCCCCAAAGACCCTTCATGCCTCCTGCCTTCATGAGCCAATGGCTGAGTAAAAAATACGGACCCTCAGTTTCAGGAGATTTAAAGCTTTTGATTTCAGGGCAGACTTTTTTTCCGAGAATGGAGGAGAAGCTGGCGGAGGCTAAAAAAAGCATCAAGATTCATACCTATATTTTTGATAATGATGATGTGGCAAAAAAACTGGCGGATCAGCTCAAAGAGAAATCCAACAAAGAAATAAAAATCATGGTCATTCTGGATTGGTTTGCCAGCAAGCATGCCTGGAATAACAAAGCCAAAACACTTTCAGACTCCTTTGAAGTGATTCCGGATATGGTCCGTTATCTGAAAAAAGATTCCAAATTACATGTTCACCGCTCCACCAATCTCTGGCTTTCCTCGGATCACTCCAAAATGATCCTGATTGACGGGAAGACTCTTTTTTTCGGAGGCATGAATATCGGCCGGGAATACCGTTATGAGTGGCGGGATATGATGGTGGAGGCTGAGGGGCCGATTGTGAGCGTTTTTAACCGTGCCTTTAACTGGGCCTGGCTTCGTACCCGTTTTTTTTGTGATTTCCTGTATTTTATTGAAAAGGAAAAAAGAAAGAAAATCAGCGGCAAGCAAGGAATGATCCGTTGTCATGTCCTCACGACCACTCCTTTCAGGCACCAGATTTATAAGTCCCAGCTTCATGCGGCAAGAAAGGCCCGTCACCATATTTATGTTGAAAATCCTTATTTGTGGAATCACCGTTTTATTTATGCGCTTTGTGAGGCCCGCAAAAGGGGAGTGGATGTGCGGGTAACGGTTCCCTCCCGGCTTGATTTTGCGATGTTTCAGGGTGCAACGTCCCACGCGATTAACACTCTCTTGCATCACGGAGTACGGGTATTCCTCTATCCGGGGATGACTCATGTCAAAGCCGCAGTTTATGACAACTGGGTCTGTTTTGGTTCCGCCAATTTTGATGATTTAAGCATGCATAAAAATTATGAAATCAACCTCTCTACAGAGGACGCCTCGTTTGTTCAGCAAATGGAAGAAGATCTTTTGCTTAAAGGGCAGAGCCTGTCACGTGAAATACACAAGCCTGTTACCGTGACTTTTTTCGATTCCCTGTCGTGGGAAATCAAGGATTATTTATAAGTCTGAATTTTATGATTTTTTCATTTAATGTCCGGTTTTGACGCCGTTTCGAGACAGGCGGTGCAGGGTCTGAATCCTTTGCCTCTGCAGGCGGAACAGAGCTCACTTCCCGAACCTTTGCAAACTCCGCAAGGCTTTTTCCCTCTTCCCCTGCAGTCCGGGCAGGGCAAAGTAATTTTTCCTTTTCCGCCGCACTGATCGCAGGTTTCTTTTGTTTTTGCACGGAAGATCCCTCCATGGAGATCCCGTGCCTTATAATCCTTTTCAATTTCCCCGGAACCTTTCTGGGCAGCGGAGGAACTGCAGGAAGGGCAGCCCGTTTCCCTGATCCCTGATCCTTGACAGGAAGGGCATTGAAGCAGGGGGGTGCCTTTGCAGGCTTTGCAGGGAAGAATTCCTGCGCCTTTGCAGTAGGCACAGGCAATTTTTCGGGTGTCCTGGCAGAAAGAACAGGATCCAAAGACTAGAAAACAGGAAAAGACAAAAGAAAGAATGAAAAGCATTTTTTTCATATTCACTCCTTTATAAAATAATGTATACTCTACCAAATCATGGGGTTTAGACAAGAACTGTTCTTGGATTTGAGAAGGGAAGAAGACTATGGTTAATGAACTGGTTATTAATTGTAAACAGATCCCTGAAGAGGGAATGGAGCTTAATGTTTCTGTTTCAGCAAAAGAAATGGATCTGACCTATAAGGATATCGTTTCAGAAGGAGAGATCGGCGTTTATGCCACAGTCCTTCTGGTTTCCAATGAGATTATTGTCCGGGGGCGGATCGAAGCCTCTTATGCCTGTGAATGCGATCGTTGTCTTATTCCGATGGAGATTCCGGTTGAAGTGGAGAATTTTACCCTCAATTATGAATATAAAGACCAGGATTTTCAGGATATATCCCCGGAAATCCGTGATGAGATTCTTCTTATGATTCCGACAAAAATTCTCTGCTCCCCGGACTGCAGGGGGTTGTGTTCAAAGTGCAAGGCGAATCTGAATAAAACAAAGTGCTCCTGTTCTCCGAAGAAAGAATCCTCCAGTCCTTTTCACAGTCTAGAACTGGATTTTCCGGAAATCCCGAAAGAGGGAAAATAGTAGTTTCAATCATCAGGGTGTTGTGATAAAATTAAAGGTAAATCTATGAAAGCCATATATTACTCACAAACGGACAAGGGAATGGTTCGGGAACAGAATGAAGATGCTTTCCTGAATAATTCCCAGTATTCCCTTTTTATGGTTGCTGACGGAATGGGCGGGCATGACTGGGGAGATGTCGCAAGCCGTGTTCTTCTTTCCTCTGTTATTGCGGATCTTGAACTGAGCCTGCCAGATGCGGCCATCATTTCCGAAAATAGTTTGAGGAGGGCGGTTCATTACGGTAACCGGACAATTTATAATTTAAAACAGGTGGACGAGTCTTTGAAAACAGTTGGGACAACCCTTGTGGGTTTTATTCCCGGTTTTTTTTGCGGTTTCGCCTTTAATGTTGGGGATTCGAGACTTTACAGGTTCAGGGACGGAAGACTTGAACAGATGACAAAGGATCATTCCCTCGAAAATACCCTTCCGGATTTCATGCAGGGATTGGTGCAGGGAAAGTATTCCAGTGTACTATCCAAGGCATTGGGAGCGGCCAAAGATGAAGATATTGATTTATATGAATTTGATCTGAAAAAAGATGACCTTATTCTTTTATGCACGGATGGGCTTTATTCAATGCTTTCCGAAGAGGAGATCGTTAAAATTCTGAATCCTGCAGGATCCCTTAAATTCAAGGGGGAACGGCTTATTTCCGAGGCCAATAAGCATGGCGGAGAAGATAATGTTACGGTCACCCTGATCCAATGTTTTGATATGGATAAACGTGAACAATTTGAAATGATTCCTGCATGAATTCTGAGAATAAAAGAGGGGAACAATCAGGGTTTGAGATGAAAAAAAGAATTCTGGTTATTGATGATAATGAAGATTTAAGACGCGTTACGCGGGCTTTCCTTGAACAGGCAGGGATGGAAGTTCTGGAATCCACAAGCAACAAGGAAACCTTGCAGATCTGTGCCCAGCAACAAGTTCACCTTCTTGTTATGGACATTTTTCTGGATAATGAATTAAGTCTGGATGCGGCGATGGAGATGGCTAAAGATCCGGCTTACTATGGAAGACCCAAGATTATTGCTGTTTCCGGAACAATCGGGGGCGAGTTGATCAAATCCAAATCCTTTCTAACAGAAAATCATATTGACTGCTTTCTCAAAAAACCTTTTCATTTCAATGAACTGGTTGATAAAATCAATGAACTTCTTCAATAAAAGATGATTATGCAGAACCAAAAATGTGATTTCAGGATGGAGACGGACAGTCTTGGGGAAGTCCCTGTTCCCAAAGACTTTTATTACGGGGCTCAGACGGCCCGCGCAATCGGCAATTTTAAAATCGGAAATGAAAAATTCCCCCGGGAATTCATACGGGCTTACGGGATTGTCAAAAAAGCCTGTGCTGCAGCCAATCGGGACTGCGGGTTGTTATTCCCTGAAAAAGCCGGATGGATCATCAAGGCAGCCGAAGAGGTGATTGAGGGACTCTGGGATCTGCATTTCCCATTAGTCATCTGGCAGACGGGAAGCGGGTCCCAGACCAATATGAATGTCAATGAAGTGATCGCCAACAGGGCGATTGAGCTGGCAGGAGGGGTGATCGGCAGCAAGAACCCCGTTCATCCGAATGATGATGTGAACAAAAGTCAGTCCACTAATGATACCTTTCCCACGGCCATGCATGTGGCGGCCGCTGAATTAATCCACAAAAAGTTTTTCCCCGCCCTTAGACAATTGAAAGAGGCTCTCAAGAAAAAATCCGAAAAATTTTCAAAACTGATCAAAATCGGACGGACCCATCTTATGGATGCTACGCCTCTGACTCTCGGTCAGGAGTTTTCAGCCTATGTTCGTCAGCTGGAGCTTGCAATTGAACGGGTGGAGGGGGGGATGCCCCGGCTTTATGCGCTTGCTCTTGGGGGCACCGCGGTAGGAACAGGAATCAATACCCCAAAAGGTTTCGCCGAAAAGGCTGCAAAAGAGATTGCCCTTGAAACACAACTTCCTTTTGTTTCCTCCCCCAATAAATTTGAATCGCTCGCCGCTCATGATGCCCTTGTTGAAATGAGCGGAATTCTTAAAACCGCGGCCTGTTCCCTCAGTAAAATCGCCAATGATATACGCTGGCTGGGTTCCGGTCCCAGATGCGGAATTGGTGAAATCACACTGCCTGAAAATGAACCGGGAAGCTCGATCATGCCGGGCAAGGTCAACCCGACCCAGTCGGAAGCCCTGCTTATGGTCTGCGCACAGGTGATCGGAAATGATGTGACCATCAGTATTGCCGGGGCCGGAGGGAATTTTGAGCTCAATGTTTACAAGCCTGTTTTAATTCTGAATCTTCTGCAGTCCATCCGTCTTCTTTCGGATGCCTGTGAAAGTTTTTCACATCACTGTGTGGAGGGAATTGAAGCCAATCCCAAAAAGATCCGGAATCATCTGGAAAATTCCCTTATGCTCGTCACGGCTTTAAATCCGTATATCGGCTATGATGCAGCCGCCAAGGTTGCTCAGAAGGCTTTTCGTGAAAATATATCCCTTAAGGAATCTGCTGTTTCAATGGGGGTTTTGACGGAACAGCAGTTTGACGAGATCATCACGCCCGAAAAAATGATCGGAGACTCAAGTCTCTGAAAAGAGATGTTTTCATGAAGGATAAAGAATCAGCAAAGTGGGGATCCTAATGGCATTGATGCTTGATAATCAGAACACTCTGTCTAAAAAAGGCAAAGCCTTTAGGATGCTTATCATCGGCAACGGCCCGGCCTTTCTTCAGACGGTCATCATGCTCGAAGAAAAGGATATTGTTCCTGTCACCAACAATGATGCCGATTTTCTGACTCTAGAAAAGCTCGGACTTAAACCCGTCAAAGCGGATTTTCAAAGCGCCGCCTTCTCATTTATCAGTGAAAATCCCTATAATTTTATTCTGATCACTTCTTCAAATTATACCCGTCAGATTTTTAAAGCTCTGGAGCCCTATTTGAGAAAGGATCATGTTCTTTTGGTGGTCAAGAACCCAAAGATGGGGAAAGGCATATCCCATCCCCATATTTTTTACATTGATACGGTTGAACAATTTGACAACAAGCTCTGGCATAGAAGCATGGCTCTTGACCGTCTGGTCAAGATGAAGGAGTATTTCAAGTCCAAACTGGCTGAAAATCAGAAAACTTTGAAACTTCTGGTTGTCTTTTTCGGCCCCCCGGATCCGGATGCCATTGCCTCAAGCGTGGCTTTTGTAAGGCTTTTCCCTTCCCTGGTTTCGGTGACTTATGCTTCAACGGCCAAGGTCAAACGTTTTGAAAACCGGGCTCTTTTATCCTATATGAAAATCCGGGTCGTGGACCTTTCCCTTGTCTCTGTCGCTGATTATCAGGCGGTTGCCTGTTTTGATTCTCAGCCCTCTTTTTTTACCAAATCCGGGTATGCTCTTTCCTTTGATTTCTGCATGGATCACCATCCTGAAGCTTCCGATAATCCTGTGATTCCTTTTATGGATATCCGGAAGCATCACGGGTCCTGTTCCACCATTCTTGCCCAGTATTATTATTATTCAAAAAAAGCCCTCCCCAGGGTATTGGCAACAGCTCTTTTAATCGGTATTAAGACCGATACCGCCAATTTTACCCGTTCCGCTTATGAACCCGATGTGTCCATGATGGTCTATCTGAATAAAAAGGCCGATCATGATCTTTTGAAACGATTGGAATTTTCCATGGTTCCCAAGCGTGCCATCAAGTACTTTAAAAGAGCTTTTGCGAGGCTCAGGATGGAACCCAATTTCGCCTTTTGTCATCTGGGCAAGGTGGGCTATGTGGACATAGGCTCCATTCTTGCCGATCAGTTTTTAAAAATTCAGAAAGTTCATTTTTCTGCAGTCTCCTGTATCTACCGGGAGAAGGTCATTGTGTTTTTAAGATCCTCCAGGCGGCTGTTTCATGCCGGCGAAATGGCCTCCAGGCTTTTTGTCCCGACAGGAGTCGGAGGCGGGCATGCCGAAATGGGCAGGGCGGAATGCCTGGTCTCAAGCCTGCCCTATATGACCAGCCAGATTGAAGTTGTTTTGTGTGAAGCTTTCCGGGAATGGATTTCAAAGCAGCTTAAACCGCAGGAATCCCTTCCGGAATCAAAGAGTGTTTAAGAGAAGGAGTTTTGGATCATGGATGTGCTGGATGTGATTCGTAGAAGGTATTCGGTCAGGGAATATCAGGAGAAACCCGTGGAAGAGGAGAAGCTTCTCAGAATTCTTGAAGCAGCCCGTCTGGCTCCCTCGGCGCGGAATATTCAGGAATGGCGTTTTGTCGTCGTTTCCCGGCCTGAACTCCGGAGATCCCTTGCTGAAGCCGCCTATAACCAGAGTTTTCTTGCTGAGGCGCCGGTTGTCATTGTCTGCTGTTCTGTCATTAATGATTACATTATGCGATGCGGGCAAAAGGCAAACGCCATTGATTTGGCCATAGCCATTGATCACATGTCCCTTCAGGCCGTTGCGGAAGGGTTGGGAACCTGCTGGATCGGCTCCTTTTATCCTGAAAAAGTCAGAGATCTTTTTCAGATTCCCGGGGACGTGGACGTCATTGAACTTCTGGCTCTGGGATATCCGGTTCAGAAAATGTTCATTAATAAACCCAGACTTCCCTTAACCCGTATTTTTGCAGAGAATAAATGGGAGAATTATTTAAAAGAATAAGGGCTTTTTTAAAGGAATGAAAATTATTCTAACAGAGAGGGAGGCATAATTGTGAAAATGATTATTTTTGCTCACGGATGTGATGTGCCGGGAATAGGTGCGGCTCTCACAAAAGTGCTGTATGAAAAAAACTGTTCCATTGATAATTTCAAGATGATCACTCTGGAAGGTTTTTTTTCTCTGAGCATGAGTATTTTCTGTACAGATTATCAGGATCATCTCGAGGTAGAGGGACTGCTAACAGATGCCATTAAGGATTTTAATGTTACGATCAAGGTATACCCGATGAATGGACAGAATGTCCAGGAGGCCCTCAAACAGGAGTGGATTCCTTACCGGGTTTCCATGATCTGTGCGGATCAGACAGCAGTGTTGTGTTATTTTATGAAGGAAATGTCTCGTCTGAGGATTAATGTTTCCAATGTCTGTTGCCACAGAACAGGTCAGGATACGGATCATACCTTCCAGTTACTGGTCACGGTTCAGATTCCTGTCTCTGTCGCTTTTGATTACCTCAAATCCAGCCTTGAGGAAATCGGCAGAAAATTGAACACCCTTATTGATATCAATCCTGTTGAAGGGCTTGAAGACTGATGCCTAAAAATTTTTCCAGCATGAAGGATTGGATGTCTATTCTGATCTGCGTAGGGGTGTGGGGACTGTCCTTTATTCCTTTACCCTGGGAGGGGGCTTTTAATAACAGCCTTTTTTCGGTTTTTCAGAATATTTCCTTTTTAATCCACCGGCCTGAGGCGGATGCGGATAAATATCTGATCATTACATGTTCCAGACATCCTGTTCCGGATACAGATATCGCCTATTCTCCCCTGGTCCCTCTTATCAAGGAATTTAAGAAACTGAACCCGAGAGTAATTCTCTGGGATGTTTCTCCTCTGGTTTCTTCGCAATCCGTTCTTTCGATTCTGATGAATGAGCCTTTTGTCCAGGAGCGTTCAGTGATCTTGCAGCCTGAACAGCGTTCCACCTCACCCACGCTTTCCCTGAGCAACGTTTACCATATTCCTCCTAACGCTTCTTTTATCCTGAATCAGAGAAATAATCTTGAGGTCATTGAACTTGTGGAAAAGAATGCTTTTTTTTCTGCAGATCGCAAGGCCGCAACCCTCTACCATCCCGGAGAGGAAATTCATTCGGGTAAACCCCGTTTTTATTTTGATGATTCCATGGTTCAGAGGATGTCGATATGGGAGCTTTTAGAACGGAAACTGGCTCCGGATGTCCTCAGGGATAAAATCATTCTGGTTTCAACAGGAGCCCCCTCTGTTCTGGACAGACCATTGTTAACTCCGGTGGGAATCATGTCTGCTGAAACTTATCTATTGAATAATGTGGAAACGCGTCTTCGCAATAAGGAAGAGATTTATTTATCTTTTATAAGCCAGAAAATTTTCATCGCTTTTTTTCTGATGATTCTATGGCTGCTTTTTCATCGTTTCTGGGTGCTTCAATATTTTTTCAGCGGGATTCTTACTTTTTTATTTTTTCTGCTGGCCTTCTGGTTTCAATATGAGCTCTGGGGGTGGATATGGAATTATGCGGATTTTTTCTTCTTTGCTTCCGCCTGTTTCATGATTTTTATCCTTTTGGGGATACTTCGGCTTTACAAGGCCGCAGAAGCCTCCCGAGAGCTGGAGACACTCAAGACCATTGTTGTTTTGCAGAATAAAACCATACATTCCATGAAAAAATTAAGTGACCTCGGCAGAATGTCGTCGAGCATCTATCACGAGATCAGCAATCCTCTTCATAATCTGTTAAATTCCCTCAGGATGATTTCCGGAGAAACCTCCCTTTCCAGGGATGCCAGGGAGGCCGTGGACGTGGCTTTGCATGAAATTGAGAGGCTCCAGAATCTCAGCCGGGATTTAAAACAATATTACCGTTCCTCAAGGGATGAAGAGCAGAAAAAAATTAATATTAAAGACATCCTTTCTTTTACCTTGAAGCTCCTCAATCATTCTTTTCAGGGGAAAAATATTGAAGTTGAAACACACTTCCCCTCTGAAAATCTTCTGGTCAGTGCCGAACCGGATAAGCTTCAGCAGATTTTTTTAAATCTCTTACTGAATGCCGTAGATGCGGTGGAGAGTCAGGGAAAAATTTTTGTCCGTGTTACTTCCTGTGAAGATTCTGTGATGATTAATATTCAGGATTCAGGGCCCGGAATTCCTGACAATTTAAGAGTGGATATTTTTAAGCCGTTCTTCACTACCAAAAAAGCGCAGGGAAGCGGCTTAGGGCTTTCCGTTTCAAAAGAAATAGCGGAGAATCTTGGAGGAACTTTGGTATTAAAGTCTTATATCCAGGGCCAGGGAGCAGAATTTCAGCTGGAACTTCCGAAGGCTTAATCCATAGAGCATAGATCGCGGCGTACAGATTAATTCAAAAATCGTAAAGCATCCCAAATATTTGACGCTTACCCGTAAAATTCGCGCTAAGCATGGTTTTTAAAAAACAGGTTAATTATTCTTTTTTTCCAGGGTATTTTCCCAGGTTTTTGAAAGATAATCTGCAATAAACTGACCTGCCAGAGTATGAGGTAAAACCACTTCATCAGCCCCTGCCTTTTTCAAGGCTTCAGCGTCAGAGAGTGTGTCGGCGGTTGCAATGACAAGCGCATTTTTAGTCAGAGTACGGCATGTTTTTACAATGGTCAGATTACTGGTGCCTTTAAGCATCAGGTCAGGGATGGTGGAAATGATCATCTTTGCATTTTTAACGTCAGCATGTTCAAGAGTATCGGAATGACTGATGTCCCCGAAAAGCGCGGCGATATTTTTAGCCTTAAGTTCGCGAATAAGTTCCGTATTGAAGTCAACCACCAGTATTTTAGAGAGAAGCTGGGGAAGCTGCTGCTCCAGGAGCTCCAGAAGGGCCCTTGCCCCCCTGTGAAGACCCAGAAGGATGATAGACAGGCTTTCCTTTTCTGGTTTTTCCGTTTCATTTTTGTGCAAAGGGAACCATCTCATTTTTTTTAGTCTCTTTTCCACGGCCCCGTAGATTTCATAATTAAACTTAATGAAATAGGAGGAGAGAATAGAGCTTAAGGCCATGGTATAGATCAGAAGATTAAAGGTGTTTTCTGAAACATGATTCATTTTCAGTCCTATGGCGGCAATGACCAGAGCGAATTCACTGAGCTGGGAGAGATTGAGAGAACTGATAAAGGCAGTACGGGGACCTGATCCGGAAAAAAGGAGAAGGGGGACAATGCTTAAAAAACGGGTGAGGATAATGAAGAGGGTAAGAATTCCGCTGAGGATCAGAATGCGGGAATCGGGCATAGTGATCTGCATGCCTAAGGAGACAAAAAAGAGAATCATAAAGAAATCCCTTAAGGGCTGTGTTTTTGCTGTAATATGAATGCTGTAAGGAAAGGAGGAAATCGAAAGGCCGGCAATTAAAGCCCCCATTTCAATGGAGAGCCCCAAGACGCCAGCCAGCCAGGCTACAAAAGCACACCAGCCAATGGCAATGGAAAGAACCATCTCCGGGGCACGGTTGACTGAAGCGCAGATTTTCTTCAGAATGTATTTACTGAAGAGAAATCCAAAAGCGACCAGAATAAAACTTTTAGTCAGTGCAATAGCTACAATGCTGATCTGAAAGTTGTCGAAATTAGGTTGAAAGGCAAGGAGGATGATGGCCCATAAATCCTGGATAATGAGCACGCCTACAGAAATTTTTCCATGGAGGGTATCGAGTTCGAATTTGTCATTCAGGGCTTTAACCACAATAGCTGTGCTGCTCAGGGCGCAAAGAAGGGATAAGTATAGGGCTTCCATTCCGAACCCTTTGTGCAAAAGAAGGGGGAAGAATAAAAGTCCGTAAAGCACGCAGAGAATGAACTGTCCCACCCCTGCTGTAAGCATTTTTTTTCCTGAGGAGATGAGAGACGCTGGGTTGAGTTCCAGGCCTGTGATAAAAAGAAGCAGAATCAGCCCGATTTCCGAGATGGTTTTGATATTATCCAGGTGCTTGACCAGTTCGAATCCCAACGGACCAACGATTACTCCGGTAATAAGGTATCCCAGTAAAATGGGTTGTTTGAAACGGTAGCTGAAAAGACCCACGAGGGTGGCGATGATAATGATTGTCCCTATATCTTCAACAATGGAATGCATATCTCATCCTCTTTAATAAAGAATTTTTGAAGAAACCGAAGGGATATTATGCCATATCTTTACTCTTTTGTCTTTAATTAATGAAGTAGGGAAAAAACTGTAAGAAAGATAAACTGTAGTTCCAGTTGTGTAAACAGGTATACTTAATATCTCTGCAAGAATAATAATTCATACAGGAGTCTGTTGCTCTGTATCTGCTGAAAAAATCTTACGCTATGCATGTTATAAAAGGCTATAAATCCTGCCGGCAAACATTTTGAATCCAGCCCCGCATGAATAATACCGCATTTAAAGAGAAATATTTTTAGAAAAGTCTCAGTGTATTTTCAGCACTTTATTCAGATTAATGCTTTGAAAAAATTTATCTAACGGCTTAATTCTACCACAATACCCGGCCGGAACGGCAATATCTGGATAATTTTTTTGAAAAAGAAACTCTTTTGTTGATTCTTTTGGCAGTCATAAATAAAACTCCTTTTGTTTAAGTTTAATTATAGTCCCATCTTTTTCTGAAGTCAAAATAATATTTCAAATCAAAGAAAAACGATTTTGCTTGTGGTTTTTTAAGGCATAGATTATATCGAAGCCATGAAAATTGAACGACAAAATTATGAACATCTTGATTTTTCGAAGCAGGTGGAAATCATCAGTCAGTCGCCTCTTCGGGAAAAGGGGGATCTGATTTTAAGGTCCCAGCGTCCTGAAGAAATCATTCCCTCTCTTTCCTGTGAAGATTTTTTCCTGATTCTTCATGCGACGGGTTCGGAAATGCAGCCTGAACTTCTGGTTCATGCAACCGGGGAACAGCTGGTTTTTACCGGTGATTTTGAATGCTGGCATAAGGATGAAATTCAGCAGACCGGTTTTTTGACCCTCATGGATAAACTGAATCAGCTGAGTGAAGAACAGCTGAAGAACTGGCTTATTTCAGCTGATTTTGAATTATTGATCGCCTCTTTCATTCAGACCGTAGAAGTAATAAAGACGGAACATCTGGAAATGATCGACGACTATATCGGAGACCGTCCTTTTTTTACTCTGGATAACCTTTATTACATCTGTATTGAAGGTGAAAATTATGACGTTTTAAGGCGTTCAATTGAGCTTCTTTATGAATTCAATAAACCTATGTATATGCGGCTTCTGGAGGCTATTATCTCGGAGAGTGAGGTGGAGATCACTGAAGAAGCCTATACTCTGAGAAATCAGCGTCTGGCGGAATACGGATTCCCTGAAAAAGAGGAAGCCCTGCGCATTTTTCTTCCCATTCAAAGCTGGGCAGACATTGAGGAAAAAGAAGGTGAGTTTTTAGATCAGGAAATAAAAAAAACACCGCTGCCTCTCAGCACCTATCCCGCGCTGATTGAAGAAAAATCATTATTCCTGGATCAGGTCATGTCTGTGTATCAGGAAAAGATGAATTCCGATGAAAATATCTATATTGAACTTCTCTGGCTGGCCAACAAAATCATTGTCTGTGAGGAAATGGACTTCAGGGAAAGTGAGGCCCTTCTTGAGTCGCTTGAAAAGGCACGAAAAACAGTGTCTATCGCGCTGGAGGATCTTTCACACGGAAAAATCAATGATGCCGTGGAAATATTGAAGCATCACTGGATAGAAAATCTTCACCGCTGGGGCGTCACCCGTCTTCACCGGTTAAAACAGTTTTCAGAAGAATTATTTTTGGAAAGCCTGTTTTCGGAAAAATATCTTTTTATGCGTTTTTTGGGATCCCCCTTGAGTTATCATTTCAAGGGCCTTCAGCTTTTTCAGCCCATGAAATCGGCTTTGGATCCGGATTCGGCAGTGAAGGAATATGAAGAGTTTGAAAGCCTTCAGGAAGTCGAATCCGTATACCGGGAGTTGATGGAAATCAAGAATATGCTCCGGTATTTTTCCGCTTTTTTCAAGGGGAATCTCGAATCCATATTTAAAGAATATTTTACCGCTTTGAATTTTGAAGGTTCGAATCTCAATCTCGTAAGTCTTTTAGCTACGGGCCTGGTAAGAGTCTGTCTGAAAGGGGAGATTTCTTTTGAACCTCTTTCCGGAAATGATGTCAGGAATTTTTTAAAAACAGCTTTTGATGACCGTAAGCCTATCCGGCATCTTACAAATGAAACCAGGGCGGAATTTTCGGCATCTCTTACAAAAGAGATCCCATCTTTAAATGCAGACTCCGTTATTTTTCAAACGGTTTTCAAAAGGATAGAAGACGAAATGGGAGGATTGCATCCGGACAGCCCTTTAAGTCTTCAGTATATCCCGACTTTGCTGACTGTAAAAGAAACGAATTCAGACAGTCTTTTTTCTACTTCAGATAAAACAGAAAAAGAATAAGGCTTCCCAAAATAATCCGGTACCAGGCAAAGGGCCTGAAATCTTTTTTACGGATATAATTCAAAAAAGCTTCTATCACGATCCAGGCTATGAAAAATGAAGTCCAGAAACCGATCGCCAGTGTGATAATCTCATGAAAGGTCAGACATAGACCCTGTTTTAAAAGGGAGTAGACTGAAGCGGCGATCATGGTGGGGATGGCAAGGAAAAATGAAAATTCAGCGGCAATCACACGGGAACAGCCTAAAAGCATTGCTCCGATAATGGTTGCTGCGGAGCGGGAGGTGCCAGGTATCATGGCGATGCATTGAATGAAGCCGATCAGCAGGGCGGTTTTATAGCTCAGGCGTTCAAGCGTCTGAATGGGTTTTTCTTTCACGTTTTTTTCCAGAGCCAAAAGAACAATCCCTCCCGCAACAAGTGCCAGTGCAACGATCCAGGGATTAAAAAGGTTTTTTTCAATGGTGTCGTAACATAAGACCCCGATCCCCAAGGAGGGAATAACTGCAAGAACTACTTTTTTCCACAGGTTAAGAGTCTCCATTTTTGAAAAAAGGAAGAGTTCCTTCCGGAAGACAACGGCGACAGCGAGAATCGCCCCCAGCTGAATCACGACGTCAAAAAGGGTGGTAAACCGCTTATCAAAAGAAATCCATTGGTTAACAAGGATCAGATGGCCGGTGGAGGAAACAGGGAGAAATTCAGTAACGCTCTCTACAATTCCAAGAATAAAGGCTTTTAAATAGTCATGCATAAGGCGAATATTTCTTCAAAAGGGTTTATAAAAGAATAAGCGGTTTTTTAGAGTCTTTTCTGTTATTAATCAACCTCTTTCTTAAGCAGAGCAATCAAATACGGGATATTATTACTGATAAAGCAGAAAATGGAGAAGTCCTTTTCTTTATTTTTTCAAGCAGGAAAGTGTTAGGGGTTTATTCTTTATATATTTTTGCATTATTCGAGTTGTAATACAATGCCTGTTAGAGGGTTTTAATAGGTGTGTTTGAACTTGACATCAGGGTATTTATGAGTAAAATACATACAAATTACAAAAACTGATGGAGATGTCCTGCGGATTGGAAATGGGTGTAGAATCAGGCTGTGTTTTTATTTCCTATGTTACCCTATTTTTTGTGCCGAGGCATTTAATCCGTCCTGTCAGTCATTTTTTTTAACCCCAGGAGTATGATATGAAAATTACTATTGTCGGCGCTGGAAATGTAGGCGCAAGCACTGCGAAATGCCTTGCCATTTACGAATTGGCCAGTCAGATTGTTCTGTTTGATGTGGTGGAAGGACTTCCGCAGGGTAAGGCCCTTGACTTGTCTCAGAGCCTTGCGGCCATAGGAAATGATACGGTAGTATCAGGCACGAATAATTATGACGATACTGTTAATTCAGATATTGTCATTATCACCGCAGGGGTAGCCCGAAAACCGGGGATGACACGAGAAGACCTTATTAATATCAATGCTAAAATTGTTGGTGAAATTGCTGATCAGAGTGTGAAGGCTTCCCCAAAAGGGATCTTTCTTGTGGTTACCAATCCCTTAGACGTAATGACTCAGCTGGTGTGGAAACGCACAGGTCTTCCGAAATCCCGTGTGGTCGGTATGGCCGGAGCCCTGGATAATGCCCGTTTCCGTTATTTTTTATCCGAACGTTTGGGGGTTGCCGTATCCGACGTAAATTCTCTGATCCTCGGAAGCCACGGTGATACCATGGTTCCTGTCTTAAGTGCCACGACCATATCCGGAGCACCGGTTAGAACCATGTTAAAAGATGAGGAGCTTTCGGCTATTGTCGAGAGAGCTCGTGACGGAGGGGCGGAGATTGTGAAGCTTATTAAGACCGGCAGTGCTTATTACGCACCTGCTGAAGCCATTGCCAAAATGGTATCTGCCATTAATAAAGATAAAAATGAGACTATTGCCTGTTCTGCTCTTTGCGAGGGGGAATATGGGATTAAGGGAACCTTTATTGGAGTTCCTGTGCGTCTGGCCCGTTCAGGAATTGTTAAAATTGTTGAAATCCCCCTTGATCAAAGTGAACTGGCTGCCCTGCGCAACTCTGTTAAAGTTATCAGGGAAAATTGCAGAATTCTCGGCATACAGGATTAATGCGGATTTTGGTCGAAATTTTGATGATTCCAGGCTAATCCGGTTTTGTTTTTAAAGAAGACGGACTTACTTAAAAAATATAAACACAGTTACAATTATTACCTTTTATAATCTGGGCTTTTTACATGTAAAGTGCTGAATTAGAGGTGAATATAAAAAATTAACAGATATGATTCAAAATATACGGGCTAAAGAAAGGTATAAAAATGGAAAAACTTAAGCTTGACCTCTCCAATCTCTCAAAATCATTTCCTGATTCCTTTACCCCTGAACAGAAGGCAAAGGCTCAGACTCATTTTTTAAAAAAGCTGTCCCTGGAGGCACACCGGTTCTACAAGGGGAAAATTCAGATTTTACCCCGTGCAGGCGTTTATGGTTTTAACTGGTTCAATGCCTGGTATACCCCCGGCGTATCGAAGATTTCTACGACCATCCGGGATAACAACGATACTTCCTTTGAATTGACCTGCCGTGGAAACATGGTTGCTGTTGTATCGGATTCAACCCGTGTTCTGGGAGACGGGGACTGTACTCCCCCCGGTGGTTTGGGTGTTATGGAAGGCAAGGCTTTCCTGATGAAGTATCTCGGTGGTGTGGATTGCGTCCCTCTGTGCATGGATTCGCGTGACGCTAACGGGAAACATGATGCCCAGAAGATCATTGATTTTGTAAAGATGGCACAACCTTCTTTTGGAGCAATCAACCTGGAAGACATCTCCCAGCCCAACTGCTTCAAAGTTCTGGATGATCTGCGTGATGCCTGCGACATTCCCGTATGGCACGATGACGCACAGGGAACGGCGTGTGTCACTCTGGCCGGAACGCTGAACGCACTTAAACTTGCTGGGAAAAAACTTTCCGACGTACGCATTGTCATGCTCGGAGCCGGAGCTGCCATGACCACTATTGCCCGTCTTCTCATTACGGATGGAGCTGATCCCAGGAAACTCGTTCTTTTCGATTCAAAAGGGTCTCTTCACCTCGGCCGTGAAGATATCAAGGCTGACAAACGTTTCTACCGCAAGTGGGAACTCTGCGAAACCACTAATCCTGAGCGCTTTGCTGACGAAGCCGCCGCCCTTAAGGGAGCTGACGTCCTCCTTGGGGCTTCAACACCGGGCCCTGATACGGTCAAACCGGAATGGATCAGCAGCATGGCGCCGAAGTCCATCGTTTTTGCCTGTGCGAATCCTGTTCCTGAGATTTACCCATATGCCGCCAAGGAAGCCGGAGCTTTCATTGTAGGTACCGGCCGCGGTGATTTTCCGAACCAGGTCAACAATTCGGTCTGTTTTCCGGGCATTCTGAAGGGTGCCCTTCTTGTACGGGCCAGGAAGATTACTGACGGCATGGCGATCCGTGCCGCTCACTCTCTGGCTGATTTTGCTGAGAAGAAAGCCGGATTTGATACTGAGCATATCATGCCCACCATGGATGATTCCTCTGTATTTTCCGAAGAAGCCGCCGATGTGGCTATGCAGGCTGTCAAGGAAGGTGTTGCCCGTGTCCAGATGACTCGTGAAGAAGTCTATAACATAGCGGCTGCCGATATCAAGCAGTCCCGTGAACTTTTTCAGATGGCCATGGATAAGAAATTTATTTCGAAGCCTTCTCAAACTATGCTTAAGGAAGCTCTTTCTTGGGCTGTTGAGCAGGTAAAGTAAAAAAATAACAAGAGGTCAAGACGGCGGGATATATTCCGCCGTCTTTTTTCCAAAAAAATAGAGGGCTGTTTTCAGTAAGATATAATTCTTCCTTTTTTTTTAATTTTTTTTAATAATGCCTTCTTGTGAATGAAAAGAAGAAAAGAAAGATTATGGATATTGTTTTAATGAATCGGCAGTCCGCGGAGAAGCTTCCTTTAAAGCTTATCAGGCAGATTGTAGAGTTTGTTGTCAGCAATGAGCTGGATCTTTATACCCGTTCAAATCTCATGAAGGGGGATCCCTATGCCGCTCAATTCATAGTCACTCTGGTCAATGAGAAGCAGATGCTGGAATGGAATCAGAAGGTGTTTAAGAAAAACAAGCCCACCGATGTGATTTCCATGGGGTATCCTGAGGAAATTCATTTCAGTGAATCCATTCTGGGTGAGGTGATTGTGTCGGTAGAGGAGGCTCAGAAGGTTCATCGGAAGTTTAAAAAGTCTGTTCTGGAAGAGGTTCTTCTTTACTGTATTCATGGTGTCCTTCATGCTTTTGGACATGATGATCTTAAGCCTGCTCCCCGTGCGCTGATGCGCAGACGAGAAGCCTTTTACATGGATTTGTTTTCAGCTCTTTTAAAGTATCAAAATTAAGCGGAATATTATTTTTTTTCTGCTAAAAGGTCGGTTTGCTGAGTCAGTTCATCCAGGGCTTTTTTTATCCTTTGTGAAGCAGTTTCGAACGTCTCTTCTTTTGAAAAATAAAGAGGGGTTCCATAACTAACAAAGATTTTGTTAAAGGGCGAAGGTACCTGATAAAGATCCCAGCTTTTGAATATTTTTTTTCGGGCATAGGAACAGCAGGCCGGAATGATGGCAACCCCGGTTTTTTGAGCAATGTGAATCACTCCGGGCTGCACCTCAAAAATAGGCCCCCTGGGACCGTCAGGGGTAATGGCGAGTTTTCCGCCTTTTCTAAGAATGCGCATCATATCCGTCAGGGCCTTCACCCCTCCCCGGCTGGAGGATCCACGTATGCTGTTGATCCCTAAATTTTTGACGGCCCTGGCAATGTATTCCCCGTCTTTACTCTGCGAAACCAGTACAGAAATTCCATGGTGTGCTTTAGGGTAAGCTAAAAAGAATTGCCGGTTATGCCAGAACGCTAAAATAAAAGGTTTTTTCTGAAAGAGGAAATCTTCAAGGATTTCAGGCCGGATATAGTTGATTTTAGAGGTCAGTCCTACCAGACGGATCAAGCCGGAGCAGAGATGTGCAACCAGGGAAAATTTCAGTTCATTAAGAAGCGGATTCATTATTTTTTTACTCCGGTGAGGAGCGCCCAGTTGTCCCTGATTCTTATTTTTCCCATGGTGAACCATTGGGAGTATATTTTTTGGACCGCATCGGCCTGATCTGAGAGAATCCCAGAGAGCGCGATTTTCCCACCCTGAGAGAGGTGTCTTTGGATTGTTTGGGCAAGGTACATCAGGGGATTGGCCAGAATATTGGCAACGACGATATCAAAAGATTTTCTTCTGAGTTTTTCAGGGAGAGCCACTTCAAGGTGCAACTCGTTTTTTTGGGCATTGTCGCGGGTAGACTGAAGCGCCTGAGGGTCAATGTCGACAGCGGACACAACAGAAGCCCCGAGTTTTTTAGCGCAGAGAGCAAGAATTCCTGATCCGCAGCCGAAATCCAGCACTTTTTCGCTGCCCTGAATTGATTTTTCAAGCCATTCAAGACACATGAAGGTTGTGGGATGTTTGCCTGTTCCAAAGGCCAGTCCGGGATCAAAGGATATTTTTATTCTGTTTTTTGAACGGGTTTTGGCCCAGGAAGGCACAAGGACCAGTTTTTTCCCAATATTCAAAGGTTTGAAATCTCTGAGAGATTCACGGACCCAGTCCTTTTCAATCAGGGGAGTGCAATGATAGGAGGGCGTTTTTTTCAGGTTCAGGGCTTTGCAAATTTCAACCACCCATTGCTTTTCATTGCAGGAATCTTCCATTAATGCCTCTACGATGCAGTTAGGCCAGAAGACTGTATCTATCCAGTCGGGTTCAATGAAGACGGGTTTTTCCTCAGGCGTATCGAGATCTGCATCCACAACAGAGGCAGAAAGGGCTCCTTTGGCCAGAAGGAGGTCACACAGGGAATCTGCATGGGTTCGTGTCACAGGAATGGAAAGTTGTTTCATAATTTTTTCTTATCTACTTTCGAAATTCTTACATAGGTTTCAGCACAAGTCATTTTCTTATCCAATAAACGAAGAGGGAAGGCCTTGTCAAGTTTCTGATCCGGCAAAGTCTTAAGTTTTTCTCTAGAAATATCCTGAATCACAAGAATATCAGGATAAAGACCGGCTTTCAGCTCGGTCAGCAGTTCCTGCACATGATCGTTGGCATATTCAAAGGAAACAGCCCCGAAATTCATTACTGTATACTGGCCCGGGCGGTCAACAATGATTAATGTATCTGAAGGTCTGTTCCTGAGGAATTGATAGGTGTAATCAGTTTTCCTGTTGAGAGTAAGGGCATTGGTAAAAGAATCCTTAACGGCAACAGGGTGATAAAGCAGAAAAAAAACAAGGCCTAAAGCAGGGAAAAGGGCAGCAGGAATTCTGGGGAAAATCCAGTACAGACTGAAGGGAATCAGGGAAAAGGTCGCCGCATAAATCAGAAAAAATCGTGCGGAAGAGGGATGTGAAAAACGTCCAAAAAAATGACAGAGGTAAAGAATCTGAAAGACGAAAAAAATAAGGGTAAAAATGAGAATGAAGCAACGGAGGGATTTAGGAATTTTCGGTGAGGACGAAAATATTTTCCAGACAAGGAGAGAGATCACGGCAATTCCCATAAAGAAAAGAAAAGGATTGTAGGGAAGATGAAAATCAAAGCGGCATTGTGAAATGAGGAATTCCTTGAGATTTTCAAAAAAGCTTCCCAGGCTGAAAAGTGCAGTGCCGTCCGGATTTTCATAGACATTTGTTTTAATCCATTTTTGCCAGACAAGAGGAGCTGTGAAGAAGGGGGTAAGAGAGAGGGAGAAACTTGATCGGAGCAGGGAAAAGGGGAGATAGCCCATTTTCCAGAGGAAGGGGAGGATTAGAACCGCAAGCAGAATGGATTCGTACCTTGTGTTCGCATAGAGTATAAGTGCAAGCCAGAGACATTCAAAATGCATTTGATCCGGCTGATTCAGAAATAAAAGAAGAATCGCCATGCTGATAAAAAAGAAGGTCAAGGAAAAGACATCAAAACCGCCTGAACAGGAAAAAATGGAAATGACCGGCTGACTTAAAATCCACAGCGGAATTGAGATCGAAATAAGGGGGGGGAGTAAAGAGGCCCCTGCGACGGAGATCAGGCTCAGAAAAACAAAGAGCGTAAAAAAATTCAGAACAAAAACATTGGAAGTATGATATCCAAGAAAGGAATGAAGGAGGCTGACGGCAAAGGGGAATAAAAGGGGGCGTTTGGGAAGCTCATAATGGAGGGAGCGGGTGGTTTCAAAATAATTTTTAGCATCAGTCATGTTTAAAGGTTTTTTTTCAAAGGCAAGAGATCTGGATTTGGCTAATAAATTGGTTTCATCACTTAAGGTTTTGAATTTAACCTCAACACTTATGAAAACACAAAGGGTCAGAATAAGACATAAGAGAAGGTGTCCCCGGTATTTTTTAAACAGACAAGAAAGAGTGAGAGTGTAGTTTTTAAAGAGTTTTAAAAGATTGAATAAAAAAAAGAGAACTAAAAACAGAAGACAAGGCCAGGTGAAATCAATAAAAATTTTCTGTGTCCACATTTTGTCGTACAAGGGGATGCCCAGAAACAACAGGGAAGGAATAAAAATTAAAATGAGTTTCATGTGATTTTTTTATGAGATTTATAATGGAAGGGCTTGACTGTGTAAACAGTAAATCAGATTTTTAACGTTTTGGTTGAAAACATCAAATATTTTATAACTTGACGTTCCGGAGAGTATCTCATAAAAATATCACTTTTCGTTATGACTAACAACATTTAAGGAGAAAAATCCCATGACAAAAAGAATTTATAATTTAAGCCCGGGACCGGCAATTTTACCGGAAGAGGTTTTGGCTGAAGCAAAAGAAAATATCTTATGCTATGGAAATTCAGGAGTCGGAATACTGGAAATGAGCCACCGTTCAAAAGAATTTACGGCGATTATCGATGAAGCCAAAGTCAACCTTTTAAAATTATTGGGCGCAGGCGATGCCTATGAGGTTCTTTTTTTACAGGGCGGTGCGAGCCTTCAATTTCATATGATTCCTCTTAACCTTGCGGAGGGCAAAGTTCCTACCTATATTTTAAGCGGACATTGGGCAAAAATGGCCATTCAGGAAGCCAAAAGACTCGGAGATGTCAAAATTGCGGCCTCTTCTGAAGACAGAAATTTCTGTTATATTCCCAAAGTCACTGATTCCATGATTGATCCTTCAACTCCCTATGTTCATTTTACTTCCAATAATACGATTTTTGGAACAGAATTTAAAACTGAACCTGCATCCAACGGCGTGCCTTTAGTTTGCGATGCCTCTTCGGACATGCTTTCCAGAAAAATTGACATCAAGCGCTATGGTTTGATTTATGGCGGGGCACAAAAGAACCTCGGGCCATCGGGTGTTACGATCGTTGTGATCCGCAAGGACTGGATTCAGAAATCAAATCCTAATCTTCCGCTGATGCTTTCCTTTGCGAATCACTCTAAAAATCAGTCGCTTTTCAACACTCCCTGCACATTTTCTATTTATATTACCGGACTGGTGCTGAAATGGATTATTAAGAATGGCGGAATCGATGCCATGCAGAAAACCAATGAAGAAAAAGCCGGTATCCTGTACAGCTTTCTTGATTCTTCAGAGTTTTATAAAACCACTGCAGATAAAGATGCAAGATCTTTGATGAATGTGACCTTTCGTCTTCCAACTGAAGATCTGGAAAAGGCTTGTATTAAAGAAGCATTAACGGCCGGGTTTAATGAAATTAAAGGGCATCGTTCTGTAGGCGGTTTAAGAGCTTCCATTTATAATGCTTTCCCAAAACAGGGCATTATTGATCTGGTTGCTTTTCTGAAGGATTTTGAAAAGAAAAACAGCTAAATTTCTGTTTAATATATAATAGATCAACCCCATTTGGAACATTGTTCTAAATGGGGTTTTTTGCTTGCGAATACGATTTTTACTGTTTAGGGTCTACCCCCTTTTATTGCATGAATAATTAAATCGGTTTGTTTTAAACCCTATAATATAATTAATCCATTTAAACATCATGTGGCTTTATTCTCGGTGAAAATCGCACCTAATGGGCATATAGGCAAAAAAACGATTATTTATTTGTGCAAGTCTGTTTGAATGAGTCAAACAGGAGCTGAATCTCAAGCCGAGATTTTTTTACCATTATTTGAGCTAATTATTATGGTTATAAATTTACTACTAATCTATTTATCTATTATTGCTTGGTAAAGGCTGGTTGTATTTGTTTTGCTTTTTATTTGAAGATAATCGGGATAGCATTTTTTCTTTTATTGTTTTGATCTCACTAATGTTAAGTTGCAGTCCTGCAAAGAAAAATAATAGAATAGATAGGAGGACGCAAATGAAGGTTGAGATAGCAAGAAGAAGTTTGGTATGAATCAAAGGGAAAAGATAACGGGTGGATAAAATAAGAAAAATGGTCATTGGTAGACTGGTGAGAAGACAGAGTGAAAAGTTTTTATAAAGATAGTTGATTTTTAATCTATTATCTTTTTTTGAAAGATTGAAATAGAGATAGAGGCAGTTGCAGAGAGAGGCTAATGTAGAGGCAAAAGCGATACCTCCAATACCCATGAATCTTGGAAGGAAGAAACAAAGAAAAAGATTAACAATAAGAGAAATGGCAGCTCCCTTTACAGGGGTTTTGGTATCTTTTAAGGCATAAAAAGCAGAAGAATAAATGCGATAGAATCCGATAACAACAATTCCGAGTGAATGGAAGATAAGGGCATCAGAAACGAATTTTATGGATTCAGATTTGAATAATCCGGATTCAAATAAAAGAGAAATGAGGGGGATTCTAAGGAAGATTAATCCGAGAGTGGCTGGAATTGTAATGAAAATTACCAGTTTTAAGGATTGATGGATTAGTTTAACGAATTCTTCATGGTTTTGATTGGCGGTATGTTTAGAGAGAGAAGGTAGCATAACAGTAGATAAGGATACTACAAAAATTCCTAATGTAAATTCCATAAGCCTATTGGAGTAATTAAGCGCTGAAATGCAGCCGGAAGGTAAATAGGCCAAAACAAAAGGATCAGCAATAAGAGCATTTATTTGATAGATGCCAAGGCCGAATAGTCCAGGGATCATAAGCTTTCCGATTTTGGAAATATGGGGATCATAAAGTTTTGTGGTGAAGAAAATCCGGTAGCCGATTTTAAAGAAAAGAGGTAATTGGAATACTAGTTGGATTATGCCACCTAAGAGAACGCCGGTAGACACTGCTAAAGCAGCTTTGATGGACTGAAAAAGAATGGGATCAGTAATGAACTTTTTAAAAGTTTCTGGAACGCAAAATCCGATGAGCTGATCGGGAATGCAGTCGGTAAGAAATAAAAGTGCGGTGATCATGATGGCATTGAGGAGGATTGGTGTTGTTGAGGGAATAGCAAAATAAGAATTGGCATTAAGTATTCCCTGAAAAATGGAGGCTAAGCTGATAAATGCTAGATAAAAAAACATGTATCGAGTTAAAAATATGGCTAATTCAGGTGGCTGGCTTCCAAAAGTGTATAATAGCCGTACAATAAAAGGAGAAAAAATGATTCCGAGAATGCAAATGAGGATCAGTAATAAAAAAGCCGTAATTAAAAAGCGGCTGATAAAAAGGGATTCCTTTGATTTATCTCCCTGGGCATTTTTTTGAATTTCAGAAAAAACAGGAATAAAAGAAGCGGTCATACTGCCTTCAGCGAAAAGGATTCTGAATAAATTAGGAATTTTAAAAGCAATCGTGAAGGCGTCTGAAATAAAAGTTGTTCCTAAGAAGCTGGCAAGGAGCATAGAACGGATAAGGCCGAAAATACGGGAAGTGAAGACAAGGAGAGCGACGACAGGCATGGATTTGATCAGCATAATAGTTTATTGAGGCTCTTCAAGACCGTACTTTTTGATTTTGGAATAAAGTGTGGTTCGATTCATTCCGACAATTTTCGCAACAGTGTTTCTGTTCCACTGGTTTTCGCTAAGTGCTTTTAATAAAAGGGATTTTTCTACGTCATCTAGCAGAAATGAATTAGAATAGATGACTATTTGTCTATTTAGTGATGTTTCGGGTTCGTTTGTGTTATTTTGATCTGTGGAAAGAGGGGGGATGTCAGCCGAATTAATTTCAATTGGAAGGGTAGTAAAAGAATCGTAATTTTGATTACCATCTATATTTAATTGATTAACATCAAGTAATTTTCCGTTTTCAAGAAGGACGGCACGTTCGATAATATTCTTTAATTCTCGGATATTTCCAGGCCAGGAATACTGCGTAATTGCAGTTTCAGCTTCAGAAGTAAAGCCACTAAAATCTTTTTTAAATTCTTTGCAAAATTGATTGAGATAATACTTGGCTATTAGTAAAGTATCGCTTTCTCTTTCTTTTAATGGAGGCAAAAGTATAGGGACAACTTTAAGACGGTAAAATAGGTCTTCACGAAAGTTTCCTTTTTTTACAGCCTCTTCTAGGTTAACATTCGTAGAGGCAATGACACGGACATCTACAGAAATATTCTTTGTACCGCCTACCCGTTTAAATCTTTTTTCCTGCAGGACCCTCAAAAGTTTCGCCTGCATGGCAATAGGCATGTCACCTATTTCATCCAGAAAAAGAGTACCCCCATCAGCCTGTTCAAATATTCCCCTGTGCTCTTTTTTAGCATCTGTGAAAGAACCTTTTTCATGTCCGAATAATTCGCTTTCAAGAAGGCTTTCAGGTATAGCAGTGCAGTTTACTTCAATAAACCTGTTATCTTTTCGGTTAGAATTAAAATGGATGGCGCGTGCAACAAGTTCTTTTCCAGTACCTGAATTCCCCTGAATGAGAACCGTGGTTGAAGGGGACACGGCAATTCTCTTTATAAGTTCATTGATATAACGGATAGGTTTTGAATCACCTATGATTTCCTGACAGAATTTCAGCTTCTCGGAAGTTTTATAAGATTCAAGCATGGTTGAATTTTTCTTATTTTCAATCGCAGTTTTAATGCAGTTTTTCATTTCTGAAACATTAAAAGGTTTAGTTCGAAAGTTATCAGCGCCTAACTGCATCGCTTCCACAGCAATAGAAATATCGCCAAAAGCAGACATCATGATAACAATGGAGGGTATCCCCTGATCTCTGATCCGCTTTAAAATTTCGATTCCGGACATATCAGGCAGTTTGACATCAAGAAGAATAAGATCTATTTGATTCTCATTCAGTAAATTTAACGCTTCAGATCCGGTTTCAGCTTCAAAAACTTCATACTGATCTTTTTCAAGGGCTCTTGCAAAAGCAAAACGAATTCCTTTTTCATCATCCACAATCAAGACTGAATTTGACATAATGCGCTTTCCTGATTTTGACTACTTGAGCAATTTGTTTTTTGAAAAGTTAATACGACTTCTGTGCCTTTTCCTTCTGAACTATGAATTTCAATTAATCCTTTATGATCTTCCATGATTTTTTTTGTGACACTTAGTCCTAAGCCCAGACCTTTAGCTCTTGTTGTGAAAAAAGGCTCAAAAATTTTAGCCAGTAGATCTTTTTTTATGCCGATTCCCTGGTCATTCACTGACACTGTAATCGTCTCAGGTTGTTCATTATAAGTAAGTTGAATTGTTCCTCCTTCAGGCATGGCATGAGCTGAATTCATGATACAGTTTAATAAGACCTGTATGATCTGGCTGAAGTCCCCAAGGAGGGAAATGTTTTCATTTGTTATTGGGATATCTAATTTAATTTTTTGTCTAGTAAGTTGAGGCGAGAGTAAAGAGTGAAGATGTTCGAAAATATTTTTAAGGGATACAGGTGATAAAAGTGGTTTGGAAGGGCGGGCATAATCCAGGAGATCTTTAATGATTTTTTCAACTCTGTTGATTTCATCCAGAATAATAGTAAAAAATTTCTGATAGCTCTCTTTATCAGGAATGATGTCAGCCAAAACCTGAACATTTGCGCTGATGCCTGCGAGGGGATTTCGAATTTCATGAGCAATGCTTGAAGCAAGCTGTCCGGCTTTGGCCAGTCTGTCCATTTGAATGATTTTTTCATCAATGGGTCGTTCTTCAGAAATTTTCGGTTGAGGCAAAAGAACAAGAATAACAGCTACAGGAGTATTGAAATTATCTTTCATAATATGGTGAAGATAGGGGAAATATCCCTCTGCAGGTTTGAAATAGAGCTCTTCGGGAAGAGAACTATTTTCTGAAAGGAGTTCCTGGAAAACAGAAATCGGAGTGAAGAGTGTTTCAAAAAGGGAGCCTTTAAATTCTTCTAATCCTAATCCTGAAGTGACAGATGCCAGTTTTGATGAACTCGAGAAGACCAGCGTTGCAGGCGAAGATAAATTATTATTTGCAGTCAATGTGAATCATTCTCCCGCAGGTACACTTCACTTCTATTGCTGAGATAAAATCTTTATCTTTAATGATGTTGACTTCAGGTTCATTGGCATGTTTGGAATCTTTTGATCCGACAACATAAGGTAAGGATGAGAATTTGAAATTTTCACCTTTAATAATACTGTTTTCTTGAGGTAGAGAGTGCAAAATTTTTTTTTCTAAATGTGATTTTGAACTTTTCATTTAATTTTTATAACTTTTTTTTATCATGTCCTGTTTTCTGAATAGATTGTTTAATTTTTGGCATTCTATATACTTGTTGCGAAATTTTAAATTAAAATTTTTCATTTTTATTAAAAATTCCTGCCAATGTTTTTCCTGGTCTGTAACGGTTGTAAGATCTTTTTCGCTCAGAGAACCCCTATTTGAAAGAATCTGAGTCGAATCTTTGAATTTTTGTATGAGCTTACCTATGTTTTCTACTATTCTTTGAATCTCATTCATTTGAAGAATCGGATCCATTTTATCAAGAGCAGTAATAAGAATGATAAGTCTGTCTGTGCATTTCTGCCGTATTTCTAATGCGTTGGGGATTGAGTCATCAGGCATAGGAAGGATCCGGCGTATAAAGAAGACTTCGTCTGGAACCGCTTAAAACCCAGAGATAATAAAAAGAAGAATCGGGCGGGGCTGAAACAGGATGATAACCGCAGGGAATAGCCATAGCCTGATTATTAAAAACCCTTCGGCATTCATCAAAGCGGTGCCCGGGACTGTAAAGGCATTGAAGTCCGAATCGTTTCGGATTTTGAACTTTATAGAAATAAATCTCTTCCATTTTTGTTTCTGTGGGAGAGGCCTTGTCGTGCTTGTGAGGGGGGTAGCTAGACCACATTCCCGGCAGAGAAAGGGTTTCCCCGATAAGAAGGAAATTTGCGGGGTTGTTTTTGGAGAGGATGTCAGTGACTTTTCTTTTATATTTACCGGTTCCGACAGGACGGGAGGAGGTGTCCTGAGGATTGATCAGATAGGGATCATAAGAAGCGGGCCCGGGAAGCAGAGAAATGCAAACTGCGATTTCAGCCTTTTTGAAACTCCGGATTGTGGCTTCTGTATTTTGAGGAAGATAAAACCCTGAAGGTCTGGAATCAAAGACGCTGGCTCGGTCTTTGAGTTTATATGTATATCCGCAGGATAATTCGATTTCAAGTGAGCCCTGAAGAAGAACAATAAAACGTTCTCCTTGAGAAGGGGAAAGTTGTAAAGGAATTTTATCCACGGTCAGAACTTCAAGGTCAATGCGTTTAAGGGAATCCGGAGGATTAATCCACCGATGAAGGGTATTTTTCTTCATGTTATGCCTGTCATTTAAAGAGGTTGGGTTTTACTGTTTTTCAAGGACAAGCCTGGCAAAGCGCTGGAAACTTCTGTCATAGGTTTTTTCAATATTGCGTGGAAAACAGCATGCCGGAAGTTCCTGATTGCGGAGATGATAATGGAGGCATTCACAGCATTTGCCTTTTCTGGAACAGGAAGAATAGCTGCAATTGCAGTTTTTTAGATTCCTGTTTATTTGACAATCCATATTTTTTCCTTTTGCTTTGATTTATCTTAAAAAGTCAGTATAATTTATCACTTATTTTAAAGACAATCTATAAAGTAATTGGATATGACGATATTAAAAGATATTTTAGATTATAAACAGATTGAAATCAATGAATTCAAAAAGAGGCACTCTTATGCTGATTTTGAAGGTGAAAACGCCTTCATTCAGAAGAAGGGACTTTTCAGTTCAAGCCTTAAATCAAAGACACCGGGCATAATTGCTGAAATCAAAAAAGCCTCTCCCTCCCAGGGACTTATCTGTGCGGATTTTTCTCCGGCTGCAATTGCCAGGGAGTATGCGGAAATCGGGGTTCAGGCGATCAGTGTTCTCACAGATGTAAAATTTTTCAACGGCTGTATTGAATACCTAAAGGAAGTTCGAAACGAAACGGAGATTCCTCTTTTAAGAAAAGATTTCATCCTTGATGAGATCCAGATCCTGGAAGCAAGGGCTTTTGGCGCAAACGCTGTTCTTCTGATTGTGGCAGCGTTAACACAGAAAGATCTGTGTCGTCTGAAAGAGTTCAGTGAGGACGCAGGTTGTGAGGTTTTAGTAGAGGTGCATGATGAAGAAGAGCTTAAAAGGGCTCTGGACTGCGGTTCCGGAATCATCGGGATCAACAATCGTAATTTAAAGAGTTTTAAAATTGATCTTCAGACAACGGTCCGTCTTCTTCCCTTGATCCCTGAAGGTATTCTTAAGGTTTCAGAATCCGGAATCGAGAACGGGAAAGATCTTTTACGCCTGCATCAGGCCGGGGCAGATGCTTTTTTAATCGGCACTTCCTTTATGAAATCAAAGGATAAAGACTTTTTTTACAGGAGCCTTGTGCATGGCGATTAAAATCAAGATTTGCGGACTGACCTCCCTTGATGATGTGTTGACTGCAGCAGATCTTGGCGCCGATTACATAGGATTTATCTTTTATGAAAAATCCCCCCGCTGTAACAGACCTGAAGAGGCGGCAAGAATTCTTTCCAAATACAACGGGGCTTCGGTTCCTGTAGCGGTCTTTGTAAATGCTTCGGAGAAAATAATCCTTGAAATTCTTCATCAGACGGGAATCCGTGTTGTTCAGCTTCATGGAGCTGAATCTGCGAGTCTCATTGAACCTTTGAAAAAGAGGGGTTATCATGTGATTCAGGCTTTTGCTGTCAAAGATCAGAACTGTTTTGAAGGGATTAAAAAATATGCCCCGGACCGGTTTCTTCTGGATACCTGGCACCCGGCCCTTAAAGGGGGCACGGGAAAATCCTTTGACTGGGATTTCCTGAAAGAAAATAAAGATTTTGTCAAGAACTCCTTTATTGCCGGAGGGATAAATGCGGAAAATATAAGCATTCTGCTTGAAGAGTATTCCCCCTGGGGAGTGGATATTTCATCCGGAGTCGAAATGTCTCCGGGTAAAAAAGATCCTGTGAAACTACATCAACTATTTAAAAAAGTGGAGCCATACCGATGATGCCGGATTCGATCAAGATTACAGGGGCAAGAGAAAACAATCTTAAAAATGTCGATATCAATATTCCCCGCAATACCTTTGTGGTGATTACCGGGGTCAGCGGGTCCGGTAAATCCTCGCTGGCTTTTGATACTGTTTATGCTGAAGGCCAAAGGCGTTATGTGGAATCTCTTTCCACTCATGCCCGTCAGTTTTTGAACCAGATGAATAAACCGGATGTGGATTCCATTGAAGGGCTTTCTCCTTCTATTTCCATCCATCAGAGGGTGGCTTTTGGAAGCCCCAGATCGACCGTGGGGACAACAACGGAAATATATGATTACATGCGTGTGCTTTTTGCGAAAATCGGCCAGGCCTGCTGTCCGAAATGCGGCAAGCCCATTTCATCTCAGACTAACCAGGAGATTGTTGACCAGCTTTTAAGAAAAAAGGGTGAAAAGGTGGCGCTTTTAAGTCCGGTGGTTAAAAGTCAGAAAGGGGAATTTGTCTCCCTTATCCGGGATCTTCAAACAGCCGGTTTTGTCAAAGCCCGTGTTGACGGACAGATGGTGGAATTGGGAAAACCCTTAGCCCTGAAGAAAACACTTACCCATGATATTGATATTGTCATCGACCGGCTGACGATTTCCCAGGAGGAAAGTCAGCGTTTAAGTGATTCGGTGGCCATGGCCTTAACCATGGGCAAAGGGGTCATGTCTGCCCTATACGGAGAAAAGAATACTTCTGAACAGATCTTCAGCGAAGTGAATGCCTGTCCGCAGTGCGGGATTTCACTGGGAACACTGACTCCCGGAATGTTTTCCTTTAACTCCCCTTTTGGAGCCTGTGAAATGTGCCATGGCCTTGGAATTGTTGAGCTCCTGGATCCGGCGCTCATGGTGGTTGATGAGGATTTATCCATCAATGAAGGCTGTATTCCCCTGATCACCCACGAAGACGTTCCCATGATTGAACCCAATAAGCGGCTTTTAAAGATTCTGCAGGACCGGTATAAGGTCAACATGGACAAACCCTGGCGGGAGCTTCCGGCTGAACAGAAATATATGATCCTGGAGGGAAATCCGGAAATGATCCTGAAGGTGCCCTACTGGGAGGAAGGAAAACAGAAATACCGTGAATCCTGTTTTGAAGGTTTCCGGAAAATCTTTTTTGAACGTTTTCACAGTACCGAAAAAACTCAACCCAGAGAAATCATCAAGCGTTATATGAGTGACGGGGTGTGCCCCCAGTGCAAAGGCAAAAGGCTTAAACCTCCGGCACTCGCGGTGAGAGTCCTGGAGTATTCCATTATCGATATGACAGAACAGCCTATTGATGATTTGTATGAAACTTTTTCGCACCTGAAACTTAATGATACTCAGAAAATTATCGGAAAAGATATTATTGATGAAATTGAAAAAAGACTTCTTTTTTTAAAAGAGGTCGGACTGGGTTATCTGACCCTTTCACGCTCTTCCAATACACTCGGAGGAGGAGAGGCACAGCGTATAAAACTCGCCACTCAGATCGGATCCGGACTGATCGGTGTTTTATATGTCCTTGATGAACCGACCATCGGACTTCACCCCCGGGATGTGACACGACTTCTGAAATCCCTCAAGCGATTAAAGGAACTCGGCAATTCGCTGCTGGTTGTTGAACATGATGAAGCCACTATCCGTTCCGCAGAACATGTGATTGAAATGGGGCCCAAGGCGGGAGTGGGCGGAGGGAAACTGGTTTTCGAAGGAACTTATGAAGCCCTGATGAAATCTTCTGAATCCCTGACAGCCCGGTATCTTCGCTATGATGCCCAGATTCCTGTTCCGGAAAAACGCCGGGTATTCAATCCTAATGATGCCATAACCATCAGCGGCTGCACCCAGAATAACCTTAAAAATGTGACCGTCACATTTCCTTTGGGATGCATTGTGGCAGTGACAGGGGTATCCGGTTCAGGCAAGAGCACCCTTGTGGATGATACCCTGTACCGGGCTCTTCAGCAGAAGCTCTCCCGTGCAAAAGTAACTCCCGGAGCCTATAAAAACATTTTTGGCTATAAAAATGTGGAATCAATTCTGGAAATTGATCAGTCGCCCATTGGACGCACGCCCCGTTCTAATCCTGCAACCTATACTGGAGTTTTTGATCTGATCCGTGAACTTTATGCGTCTATGCCTGAAGCCGGAGTCAGAGGATATAAAGCCAGTCATTTCAGCTTCAATGTCCGGGGGGGACGCTGTGAGGCCTGCCAGGGTGATGGTATTAAAAAAATTGAAATGCATTTTTTACCTGATGTGTATGTGCCCTGCGAGGTTTGCAAGGGAAAACGCTATGACCGGGAAATACTGGAAATACACTACAAAGGCAAATCCATTTCAGATGTATTGAATTCCACCATTGAAGAGGCCCTTGTGGATTTTAAAAATGTTCCCGCCATTCATGAAAAACTCAAGCTTCTTGATGACGTCGGCCTTTCTTATATCAAGCTGGGGCAGTCAGCGACTACCCTTTCCGGAGGAGAAGCGCAGAGAGTTAAACTGGCTGCAGAACTGGGGAACAAAACCAAGGGAAGAACGGTCTATATTTTGGATGAACCGACTACAGGTCTTCATATTGCCGATATTCATGTCCTTTTAAAGGTGCTTCAGCGTCTTGTGGATCAGGGGCATTCCGTCATTGTGATCGAGCATAATCTGGATGTCATTGCTTCCAGTGATTATATTATCGACATCGGTCCTGAGGGAGGAGATAAAGGGGGAAAGGTGGTTGCCTGCGGAACGCCCGAAGAGATTGCCTCATGCATGGATTCCTATACGGGCCAGTATCTGAAAGAGCATTTTGAAGCCATCAGATCTTTGAAAAAATAGTTTTTCCCTGATATTTTACCCTAATTTGGATCGGAAGCCCCAGTTATTCGGAATACAGGATCCGGGTTAATGAGGCAAAGTTTTGATATAATAAGAGACAACCTCTCCTATTTTATCCACATTCAGGATATCTTTGGCCACGCCCAGATCAATAGTTTTTTGAGGCATGGAGCTTACCATGGCTGTGAGAGGATCCTGAGCGATCACCGTTCCTCCTGCGCGGGAAATATGTGCCGCTCCCATGGAACCGTCACATCCCATCCCGGTGAGAATGACCCCTATGGCAGATTTTCCGAAAATAGCGGCCCCGGATCTGAATAAAGGATCCACCGAGGGACGGGCGAAATTTTCAACAGGACCGTTATTCAACTGTATAAAGAGATCCTCCTTCTGTTCCAGGGTCATATGTTTGTCCCCGGGGGCAAGATAGACGCAGCCCGGTTGCGGAACAATATGATCCCGTCCCATTTCGACGTGAAGAGGAGTATCGGTCTGAAGAAGTTCAGCAAAGGTTTCAAGAACCCAGGCAGGTCCATGAAGAACGACAAAAAAGGAAGCATGGGTTGTTTTTTCTATTTTTTGGAAAACACGCCGGATGGCGTTTGGACCTCCGGAACTGGCCCCGATAAATACGCCGAAAAATCTTGAAGGGATTTGAGGTCTGCTAAATGAAAAAACGGAAGGAGGAGGGGTGAGAGGGGCCTGGTTTTTCTTCTGTTCACAGGTCTTTAAGAGTTCGATGACTGCCTTGGGATAGACAGGCTTGGTCATGAATTCATCGGCCCCGGATTCCAGGGCATGACTTCGGGCAGAGGCACTGGAAATTGAAGTGATGACAACAATCAGCGGTGGAGGTTTGATAAAATCACGGATTTTACGGATTAGTTCTATGCCGTCCATTTTAGGCATCATCCAGTCGGTGAGCACAGCATCAAATTTTTGATGCTGGATATGATTGAAGGCTTCCAGGCCGTTTGTGGCTGAAGTAATGGTAAAACCCTCTTTTTCAAGTATTTTCTGAAGAATGAACAAGGCGGTTGGATCATCTTCGGCAATCAGAATATTCATGACGTTTCAGTTTCCTTTTTGAGTGAGAAATGAATGAAGGAAAGTAATTTTTCTTTTTCCGTGAGAAATTTATGATATTGAAATTGAAACTGCTCCCTGTCTTTCTGTTTGGCTGCCAATTCCATTTTCAGGGCGATCCTTTTCAGGCGTTCCGCACCCAGATAAGCGCTTGAGCCTTTCAAGGTATGGGCTGTTAGTTCGGCCTGCGCATAATCATTTTTTTCATAGGCAGATTTGAGATCATGGAGAAAGGTATCCAGTTCCTCGAGAAAGAGCGCGGCCGCCTGATGATAAATCTCTTTATCTCCCCCGGTGATATCCATGAGTTTTCCGGCGTCAAAAATGGGAACATCGCTGGATTCATCTTTGGAAATCCATTTTTTCAGTATTTTGAACACGGCGTTATAAGTGATGGGTTTAGGTAGAAAATCATTCATTCCGGCGTCTGTGCCTTTCTGGACGTATTCAGAAAAAGGGCGGGAGGTGAGAGCAATGATGGGGATATACTCCATTCCTTTCATGGCTCGGATTTTTTTTGAGGTTTGGTAACCGTCGGCTTCCGGCAGCTGACAGGCTAAAAAGACGAGATCATAATTGCGATTAGTCAGGAGGTCAAAAGCATTGGGGACATTTTCAGCTTCATCTACGTGACAGCCGGCTTTTTTAAGAAGCTGTGAAGCAATGAACCTGTTCATGGAGTTATCCTCGATGAGCAGAATATTGGCGGGGAAAAGGATATTTTCTTCCTGTGTTTTTGCAACGGCAACAGGTGCGGGCCCCTCAAATAAAAGAGTGTAGAGTTCTGAGAGTCTGAAGGGTTTCCTTAAGCAGAAGACAAACCCGGTTTCAAACAGGGATTTGAATTTTTCCATTTCATCCGGAAAAATCATGAGATAAAAAAAGGCGTGCTGAATATCCATTATTTTTAAAATTCGTTCGATCAGAAGAAGAATGTCCTGCTGAGTGTCCTTTTCCCTGACGTCAATGAGAAAGGATGAAAAGTCACCTTTGATAAAATCAGATAAGGGGGACGTTTTAGAAAATACGCGGTAAGGTCTTTCCCAGAAATCCATTTGTTTCAGCAGGGAATCCACTTCAGGGGAATTATCATTAAAAATGATCAGAGGCGCAGTCATTATCTGCTTTTTATCATGAAGTCTTTGATCCAGAGGCAGGGTCAGCTGGATCCAAAAATCCGAGCCCTTTTGCTCGCTGCTTTCAAAGCCGATTTCCCCGTTCATCAGATGAATGATTTTTTTACACAGGGCCAGACCCAGTCCGATGCCTCCATATTCCCTTGTCGTTGAGGAATCCAGCTGGGAGAAAAGGTTGAAAACTTTATTTTTCTGCGAATCGGATATTCCCTTGCCTGTGTCTTTGACATAAATTTTAAATTTGAGAGAAGAAGGAAGTTGTTCAAGGCATTCCATGACAAGGGAGACCTTTCCGCGGGAGGTGAATTTTATGGCATTACTCATAAGACTGAAAAGAATTTTATAGATTCGCGATCCGTCAGAGACCAGGAGTTGAGGTTCTTTCCACAAAAACAGGGAGTGGAAAAAAAGCCCTTTGCTTTTTGCGGAAGGAGAAAAAATTTCAATGATTTTATCTAAGACCTGCATGAGATCAAAAGGAGTGTTTTCAAGAATCAGGGATTCTTCTTCAATAGCGGTATAGTCCAGAATATCTTTAATAAGGGTAAAAAGGGTTTCTGAAGAGTTTTTAATCATCCCCAGATATTGCTTTTGTTCGGTGGACAGTTCGGTGTCCTCAATCAGATTCAATAATCCGAAGATGCCGTTGAGCGGAGTCCGGAGCTCATGGCTGATCGTTGCCAAAAAATTCCCCTTTGCTCGGTTTCCTGCTTCCGCTTCTTTGATCGCTTCACGCATAAAGCGTTCAGATTGCCTTTTAAAGGAAAGATCTTCAAAAATGAAAAAATGAAAGACACTCTCCTGAGTTTTAAAAAAAGAATAGGAAACAGATAAGGCAAAATCAGGATGCCCTTCAAAGGTAAGTTCTTTAAAATTCGAGCTGAAGGAATTCTGTTTCTCTATCTGTTGGAGGAGAAAATTTTGGTTTTCCCGGATAAAAAGATTAAGCCATTCGGCAGAGTCTTCATACACTTGGACAGAGGAAAAAATTTTTTTAAAAAGGGTATTGCAAAAAAGAATTTCAGCTCTGGAATTTACGCAGCAAACGGCATTTGGGAAAAAATTGAAACACGGAAGAAAATGCGAGAGAGTGAGGTGTGGAAAGCAGTTGGTATCCATATTTCCATCATATCGTTTCTTTCACCGGTGAAAAAGAGAAAAAATAAAAAACAGAAATAAAACAGAGGGGAGGTGAAAACGGATATGCTTTTTTCAGAATTTCCTTTCATAAATCAAACAAGAGATTCAGACAAAGGGTGTGGAATTCAATTTTGTACATAAAGTTGATTTTTTGATTTACAGGATCAGTCTTGAATTTATTGGAATCTTCATGTGTAAAAGAAAAGAAATCCATGTTTTTAAGTCTATAATGACTATCTTCTGCAGAAGGAGAATGAATGGCCTTCTGTAATTTTTTTTGAGTCATCCCCCTCATTATTTTTTTAAAAGCCTTGCTTGATCATTTATTTTAAAAGTGATAAAAATGAACAATTTTGTTACTTTTTACACGGGCATAAGGATAAAAAATGTCGAAAATCACCCTGCACGACAAATACTGCAGCGCAAGACAGGTTTTTCTTTCTCAGGGGAAAAGGGAAGCGGAGCAGACCTGTATCCCTCAAATCCGGAGACATTTTTTTGCTTTTGCCTCGGGTAAAGGCGGGGTAGGGAAGACAACCCTTTGTGTCAATCTTGCTCTGTGGGTAAGCCTTCACAAGTATAGAACTTTACTGGTTGACGGTGATCTGGGCATGGCAGACGCCCATACCCTTCTGGGGCTGAATCCTGAGCGCAATATCGCTTCCATTTTAACTTCGGAAAATTCCCTCAAGGACGCCATTATTCCGGTCAGGCCGGATCTGGATTTCATCTCGGGCGGCAGCGGTCTTTCCTCTTTAGCTACATTGTCTTCTGATCGGTTGATGCGGCTGCGTGATTCCATTGACACTCTCCCCAAGATTTATGATGCCGTTTTTATTGATTGTGCGGCCGGCATAGGGAATTCAGTTCTCTCCTGGATTTCGGGCTCCCATTCCCTGGTGGTGGTGGTTACTCCTTCCGCGACTTCTCTTCTGGACGCCTATGGACTTATCAAGGTTTCTCTGGAAAAAGGGTTCCGCGGAGGCATCCATATACTCACCAATATGGCTTCAAATCAGGCAGAAGCTGAAATGTCTTTTACCCATCTCAATACCTGTAGTATTAAATTTCTCAAAAAGGAATTGATCTACATGGGAGGGGTTAAAAAGGACATGAAAATTGAAAAGGCGCTGTTGCAGAGACATCCTTTTATTCTAAATAGAGAAACTTCTCCGGCATTGGAAAATCTCTCAAAAATCGGAGAAAAAATAGTAACCCTAATGACCGGAGGTAAATAATAAGATGGGATCGAGACTTGAAAATTCTTTTGCTCCAAAAGTTGAATTCAATTCATTCAGGCTTGAAGAATTAATTTCTGCCTCCTTGCAGGAAGATCGCGCCGTATTAAAGGAAGCCTCCCTCAGGAAGGAAAAACGTGCTGAAGATTTTTTGAAGTTTTATAAATTAAAGAGTAATCCCTTCAGTGATTCTCTGGATACCTCTTTGTATTTCTGGAGTGAACGTAATGAAGCCGCTCTGGTCAAGATGCTTATGACCATTCAGCATGACATTTCCTTTGGGCTGGTTCACGGGATCAGCGGTACAGGCAAGACTCTCCTTTCTCAGGCGCTGATGGAAAAACTGAATTCAAAAAAGCATAAGATGATTCTGGTTCCGGTGACTCCCGGATTAAGCCGTACCGGGCTTTTAAGTCACCTGATCAAAGCCTTTACAGGTTCGGAAGAAGAAGTCAAGGCTCCGGTGCACCAGATGGTGGACCTTTTAGGGCGACTGATTCTTGAAAGTTCTGAAAAGGGATTAAAGCCTGTTCTGATGATGGATGAATGCCATTTCCTTTCTTCGGAAGCACTTCATTTATTGAGAACATTAAGCAATTTTGAAGCCTATAACCGGAAAATTCTGACCTGTCTTTTATTTACTGAGCCCCTTTTTCTCAAACGTCTCAACAATCCCTCTTATCAGTCATTGAAAAGCCGCATTTATATGGAAGTTGAGCTTAAGCCTTTTCATGTCAAAGATTGCAGGGATTATATTTTATGCCGGTTAAAAAAGTCAGGTTACCAGGGAGAATCTCTTTTTACAGAATCGGAGATGGTCGATATTTTTAAGGCAAGCGGAGGAATTCCTCGTCTGATTAATAAAGAAAGTCTGAAAATGCTGACCGATAAGTTTTTGAAAAGCAATGATTAATCCGGAGTCTGTCATTCGCTGCAATTACTCGGGCTAAAGAATTCTTTATGCGTTATCTGATTATTCGTCCGGGTGCGTTGGGGGATCTCCTCGTTTTACGGTCTGCCCTGGGACTGATTCGAAGTCATGATCCGGAAAGTCATATTACCCTTATTGCCCCCGGAGAAATAATCCTGTTTTTAAAACAGCAGGGATGGATTGATGCAGCCTTCCCTTATTATCATCAGGGCTGTTCTTATTTGTTTTCAGAAAATCCTGAAGCAAAGATTCCGCAGGAACTTGAATTTCTTAAAAAAATAGATGTTGCGGTTTGCTATCTGATGGATAAGGATCATTCGGTTTTAAACCAGTTGAAAAGACAGGGAATAGGGCGCATTTTGATTCATTCTTCTAGGCCTGAAGCTGTTCATGCTGTTCATCTCTACGATTTTTTATCGCTTCCATTTCGCAGTCTTGGGTTTTCTGAGAATTCAGAACCCCTTTCTTTTATTTTCAGCCGGGAACAGGTTCTTTCTGCATTGTCTCCATTAAAATTAGAGCTGAAAAATTATTTTGTCATTCACCCTGGATCAGGGAGTGTTTCTAAAAACTGGTATCCTGAGGGATTTAAGGAAATCATCCGGCGATTGCTTAAAAAAAGCACGGTTGTTTGTGTCGGCGGGGAGGCAGAGACTGATTTAATAAATGATTTTATCAAAGATTTTGGTGAAACAGTAAAAAGACTTATGACGCCGGACTACGATACTCTTTCCTGTGTTTTAGCCGGAGCCAGAGGGTTTTTAGGAAATGATTCCGGAGTCAGTCACCTGGTTTCCTGTGTTGGGTTACTAACCCCAGGCGGGAGTGTGGATTTCCCTTTTTCCGTGGTTTTATTCGGGCCCTCCTCGTCCATCCAATGGGGGCCAAAGGGAGCTCAAATCGTTCATCCTTCTTCTATCATGGAGGATATCCGTGTCGAGAGAGTATGGGAGGTCTTAAAAAAGGGTATAAATAAACGGGGCGACATAGGATCCCTGGGTAAAGAAGATCAGGGCTCCCAGCAGCACGATTGAAAGGATGATGGGGGTAAGCCACCATTTTTTTCGATCTTTTAAAAATAGCCAGAATTCTTTTAATAATTCCATCATTCGATTTCAAATTCCTTTTCTAGATAATACCAATATCTAAAGTTACCTGTTCATTTCTTTTTTATCAAGCAGAATTACCTTGATCAGGAATTTTAAAATATTTATTTTCTCTACATTAAATAAATATCCAGTTTTTACATACGAGGAGTTGCTCATGAAAAATGATTTAGCGTTGGTTCATTCCTTTTATCATACTTTGCCTCAGAAAATTGAACAGGCCAGGCGTATCTTTGCAAGACCCCTGACCTACACAGAAAAGATTTTATTTTCACATCTTTCGGAATCCATCACTGAAGCCCCGAAAAGGGGGAAGTCTTATGTGGCATTAACCCCTGACCGTGTTGCCATGCAGGATGCAACAGCCCAGATGGCTCTTTTGCAGTTCATGCTGGCAGGTAGGGATACCTCTGCGGTTCCTGCAACAGTTCATTGTGATCATTTGATTCAGGCCAGGAAAGGCGAAAAGAGTGATCTGTGCGAAGCCTTGAAGGAGAATGAGGAGGTCTATTCCTTTTTGTCCGCAGTTGCAAAAAAATATGGCATGGGGTTTTCAAGTCCCGGAGCCGGAATTATTCATCAGATTATTTTTGAGAACCTAGCCTTTCCCGGAGGGCTTATCATCGGTACAGATTCTCATACTCCGAATGCAGGAGGGATGGGGATGATAGGGATTGGCGTAGGCGGGGCCGATGCTGTGGATGCCATGGTAGGAATGCCCTGGGAACTTAAATGGCCGAAATTGATCGGGGTCCGCTTAAAAGGGGCGTTGAAAGGATGGTCTTCCCCCAAAGACATTATTGTTAAACTTGCCGGGCTTTTAACCGTTAAAGGCGGAACAGGCTGTGTGATTGAATATTTCGGAGAGGGACTAAAAAGTCTTTCTGCAACCGGAAAAGCGACGATTACCAATATGGGTGCTGAGGTGGGAGCCACTTCCTCTGTTTTTCCCTTTGATTCCAAAATTGAAGATTATCTGCGCAGGACACAGAGAGAGGAAATTGCAGACAGCGCCTTACGCGTAGCCTCATGTCTTAAAGCTGACCCGGAAGTGGAAAAAGATCCTGAAAAATATTTTGACCAGATTATCGAGCTTGATTTAGACATTCTCGAACCACAGGTTTGTGGCCCTTTTACTCCTGATCTGGTCCGTTCTGTTTCGGATCTTAAAAAGGAAGCAAAAGACAAGAAATATCCATTGGAACTGAAAGTTGGACTGATAGGTTCTTGCACCAATTCTTCCTACGAGGACCTTTCCCGGGTGGCCTTCATTCTGAAGGATGCTTTAAAAAAGAAGATAAAGCCCAGAGCCCTTCTCTTTATTTCCCCCGGATCTGAGAAAATAAAGAAGACCATTGAAAAGGACGGAATTTTGAAGGTTTTGGAAGAGGCCGGAGCGATTCTTCTGACCAATGCCTGCGGCCCCTGCATTGGGCAATGGAAAAGGGAGGATATTGAAGGAAATAGACCTAATTCAATCATTACATCGTTTAACAGAAATTTTAAGGCACGCAACGATGGAAACCCGGAAACACTGGCTTTTATAGGTTCTCCTGAGCTGATTGCGGCCATGGTGGTGAGCGGACGCATTGATTTTGATCCTGCGCAGGATACTCTTTTAAATGATGAGGGCAAAGAGGTCTCTCTGGACATTCCTCAAGGCAGGGAATTGCCGGATCAGGGTTTTTTTGAAATCAGCGGATTAAGTTCTGAGCATAAAAGTAAAAATTCTGCCATAGAGATCCGTATTTCAGAAAAATCCGATCGTCTGCAGGCCCTGACCCCTTTTAAATCCTGGAGTGGACAGGATAACCTGGACGAGCAGCGGATTCTTTTGAAAATCTCAGGAAAATGTACAACCGATCATATTTCACCTGCCGGGAAGTGGCTTAAATACCGGGGGCATCTGGATAATATTTCTGAGAATATGTTTTTAGGCGCTGTCAATGCCTATACGGGTGAGACCGGTAAGGGGACAAACCAGCTCACCGGGGAAAAATCTTTGCCCCTGGCAAAAATTGCCCGTTTTTATAAGGCACAGAATATTGGGTGGGTGGCAATCGGGGATGAAAATTACGGGGAGGGCTCCTCCAGGGAGCATGCGGCCATGGAGCCCCGGCATTTAGGCTGCAGCGCGATTATTGCGAGGTCCTTTGCACGTATTGCTGAAAATAATCTTAAAAAACAGGGGATACTGGTCGCCACTTTTATTAAGCCCGGGGATTATGATAAAATCCAGGAGACCGATATTGTCTCTTTGTCAGGGCTAAGCATTTTAAAACCAGGGTCATCGTTGACGCTTATTTTAAAGCATGCGGATGGGGAAAGAGAAGAAATCCTTCTGCAACATTCGTTTTCAGAATACCAGATAGAATGGTTTAAAGCCGGATCTGCCCTGAATCTTATCCGGCAATCCCTGAAGAAATAAAATATTTTTACAGGTTCATAATCCATTGAATGAGTAGTCTGTGTTTGCTATAAAGGGGCATGCAGACGCTTCTTTTTATTCATTTAAGCCTCGCAGTCCCGAATCAGCGCGGACTGGATCAGTATTTTTTAGGAAGCCATGGAGAACTTAATCTTTTAAAATACATGCTTCAAAAGCTTTCCGCATCACGCGAAATCAATAAAATGATTCTGCTCACTTCAAGTGCGCCGTGTGACGGGCCTGTACGTCTTTGCGCAGAAAATCTTAAAAAGATACTTCCTCTTTCTCTTTCCTTTCATGTTGTTGAGGAAGGTAAAGAATGGTCTTTTGAAAAGAATAATATCCGCAGAAATAAAGACGCTCCTCAAAAGATCAAAATGGCTTGTGGAGCCTATCACCTTGGATACTTCATGCATTTGAAAGAGGTATATGATTTTGACCAGGCTGTTCTGCTTATGGCGGAAAGTTCCGTCTTTTTGTCCGGAGAGTATTTAGATGCCCTGATCAGAGAATCCCAGGGGCAGTTAAGCTGTTTTTCATGTCAGGGCCTTGAGCCGATTATTATTGCTCCCTATAATGAAGTTGCGGATAAAATCTGTGAAGAAAAATCTGAAAAGACCCAGGAGTTCATTTATTTAAGAAATCTTTTATTGAAGAAAAATCCCTCCCCTTTAAAGGTTGAATGTTTTCAGAAGGAGTTGGAACGTCCTCTGTATTTTGAGAATATCACCCGAAAGGTTAAGGCAGTCCCTTTGCCCTTAAAACAGGGCCTTAATCCTTTTTTTTTGATCTGTACTGAGCAGGATTATGCTATTGCTTCTCATCTGATCGACCTTATGGAAATTTTGAAAAATATTGCCTTAATTTCTCCCCTTCAGTGGAAGGAAAAAATTTCAGAAGAGATTTTTACTTTGGAAGAAAACAGTCTTAAAAGGGAAAAAACTCCCTTTAAAAATGTTGTTCATCTGATACTGGATTTATCTGCTTTCGATTCATCTCGTGAAAAGACCCCGGAAACAGACTTGAACGCCTTCCGTCATTTTAGTTCCCCTCCACGGCTTCTGACTTTAAAAATACGAACAGAAGATTTGAATTCAGAATATCTATCCTTGATCCTCAAATGGGCTAAAGAGACAAGGATTCTAAGCCGTATCCTATCCCTGCGGGATGTCCCTCCGGATTTTGAGATCCTTACGAAGAAAATTCAGGAAGGGCTGAACGGTTTGATCCTGAGTTTTCCTCTTTCTGATTGGAATGAAGCACTGGATCGGCAGGTAGAGAGCCTTTTGCTCTACAAAAAGAATAACCGTCAATGGCAGAATTTTTTAATTTATCTCGAAATCAGGGATGCCGATTCCCGGGAAGATATAAGAAATATTTTTGACCGTTATCTTTTTATTTTAGATGAAATTATTCTTCTTCCGCCCTTAAGAAAAAAGGATATGGATATGGATTTATCCGACAAGGAGGGATGCGGAAAAAAATGTCAATGGAGCCGGAATACCCTGGTTTTAAATGAGAAGAATGAAATTCGTCTCTGTGAAGAAGTTTCTTCTCCTGCGGCGGGATTTTCCTCAGAAAACTGGAAGGAAGTTTTTGATTCCCAGGGGATTATGGAAGTCTGTGAGGACTGCAGCCGTAAAGGCCGTTTTAATGGAATGGCCGAGGGAGAAATTCCTTTGTTTTTAAATAACAGCCAGAGAAAACCGGATTTCTTGGGCGTCCTAAAAGAGGATCTCTTCATCAGCCTTCGATTTCTCATTGAGTCAGAACAAACAGATTTTTTCCTTGAAGTCCTGAACAGTCTTCAGAGTCTCGGATTGGATCTGAGGGAGATCGTTTTTTATCCGGATTTTCAATTCATGCTTCACGAAATGATCAGGCTAAAAGCGTATCAGGAAGCTTTGTCTGTTATCACGATTCAGCTGTCTTTAAATCCCATGAGCCGGGAAGCCCTGAGTGCGCTGGATTTTCTGGAAAGCAGTGTTTCGGCTTGATTCGCCTTTTGCATGGGGAAATCTGAAAAAAGCTGTCCATAAACAGGCGGCTGTTGCATTCCGGGATTATTTTTTATTTGCAGAATCTGATTAGCGTTTATTCATAGAGACATAATCTCTTATTTTAGATCCGCAATAGACCTGCTGCGGGCGATAGATTTTCTGTTTATTATCGCTGACTTCTTTCCAATGAGCAATCCAGCCCGGAGCGCGGCCGATGGCAAACATGACCGTAAACATATCAACGGGGATCCCAATCGCCTTTAACAGAATTCCACTGTAAAAATCGACATTAGGGTAGAGTTTTTTCTCTATAAAATAAGGATCATTCAAAGCCAGCTCTTCGAGTTTTTTGGCAATATCCAGTAAAGGATCATTTACCTTCAGAAGATTCAGTACTTTTTCAACATGAGCCTTGAGTATTTTTGCTCTCGGGTCATAATTTTTATAAATCCGGTGGCCGAATCCCATTAATTTAAAAGGATTTTCCCTGGATTTTGCCAATTCAATAAAATGCTGGGGGGGTTTGCCTGTTTTATGGATTTCTTCGAGCATTTTAATTACCGCCATGTTAGCCCCGCCATGAAGGTTCCCCCATAGGGCGCAGACAGCGGCTGAGACAGCACTGAAGAGGTTTGATCTGGAGCTGCCCACCATCCGGGCTGTGGAAGCAGAGCAGTTGAGTCCGTGTTCTGCATGAAGAATTAAAAAGAGATTAAGGGCCTTTTCTATCACCGGATGAGCTTCATATTCCTGATAGGGCAGAGAAAACATCATGTGCAGAAAATTGGCGCAATATTTAAGTTTAGGGCTGGGATAAATATAGGGCAATCCCTTGGATTTTCGATAGGAAAAGGCGGCAATGGTTCTTACTTTTGAAATAATTTTTGCGGCCGCAAGTGTGAATTTCTGTTCATCGGTAATGTCCATAAGTTCAGGATAATAACAGGTCAGTGCAGTAATCATGGAGGAAAGGATCGCCATCGGATGAGAATTTTCAGGAAAACCCGCAAAATGATGTTCCATGGAAGTGTGTAGAATGGAGTGTTCCGTAAGCATGTTTGAAAATTCATCGATTTGTTTTTTTGAAGGAAGTTCTCCCCAGATAATCAGCCAGGCGATCTCGATAAACCGGGACTGTTCTGCCAGCTGTTCTATGGGGTAACCCCTGTATCGCAAAATTCCTTTTTCACCGTCAATGAAGGCAATCGAGCTTTTACAAACAGAAGTATTGGCAAAACCTTCATCATAAGCGGTGTACCCTGTCTTTTTCAGGATTGAAGAAATATCAAATCCGATTTCTGATTCCGTACCGGGCACAACAGGGCAATCAACGATTTGTTGTCCAATCTGAATTTTTACCATATTTGTATCTGTCATGTTATCCTCCTGAGGCGGGGGGTTGTTTCTTACCGTTTAATTCGCTCTCAATCTATCCATATCTGAATAATATGCAAGCATTTTTACCTTTTTTTTAAAATTGTCGGAACATCCGAAATTCAATGAAATTAGGCATGCTGGAAGGCAGTGATTGGTGAGGATTTTTAAAAAGAGATGGGGTCTTGCAGAATGGGGGATGCAAAAGCGAGCCGGAGTGAGGCGACGGAGATGAAAAAATTGAAAATCAGGACGATATTGTTCTGAACAGAACGAAAGGCTGCTTCCGATTTACAAAAATTCTTCCGTAGATTTATTTTGATTATCCAGGAAACCTCTGATAATAAATATTAAATATTTATCTGAAATGAGAGCCATGAAAAAAAACATGAATAAAATTAAAGTAAATGGCAGCCGGGATAACAGGGACCTTAAGAATCTTTTGGCTCAGAAGGTCCATGATCTGCGTGAACGGATAAAGGAACTGGAATGTTTCTATGAGCTCAGCAGGCTTGACAGCCAGTATGAGCTGAGTCTTGAGGATTTTTTTAAAACTTTTGTCGAGCAGCTGCCTAATGCCTGGCAGTATCCTGAAGACTGTTGTGCGCTTATAAGATACAAGGATTTTGAATGCCGGACCCGCAATGATCAGGTCACGGCCTGGTCTCAGTCTGCGGTGATCTATGAATTCGGAAAGGCGGCCGGAGAGGTCAGAATTTTTTATCTGAAGGAAAAAGCCAGGCTGGATGAAGGTCCCTTTTTAAAAGAAGAGAGAAAGCTTATAGAATCCATAGCCCGGCATCTGGGGGCGATTGCGGAACGAAAAACAATTGAACAAAATATGAAGGAATCCGCACAGCTCCTGAAGAGTCAGAAAGAACTTTTAGAACATAAGACCATTGCCTTAAGTGAACTCGTGGATCATATTCATTTTGAGAAAAATGAGATCAAGAAAAATGTAAGTCTTAATATCGAGAGGATTCTTCTGCCTATCATAAAAAAAGGCCGGATGAAGGGCGGCCTGGATGCCAAGCAGCTGGAGGTTTTGGAAAAAAATATCATGGAAATGCTTTCCTCCTACAGTGAAAAAATAGGAGGACCTGAACTTCCTCTGACTCCAAGGGAAATAGAAATCACAAATCTGGTACGCAGCGGCATGACCAGTAAGGAAATTGCTGATTTTTTAAAATTAAATCCGGGAACCGTAGAGGTTCACAGGAATAAGATTCGTCAGAAATTAGGAATAGCTAATTCTTCCAATAGCCTGTTCAGTTATCTCAATGCCGTATAATCGGGTTTGCTCCCTTTTTTAATCAATTCCTGTAGCGGTTGTTTTTTTATTTTTAGGGTAGCAGAAAGAGATTATATCCTCTGATTGTCCTGCCCCCTTCCTTTTCAAAGGATAAATTCGTTTGGAGAAAAAGTATTTGGTCAAGTCTTTTTCAAGAGGGATATTTTAAACATACTTATGATATATATATGTACATTTTATATGCTATCTATAGGTGAATCTTCTTTATCATTTTTGATGATCTTTTTATATTGCTTCTTCCTTGAAATTGGATGAATTGAAATTTTATTAATAGTAAAAGAATCATAACAGGAGAAGTCTAATGATCGAAAAATTCATGCAGAACGTTATTGCTAAAAATCCGGGAGAGCCTGAGTTTCACCAGGCCGTCAGGGAAGTGGCCGAAAGCCTTGAAAGTTTTATTGAAGAAAATCCTAAGTATAAAAACCACAAGATACTGGAACGCATGGTAGAACCCGAAAGAGTGCTCATCTTCCGTGTTCCCTGGATTGATGATAAGGGTGAAACTCAGATCAACCGCGGTTTCCGCATACAGATGAACAGCGCCATAGGCCCTTATAAGGGCGGGCTCAGATTTCATCCCAGTGTGAATCTTGGTATCCTGAAGTTTTTAGCGTTTGAGCAGGTTTTTAAAAATTCCTTGACCACTCTTCCCATGGGTGGAGGAAAAGGCGGAAGTGATTTTAATCCCAAAGGCAAATCCGATAATGAAGTGATGAGATTCTGTCAGAGCTTTATGACTGAACTGTCACGTTATATTGGTGCAAACACTGATGTTCCAGCCGGAGATATCGGGGTGGGCGGACGTGAAATCGGTTTTATGTTTGGTCAGTATAAAAGACTGAGACAGGAGTTCACTGGAGTTCTGACAGGAAAAGGGCTGAATTGGGGTGGAAGCCTCATCCGTCCTGAAGCCACAGGTTACGGTTCCACTTTTTTTGCTCAGGAAATGCTGAAAACCCGAGGCGAAAGTCTCAAAGGAAAAACGGTTGTTGTTTCCGGTTCTGGAAATGTCGCCCAGTATACCGTTGAAAAGGTGACTGAACTTGGGGGAAAATGCGTCACTCTGTCCGATTCGGATGGAACCATTTATGATCCCAATGGGATCACTCCTGAAAAGCTTGCGTTTGTATTTGAACTGAAGAATGTCAAAAGAGGCCGCATCAAGGAATATGCCGATAAATATCAATGCGAATATTTCGCAGGAAAAAAACCATGGCATGTCAAATGCGACGTGGCTTTCCCTTCAGCAACCCAGAATGAACTGGATAAAAAGGATGCGGAGACACTTGTAAAAAACGGCTGCATCTGCATCAGTGAAGGCGCCAATATGCCTTCCACGCCGGAAGCGGTAAAGGTTTTTCTGGATTCAAAAGTGCTCTATGGCCCGGGTAAGGCAGCGAATGCCGGAGGCGTGGCAACCAGTGGTCTGGAAATGTCACAGAACTCCGAAAGATTATCCTGGACAAGAGATGAAGTTCAGGCTCGTCTTCACAGGATCATGTGCAGTATTCATGAAGCCTGCTCCAAATACGGGAAAGAGAAAGACGGCTTTGTCAACTATGTTAAAGGAGCGAACATTGCCGGATTTGTAAAAGTAGCTGACGCCATGATTGATCAGGGTGTTGTCTAATTTTTGACTTTACTGAAACCTCTATATTCTATAGAGAATGATAAAAGTCAGTAATTTGTGAGAAAAATGATGCCGAGGATTGTCAAAGAAATGGCTTTCCTCGGCATTTTTTTTAGTTCGAATTTTTTGTGAGAAATATAAGGGGGAAGTCTGCCTTGGTAATACAGACGGATTTTCGTAAAAATAAGTCTTCACTGATCTGATAAAAATTTAGAATCATGTTTTTTTATTAAAAACATTCAAAACGAGCCGGACTCCGGACATTTTAAGGAAGGGAAAAGTTTTTATATTATTTTTATGTAATGGAAAGATTAGAGGGAAATGATGAATAAAATAGTTTTTAAAAAACAGCTTTCTGCGGAAGTTTACCGGATGGATATTCATTCTCCGAAAATCGCTTCGGAACGTAAAGCCGGTCAGTTTCTGATTCTTCAGCTCGATACGGATTTCGGTGAGAGGATTCCTTTGACCATTGCGGATGCGGATCCGGAAAAGGGAACAATCACCATTATTTTTCAGGCCGTAGGAAATACCACCCATCGCCTGGCCGAATATGAGGAAGGGGATTTCATTGAAAATGTGCTTGGGCCTTTGGGTACTCCGACTCACATTGAAAAATTCGGCACTGTGGTCTGCGTGGGCGGAGGTATCGGTTCTGCTCCTTTATTCCCCATTGCCCAGGCCATGAAAAAGGCCGGGAATAAGCTGATTGTTATTCTGGGGGCCCGCAACAAGGAGCTTCTGGTCATGGAAGAAGAAATGAAGGCGATCGCAGATGAACTCATTATTTGTACGGATGACGGTTCCTGCGGAGAAAAAGCCCTTGTTACCCAGCCTTTGAAAAAAAAGTGCGAAGAGATAAAACCGGATTTGGTTGTTGCCATAGGGCCGCCCATCATGATGAAGTTCTGTGCGGAAACAACCCGCCCTTACCAGGTTCCTACGGTTGTTTCCCTGAATACCATCATGATAGACGGAACAGGAATGTGCGGCGGGTGCAGGGTCACAGTGGGCGGCAAGACAAAGTTTGTCTGTGTGGACGGTCCTGAATTTGACGGACATAAAGTAGATTTTGATAATATGATGCTTCGGCTGGGCTCTTACAAAAAACATGAAGAAGAAGCCCACCATCAATGTCATCTGGATTTAGGAAAAAAATAGCAGACGGAGTAATTTTATGCATTTATCCCCTGAAGAACTGAGTGAAAAGGCCAAATCGATTCTTGCAGAAATCAAAGGCAGGGATCTTAAACTTAAAGAGAGGATGCAACTGCCCCAGCAGGAAATGCCAACCCAGAAGCCTGAGGTCCGTGTAAGGAACATGGAGGAAGTTGCCTTAGGGTATACCCCTGAGGAGGCCCTTATTGAAGCGAGAAGATGCCTGCAGTGTAAAAATTCACCCTGTGTAGACGGCTGCCCGGTGGGTATCCGTATACCGGCGTTTATCAAGGCCATTGAGGAAGAAAATTTTGCGGAGAGTGTCAGGATCATAAAAGAATCCAGTCTTCTCCCTTCAATCTGCGGCAGAGTCTGTCCCCAGGAAGTGCAATGTCAGAAGAATTGCACCTTGGGAAAATCATTAAAAAACCAGGAGTTTTCGGTTTCCATCGGAAGACTTGAGCGTTTTGTTGCAGACTGGGAAAGAGTTTCGGGTAAAGAGGTTCTTCCGGAAGTAAAAACGTCTACAGGAAAAAAGGTGGCCATTATCGGGTCAGGTCCTGCGGGGATTGCCGCTGCAGCGGATATCCGTAAAGAAGGACACCGGGTTGTTATCTATGAGGCTTTTCACAAGCCCGGAGGAGTGATGGTTTATGGCATTCCTGAATTCCGTCTCCCCAAAAAAATTGTCCAGAAAGAGATTCAGACCCTTTTGGATATGGGGGTAGAACTGAATACAAATTTTTTGATCGGCCGTACCCGGAAATTGAAGGATCTCCTTGAAAAAGACGGATTTGATGCTGTTTTTATCGGAAGCGGAGCCGGACTTCCGCGTTTCATGGGAATTGAAGGGGAAAATTTGGTTGGAGTTTTTTCAGCCAACGAATACCTTACCCGATCCAATCTGATGAAGGCATATGAAAAGGGTAAAGCCGCCACTCCTATTTATCCCTCCCATAAAGTTGCGGTTTTAGGCGGAGGAAATGTCGCCATGGATGCAGCAAGGACGGCCCTTCGTCTGGGTGCGGAAGAGGTCCATATTATTTATCGCAGAACTGAAAAAGAAATGCCTGCCCGGCTGGAAGAGGTTTGTCATGCCAAAGAGGAAGGTGTTCAATTTCATCTGTTGAAAAATGCCTCCAGGATTCTGGGCGATGAAAAAGGCCGGGTGACCGGTATGGAATGTGTGAGCTTCGAATTGGGAGCGCCCGATGAATCAGGACGCAGAAGCCCTGTGCTTGTTAAGGGCAGTGAAGCCATGATGGCTGTCGATACGGTTATTGTTGCCATTGGAAATGACTCCAACCCCCTCATCAAGCAGACTACCAAAGAGCTGGAAACCAACAAAAGAGGAAATCTGATTGTGGATGAAAACGGGAAGACCTCCATGGATAGGGTTTATGCCGGCGGAGATATTGTTTTAGGCGCTGCAACAGTCATTTTGGCCATGGGCGAAGGCAGACGTGCCGCTGCTGCTATTAATAAACTTCTCGAATCTAAATAGATAGGATTTTTTGGATATTGGAAATTTGTGAAAATATTTTCCATATTCATTGATTTTTCATGAGAGTTAAAGCTCTTTAGAAATCCTGTTTCTGCTTTAGAATAAGCGGGAACAGGATTATTATTACTTAGCCCGCATATTGCATGAAAAATCAGAAGAAATTCATCTGAACCCTGATAAATCAAT
>CAYUET010000008.1:0-106690 GCA_964443875.1 uncultured bacterium | reverse complement strand
ACCTTAAAGCCCGCCTCAGCATCGGTTGAATGGACTTCTGTCCTTTCCCTTTTTGTAATCGATATTTTTTTAGCTTTCCTTCAATAAATCTTACTTCGATTCCGCTTATGCATAGCATTTCATTGATTCTTATCAGTCGTCTTTCAAATGCCTGATAATCCATATTGCCGATTACTACAGGAAGTGCTGGACTAAATTCTATCTGTTCGGGTATTATTCTTATCATTGATGTGTTCCTTTTTTGTGATGATTAAAGGTTATAACACATCAATTTTGGGCAAAGTATCGTTTTTCGATCGCTTTGCCCTTTTTTATTTCCTGTGCATCCTTGATTTCAAGGCTTCAATGAATAATTGGGACAAGCTCTAGATAGGTGCATAATTTGAATGTCAATGCGAGGAGTTCCGCGACGAAGCAATCTCGTCAAATAGATCTTCATTAATTTTTAAATTTTTCGTTTATAAATCAGCCATTCATTTCCAGATCATTAATTGCCGCATTCAACTGGCACACAATATGTATATTTAAAAGAGTCTAGTTGTGGTGTTGTGTTTTTAAAATAGGGAAATAAAGATGTATCTGATTTATTTGGTGAGTATTATATTGAAAACGGATGAAGGAATGAAAAAATCATTAAGCAATTTTTGCCTTCATACCGATAGAGTTATCAGGAAAATTTTTCAAAAACACAACATAATTAGGTGTGATTTTTGTAATTACAATTTAAAATAAATCGGATAAATTTAAAATGCGGATAACGCGAACTTTAGAAAAGCAGGTAATGCAAATGATCAACGGTAAAGACGTGATTATGCTCACCGGGCCCAGAGGCATAGGCAAGACTACGCTTTTGAAAAGTTTGTGTGAAAATTCAGGCAGGAAAATTTCTTCTTTTTATGTGAATCTTGAAAATCAAAATACCCTTCAATCCTGCAATGAATCCCCTTTGAATCTTTTTAAGCTTATTCCTGCGGTAAATGGCAAAAAACACCTTGTTTTGCTGGATGAAATGCAGAACCTGAATGATCCTGCAAAGTTCATTAAAACGATAAAGGAAAAATACGGCGAAAAGATTGGTTTTGTCGCTGCCTCTGCAGATGAAGGAATTATAGAATCCCTAATCTCAAAAGTTGATTCAATCAAATCCTTAAAGCTTGAGTCATTATCATTTTTTGAATTTGTGAAAACCAGGGAAGAAAAATTATGCAGCAAGGTTCCTCAAAGATGGCCTTCGGAAATCAGGGGTAAAATCTCCGGTTCTGAAAGATCTGATCTTGAGACTTTATTCTGGGAATACGCAAAATTTGGCGGATACCCCTGCGTTGTGGCTGAAGATGATTATGCGGCAAAGCAGAAGCGTCTTGAAGAGCTGGTTCATCTTTTTGTGGATCTGGATTTAAGGCGGGCCGGGGTTAAAAATATTTCCCCTTTTTATAATCTCATGAAATTTCTGGCTGAAAAAACAGGGGAGCCCTTGAACATGTCTGAACTTTCCGGGCTTGCCGGTATCACCTCGCCTACGGTGGAGGCTTATCTTCGGCTTTTAAGTAATATGGGTGTTGTGTCCCTGACACTGCCTTTTACCACTCAAAAACCCAAGGAGCTGGGGCGCATGCCTAAATGCTATTTCTGCGACATGGGAATCCGCAATGTGCTTCTGAATAATTTCAGTAATATTGAAGATAGGCTGGATCGTGATGGTTATTTTGAAAACCTCTGCTTTCTTCTTCTGCATCAGCGGGAAAATGTGAAAAGCCTTAACTTCTGGCGTAATCAGAATAAACAGGAAGTGGATTTTATTATCAATGAAACTGATGCTGTGGACACGCGTTTTAATGCCCAGTCTTTCAGCATTAGTAAATATAAAACATTTCAGAAATTTTACCCTGAAATCCCCCTAAAAAGAGTCGCCTCTGTTTGCGGAATTTCAGCAGAAAATATTTTAACCCTTTAACCCGCATCACCTGCGGCAGCAGTGTAATCAAGCCCTCCTCACCTTCCACGGTGTGACTGAGAGGGCGGAGCTGTATCAGGATAAAGCCAATGAATGGCAAGAAAATAGTAGAAAAAATTAAAGAGTTTCAATCCGAAAAAATGGCGCATAAAGCAAACTCTGCTTCACAATATATTGAATATAATGAAAACCATGCGGATCAGTTTATATTCAGGTCATAACTAAATGAAAATACCAGCGATTATAAAAACGGGCGAGAACGAAACTGTGGAATTTAAAAGCAGTTTTAATGATGAAGTCATAGAAACTCTGACGGCTTTTGCAAATACAAAAGGCGGCAACGTCATTATCGGAATTTCAGACCAAAAAGAAGTCAAAGGGGTCACTGTAAGCGAAGAATCCATTCAGAACTGGATTAATGAAGTCAAACATAAAACCTATCCGAACCTGATCCCTGAATATGAAATTTTTACCCTTGGCAAAAAACAGATAATATCTTTTGGGATTCCGGAATATCCTATCAAACCGGTTGCCTTCAGGGGGCGTTATTACAAGCGCATCAGGAATTCGAATCACCTGCTGGATATGCAGGAAATAGCGAACATGTATCTCAAGACTTTCAATACAAGCTGGGACAGCCATATCAGTAATTACATGCTGGAAAGCGTCTCACTTGAAAAGGTTAACAGGTTCATAGAAATCGTCAATCAAATCAGAGAAACAGCCATTACCGATGATCCATTGACCATATTACATAAGTTTGAACTGATAAAAGGCGACCGGATCTCCAATGCCTGTCATCTTTTATTTTCAAAGGATGATGTTTTTTCCGCAGCAATACAGTCGGGCAGGTTTTCTGATGAAATAACCATCAAAGATAACATCACCCTTCGATGCGATTTGTTCGGGCAGGTGGAAGCAGTTTTGAGTTTCGTTAAAAAACACATCAACAAGGCAGTGATCATTACAGGAAAGGCCCAGCATGAAGAAAGGTGGGAATATCCTTTGAATGCCCTGAGAGAAATAGTAGTGAATATGATAGTGCACCGCAACTATCAGGACTCTGCTGATTCCGTTATAAAAATTTTCAATGACAGAATCGAATTCTTTAATCCCGGCAGGCTTCCGGATGGACTTACAATTGATCAATTAATCCGCGGGAAATATGTCTCTCAAACAAGGAATAAAAAAATTGCCTCCCTTTTTAAAGAAGCCGGAATCATTGAACAATACGGTTCGGGAATCAAACGGATAATAAACGCATTTAAGGTTAGCGGCTTGAATCCCCCGGTGTTTGAGAACTTTCAAAACGGTTTTAGAGTCACTGTATTTATGCAACAGGATAATGTCACCGATAATGTCACCGATAATGTCACCGATAATGTCACCGATCGAAAATCATTGATAATCTCCTTGATAAAGAAAAATAAAAAAATTTCTACCACTGAAATGGCGCGTGCATTAAAGGTCACTAAAAGAACCATTCTGAGAGAAATGGAATCTTTGAAAGAAGATAAATCAATCCGAAGAGTAGGCACGGAAAAGGGCGGGCATTGGGAAATCGTATGAAGAGTCCTGGCTGTCCACTGAAAAATAATAAGTCAGCGCCTGTAAATACATGCACTGATTCCGGGGAATTCAGCAGAAGATATTTTAACCCTTTAACCCGCATCATCTGCGGCAACAGTTTATCAAGCCCTCCTCACCTCCCACGGTGTGACTGAGAGGGCGGAGCTGTAGGGAAAGAGGGAGTCTGAAAATTGAATGCAAATGAAAAAGAAATCATCCTGAAAAAAATCAGGGAGCTGAAATCTGATTACTGTTTTGAAATTGTGCAGGAGATTGAGGACAAGCGTTTGAATTTTTCCGCATCCATAGAGCTGGATCATGAGGGTCTGATTTATATGCCTTCAACATTTTATAATCAGATTATATGTTATGATAAAAACTTTAAATACATCAAATCTTGTTGTGAAAAAGAGGGGCTGATCAAACCAATTCAGCTACTTTATATAAATGAGCATTTTATTGTTCTGGAGGGTGAAAATGGCAGGATCCTTTCTTTTACAAAAAAATGGGTTCTTTCAAAAACAATAACAACAAGTGAATGTCCGGACCTGCCTCTGGATAAAGATTCAAGAATTTTTAAATGGGATGGAAAGATTGGTTTGATTAATAAAGCTAAAAAATTTCTTGGACTGTTAAACAATGATCTGAAACTGGAAACAATACTTCCGCTGCCGGATGTGTCTGCTGACTTATTGTATGTTTTAAAGGAAGTAGATAACAAACTTCTTCTTCCATTGGTGAACGGGGAGATATATTCGCTGAATGGTGAGTCGGTGTGGGTAAAGGAAACTCAGTTCCCATTTGCTGATCAAACTTTTAAATATGTATCTGATATTATACATCATAAAAATTACTGGATTGTATTCGATCATTTAGAAAGCACCCTTTATAAGTTTTCAGAAAAAGGTTTGCTCTTAAAATGGAAATCTCCTGAAAGATATTTATTGAATGGAGTAAGTGATGGAGAATTTGTATATGTGACAAGATCCAGGTACCTTGAAAATGGTAGCGGTAATTTATATAAAATACGGATGTAGGAATTCAAAAGAGAAAATGAAAATGAATAATGACATTAATACAGATCCAAAGGAAGAAATAAAGGTAACTCAGCCATTTTTACCTCCTCTTGAAGAGTTTATTCCATATCTTGAAAATATCTGGAAAAAGAAGTGGCTGACAAATGCAGGGGATTATCATAAGGCCTTTGAAAAGGAACTGGCTGCATATCTTGGTGTCAAGCATCTGTCTCTTTTTACCAACGGTACTCTTGCATTGATTACAGCGCTTCAGGCTTTGCGTATAACCGGAGAAGTGATAACCACGCCTTTCAGTTTTGTGGCAACCACCCATTCCCTGTGGTGGAACAATATCAAACCAGTTTTTGTTGACATTGAGCCAGACACTTTCACTCTTGACCCGGAAAAAATAGAGGCAGCCATTACACCCAATACAACCGCCATTATGCCTGTTCATATTTACGGGTATCCCTGTAATGTTGAAAGAATTAAAACAATTGCTGATACCTATGGTCTTAAAGTGATATATGATGCAGCCCATGCATTCGGGGTTAAAGTAAATTATAATTCCGTCCTGAATTTCGGTGATTTATCCATATTAAGTTTTCATGCAACAAAGATTTTTACGACCTTTGAAGGCGGTGCGATTGTCTGTCAGGATGAGGCAACCAAGAAAAGGATAGATTTCTTAAAGAATTTCGGTTTTGCCGGAGAGACAACAGTTGTAGGCCCGGGTATAAACGCAAAAATGCATGAATTTCAGGCCGCCCTTGGTTTGCTTCAGTTAAAATACATAGATCAGTCCATTATGAGAAGAAAAACCATTACGGAAATTTACCGCAGAGAGTTGAAAGGAATCAGGGGCATACATTTTCTTGGAGACAGAGATGGAGTTACTCACAATTACTGCTATTTCCCGGTTTTGATAAACCAGGATGAATTTGGTAAATCAAGGGATCAGGTTTATGAGGAATTCAAAAAATTTAATATTTATACACGAAGATATTTTTATCCATTGATCAGCCAGTTCCCGACCTACAAGGGACTTGAATCGGCAAAACCTGGGAACCTTCCTGTCGCAGAAGAAATAACCCAGAAAATACTATGTCTCCCGATTTATCCAAATCTTAAGGATGAGCAGGTTAAAAAGATTTCAGCAGTGATAAGACAATTCGCATAAGAGTGACTGATAAATGAAACTGGCCATCATGCAGCCTTATTTTTTGCCTTATCTGGGTTATTTTCAACTCATTAACAGTGTGGATAAGTTTATTATTTTTGATGATGTCACTTATATCAACAAGGGATGGATTAACAGAAACCGTATTCTACTGAATGGAAAACCCTGGTCATTTACCGTTCCTTTGAAAAATGCTTCCCAGAATATTTTAATCAAAGATCTGCTTGTATCAGATCATATTGAAAAGTGGGTTTCCATATTCATAAAAACCATTGAAAGAGCCTATAAAAAAGCGCCTCATTTCAATGAAGGATTTGGATGGATAACAAAATGCTTATCAGTCAAAAGCAAGTTCTTCATTGACTGGCTAATATTTTCAATCGAGGAAACGGCACGATATTTTTCATTAACAACAAAATTTTACCGGAGTTCCGATGACAAAAGCCATGTAAATTTGAAAGGACAGGACAGAATCCTGTCCATATGCATCAAAGAGAATGCCGACACTTATATCAATCCCATCAACGGCAGGGATCTTTACGATAAAAATGTTTTTTCTCAAAACAGGATTTCCTTATTTTTTTTAAATTCGGATTATACCTATAAACAATTCGAATCAGAATTTGTTAAACACTTGTCGATCATTGATGTGATCATGTTTAATGATATTGAAAAATCAAAACAACTTCTTAATAGTTATAATCTCATATAATTAGTTTTTTATGAAACGGAACAGTTTTTATATTTTTAACGCAGGTTGCATAAGAAGAGGAGTGGACTGTATCCGTATAAAAAAATATTTATTAATGAACCACTTTGTTGAGGTTTATTCCCCTGGAAAGGCTGATTATATGATTATCTCCACTTGCGGAGTTGTAAGAAAAAACGAAGAAAATTCCATCAGGGCGATTCAATACGCTCTGGATAAAAACAAAACCAATGCCAGGATCATCATCACAGGTTGTTTATCGAGAATCAATCCCAAGGTGATTGAAAAATTAGGACAATTCATCTACATCCCAAACGGGGAACTGGAGCAGCTTGATGCCATTATCCATCCCTCATGTCCTTTTAATGGAATACCTGCTCCGGATACAGTCAAAGAAGGCGGTTCCATCGTAGATTATCTCATTGTCCGGAGTTTTAACAGACGTTCGGCCCTTTTTAGGAAATTGTTTGACATCTATGCAATGAATAATTTGTTTCTTAAGTTCTCCGCTGTGTATTTTAAATACCTGGGACTGCTGAAAAAAAATCTCAAACTGAATGCCCAGATCATATCCCCTTATTACAATATAAAAATCGCTGATGGATGCTTGAGCGAATGTACTTTTTGCGCAACCAAATTTGCCACAAAAAAATTACAAAGCAGACCCATGGATGAAATCATTGTTGAATTTACAAAAGGAGTAAAAAACGGTTACCAGGTCTTTCAACTTTTAAGTGAAGATTCTGGCTGTTATGGCTATGACATTGGAACTGATATCACCTCTCTTCTGACTGAAATCTTCAAAACGGAAGGAACCTACAGGATTATTTTGATTGATTTCAACCCGGTATGGCTGATTAAACAAAAAGACCGTCTTCTTCCACTTTTGATAAAGAACAAAGAAAGAATTCAGGAAATATTTTTACCGTTTCAGTCAGGATCAGACAAAGTACTGTCATTGATGAAAAGACAATATACCACCCAAGAACTTCTTCCCTGCTTGCAAGTATTAAACCAAACTGCACCAGTTATAAAAATAAGAACCAGCGTCCTGGTGGGGTTTCCAGGGGAAACAGAGGAGGATTTTCAGGAAAGTGTGAATTTTATTAAAAACACCCATTTTTATGAAGTGGCTGTCAATCGCTACGAAGACAGACCACTGACCGAATCCTCAAGGTTTGTCGATAAAATTCCCCAAAATGTAATAGAAAAGAGAGCCAGTTTTCTTGTTGATAAACTGGGATGTAAGATGCTCTCGTAAATCCCATGAAATCTATGATATCTGTCATTGACATTCACAATAAATCTGAATGGAAAAAGACTCTGGAAGGAATCAGTTACTCTCCTTTTCATTCTTACGAATACTGTTTTTTTTCGTCCAAATGCCTTGGGAGCAGCATTAAATTATTCTGCTATGAAAACTCAGAAGGAAAAGTTGTGCTTCCTTATGCTGTAAGATCTAGGAGTCCTGATATAAAGGATATTTATACCTTTTATGGGTTTAGTGGTTTCTCAGGCTGTCCGAAAATAGTCAACTCAAAGGAATTTTTCGGTCATTTTTTAGACTGGGGAGTTCAAAATCAATATATAACCGCTTATATCATGCAAAATCCCCAAACAATTCTTGAAGAATCCTGGAACCGCTGGCTGAAACATGATCATATTCTTTATGTGCTTGATCTCAGGCATGAACCAGAGATTCTTAAAGAAAATATGTCCAAATCCTCGAGATACGAACTCAATGCATTGATCCATGACACATCATATGAGGTCATATTTAACAAATCTCATTTAATTCCTGTGGCACAAAATCTCTATCGGGAAACCCTGGATCGTGTGCACAGCGCCTCCGGCATCTATTATTCCCTTTTATCCAATCTGGAAAACCTTCTTCAGAGTGACAGATCTCTTGCGATAGGAATTAAAAAAGAGGATGAAATATGTGCGGTTTCTGTTTTTGTATACAATAATTTGAGCACAGAATACTTTATTAACGCTGCCAATGAAAAAGGGCGCGGATTCAGCCGTTTGCTGATATGGAAAGCCATAGAATACTTCAAAAAGAAACAAATAAATCACTTCAACCTTGGAGGAGGAGTCAGACCCGGTGATAATCTTGACCTTTTCAAAAAGCATTGGGGTGGCAGAAAAATCCAGGGGCAATCTCTTAAGATAATTTTTAATGAAAAAAAATATGAGGTTCTTTGTAAAAACTTAAAACAAAATGAAAATACGTATTTCCCTGCATATTGGAGATAACCCCTGATCATGAAATATCATAAAATTGTGAAGCATTACGAAAGGTGTCTTGAGGAATTCGGCCCGACAACCAAAGGAATGGACTGGCCTGTGGAAAAAGATCTCCTTAAAAGGTTTAAGGTCATGCTTGGGGTGATAAGTGAGTCTAAAAAAAAATACAAGCTTTTAGATCTGGGATGCGGTGCAGGATTGTTAAAAACTTATATTAAAAATTCCGGCAGGACCGGCAAAATAAAATATTTTGGCGTGGATATTTCGGAAGCCATGATTAATGCCGCCAGAAAACTCAACCAGTCCTCTGATTTTGAGGTGCGTGACGTACTATTGGATCCTTTTCCGGAAAATTCCCATGATTATGCCGTCATGAACGGGGTTCTCACAGAAAAAGTTTCTCTCTCAAAGAAGGACATGATCCTTTATGCACAAAAATTAATAAAGAACGTATTCCGATCCGTAAAAATAGGAATGGCTTTCAATGTCATGAGCACACATGTTGACTGGGAACGGAAGGATCTTTTTCACTGGAGCCTGGATGAGATCGTGGCCTTCCTTGTCCGGGAATGCAGCAGACACATTATAATCCGGATGGATTATGGTCTTTATGAATATACAGTCTATGTTTATAAAAATTCCGTCTATGAATAAAAAAATCATTATTCAACCCATTTCTTCAAAACAGGATGTCTGGAAATTAATTTCAGATATTGCAAGAAAGGAACTGCACTTTTCATCACCGATGCTCCGGTATTTCAGGAATTTATTTTCCAATGACATTATCTGCCACAAACTGGCACACAATACCCTGATCGGATATTCAGCAGCCATGAATAATCAACTGGCCGGCTGTCTTTTGGGAACTTTTCCTGAAGGCGGGGTAGGAACTATCATCTGGTTAATCGTGGACTCACCCTTTCAGTCTTTAGGTATTGGCCGGAAATTATTCAGGAAAGTATACGATGTTTACAAAAAGCTGGGGTGTCATAAAATCAAACTCACAACCAATAACGAAAAGTCTATTTCATTTTATGAAAAGTGCGGCATGACGGTTGAAGGTTTTCATCCCCACCACTGGTGGGGGAAAGATTTCTGGTCTCTGGGAATTCAAATTAAGAAAAGTCAAAGGAGGAGAAAATGACTTGGAAGAAATTGGGTTTGATTTTCGATTTATCCAAACACAAGCTGGAATGGCTCAAAAGCCATGCCATGATTCCCACCCCCCTTCTTATAGACCGGCATATCAGAATTTTTTTTACCGGCCGTGACAATTCAAATCATAGTCGGATCAGTTTTGTTGATGTGGACAAAAGCGATCCCTCAAAGGTGCTGTATGTTCATGATAAACCCCTGTTTGATATAGGCGGAATCGGAACCTTTGATGACTGCGGCACACTGGCAACCTGCGCGGTTAGAAATCAGGAGCAGCTTCTTTTGTATTATACCGCCTATAGTATAAGCTTTAAAGTGCCGTATAAAAATGCCATAGGTGTTGCCATCAGCAAGGATTCCGGCGCTCGTTTTGAGAGAATGTTTGAAGGACCGATTGTTGACAGATCCCGTGCTGAGCCCTATTTTGTCATATCCCCCTGGGTCATTAAAACAGGAGAGAACTGGCATATGTGGTATGCCTCGGCCACGGAATGGAAAATGATCAATGGCAAACCGGAATCGCTGTACCATATAAAATACGCCCATTCAAAAAATGGACTGGATTGGCAGAGAGACAATATTTCGTGCATTATCCCGCTGACACCTTATGAAGCCAATGCAAGACCGACAGTGATCGCTGATTCGGATACTTTAAAAATGTGGTTCTGCTACAGGGGAAGTCATGATTTCAGGGATGGAACTGACAGTTACAGAATCGGATATGCCGAGGCGAACAGCGAAAAACCTTTCGAATGGATAAGAAAAGACGCTCTTGCCGGAATCGCCCCCGGACCGGACAACTATGATGACAAGATGCAGGCTTACCCTGCAGTGATAGAGGTTGATGGAAAAAGATATCTTTTTTATAATGGGAATGGTTTTGGATCAGGTGGTTTTTGCTGTGCCGTGTGGGAATAACAAATTGAATTCCAGACAGGATAATACCAAGTGAGATTTTATGAACACGCCTGAAATCAGTCCTATGGTCAGTATTTGCTGTGTAACCTATAATCATGAGAAATATATCCGGCAGTGTCTGGATGGGTTTGTCATGCAGAAGACCTCATTTCCTTTTGAAATACTGGTGCATGAGGATGCTTCTACCGATAACACGGCAATCATCGTCAAAGAATTCGAAAACAGATATCCCCATTTATTCCGTTGTGTTTATCAAACTGTGAATCAGCACGCAAAACTGAATCCTTTAATCAAAATCCTTTTACCTATGGCTTGTGGAAAATATATAGCCCTTTGCGAGGGGGATGATTACTGGACGGATCCGATGAAACTGCAAAAGCAGGTGGATTTTTTAGAGGTGAATCCGGATTATGTTATAGGTTATCACGATTCAATGGTAGTTGATGAGAATAATAATATTATCAATACTTCAAGGCTGCCGGATGGTAATAAACGGGATTTTTCTCAGGACGAATTAATAAAGGCTTTTAAAATCCAGCCTCAAACAATGTGTTTTCGTAATGTTCTAAAGGAAATTCCTGATGAATACCATCGAGGTTTTGGAGGAGATAAATTTTTAACTTCACTATTAGGGCACTATGGAAAGGGAAAATATTTTGCCGATATTAAAAACAGCGCTTTCAGAATTCATTCAGGTGGAATAAATTCCGGGGAACAGGATTTAAATCAACGACACAGAAAGTATTTATCTACCAGGATTGCCTTATATCAATATTATGAAAGAATCAAAATGAGACAATATTCAGATTATTTCCTTTTCAATGAAATTTATCCATGCGTGCAAAAAATGGTGAATTCAAATAATAGTTCAAAATCAATTGATGGGCTCTACAAGACGTTACACGTTAAATAAGCAGTTATAAACAGTTAACCAATTAATGTTATAATATGAATTTAATAAATCAATATTATACCGGCAATAATGCCGAAAATTACGAAAGTATCAGAAATTTCAGACCCAAGTGGCGTTTTGAGGAGGAGACATTTGTCAACATCCTTGATGAACTCCATGATGAAATAAAATCTATTATTGATGCTCCTGTTGGCACCGGAAGGTTTCTGGAACATTATAAAAAATACAAGGATGGAATATATCTTTACGCGATTGATTATTCATCCGATATGCTGAAAATAGTGCAGGAGAAATGTGATGCTGAGCAGACTGAAGTCATCAAACATGATATAATCAATAAAAAACTTGATGTATTATCTGATCTTACCGTCTGCTATCGTTTTTTAAATTTGTTTTCATGGAATGAGTCCTCAAAAGCGCTTGAAAATTTGTTTTCCGCTTCAAAAAAATATATTTTATTCACAATCAGACTTGTAGAAAATGATTATCAGGAAGAAATGTTTATCGAAAACAAGATATATCTTCACAGAAACGAAGATATTCATTCGCTAATTGTAAAAAGTGATTTTAAAATTGTAAAGAAATTCACCTTTAAAGATCACAGAACCGGTACATACACGATTTTTCTTTGTAAAAGACATGATAATGTCATAAGCAGCAGGGTTAACAAAAATAACAGAGCTATTTTTCAAACGGGTCTAAATTCTGGTACAATGAAAGTAAAAATTTATCAGGCCCATAATGATAACCACGCCCGCTTCATTGAGAAAATATCTTCCCTGTTCAGTGATATCTTTCCGCACACAAAAGCGAAAACCCGTGAATTTGTAGAAGCCGATTGGGTTGATGGCAGTGTATTAGGATTGAACGACTGGACCGTTTCTTTGGAACTGCTCAATAAAATTTATAGCCTAAAGTGTGCAGATGAATCATCCTTTGATTACGTTGAAGATCTTATTATTCCAAGATTTTATTTGGCGCATCCACTGGTTGGAATTGATATTTGTGATAAGATTGTTTCAAAATTAAAGACCGAAGCTTTAAGATATGAACAAAAAATATCACATCCAGATTTACAACCATCAAATATTATAAAAACTAAAACCGGGTTTAAAATAATAGATAATGAATTATTATGTAAAACCCGTTATCATAGAATAGATATTTTAAATCTTGTTTACAATTATAATGAAGCAGACAGAAAAAACATCTTCCAAGCATATTTCAAAATAACAAATTTAAAATCGGATATATTCAATGAAGAATCGGATTTTTTGAATACCCTGTGGTTGGCAAGACAAGTTGGGTCATTTTTAATAAAAAATAAGCCCATGATGATCTTAGCGACTATGAAAAAATATTTTAATAACGAAAATATTCTTCCTTTTACATTGGAATGAAAGGTGGTTATTAAAAATACGAACGAACCAATTTCAATGATACTAAAATGCCCTTATGATATGGGAAATATCACAAAAAGTGGAGAAAACTATAAATGTTCTATTTGTGATAATGTTTTCCCATTTAAAAAACTTTCAAGTGGTAATAAGGTGCCGGATTTTAGATGTCTTGGAATAAGAAAGACTGTTTCTTTGTCTTTTGAAATACCGCATATGGTTTTGGGAAAGGACAAAATCGAATCATTTGGTTATGCAACAAAAATTCATTTCAATTGTATTTCCAGAGAAAAAATAAGAAAAACATATGGCACTAAGTTACAGAAAGAAATTCTCTATTATCTCGATAAGTACAGGGGTGAGAAGGGAAAAAACTTGTCCGTTCTTGATCTTGGTTGCGGATCAGGTGGGAACAAAAGATATCTAAAATCAATTGGGGTTGATAATGTCTTATCAGTGGATTATGACGCTCCTGGGGCAGAATATCTTGTTGATGTTCACAGGCTTCCTTTTAGTGATGAATCATTTGATTTGATACTTACAACTTCGACTATTGAGCATTTTTATAATCCTTTTATTGCTTTTGCGGAGATGAACAGGGTTTTAAAAAAAGATGGCGTACTTATAGCGAGCGGAAGCTTTTGGGAAAGCTGGCATGGAAATTCATGTTTTCATTTTACACCAAATGGTTTTTATGTGTTGTGTCAGACAGCTGGTTTTGAATTAATAGACTTATGGTCTGGATGGGGCTTTATACCCAGTATTTGCTCTCATGCATTGGGTTTGGGGAAAATAAAATTCATAACATATAAAATTCAAAACATTTTCGATTGGATTATTCGATTTCTTTACGGAAAGTCGGCTGATGATGAGCACAGGCTGAAAACTAGCGGTTCTTTCGGAATATGTGCTAAAAAAGGGCTTGAGGCAAAAAAATGAAAAATACAATAGTAAAGCATATAAAAGAAAAGTTATCGATATTGTTATCCAGGAAACAATCAGACCTCAATAGACAATGGCCAAGGTATGCAATTATAGAGGCGACTAATTTTTGTAACCTCTCCTGTCCTGTCTGCCCAACATTCATGGACATGCAGCGTAAAAGAGGTTTTATGAGTTTTGATCAGTTTAAAATGATAGCTGACGATATGAAGGGAAAAGTTGAATGGCTTTATTTTAATTTTGCCGGTGAACCGACATTGAATAAAGAATTATGGGACATGGTAAAGTATGCTGGTCAACACGGTTTTAAAACCTTCGTCAGCACTAATTCAACAATTTTGCGTGAACAATCTGAAAAAATATTTGAAGCCCAACCGAATAAAATTACTGTTTGTCTTGATGGTGCAACGAAAGAAATTCATGAAGCATACCGTCGGGGAAGTAATTTTGAACAAATATGTGAAAGCATAAGAAATCTTGTGGATGGGAAAAATGTAAAAAATTTAAATAAAATGAAAATTGATCTTCAGTTTATAGTCATGTCACAAAATGAACATCAGATAGAGGAAATTAAAAATCTCGCAACTAAACTGGGAGTAGATACTCTTACATTGAAAACAATGTCCATTGGAAGTTCAAGGAAAACAAAGGATGAAAAAATTGAATTGGCCAAAAAATGGCTGCCTGAAAATGAAAAGTATAACAGATATGAAATATCCCCAGGTAATGTATCCCTAAAACATTCCGTTGAAAAATGTGGACAATACGAAACCGTTGTAATCCTCTGGAATGGAGACTTGGGAATCTGCTGTTATGATTTTAATGGATTATGTGCAACAAAAAATGTTTTTAGAGATGGGGGATTTTCGAAAATATACAAATCAAAAGAGTGGGCTGAAATACAGAAGAAAATAAAATTCAAAAAATTTGAGTTATGTCAAAGATGCAATATTACCAACAGTCGTTCCGAAGTGATAAAATTTAATAGAGAAAAAAAATCGGGAAAAGCCCAATGATTGGAGAATACTATAGTTGTAGTTATTTGGAAGAATCAATCGTTTTTTATTATGACGATCTTATACATACTTGTTGTTATATGTCATACATACCTAAAGAAGGTTTGCTTGGTTCTTTTGAAAATGGAAACTTGGAAGTCGAAAAATTGATAGCAAATAAGAAAAAATTGATTATGAAAAAAATTGCAGGAGATTTGGGTGGCTGTTCAAAATGCCCAAAGCTTCATAAGAAAATATGGAGAAGTGATGATGTTATTAAGATAAAAAATGTCACACTAAACCATTTTATGATGTGTAATTTGAAATGTTCATATTGCGGTTATGTAAAAATCAGGCATTTGACCAAAGATACGGATTCAGATTTAGTTATGAAAACCATAAGAAATCTTGAAGAGAAAGGATTTATTAGCAAAGAAACTGTGTTTGGCATCGGTGGAGGCGAACCGTCTTTTAATAAAAAAATTGATGAGATTGTACGCTATTTATTGAAAAAAAATTACCTGATAAGTGTTAAAACCAATGGCACGGTTTTAAATGACGTTTATATAACAGGAGTCAATCAGGGAAAATTGAGATTAACAATTGATCCAGATGCAGCGCAAGAATCAAGTTACAAAAAAATCAAGGGTAGGAATTTTTTTAAAACGGTTTGGGGGAATATTAGAAGTTATGCGGAGCAAACTAATGGACAAATATTTATAAAAATAGTTCTTCAAAATGATAATCTATTTGAAGTTAACAATCTTATAATGTGTTGTATGGAATCGAAGATAAAAAAATTAATTATAGACATTGATATTAATCTTAATGGAAAGATTAATTCTGATTATATTAGTTATCTGGATATATTTTATCTTTCCAAAAAGGAGTCAATTTCGATCAAGCTTGGAACACATTGGCCCAAAGAAATCATTCAAAAGTATGCAAAAACATAAAAAATATTGTTGTTTATGTAATTCAGAAGTGGAAGCATTCCTGCCATTTGAGGCCAAATTTACGAATGAATTTGTCAAATATTTTTATGGAATAGGTAGTGATGTTCTCAATTATTGGTGTCCTATATGTCACTGCAATGACAGGGAAAGACATCTATATCTTTACCTTACAGAATTAAATATTTTTAATTTTTTAAAAACAAGGAGTGTACTTTATATCGCTCCAGACAAAAGACTGATAAAAAAAATATCTGATAATAAGAATTTAATTATAGGCGATATTGATACTGCTAGATATCAAAAATTAAATATTGAAACCATATATTGTGATTTAATAAATATGAATATACCCGATAATTCTATCGAAATTTTGGTGGCCAATCATGTATTGGAACATATAATTGATTATAGAAAAGCTTTACTATCTATTTACAATGTTCTCAAATCTGATGGATTTGCCATACTTCAAACACCTTATTCTCCGGTAATATATAATCATTTTGAGGATCCTTTTATTAATACGCCTGAATTACGAGAAACATACTATGGAGATGCAAAACATGTGAGAATTTTCGGTATGAGATTTTTTGAGGAACTTAATGAACAGGGTTTCGAGTTACATATATTTTCTCATTCACAGGTGTTGGAAAAGTATGATTCAGAAAATTATGGGGTAAATTCAAGGGAAAATTTAATAATGGTTAAGAAGAAATTATAATTATGAAAAATGAACATAGTAATATTTTTATTGTCATTAGAAGAAATCAGGAAAGAACATTTGGTCTATGTTCTTTCCTTTCATCATGTCAGATTGAAAACAATCAGATAGTTTCAATATGCGAAAAGCCCTTTTTCAATGCGGTTAAAAAAACCTTTGAAATTGGCCTGGATTCTACAAAGTGTTATTTGCTTGGCATGGACGCAGATGTGCTTCTATTTCCCGACGCGCTCGAATACATGATTTATGAAACACAAAATTACGGTGCCGGAAAGGACTGGTTCAGAATAGATTTTTCCGTTTACGACAAATTTAGGGGCCGGGTGACAGCAGGGGCTCATTTGTATAACAATAAATATTCGGGGAACTTTTATAATTTCCTTAACACCAGCGGACGCGGGGATGTATTACGGCCTGAGTATGATAATGTGAAGGCTTTTTGTGAATCTCGCAAGCTGGAATACCGGCATATTCCTCATTACATTGTAGGAAAGCATGATTATTTCCAGTATTACCGGGATATCTATAGAAAATACCACTTGCGCGAAAAACGGAGCCATCTCGATAAAAATACAGATCTTGTGCTGAAAAATCTGAGACAAATGAGAATCTCCTTTCTGGATGATTATGATTATGCTGTGGCACTCAAAGCCTTTGAGGAAAGCTATGAAGGAATCCCCCCATGCGAAGATGTCTGTGCTGCACTGGGGATACAGGAAAAACAACCCATTCCCGAAAAAGATTTTTCCCTGATTCAACAGTCTCTTGCTTCGAGCAGGATCATGCAAAAGATCGAAAAATAACATGGGCTCCAAGCATGATATTTTAACTGAAGAAGAGATGTCGAAATTTCGTCTTGCTTCAGTGGTTGATAAGGAAATCAGGAGGTTTATTGCAAAACAAAATGGTTCGTTACGTCCGGAACAGATGAATATACTGGACTGGGGATGCGGACGCGGCCGGAGTGTGGCAAAACTGCGTGAACAGGGTTACAATGCCTTTGGTGTGGATCTGGATAAGAAAACCATTGGCAATGGCTTTCAGTTATTCGAAAACCGGGGCTTTAATCCGCGGGAAATTCTTAAACCCGTATCTGAAATTGACACTTTCGTGGATGGTTTTTTTCAAGTCATTTTTTCCGAACAGGTTTTTGAACACGTTTCAGACTTAGAAAAGCTTATCTCTGTCCTCGGGCGTAAAACCGCACCCGGTGGAATCGGTATACATGCTTTTCCTGGTGCAAAAAACATAGAGGAACAGCATTTAAAAATGCGCTATGTCCACTGGCTTCCAAAAAACATCCTGAGAAAAGTCGCCATTATAACCATGCTGTCCTGCGGCAAAGGACCTGATATTTCCAAATGGCCAGAGGCCCAGGGTAAATCATTTCTTGAAAAATCAAATATTTTTTACAGGTATCTCAATGAAAAAACATATTACCGTGATAATAATGATATTACAAATCTCTTTAAAAATAACGGTTTTGATTCCAAATATCTGGTCGGCGGCAAAGAATATTTGAATCGCGGGGGCTTCACTGACTATTTTAAAAGAAACGGCTATCCATCAAATAACGTCATATTTCTGGTCACAAAAAATAAATACTATGAATGCTGATAAATACAAAATTGGTTTATTTAGCACGGGGCTGGGTCTAACAGGTGGGTGCAAACGGATTTATTTTCTGGCCCTGGAGCTTTGTAAAATGGGACACGAAGTGGATGTCATTGTTGCACACCATTTTTATGAACGTGAGGCAAAACCCTATCCCTGCCCTGTTATCAATAATACGGAGGCGGAAAAAAAATCTTATGATTTTTTGATGCTGATGAACCCTTTTTCCTGCACAGTCGAGGCTTTTAAAAAGATTAATGCAGTAAGGCGAGGCATGTATATACTTCATTTGTTTCAGCCTGAAAAATATACACCCGCTTATCAGAAATGGATTGATATTTTAAGGCTTGAGGAAAATTTTTATGTTTTTGGAAATAATCCTTCATGGAGAGAGTATTATAACGTGACGGGCATAAAAAACTCATTTGATCTTGTAGGAGGTATTCAGTCCTGTTTTAAAAATCCACCGTTGGTAAAAACCAAAACTAAAAAATTCACCGTTGTTTGCCATGCCTCCGTTACTCCGTGGAAGGGATTTGACCTTATCCAGCAATCTCTCAATAGATTAAGAATAAATGATGTGAATGTTGCCGCCTTTGCCTATAATTCAACAAAAGTCAACCAGCTTCGCTGGCCCACTCAGATATTTTTAAATGTTCCATATGATGATATGCCGAATATTTATAATCAGGGAGATTTGTTTATTTCTATGGAGGATAAACAGGCGGGATGGGCCAATACGGTACTTGAGGCAATGATGTGCAGCGTGCCTGTTGTTTGTACGAAGTGGGGATCTGAAGTCTATGCAAAACACCTGAAAAATGCCTATATAATTGAAAGAGAACCGACAATTTTAAGGGATACCATAGAACTGTTTTTCCATGAAAAAAATATGGGTAAATCGCTTCTTCTGGATGATTCCGAAAGAACTGATTTTTATAATCGTTTTAACTACACTGAACTCACCCAAAAATTACTCCGTATTGTTTTCGGGTAACTGAGAATACATGCTGATCGATGAAGCTCACATACTTTTTGAATTATTAGGCTCCGAAACTGGTAAGTCTATTCTTAATGTTTGCAGTTCGGATGAGCATTTTTATAAGGTGCAGCAGTCCTTCATCTGGGAAATGATTATGAGCCCACTCCTGAAGCGTGGTAATGTCATCACCAATCTTGATATGAAACAGAGCAATGGTGTTGATATTGTGGCGGACTGCACAGATATGAAAATTATCAGGGATAATACTTATGATATCGCCTTATTTACCTCAGGAGTCGAACATATTGTGGAAGTTAAAAAGGCCCTCTCTGAAATCAAACGCATTCTGAAGCCCGAAGGATTCATGATCTGCTCTGCTCCGGGCGTTTACCCCAGACATGACGATCCGATAGACACCATGCTAAGACTTCCCGCTGTTGAAGACTGGGAAAAACTTCTAGGTGTAGAATGGAAGATTATTGAGTTTCGCAAATCAACTCCTGTTCCGGCAAAACCCTTTTATCATTTCAATGAACTTGTGTTTGCAACCGTTATAAAAGCCAACCCTATTTTAGAATAGGACAATTAAGATGAAAGTTGACGCAATAATCTTAAGTTATAAAAGAGAAAAAAATCTGCCTGCTGTCATTCGCGGAATTAGAAAGCAGAGCATGGTGAGAGATATCTATCTTTTTCACAATGCTCCTTCAAAAAAGAAAATTTCAGGGGTAATCAATATCTGTTCTGAAATGAACTATGGCTGCATTGTAAGACACGCCATAGGACTTTTGACTGATGCGGATTATTTATTGTTTGTCGATGATGATATGGAACTTAATGCTGATTTTTCTTCTAGGTTTAGCCAGGCAGTTAAAATGTATCCAGAATCAATTATTGGATTTTATGGGGCGAGCATTAATCCTTTTGATAAAAGCAATAATCAATATTCAAATAGAATTGATTTTCAATATATTAGTTTCCCTATACATGTAGATATTGTTAAGGGAAGAGTTATCTTATGTAAAAAAAAATACCTTCTGAATTCATTGGAATGGATTCTAAAAAATGAAAATCAGACAAAAGAGTTAAGGTTTTTTGCAAAAAGATGTGATGATATTATATTGAATCTTTCAACTCAGTTAAAGACAAAGCAACCTTCAATAATTATCCCCGTTCAAAAAAAAGAAATCATTGAATTACCTGCTCCTCACGGATTAGAATCCTCTAAAGATCATTATTTTGAAAGAGATAAAACTGTTTCTGAATTTGAAAAAAAAGGCTGGAGACCTCTGGCCTTTACTGAAAAATATGTTCAAATAAATTCTTATGGTCATCTATGGGAGTATTTAAAATATTATTTGTTCGTATTAATTACAAATTATGATTCTAAGCATTTAAGAGCTTTACTGAGAAGAATGGTTGAAGTTTTTTCAAAAAAGAACAACTCATATGCTATTAAAAATTTAAAATTAAATTTGTTTATTCTATTGGAAAAGTTGGATTATGTGTCATTTAAACGATTACTTTATGAAGCATACATTATTTATGATAAAATTAGTGAAATAAAGAAATTACCCTCAAATGATTTTGAATATATTCGACCCGTTTTAGATATCTTGTTTGGGAAATTGGATTCTTTATCTTTTAGTATCCTGTGGAATTATATTTCACATATTATTAACAAAAAAAGCAAATTAGACTTTTATATTTATCAAATCGCGTATTATCAATGTTCAATAAATAAGAAAATAGAATCAGATAAAATTTATAATTACTTGATCGGGCAATCCGATAATCTGACCGCATATATTCTGAAAAAATATAATAAAAAAAATATAGGAAAACATCTATCCATATATCAGTTTGCGTATTTTTTGAGGCGTATTGGTAAGGCCTCCAAAGCATTTAGAATCTATCGACTTTTAACTAGGGATCCGAACACTTCTGATCATTTAAGAGGATTAAGTTATTTTCATCTTGGAGATTATTTACTGAAAAGCGGATCAAAATCTTCTGCAATAAAGAATTTTAAATCTTGTCTTATTTATGTTAAAGAGCATCTTGAAGCAAAGAAAATTTTGATGAAATTAAAAACCAAAAACATTGGTTCTAATGAAAGATTTGACTGGTCTCTCTCAATTAAATTGCTCTCAAAGTTGGATGGAAATTCCCGTTCCCGTAAACTAAAAGATTTAACATTTAATATTTTATTGCGCACAAGCGGAAGGCCTGGTTATTATAAAAAATGTCTTGAATCAGTTTTAAGACAAACTTATAAGAAATTTAGAATTATTGTTTGTTATGATGATGATGAAACATTTGATTATGTCAAACATAGTAATGTTCATTATTCCGTGCGAGTAAATAGAATTGAAATACCATCCCCGCGACCCTTTATATCGGACAATGTAACTGGCCAAAGATTATATTCGCCCTATAATTTATATTTTAATTCCATGAAACAATTATGCGATCCAAATGGCTTTATTGTTTTCCTTGATGATGATGATAACTTTATTGATCATGATGCATTACTCAGATTGTATTTCAATATAAAATCCAAAGAGGATATGTTGTTTTGGCGGGTTAAATTTCCAAACAAACTGGTTCCTAATGATGAATTTTTTGGCCTGAAACCAGCCTGTTTTCAAATTGCCTCCTGCGGATTTTCTTTTCATGCAAAATATTGGATGGATTGGGATGATTACAATCTCGGAGATTATCGTGTTGCTTCAACACTGTATAATCAAATTTCAAACAAAGTTTATATTGACAAAGCATTAACGGGATTACAAAGAAATGAGGCTAATGGGCTTGGAATGCGTGATGATTTATGAAAAATCAGATCATAAGAATGATAGTAAGGTATAAAGCATTTGATAAACAATGTGAAAATTTCTTTAGTGAATAAGATTAGTAATCCATTATTGTCAGACAGTAATTCAACGATTTTTTATAATGATTTTTTTATAAATAATAGCAAGTCTGCTGAATTTTATATTAAAGTATCCATTATCATTCCTGTTTATAACAAAGTGGAATATACAACCAAATGTCTGGCATCAATTATTGAGAATACTCCATCCAACGATTATGAAATAATTATAATAGATAATGCTTCAACGGATGGAACGCTGAATTATCTTAAAAAGAAAATTAACGCTGTAAATAAAAAAATAACGGTTATTTGCAATAAAGATAATTTGGGCTTTGCAAAGGCAAACAATCAAGGGGCTAAACTTGCACAGGGAGAGTATCTTCTACTTCTGAACAATGATACAGAAGTTTTAACAGGCTGGCTAGATCCTCTTGTACAAATTTTGGAGCGCGATGATTCAGTCGGTGCAGTTGGAGCAAAACTTCTTTTTCCGGATGGGCCAATTCAACATGCCGGTGTAATCATTATAGGACGAAATGATTCTCAGGCGCTTATAGCACGTCATGTTTTTCAAAATATGAAAAAACCTCCTGCTGAAGCCGGTCAGTGTATTACCTTTCAGGCAGTAACAGCTGCCTGTATGTTATTGAAAAAAACAATTTTTAATGAGGTTAGCGGTTTTGATGAATCCTATTGGAATGGATCTGAGGATGTTGATCTTTGTTTTAAAATCCAAAGTCTGGGGAAAATGATAGTCTATCAGCCTCAAAGTACTGTGATTCATCACGAATCTAAAAGCGGCAAAGAGCGTTTTGTGGCAATTCCTAAAAATAATGCAAGGCTAAGTGAAAAATGGTCAAAAAAAATAAATCCGGATTTAATCATAGAAGATTCCGGATTTCTTACAGGTAATTGTGAAAAAATAAAATTTTATAATAGAGCCTTTGATTCAATAAGTGGATTAGATAGATCCCCTTCTGAGAATATCATTCGCTGGGTCCGAACAAATAATCTTCATATTCCAGGTTTTTCATTAAAAAATATCACACGTATTGCCATAAAGATTTGCACCCCTTTCCGAGATGCAAAGGGATGGGGTGATACCTATTTTGCTGAATGCATGGCAGAAGCTTTTCGAAGTTTGAACTGTTACTGTGTAGTGCAGTATGCTGATGAATGGGAAAGTCGGGAAGCAAAAGAGGATATTGTTATCCATTTGCGCGGCGTTGAGAGATATTTTCCAAAACCGGGGCAATACAATATTCTATGGATTATAAGTCATCCGGAATTTTTGATTAAGGACGAAATCGAATCGTACGATTTGGTTCTTTGCGGTTCATATCCTTATTATCAATATCTTAAATCAACTGTATCGATCCCATGTTTTTATTTACCTCAGGCAACAGATATTCAAATTTTTGACAAGCCTGTTCTTCAGGATATAGATATTCTTTTTATTGGTAATAATTATTATAAGAATAAGCCCAGGCAGATTATTTATGACCTTTTTGCTACAGGAAAACAATATGATTTGCATGTTATAGGGCAAGGCTGGAAAAGGATAATTGATGATAAATACATTAAAGGAGAATATGTGGACTGGCAAAGTTTGCCAAAGATTTATAGTCGGGCCAAGATAGTTTTAAATGATCATCATAAAACCATGAAATTTTTTGGTTTTATCAACAACCGGACTTATGATCTTGCTATGTTAAATGTTTTTCAGATTTCTGACGAGGTGCCCGGGATGAAGGAATTAGGTATAACAACCTACAGAACTCCTGATGAGCTTAGAGAAAAATTGGATTATTATCTTGCAAATGATCAGGAACGGAATGAGATCTGCAAAAAGGTTTTTGATATTTGTAAGGATCATACCTTTGATATGCGTGCGTCACAGGTGCTGGATTTGTTAAATACAAATCATTTTCAGGAAATAAGGAAAAGGCCTTCGGGGAAAAGTATGGTAGGGGAGAATGCAACTTTTGGCTTTCAGGTTCCGGTTGATAAGGCAGAAAGAGATAAAATTTTTCTTTTCTGCACTGCCCGAAAAGAATTAATTGAATCCGTCATCAGTAAATACGAGGAAATTAATCCCGGAGTACAGTTCGTTTTTTATTTAAAAGCCAATACGGATTCCTTTTTACATAAGAGAGAAAAAAGAAATTTCAAAATTTCCCTGTATGAATCATCAAAAATATGGCCCTCATTGAAACTATTGAAACAAGTTTGGAACAGTGGATGTGGAAAAGTGACTGCCATTTATGTGGATGAATACGGCGATAACTATTTGAGAATCGATTTTCTACTTCTTCTGATCTTATTTTTGAAAAAGAGAGTTTGTGTAGTGAACAACAAGCTTGAGGAAATTGATTTCAGTCTGAAGTTGTTTTATAAAAAACATTTTTTCCCGCTGGAAAGTTTGTTTTTTCTGCTTCTGCTTCCCTTTAGTTTTACTCTTGATCTGTTACTGTTTTGCTTCCATCGACCGAAGAAAAAAAAGTTATTGTTTATTATGAATGGATCCGCTCTCTCTCCCCTTCTGATGTCTCAGCCGTATCCGTTTTTTAAAAATATTATTGCTTTTGAAGATAAAATATTGATTTCATCAGAAGCGCCTTTAAAATTTAATAAAGTCCATATGAATAGTTTAAAAAGGCAGTTGGAGCAGGATAGTATTCACTTAATTCCTTTTCAGCAGATGGAACATTTTCCGGGACTTTTACGGGATTTGATTATTCTGACAAAGATAGTCTGGAAGTATGGTGTTACACATTTTTATTACAGAAATTGCAATTATTCTTTAATCCAGAAGTATTTAAAATTTTTTGGGGTAAAAGAATACGTTTTTAACCCAGAGGATTTTACATTAGCCCAGTTGATTCGGAAATACAGCCAGGGAAGCGGAAAATAAATGACCAGGGATCAAAAATTAGAAGAACGGATAGGAGATTTCTGGTCCAAAAGTGACAAGGAAAGACAAAAGAACAGAGGACTGAAACTCAGGTGGTGGCAAAGCCCTTTTATTATTCAGCATGTAAATAAGAAATTTTCCGGTGAAATATTAAAAGGATTATCTCAGGGGATAATAAGCAAGGCAAAAAAAGTGATGAACGGACGATTGCCTTTAGAAAAAGGAATATCAGTCGGATGTGGCGCTGGGCAAAAAGAAATTAATCTGGTAAGGCAAAAATTTGTTAATTCATTTGATTTATTCGAATTGTCAGAGGATCGAATAAAGATGATAAGACAAAGTCTGAAAACTTATGATTTAGAGAAAAACTTTAATATTTATAAAGAAAATGCCTTTGAATATTTCAATGAAACGGAATCCTATGATTTAATACATTGGAATAATTCCTTACATCATATGTTTAATATGGATAGTGTGATCAAATGGTCATATAAACTTTTGAAAAAAGGGGGTTTATTTTTTATGGATGATTATGTTGGCCCGAGCAGATTTCAGTGGCCGGATAAAATGCTGAATATAGTCAATAATATAAGATTAAAGCTGGATGAGAAATATTTTCTCAATCCGAAAGATAATACGAATTATCTACCCCGAATTATAAAGCGACCTGATTTAAAGGGAATGATAGAGGCTGATCCATCTGAAGCGGCTGAGTCAGATAAGATAATTGAAAGTATAAAAAAATATTTTCCAAATGCAGATATTACCTATACAGGCGGCGTAATCTATCATCTAGCTCTAAAAGACATTATTCATAATTTTGACGAGGAAAAGGATAAAATGATTCTGGAATTATTGATGGTTATTGATGATTTATGCAGTGAATGTGGAGAAAATCATTATGCTACAGCCCTTGCAATAAAACAATAAATGAAAAAATTTGGATATTTTAGCTTCTCCACCAGAAAAGATGTATGAAAATTAATCAGGACAATGATCAATGTATGATATTTTAATTTTTGGTACTGGAAGTGCAAGTGATGGTTTATATGAAGCTATTGATTCCAAGAAAACTAGTATTAAAGCTTTTATCGATAATGACACATCAAAACTTGGAAAGTTAAAAAATAATATAATGATTTTATCCCCTTCGGAAATCATCAATCATCAGTTTGATTTTATTGTAATTGCCAGCCAATATTATTCAGAGATCATGAATCAACTTTTATCCCTTGGAATTATTCAAGAAAAAATTTTACCTTTTTTGGGCGATACTTTTTTATATAAATCAAGGCTTGATAAACTATGTAAAGCAGAATGGAATATAAAAGAAAAACGTTTCAATGAGTTAATTTATTGGTCACAAAGGAAAAAAGCAGAAACCGTTTTATCGAATAGACACTATAAATATTTTTATACTACCCATTTTGGGCTGGATGAGACTTATTATAAGAATAAAATAATTCTGGATGTAGGGTGCGGACCAAGAGGCAGCTTAGAATGGGCTTCGATGGCAATGCGACGTATCGGCCTGGATCCCCTTGCAGATGAATATCTGAAGCTGGGCGCTGATCAGCATAAAATGGAGTATATTTGTTCGCCTTCGGAGAATATTCCGGTCAATAATGCTGAGTGCGATGCCGTATTTTCCTTTAATTCACTTGATCATGTAGAAAATGTTGAAAAAACCTTGGATGAAATAAAAAGAATAACGCGGCCTGCGGAATTTTTTTGCTCATTGTGGAGGTGAATCATACTCCTACTGTGTGCGAACCTCATTATTTGAAACCGAAGAATATTATTCAGCTGTTGACCCCGGAATTTAACTGTGAAAAATTGCAATTATTCAGACCTGATAATAAAGGAATATATAGTTCGATCCAGAGAGGAGAAATTATTCCAAAACCTGAAGATTCAAAAGAAATCGGATATATGACAGCCCGGTTTAAACGATTGTAATATCCTTTGGAAAAAGATATTTTCACTATAAAAAGTTTACTCTATTCTAGAATATTAAAATGAGCATTCCTCTTATATCCGTTTGTATTCCGTCTTATAACAGAGCCAAAACCCTGCCTTTTGCCTTGAATAGTCTGATTCCCCAGCTGAAGGAAAATGATGAAATAGTCATAGTGGATGACGGCTCAACAGATGATACCCCTTCAGTACTTTCCCGTTATCTCAAAGACCCGAGAATACGGTTCATCAAGAAAACGCATACCAATGCCCCTGATACCAGGAACAGGGCAATTCAGGAGGCCAGAAATGAATGGCTTTTATGGCTGGACAGTGATGACCGCTTAAAAGAGGGAGTGTTAAGCCATTACCGAAGCATGGTGAAGAAATACCCTGATGCAGAAATGTTTTACGGAGATTGTGACTGCTACCGTCAGGACAGACCTACAACCCAGATAGAAGTTCAGGATTTTTATAACAGGAACGATGAATTTGTTCACAGACTTTTTTTCAGCAACCCGATTTTAAACGGGGGTACATTGATAAAAAAAACGGTTTATCTGCAGCATGGGTTTTACTCCACTGATTTTTACAGATGCCATGACTATGAGTTCTGGTGCAGGGTTGCAAAAAACATAAGACTGAAACATGCAGGGTTAAAAGTTTATGATTTTGTTCAGATGAACTGGAAGACATTGTCTTCTGACCTGAAAGATGAAATTCAGGTCGAATCCCGTGTGCTGGACAGGTTGATCGAATACTATTCTCTTAAAGAAATATTCCCGGATTTGAATTGGAGTAATTTAAAAAAAGCATCAGACAAAGCCTATTATGAAATCAGCCTTCAATATCTTACATGGAAGAACCCTAAAACTTCCGTTCAATATTGGAAGAAAATATCAGACGTTCAGACATTAAGCCTTAAACAGTTATTATTTTATTTTTCATCAGCTGCCTCATTAAAGAGGTTCAACTATTGGCTTAAATTATTTTCTCCTGACTCTGTTCTGTCCATAATCAGGAAAATGAAGGGCAGGAACATGCCTTATCTCAGTCAGTATCATCTGGCCTCGTTTTCTGAAAAATGCGGCGCAATTTCCATCGCGGAAAAATTGTTTTCCCGTATAATTCAGAAAATCCCGGTAAAAAAGCAGAATTTCAATCTTATTGGCGGAAGTTGTTTTCACCTTGGAGAAATTTATTTAAACTCAGGAAAAGAGAATAAAGCCTTAAAATATTTTCAGAAGACCCTGGAGTATATTCCCGCTCACTCTAAAGCAAAGTCTTATCTTAATTCTCTAAGAGCGAAAAAGTGATATGAAAAAGCGGATTATCCTCTATTCGCCTCAGTTTCCCCCATTAGACTGGAGCGGAAGAAATAGCATTGCCTATTCTGTGGCAAAATATTTATCCAAACAACCTCAGTATGACTTCAGAATTCTATCGACCCGGATGGACAATTATGAAGAAGAGATCAAAGAACTGTTTCCGAATCTGACAAGAATACTGATCAAAGAAGAACACAGAATTGATTCTCCATTTTATAATTTGTTTTCGACTGAAGTCGAAAATCTTTTGCTGGAAGAAATCTTAAGAATTACACCTGATATCGTTATTTTTCAGGATTTAATCAATATTCCAGCAAGAATAATATCCTTATTAAAAGAAAAACAGATAAAGGTAATAATTCATGTGCATAATTATTATCCCTTTTGCCTGCAGTATCATCTTTTTAAATATCCACCCTGTAGACCGGGATTATGCAATGGATTAGAGAATCCCGAGGAATGCGTTTCCTGTTATGTTGATAATTTCTTTAAAGGGTTTGAGTTTAAAGAAAGACATCAGAAAGCCATGAAGAGATTCGTTCAGTTAAGGCGGGAATATATGATGGAAATTTACAGAAGTGCAGACCAGTTGATTATTCCCTCTGAATTTGTGAAAAAGTGCTATGAAGAAAAATTACAAAGGAAATGCAGATTAATCAGGCATGGCATTGAGCTGACAGGAAACGTCCTCAAAAAAAATAAAAATAAAAAAACAGTATTTTCCTACCTGGGCGCAATTGATTTTAATAAAGGGATTCTGGTTGCACTTAAAGCGTTTTCTCAAATAAAAAAATCTGATTTTGAATTCAGAATATACGGGACGGGCGGGGATGCCTTTTTAATGAAGAAATTAAAGATGCGGGATAAAAGGATCGTTTATAAAGGCAAATTTTCAAAATCAGATCTTCCGGACATATTCAGTCAGACAGATATGACTGTTATTCCTTCCTATTCTGAAAATTACCCCAATACCATTATGGAATCCCTGGCTTATCAAACTCCTGTACTGGCCTCGGATGCAGGCGGGATTCCTGAACTGATTCAAAACGGAATAAACGGAGTTTTATTTGAAAAGGGAAATGCCCTGGATTTGAAGAGGAAGATTGAAGGAATTGTTAAAAATAAAAAACTTATTTCAATCTATAGAAAAAATATCAGGCCTGTAAGGAATATTGAGGATATGGGGAAGGATTATTCGGATATTTTAAGTGAGCCTTCCCAGGCTTTAGAAAAGTATGAAATAAATGAAATGGAAAAGCAGATCAGGAAGATGAATTTTGTTTTTACTGAAAGTTATGACTCGTATCTTGAATTAAAAAAGACTAATGAGAAATTATTTTTAAAAAAAATAAAAGCAGCCAAAGTTTTAAGAAATTCACCGGCTGAAAGACTGAAAGTGAATGCATTGAAGAAAGAAGTGAAGATTAAGGAAATAGTTGAGATATTTAATCAATACAGGGAAGCAGACGATATTAATGATGTCTTATATTGGGCCGGGATTTTTTTTGAACTCAATGCCTGTAAAGAATGTGAAAGATGCATAAAAGCTTACTTTAAAAAGTTAGTTATTAATCAATATGATGCCATGATTGGATTATTATGGGTGGCCATTCTGAGAAAGAGGCAAAATAAAAGTTCGGGTTTATACTGGGAGAAAATAAAGAGAATCCCTGTTGAACTAAGCCGGGATAAGCTGGTGAAATTTTATCAAATCGCCTCATTAATAAAAATCTATGGCAAATTCGATTATGCAGAAAGAATTTTTAATGATATTCTTTCTGTCAGTAAAAACGATAAAATTATTTCCGGTGCAAATTTTCATATCGGGGAAATGCTTTTTGATCAAGGGCGGTATGCGGATTCTGAAAAATATTTTATTAATACGTTGAAAGTTGTTCCGAAACATCTCAAGGTTCAAAATTATTTAAGGTCATTGCCATGCCGAAAATAACAGTGATTGTTCCCTATAACAGGCAGGAGAAATATATCCGTGAAACAGTCCTTTCTTTGAAAAAACAAACCTTTAAGGACTGCGAATTCATTTTTGTTAACAATGCCTGTTCAGATCATTCAGAGACAGCAGCCAGGGAAGCCGCCCAAGGCGATGATCGTTTTATTTTTATTACAGAACTGAAAAAAGGAATTGATCATGCTCTTTTTGCCGGAGTCAAAGAGTCCAGAGGCGAGTTCATTAGTTTCCTGGATGCGGATGATCTTTATACAGAAGACAGGCTTGAAAAAATGCTGAAGGAAATGGTTTTTAAAAATCTTGATTTTGCCGCCTGCAGATGTTCCTATCTGGATCAGGAGGGTAAAATATACGCGTTTCAAAATATATATTATTTCAATCCCTGTAATTATTATAAAATGGCTCTGTTAAGAAATTACGTGGTAACGATGTCCCTTATCCTAATGCGAAAAGAGGCACTTCTGGCTCTTCTCCCGATTCCTGAGAGCCGGAATCAGCAACCGGATTATTATTTGCTGATGGCGGCATTGGAGAAAAATCAAAAGATTGGTTTGATGGATGACGTTCTGGTGGGGAAAAGAATGCATGGGGAGAACGCGGGGCTTAATTATTTCAATATGAATCTGCAGACAATTCCATTTCTTATTGAAAGGATCCCTCAGTTTAGAAATATTTTTTCTGTAAAAGTCGGGGAGTATCTGATTACACATCATTATCTGGATGCAATCCAATTTGCAAGGCGCAATGGAAAATCAAAAGATATTCTTCATTATTTAGAAGCCTGCGTCTGTAAAGGAGGCATTAAAAAAGAATTTTATTTTTATTATAATTTTGCAGTCTTATATCTTTTGGAGGACGCCTCGATTAGGGATTTTTTAAAATCAAACAGGATTAAACACCCCCTGTTTTCATTTGCTAAAGGTTTGATATTTTATCGGGAAAAGGAATATGGAAAAGCCGTACATTTTTTTGAGGATGCCTTTCAGGGTGGTGCAGAAAAATTCCCTGAAGCCATGAATTCACTTGCTTTAGCCTGTTACTTCGAAAATAAGGCCAAAAGCCTGGAAATGATGAAATCTTTGGTACAGGAAGTGCCCGATTACGGGGATGCTCTTTCAAATCTCGAAAATATAGAGAAAGACAGACCTTCTCTTTTTAAACATACATTGTTTTTAACCCCTAAAACCCTTGAATGGTTTTTAACCCTTTATTGATTTCCATGAAACCTCCCTTAATATCAGTAATCATGTCCGTATATAACGGCGCCCCTTTTTTATCTGAAGCGATTGGCAGTATTTTAAATCAGACGATTGAGGATTTTGAATTTCTTATCATAGACGATGCCTCGACGGATGAAAGCGCTGAAGTCATAAAAAATTTCAAGGATAAAAGGATTAAATTTATTCAAAACGGAACTAATTTGGGACTGACCCGTTCTCTTAATAAAGGATTAAAGGCAGCGCAAGGCAAATATATCGCCCGCATGGATGCGGACGATATCAGTTTTTTAGTTCGTTTTGAAAAACAACTTGAGGTTTTTAAGAATGATCCAGATGTCATTCTTTGCGGGACAGGCTGCCAGGTCTTCGGGAATGAAGAAAGAATTGAGAGAGTGCCATCGGATAGTGAGGAAATTAAGTGCAGGCTTTTGTTTGGTAACGTCTTTGTTCATCCATCTGTTATGCTTCGGAAAGCTTCTTGTTTTGAAAATCAGATTTTTTATAACGAAAATTTTAATTTTGTAGAAGATTATGAGATGTGGACAAGAATTTCCTTTGAAGGAAGAATGGTAAATATCTCTGAGCCTTTGATTTATTACAGGAATCATGATGCGCAGAAAACTGCTGAATATAATAATTTAAGAAGAGACAAGGTAAAAAAGGAGATTGTACAGATTCTTTCTCATCAATTGAAACGCATGAAATTGAACTTTAGTGAGTCGGATCTGGAACTTCACCTGAAGTTATGTTCACTTCCATTTGAATTGTCCACCGGTTGTTTTAATCTTCAACAGATTGAGGAATGGATGGAGAGAATACAAAGCGCCAATCAGAAAAATCGGGTATTTCCTGAATCTTTGCTTATGCAGATTATGTCAGAGCGCTGGCTTAGAGTAACAAGAGATGCGATTGTTGATTCACCTATGACAAGAGCATGTCTTGGATGCCTGATTCGTAAAAATAATCTGAATAACTCAGAAAAGTATGGGATAGCCTCTGTTTACAAACGTCTTCATCAATATGATGAATCGAAAAGGCTTTTTGAAGAAATTGCCGTATCCGGGGATGTTGAAAAATTTCCAGGACTCTGGTTTCATCTGGGCGAAATGGCATTGATTCATAATCAAAAAAAAACGGCAGAGCAATATTTTAAAAAATGTCTTAAATCATGTCCTGATCATCAGAAGGCCCTTAATTTTCTGGCTGAATTAAAAACAGAGGATAAGGGGTGAATTTGAGCACGCTTACCATTGGTATTCCCACAGCAAATCGCCTTTTTCCACTGATCCATTTAATCCATTCCCTCCGTACTCAATCTTTCCAGGATTTTGAGATCATTATTTCTGATGACGGAGGATTGTATGATCTGGAAGGAATCCTGAGAAAAATATACCCTCATTTAGAATACAGGCTTGTTCAGGGGCCTCATATTAATGCACCAAGGAACCGTCAGAATATTTTAAACCAAACACAAACGAAGTTTCTTCTTCTATGTGATGATGATCATTATCTGGATAGAAATTGTGTGCGTGAGCTCATGAGGGTGATCAAGTCCTCAGGGAAAATAGGCGCTGTATCCGCCATATGGCCTTATAAAGATGCCCTCACGGTTAATTATGAAGAAGTCAAAGATAAACAGGAATATTGTTTGGATCTTGATTCTCTGACTGAAGAGTCTGATTCCCTTTGGAAAATGGGGGATCAGTTATTTTTTCATTTTCATAAGCCCCCCAGAATATTAGAAACTCAACATACCGGCGGGGGGTGTGTTTTGTTCAGAAAGGCGGCTTTACTGAAAGCCGGAGGATTCCCATCCTGTTATAGCATTTTGTCCTTCAGGGATGATACGGATATCTCACACCGTATTTTTCTTTCAGGATATAAAATATATCTTAATCCAAAAGCCATTGCTCATCATTACCGGATTATGACAGGGGGTGTTAAAAATGACGGTATGACCGGGCGCTTTAGAGAATCAGATGGAAAATTGTTTTTAAAAAGACTTTCAATGTGGCGAAAAAACATAAAAAAATATGGGCATTTCGATTTTTCAAAATGTTGCGATGCCCAATCGAACTATGAAACCAGAAAGCAGAAAAAAAACATCAGCAGGATGCAGCCGCTGATTGTCCTTATTAAGCGTATTAAAGAATTGTTTTTGCAGCATAAATTTGATGAAGCCTGTTTTTTGGCAATAAGAGGAGTTGAGGTCTATCCTGATTCCGCGGAGTTGCATCACTATTTCAGATCCGCAAAAAAAATAGTTACAGGGCTTCTTGATGTTCTTGGTGAAAATGTGAGAATTTTTATTGATCTTGAAAAGGCTGACCTTGAACGTGAAGTGATTTATAAAATTAAGATGCAATTGATGGGTTTGAAAAAAAAGATCCGAAATCCATTTATTGCAGCAGGTCTGGATTTGATGCTCAGTGAGCTGATGGAAATAATAAATGATCGGCAATGGAAAACTTTTTTAAAATCCTATTTGCGAAAAGTTCATGACCAAAGCTGGGATTCAGAAACAGATGGATACAGAATAGCCTCCCTGATGCAAAAGGTTTCATGTTATGAAAATGCCCTGAAGGGATTTGAATGTCTGATAAAAAAATCTCAGAATGAGAATCTTCTCTCCGGTTCCTTCTTTCATATTGGTGAAATATATTATATACAGAGGAAGTGGGTGAAATCTTATGTAAGTTTTATGAAATGTCTCGAAATAAATCCAAAACATCAAAAAGCCAAGGAATTTTTAAAGAAAATGGATAAAGGCAGAGCATGGAAGAGATAATCCCTTCAGGACTCAATGTGTTCGGCTATCTGGACGGGGGATTCGGCCTTGCGAAAAACCCAAAATACTATTTAAAAGCCTTTGATAAAGAAAATTTTCCATATTGTGTTAGAAATGTAGCCTCACAGAATTCATTATCTGAAGACAATCCATATCCGGATTCAGAAAAACTCATTTATCCCGTAAATCTTTATTTCATCAATCAGGACAGCATCAAGGGAATAAAACGAAAATTTCATCCTTCCGAATATTCAAGACGTTATGAGATCGGTGTATGGCTCTGGGAGCTTGAAGACTTTCCTTCATTTTTTTATTCTTCTTTTGAAATGGTCGATGAGCTGTGGGTTTTTACAGATTACGTTTATAATTGTTTGCATAAAATATCCCCTGTTCCTGTATTCAAGGTTCCTTTTCCTTATGAAGTTCCTGTTGTGGAAAAAAATTATCCTCTCTTTGAGGAGTTTACCTTTCTTTTTGTTTTTGATTTTAACAGTGATTTTTACAGGAAAAATCCACTGGGGGTTGTAAGCGCTTTTACTTCGGCTTTTCCTGCGGGCGAGAAGGTGAGGCTGATTCTTAAAAGCAGCAATGGAGATAAATTCCCCGAATTAAATAAACTACTTTTGGAATTTTCTAAAAAGGATCCCCGCATCGAATGCGTGGATGAACCCTGGCCCAGGGAAAAACTGAATGAAGTATTTATGAGATCCCATGCATTTATTTCCCTGCACCGTTCCGAGGGATACGGGCTTAATATCATTGATGCCCTTTCCCTGAACAAACCCTGCATTGTTTCAGCCTATGGAGGAAATATGGAATTCATGGAGGCGGATTACCCCTACCTGGTGCCCTGCAGGAGAATTCCGGCAGAGGCTGTGCTGGAGTTTTACCGCATTCCTTCCTTTTGGGGGGACCCGGATCTTAAGGTGGCCTCCCTGAAAATGAGGGCTGTTGCTGATGATTACGGAGAGGCTGTTCCAAAAACTGCACTTATGAAAGACAGAATTCTTTCTTCGCTGACTTCGCAAAGGACTGTTCAATGGGTAAGAAACCGGGTTGAAGAAATCCGGGCGTCCAAAGCTTTTTCCGAAAGAATTAAAACTGAGAAAAAAGTCCCTTTGTATTTTGGTCTTCGCAGGTATTCTTCTGAGCTGAACCAGGGGCCTGTTCTTCTTTTTTATTCCTGCCGGAAGGAGAGGCTGACTAAAATCATATCCGATTTGAAAAATAAATATCCCAAAATGAAAGCAGACGTATTCGGCAGAGAAGATAAAGACCTTCAATCTCTGGCAGAGAATTATTATTTATACTTGGACAGCGGGTTTTATTCCCCGGATAAGGTTGATATGACCTGGTTTAAAGACCGGAAATATTCTCTGATTATTATTCCTTATTTTAATTATCTTGGGAAAGGGTATGATAACATTCATGAAATCGCCCGCTCCATTTCTGCGGAGAAAAGAATCGGAATCGGAATTGAGGGTGATATTTTTGAGATCAAATCATGAATGAAACTAAAAAACATATCTGTTTCATGTGCTATCGTTTTACGATGGGGTATGGCGTAGACCTTGTTGTGGCAAAACATGTGGATCACTTTTTATGCAAGGGGTGGACAGTCAGTATACTCTTTTTTTTAAAAGATGATTACTTTCTGGAAAGGTACAGGAAAGAAATCGAAAACAAACAGCTTTGTCTTTATGAGGTTAAGCCGGATGACCTTGATGAAATTTTAAGAATTGTTCATGAAACTAGCCCGGATGCAACCGTGGTGCATACTCCCCCGTTTTTTTCTCTGCTTGAATCCCTGCCGAAGACAATGGTCAAAATCATGATGGATTATGGCGAGCCTCCGGCGCATCTTTTCCCTGACAGGAAGGAAAGAGAAAAGCTCCGCGAGAATAAGATTCGTTGGGCTGCTTTTGCAGACAGAGTGGTCAGCATATCCCGTTTTATTCAAGAGGATTCAGGAATACCGGATACCAAGGTGATTCTGATTGGAAATGATCATCTTCTCAGACCCCTTCCTGTTCTGAGTTTTCTGAAAGGGAATTTTCAAAAGCGATTATCCAATCCTCAGGCTTTTGTTGTGCTTAACATCACCCGGTTTCACCGGGGGGAAAGGTTATACAAAGGAGTCGGGGAATATTTGGCTGTAAAAAAATTTTTTTTTCAGAAATATCCGGATTTGCAGAAGAGAGTTCTTTTCCTCCTTGCCGGAAAAAGTTCTGAACGCGATCTGGAGTGGGCAAAAGGCGAAGGACTGGAAGCCATATCCAATCTTTCTGAAGATGAACTCATTTCCGCCTATCTGGATTCTCATTTTTATCTTTCTACCTCCCAATGGGAAGGGTTTAACCTGGGTCTTGGTCAGGCGCTTTCTTTTGGACTTGACTCTGCCGCGTCAGACAGAGGGGCGCATTCCGAACTGGGTGTTTTTGTTTCCAATGATCCGAAGGTCCTTGCCGAAAAAATTCATGAAAGTTATGAGCATTACAGCCGTGCCTCTCTGGACTGGAAAAAAAGGCTTCCCAGAGCTGTTCTTTTTCCGTGGAAAAGGAGTGCCGAAGGTTTTGAACAATTGATTCTGGGATTTATGTCCGGGAGGACAGACTGAGACCTCATTTCGACCAGGAATAATGTTCAGCTTCTGAAAAGATTTCCCTGAGGCATTTCCCCGACCTGATTTCATCCATAAAGATTTTCACGGTTTCTTCATTTAGATTTTTGTCAGTAAAGTTTTCTTTTTTCCATGATTCCTCAAGAACTCGGATTCTTAACTGTCTTTCTGTCTCAGGGCTTAAGTTTTCGATGTGTTCAAGATCAATTACATGTGTTCCATGGATATGATTGGGGTGGAGGTCAACCATGAGCATATGAATGGAGATCAGGAAGTTTTGAATTTTGAATAGATTCGGGTAAATGTTTTTACCAGGAGGGCAAAATTCCTGGATCATGCCCTTTATTTTATTGTGTTCATCCCTTATAAGACAATGAACATTGGGAATTATTTCAGGAAATTCCTTGTTAAGGATCTGATGCCCCCGGATCCACCTGCCGGGATAGAATTCCCATTTATGATTGAGTTTTAAAACCTGACTGTCTTTTCGCATTACAGTGGAGTTTTGGGTCATGGAAAGCGGGGTGAAATTTTGTCGGTCAATCTCCAGGAGATTTTTTACCGGTAAAGGAATTTTTTTGCAGTAAAACAGGGTTCGTCGGTTTCCGGGGCATTTCCCGAGTTCCTGGACATCATAAAGTCCCCTGGTTTTTTCCATGAAAAGGGTTCTGTCGAGGAATTTCCAGTTTTCATCTTTGATCTGCCTCTGTCCCCTTCGCATCTCATTGAGGTTTTCTTTCACCACAGGATCATCCTGATAAAAGGGAAATTCAATAAGAAGATCGTATCCCATGATGAAGAGTCTGTAAATCCAGTTAAGCCTGTCCTCATAGGTGAGGTAGTGACAGACCCCGAAAACATAGGCAAGATCCCCTTCCATGAAAAATTGAGTGAGGGAATCGGTACTGCAGAGGATTTTATCTTTGGTCAGATTTTTATATTCCGCGATTTCTCCGAGCATGGCAGGATAATCCTTCACCGTATCCTGGGCGATGACCTGCTTTGCCCCGTTTTCGATGCTCCAGAGGGCAAAAAGACCCTTGTTGGTCCCGACATCAAGAATGACCTTATTGCGGATGAGGATTTTCAGGAAGGGGGAAAGAAAAAAATCAGCTCTTTCCCGGGTTTCGTTGTTGGTGGGTCTGAGGGTATCCAGGTCAAAGCAATGATTCAGGGGGTACATTTCATTGACCTTTTTCTGCAAGATTTCTTTATTTACAGTCGTCATAAGGATTCCCTTTTTTTCTTCAGATCCCTGGATGTGATTTACAATTCAATCAATTCAGAAGGATAAAAACAAGAAGAATATTCAGGGGGAAGCCTGTGAAAGGACACCCTGAAAATTGTCTTGATAATCAAGATGGTTTTTAATATCTTGATTATCAAGATAAATACCGGAGGTTTTATGAATGAGAATTGCAGCCACTGGGGCAGGGCTGAAGACCATGGTTCCAAGGAATCGGAGAAACGGGCGGGTTTGGTGGCCCTAATCACTTTTGTAACCATGGTGGCTGAGATATTTTTTGGACTTGTAAGCGGGTCCATGGCGCTTCTGGCGGATGGCATCCATATGGGAACTCATGCCCTGGCTTTATTGATTACGGTCATCACCTATGTGCTGGCGAGAAAACTCAAGTCTGATCCCTCCTTTACTTTTGGAACAGGGAAAATCAAGGTCCTTGGAGGGTATACCAACTCGCTTCTTCTGGGAGTTGCCGCCTTTTTTATGGTTTTTGAGTCCATTCATCGTCTGGTTTATCCCGAGCCCATTTCGTATAATCAAGCCCTTGCTGTAGCGGTGCTTGGCCTTCTGATTAATCTTTTCTGTGCATTCATTCTTGTCCCTTCCCATACGGAAGAGACTCATGTGCATCCTCCTGAAAATTGTCCAAAGAGAACGGATCATCATTCCCAGCAAGATTCCAATTTAAAAGCGGCTCTTGTCCATGTGCTGGCCGATGCCTTGACTTCTGTTCTTGCCATCACTGCGTTATTTTCAGGAAAATATTTTAACTGGTATTTCATGGATCCTTTGGTAAGTCTTCTGGGCGCGGGGTTGATTTTCAGATGGTCGTGGGCGCTTTTAAAAGAAACAGGGGCCTTGCTTCTTGATTTCGGGGACTACGGAGAGGAAGTCAAAAGCATACGGGACTCCCTTGCCGAACAGGGAAGCGTGGTTCATGACATTCATATTTGGAGGTACTCGGAAAATCACCGTTCACTGATGCTCACCGTAAAGGACTCCAAAGGACGAAGCCCCGATGAAATCCGCTCAGCTTTAAGCTTTATCGGTCATTTTGATCATGTCACCATAGAGGTTTGCCCGGAATGAAACAGGATAAAACCATCAGTAGCCTGGATAAGATTATCATGCAATTTTATGAAAAGCTCTCAAGCTGGGAGGAAACGATGGCGGAGCATGTGGGGCTCACCCCCCGTCAATGCCATGCGGTTTCGGAACTCGGGGAGGCGGGAAAAATCCGAATGAAATTTCTTTCTGAAAGATTGGGGGTTACGACCGGGACTATGACCATTATGGCGGACAGGCTTCAGAAGCTGAATCTTATTCAAAGAGTTGAAGATGCAAAGGACAGGAGGGCCTTCAATATCGAGCTTACAGAAAAGGGGAGGGAGATTTATCTCAGTCACATGCGTCATCACCGCCAGCTTGGGAACGAGCTTTTTTCTTCCTTGAGCCCCGGGGAAGCTCAGACCTTCCTCTCTCTTTTTGAAAAAATTGTGCAGGGAATTTAAATCCTTCTTCCGTAAACATCCGATTTTTTTCTGAAATTTCTTTTCAAATAATCATGGATTGAAAAGTTCCGGCCCCTTATAATCATTTTATGCAGACTGAATTTCAAAAACCGCTTCATGAATTTTTAAGCCGTGATCCCTTCTGGAAAAAGCTTTGTTCAACTATTGCGCGTCGTAAAAAGCTGATGGTGGGCCCTTTGCCGGGGTCAGCCCGGGAATTTTTACTGATAAAGCTTTTCATGGACAGCGGACTTCCCATGCTTGTGGTGGTCCGTGAGGAAGGCAACATTGACCGTATCGGTCAGAATCTTAAAGCGTATGCCTCTCTTCTGGGAGCGGAGGGGGAGATCGTTCCTTTCCTTCACTGCGGATATGGAACAGACCGTTTCGATAAGATGCTTTTTAATGACAAGATCCGGACCTTTAAAAATATCCGGCGAAACAGACCTTTCATTGCGGTTGCGACTGAACGGGGGATCAAAGAACAGGTTCCCTATTATGAAGAAAACAGCCTCCGGATCAGGGTTAAACAGACACTTAAAAGAGAGGAACTGATCCGCGCCCTTTATGACAAGGGATATGAACGGGTGAATTATGTGGAATGCCCCGGAGAATATGCGGTGCGTGGCGGAATCATTGATTTTTTCGGGCCTGGCAACGCCTTTCCGGCGCGTCTCGAACTCAACGGGGATGAAGTGGATTGCCTGAAGTCGTTTGATCCCGCGACGCAGAGGACCATCAAGGATATTTTTGAGGAAGAGATTTTTTCAATCAGGGCCGGGGTGCAGAGCATGAAAAATCTTTTTGAGGAATATCCGTCTGAATTTAGAATCTATTATTATGAAGAGGATTCTTATATTGAATGCGGAGACGAACTTCATGACTACATCCTTTTTTCCGCCTTTGAACCCTTATCCGGAGGGACGGAGGCATACTCTCCCCTGAAAGTGGATCTTCAATCCTGGGGGCAGATCAGCAAGCCTTTGACCGGAAGACTCGAGGGCTTTCTGGAGTGGCTTGGTCTGGAAAGGCAGAAATATCCCAGGCTTTTTATCAGCGGGGGCACGGAAGGGGAACTCCACCGCCTTAAGGCCCTGGTCAGCGATAAATATCCGGATTTTGTGTATGAGACCCTCCTGTCGCCTTTGCAGGAGGGCTTTATTGAGCCCTCCCAGGGTTTCGCCCTTTTTACGGATGCGGAGATCTTCAGCCGATACCAGACCCGCAGCCTTGGCTTCAAACACAGCCGCGGTTTTTTTGCAAAACCTCAGCGTGAATTTCATTCCGGGGACTATGTTGTTCATTTTTCACACGGAGTCGGAATTTACCGCGAAACCACTCATATGGAAATTGAGGGGAAAGAGGAGGAGGTCATGGTGGTGGAATATGCCGAGGAAGCAAGGCTGTTTGTCCCGAAAGACCATTATTACCTCATGGAGAAATATGTCGGGACTTCCTCAACCTCATCCCCTTCACTGGATCACCTCGGCTCCAGCCGCTGGCAGAAGAAAAAAGAGGATGCGGTCAGGGATATTGCGGATTATGCGGTCAAGATTCTGAAAGTCGAAGCAGAACGGGAAATGAAGGAAGGCGAGTCCTACTCGACCGAACTTCCCGATATTCATGATTTTGAAAACAGCTTCCGCTTTCAGGAAACGCCTGATCAGGAAAAGGCGATTAGGGATGTCAAGAAAGACCTTGAATCCATACGTCCCATGAACAGGCTCATCCTGGGAGATGCCGGTTACGGGAAAACGGAAGTCGCCGCGCGCGCCGCTTTTATCTGCGTCATGGCCGGGCGTCAGGCGGCCCTTATGGCGCCCACCACCCTTCTGGCCGAACAGCATTACAGGACCTTTACCGAACGCATGGCGGACTATCCTCTGCGGGTGGAGGTTCTCTCCCGCTTTACCTCAGCGGCTGAACAGAGAAAAATTATCACGGATCTGAAATCCGGCAAGGTGGACGTTGTCATCGGCACTCACCGCCTGGTTCAAAAAGATGTTCAATTCAAGGAACTGGGACTCCTCATTATTGACGAAGAGCAGAAGTTCGGCGTGGCTCACAAGGATTTTCTGATACGGCAGAATCCCTTGGTCAATATCCTTTTTCTCTCCGCAACCCCCATTCCAAGAACGCTTTACCTGTCGCTCATGGGGGCACGCAACATGAGCGCGATCATGACTCCTCCCATTGAGCGAAGACCGGTGGAGACGATTGTGATTAAAGAAGACTGGAGAATGGTGAAGAAAGCCGTTGAGAGCGAGCTGGCCCGGAACGGTCAGGTTTTTGTGGTTCATAACCGGATTGAAAGCATTCATCGGATTGCCGATAAAATTCGTGATCTGGTGCCCAAAGCCATAACAGCGGTAGCCCATGGCCGGCTGGACGAAGAGGAGCTGAAATCCATAATGAATGAATTTGTGGAAAACAGGATCCACTGCCTGATCGCCACGAATATTATCGAGTCCGGTCTTGATCTTCCCAATGTCAACACCCTTATCGTTCATGAAGCGGACAAATTCGGCCTTGCCGAGCTTTATCAGCTCAGGGGCCGTATCGGACGCTTCAACCGGAAGGCGTATGCGTATTTCATGCTCACTCCGGGAAGGGTCCTTGATTCCTCGATTCAGAGGAAAGTTCAGGCCATCAAGGAGTTTTCAAAACCCGGGGGCGGTTACAATGTCGCGCTTAAGGACCTTGAGATCCGCGGGGCGGGAAATATTCTCGGGATTGAACAGTCCGGCCATATTGCGGCGATCGGTTTTGATCTTTACTGCAAGCTTTTAAGGGATGCGGTCCAGACCCTCAAGGGGGAGCCGATCACCCCGAGGTATGAAGTGGCCCTTTATCTGGGCGATCCGGGATTTCTTCCGGAATCCTACATGCCTGAATTTGAAGACCGTTTTTTTTATTATAAAAAACTCGCCATTGCCGAAGGGGTTTCCGCCATTGAAGAGATCCGCGGGGATGTGAGGGATCAGTTCGGCAGAATGCCCCCCAGTGTGGAAACCCTTTTTGACAGCTTTATTCTGAAATGTCATTGCCGCAAAAGACGAATCGCTAAAATTGAATTGTACCGGAATACCCTTGAAATTCTGGAACTCAATAAAAAAACAAAACATTTCAGGGTGGAGGGGCTGAAAACTTCCCTTCTGGAATACGTCACAGACCTGGTCTTGAAAGAATATCCGAAGAAATAACACGATTCAAATCAGGGGGCTTCTGAGGTTTAGGCTTGGATAAACTCAAAAGAGTGTGTTATAAAAGCGGCTATGAAAGCCATCATTATTCATATTTACAGGGAGATGTTCGGATTCAAAAAAAGGCCTTCGTTTATTTTTGAATCCTATCTTGGGATAACTGTTTTTGAACGGGCCCTTCACGCGCTTTCAGGAACAAAACAGTATGATGCTGTATATTTTGTCTGTCCTTCCAGTGACAGGGATTTTTTTGCTTCCCTTTTAAGCCCGGTAAAAAATAAATCAGCACACCTTGAGTGGAATCTGCAGGAAGTGGGGGAGGATCATCCGGGCGCAATGACCTCCGGCAATATCCGTTTTGACCCCCTGAAATGGGTTCAGCAGGATACCTTCGGACTCTGGACTTTTGAAGGATGGGAAGCTTTAACCGTTTCATCCCGGCTCTCCACGATGCTTCTTTTCAACCTGGAATCCTTCTGGTATCTGGATTCAAGGCAGTATGATGAACTGGCGCTTATGATGGACAAGGGGGATTTTGTTTTAAACGGCGACACGCCCGAAGATGTTCTTTTGGGGGTTGATGTAAAGCAGCTGCGTTACAGGAAAACCCGCTACGAGCTTACGAGGAAAAAACAGATTCAGAACAGGATTCATAATTTTTCCACCGACTTATATAACGCCCCGCTTCCTGAAAATAACTCCCTGAAAATTCAAAGGGAGTCTTTAGACCGGCTGCAGAAGGCCCCGCTCCTGCTTAAGGACTTTGTGCGGACTGAAGAGGCTTCCGGGCTCCCTCCTCTGATCCATAATTTTAAGAAAAATCTTCAATCCGCCCTGCCCTGTATTTCCCTCAGGGAGATCAATGGATTGAAACGTTTGAGAACGTTTGAAAAAGATCTGAAGAGTTTTGAAAATAAAGGAAAAATTTCTTTTTGTGAAAGGAACTATTTTAAAGGTCCCCGGTCGTTCAGAATAGAAGGAGATCTCACTCATTTTTCCGAAGACGAATTCAAGGAATTTATCCGGATATGGAAAGATGTTCCTTTTTTCCGCTATATTGAGGGTCCCCCTCTTCCCTGTGCGCGCATCAGGGCTCTGAAAGATGAAATCGAAGGGATAATCTGGCTGGAATCCTCTTTTTCAGGACGAAATAGAAAAGACCTTGAGGAGATCTATCTTTCCGGAATAACAGGGTTTGTCCTTAAGGCGGACATGGAACCTGAGCCTTTCAGCTTTAGTGCTCTTGAGGAAAAAATGGATTTGCTCCGTTTTCTGAAGCAGAATCATCCGGAAATCTTTTTTCTTGTCAAGATCGATAACCGGGAGGATTTTCAAAAAAAAATATCCGGTTTTATCCAGCGCTTTCAATATACCACAGATGGAATTGTTCTGACGGGGGAAGCTCTTCCCAATGCCTATCGGGTAAGAGATTTTCGGCATCAGTGTACGCGAGTTCCCTATGAAATTGTTCTTCGCAATGAAAAATTTGTCGCGCTCTGCTCACGGGCACAAAATGAATTTTCAGCCTTAAGACGCGATCAGTGGGCTGAGGAAAGCGCCTGTGCAGGGCAAAGGCCGGAATGCACAGACTGCCGGATGCGCCTGGATTTCGGAATCAGTCCTTCTTATTATTCTTTTTATCCGGAGGGGCCGCAAATTCTGAAATCTGAAATTTTAAAGAATGCCGCTTTCTGGGGCGAAAAATACAGGCGAGAAGAAAAGTTCATTGACGCTTTAAGGGTTTTTGAAACGATTTTGAAAATTAATCCTCTTAATTCTGAAACCTGGGCGGCCATCGATGAAATCGAAAAGAAGACGAGGACATGAAAAATCTGATTTTTTTGTGTCTCTTTATTCCTTTTCATTTTATTTTTGCAGACGGAACATTAAAAACCATCACACTTTCGCATGGAGATCAAAGCTGGGTTGTTGAAGCCGCGAGAACCTGGCCCGAAAAAGTGAAGGGGCTTCAAGGAAGAGAAAATCTGGCGCCTGATTCAGGAATGCTTTTTTTTTATGAAGCGCCGCAGGTTCTTTCGTTCTGGATGAAGGATACCTGGATTCCCTTAAGCATCGCTTTTCTGGATGAAAAAGGCTGCATTGTTCAGATAGAAAAAATGAAACCCCGGTCTCTCAAGCCGGTCCGTTCCCAAAAAAAGTGCCTTTATGCTCTGGAAATGAACAGGGGATGGTTTGAAAAAAATAACCTCCACCCGGGCGATATCCTTCATATCCCCGAGAATGTACAGTAGGATGAAAATATGAATTCTGACAGCGAGGAAGTAGAGGCCTTCAGTCATTTTCAGACAGGGGATATTTTTCAGGGTTGCGAAAGACTGGGACATGGAAAAATTCACGATACCTACAGGATTTCGGGTCAGGAAAACGATTATGTTTTGCAGAGGGTGAATACCCGAGTTTTTCCGAATATCACTTCCATGATGGAAAACTGGCACCGGGTCACGGCTCATATTCTTTCCCGGGGAGGAAGAACCGTGGAATTGATCCCTTCCTCAAACGGCTATTACTGGGAAGATCCTGAAAATCAGAGCCTCTGGCGTATGATGCACTACATTCCTTCAAATATGCATTTTGTTTTCACCCCGGATGCGGGCATTGCTTTTGAAGCCGGTTTTCTTTTGGGGGAGTTTCATTATCATGTTTCTGATCTCAATGTTTCTCTTCTGGATCCTTCCTGTCAGGAGTTTCATCATCCTGGAAACTATTACAGACGGTTCTGTGAAGCCTTTGAATTATCTTCAGGGGAGGCGAGGAACAACAAAACATTATTGCAGCTTTCAGTCCTTTACCATGAAAGGGAACGCCGTCTCGACGGTGCTCAAAAAAGGATGAGCGCTATAGGGCAGTCTTTGTTTCCCTGTCACAATGATCCCAAACTCAGCAATATGCTTTTTCATGAAACGACCCGGAAAGGAATCTGCCTGATTGATCTCGATACCCTTGCGCCGGGAATCATGGCTTATGATTTTGCGGACGCGGTACGGTCGGTCTGCTCTTTTGAGAGGAGGCAATTTCTTTCCCCGTTTTTTGAAGCCTTTTTTTCCGGCTATCTTTCCGGCAGCCAGAGATTTTTTCCGGAAGATTTTATAACGGCCTTCTGGGAGGGGATCTGTCTGATTCCTCTGGAACTCAGTCTCCGCTATGCCATGGATTACTGCAGGGGCGGACAGTATTTTTCCACCCTCACCCCGGAGATCCTTTTAAAACAGGCGGAATCCCTTGAATCTTTCACCCGTGAGGTGGAGGGATTAAAAGAGGATTCCCTGCGGCTGATGAAAAGGCTTTATAAAAGGCATTAACCCGCATTTTTCAGCCAGTCCGGAATGCAGCCCCTCTTTATCTGGATTCTGAAAGCATCCGGTCCGCCAGGCTTTCCAAAGTTTCATAGGTCAGATTGTCGGAAAGGGGAACAAGATCTGTTTTGATATGGAGCTGGCAAACCCGTTTTAAATTGGTCCAGGCAATCCTGGATTGACTGAGTTTTCCGCAGTCATTATAGAGAGTTGCCAGATTAAAATAACTTAAGGCATGATCGGGGTCAATGTAGATGACTTTCTGAAGGGTTGTAATCGCCCTGGGCAGATCCTGAAGCTTGATATAGAGAACGCTTTGAAGATAGTAGGCCTCCAGGAAAAGATTGTCCACATTGATGAGGTGCTGAAAGGTTTGAAGCGCTTCGTGATATTTTCCCTGGTTGCTCTGAATGGTGGCTTTTGCAAAATAGGCAATCAGATAACTGGGGTCCAGCGCGATGATCTGGTCAAAGCATTTGACGGCGGCGTCGAATTCCTTGTTTTCAAAAAGAATGCAGCCTTCATTATATTGCGTGTCGATTTTCATGAGATTTTCAAGTGTGTCTGAATCGATTTCATCATCCGGCGAAAATGACGGGGTGAGCGAGGAGACCGGCCTGGATTCGAGTGGAAAAGGGGTTTTGTTCATGCGCCCGGAATCTTTGATCTGGTGCATGAGCCCCAGGTTGATTTCAGGAATAGCCGCATGCGTGGTGCCGCTTTCAGAATTCCTGTCGCGGTGGTAGAGATCTTTCTGATAGATGAATCCTTTGGGAAAATCATGCACTTTGAATTTATCGCAGATTTTCCAGAGGGTTTCAGAATGTCCAAGGAAAAGAAATCCTTTATCTCTTAAACATTCATGAAATTTGTTGATAATCATACGTGTGGTTTCTGTATTAAAATAAATGGTCACATTCCGGCAGAAAATAACATCGGTATCCACCATTTCATAGAGGTCATAGGGGCTTTGAATCAGGTTGTGATGGGCGAAGTGGACAATGTTTTTAAGTTCGCTTTTAACCCGGTACTCTCCGTCCGAATAGGTGAAGTATTTTTGAAGCAGAGCCTGATTCACGTGTTTTTGAGGGCGTGGGCCTTTATAGACGCCCTCTTCGGCTATTTTTAAAAATTTACGGTTGATATCTGTTCCCAGAATATGAATCTGCCAGGTGGCGGGGTTGGGAAGATTCTCAAGAAGAATCATGGCATTGGTGTAGACTTCTTCACCGCTTGAGCACCCGGCACTCCAGATTTTGATGGTTGAGATCCCGGAGGAACGCTTGGTTTTAATGAGTTCGGGGATCACATATTCCCTGAAGGTGTCAAGCTGGGGAACATTCCTGAAAAAAAAGGTTTCTCCGATGGTGATTTCATCCATCATCTGCTGCAGAAGCAGTTTTCCGGGACTTGTGTTGGCGAGGTAGTTTAAAAAGTCTTCAAAGGTGTCATAGGGGCTTTTGGAAATAAACTGAAGGAGGATGGATCTGAAAACTTCCATCCGGTTTTCAGCAAAGAAAAAACCGGATTCCCGGATCAGAAGATCCTGATATTTTTTGAAATAATCGGTTTTGAATTTCTGAAGACTGACCAGCTGTGCTTTCATGTCCTTTTCTCTCCTCTCGTTTTAAAAAAAAGAGGCGGGGTGTTCATATCTGTTTCTGGGTTAATTCTTTAAGCTGCTCATTGGAAAGGATGTTTTCAAGATTTAAGAGAGTGATAATTCTATCCTCCACTTTGGCAATTCCGACCAGACAGTTGTTGGGAATCTGAATATTTAAAATCGGGGGAACGGGATCAATGTGTGATTTAGCCACTTTAATCACTTCATGCACTTTGTCAACGATGAGTCCGACGACCATTTTCTGGATCCGGACGATGATGATCCGGGTATCGTCGTTGTTGCGTGCATTGAAACGAAACTGCTTCCGGAGATCAATCACGCAGATAATATTGCCCCGGAGATTGATGACGCCGGCAATAAAGGCCGGCGTATTTGGAATTTCAACGATTTCAGCCAGCCGGATGACTTCTTTTGAGGCATGAACCGGAATGCCGTATTCTTTCCCGTTGATTTCAAAAACAACCATTTGAACTAATCGGTCATGAGAGTTTTTCTCCATGGTTTCTCCTAAATGTATTTCATGATTTCATCGGCAATTTTATCCGCAGGAAGAACAGCCGTTACGATGCCTTCGTCAATGCAGACCTTGGGCATTCCGAAGACAACGCAGGAGGCTTCATCCTGGGCAATGATCGCGGCGTTCTTTTTATTCATTTCCTTAAGGCCGTCCAGACCGTCGGCCCCCATTCCTGAAAGAATGACGCCGATGGATTTATGGGGGGCATGTTCTGCAAGAGAACTGAAAAGAAGGTTGGCGGAGGGTCTGTGCCCCTTGTAAGGGGGCTGGGTATTTAAAAGGATAAGGCCTTCTCTGGAGAGGGTCATATGGTGGTGGCTGGGGGAGATGTAAACGGTTCCGGGCATGGGCTCTTCGCCTGAATATGCGATTTTGACTCTTTTTTTTGTACCGTACTCCAGCCATTCCGCAAAACCTTCCGTGAAATCAGGACCAATATGCTGAACAAGCATCACCGCAAAATTAAAACGGGCAGGCAGCTTTTTGAGAATCATGTGCACGATCTGGGGTCCTCCGGTTGACGCGGCAATCCCCACGATGAAGGTTTTAAGAAGAGTTTTGTCTAATGAGGGGGCTTTTTTCGCTGTCTGGGGATGCTCCAAACGCCCCATGGGATGGTGGATCACCCGGATGCTGGAGAGCAGTCTGACTTTTTTAATAAACTCTTCAGAAAATTCCGCCTGTTTTTCCTTGTCCGTCAGATCTCCTTTTTCAAGCATATCCAGAGCGCCGTAATAGATGGCGTTAAAAGCCAGCTTTGTTTCAGAGACATAACTGTTGGAGGTCACCACTAAGATAGGGGTGGGATGATAGGCCATGATTTTTTTGGTCGCTTCATAGCCGTTCATTTTGGGAAGATTGATATCCATGGTGATCAGGCCGGGCCTGAGCTCCTCGGTCATTTTTACAGCCTGCTCTCCGTTTCTTGCTATTCCTATGACTTCAATATCGGAAGCGCTGCTGAGAATTGCACAAAGGATGTGTGCGATTACGGGGGAATCTTCAACTATAAGCACTCGAATCATAAGGTGTTATCCCCTACCCGATCAGGCGTCTGATGGTGTCTACCAGAGAGGACTGATCAAAGGCGTTTTTGATGATATAGGCCTGGGCTCCGACTTCAATCCCTTTACGTTTATCCTCCTCCCGGTCAAGAGAGGAGACAATGATGAAGGGGGTTTCATGATGTTCAGTGATCTGTTTGACGGAACGGCACAGTTCAAAACCGTCCATTCTTGGCATTTCGACATCGCTGACAATAAGATCGTAGCGGTGGTTCTGGAGGTGATTTAAAGCGTTTAAGCCGTCAACACAGGTATCCACTTCATACCCGTGAGATTGAAGAATGGATTTTTCAAGTTCGCGGGTGGTCATGGAATCTTCAACGATGAGGATCCGCTTTTTTGCAACCATTACATTTTCCTTACGCGGACCGGACAGGGAGAGGGGGTCGGACATTGCCGAAAAATTCATATTTTTGGAGGATTCAAAAATATCCAGAATATCCAGAATGATAATCACCTGTCCGTTTCCAAGAATAGTCGCACCGCTGATATTTTTAAGTTTTCCCAGATGCTCATCAAGACTTTTAATGAAAACCTCCTGTTCTCCCATGATCTCATCCACTTCAATGCCGAGAAGCTTTTCCATGGAATTGAGGATGACAATGAAGGTTTTGTTTATATCATTGGCCGAAGATTTATAAGGGGCTGGAGGAACCTGGACAATATCTTTAAGCCGTACCACGGAGATGGTGCGATTCCGGAGGCGTATGGCGGAACGGTTTTCAATGGAGAAAATATCTTTCTTATCAATACAGATGGATTCTTCAACGGAAAGAAGCGGAATGGCAAAAATTTCATTTTCACTGCGTACAAGAAGAGACTGAATGATCGCCACCGTAAGGGGGAGCTGGAGGATGAATTTCGTCCCCTTGCCCAGCTCGGATTGAATCAGTACAGATCCTTTAAGGGCTTCAATATCAGTCTTCACGACATCCAGCCCCACCCCTCTTCCGGAAATATCCGTAATGATAGGGGCTGTGGAAAACCCCGGGTAAAAGATAAAGGACATGATTTCACTGTCCGCCATCGTGGCCACTTCGTTGACAGAGGTGAGCCCTCTGCGCAAGGCGATTTCCTTGATTTTTTGAACATTGATCCCGCGGCCGTCATCTTCGATTTCAATGACCACGTTTCCGCCCTTATGGTAGGAACGCAGACAGATCGTTCCCTTGGCCCCTTTTCCTGAGACAAAACGTTCCTGGGGAAGTTCAATTCCGTGATCAACGGAATTTCTTAACAGATGAATGAGGGATGCTTTGATGGATTCCAGGACTTTTTTGTCCACTTCGGTTTCTTCCCCGGAAATTTTAAGCTCAATCTGTTTATTTTGCGCGACGGCAATATCCCGCACCAGCCTTGGCATGGTCTCAAAGAGGTTTCCCACAGGAAGCATCCGGATCTGTTTCATCCGGAGCTGCAGTTCGTCGATGATCGGGTCAAGCTGGGAAACTTCGAGGGCGATTTCATCAAAAAGAACGGTGCTGTCGTCTCTGAGTTTTATGAGATCGGTATTGATATCATGAAAATAAAGTTTGATTTCATTGAAATTGGGGAGCTGTTCAATTGTATGGTTATTGATGATCATCTGGTAAAGATCCTGGAATTTTTTCTGGGACTGCCTTGTGAATCTTGAAAAGCGGCGCGTTGAATTGACTTTTTCATTGGAGTTGATCTTATTGATCACCATTTCCCCGACCAGGTTCAGGAGTTTGTTGATCTTATTGATGGGAACTTTGATGAACTCTTCCAGTTCCGAGGCGCTTGTCTTTTGGGGTTTGTGGGAAGAATCCGATTCATGGGGAGCTTCGTGATACGATTGGGAAGACTGGGATTTGGGAGAGTCTGGGGTTTTCCCTTCCGCTTTTTCCGTGTAGTCCCCGAGAGGAACATGGAGGAGCCCTTTTTCTTCCAGTTCCTTTTTTACATCTGAAAAACTCAGCTCTTCTTCGATACGGGGATTTTCAGGCGGGGATATTTTCTGAGAGGCGGGAATCCCCTGTGATTTGGATTTTGATTCCGGATTCTTTTTATTTTTTTTTTTTTGCCCCGAGAGATAATCCTCCAGGGTTTTGTGAAGGTGATCGACGATTTCTTTCCATGGTACAGTCACAGCTTTGGATTGCACCACTTCATCAAGAACAGAGGTGATGGTATCGAGTCCCCTGAAAAGGAGGGTTGTCAGCTCGGCATCCAGGGTGATCTTTTTGTTGTGGATGGCCCCGAAAACGTCTTCGATGCAATGGGACACCTCTTTGATTTCTTCAAAGCCCATCATGCGGGCAGCCCCCTTGAGGGTATGTCCCGAACGGAACATCTCTTCGATAATTTCGGCATTCCCCGGGTCTTTCTCAAGGGCAAGAAGCCCCTGGTTCAGCTTCTGAAGATGGTCCCGGGCCTCATCATTAAAGGTCGATAAGAATTCGGATCGGTCGAAGGTCATGATTATCTTTCTTCTTCCAGGGTGAATTCATCCACCGCGGATTTCAATACATTTGCCAGATCCGCCAGCTCGTTCGCCGAGGCTGCGGACTGCTTGGTGATGGATACAAATTGTTTGGTCACTTCATTGATATTTTCCATGGATTTTACCACCTGCTCGGAAGCGGTCTGCTGCTGCTGGGTCCCCAGGGAAATTTCTTTGGCCGCCGTGTTGGTGTTCTGAATCATGCTGGTGATTTCCTTGATGGCAAAGGAAGCTTTTTTAACCATTCCGGAGGCGCGCTCCACCCCTTTTGTTCCTTCCTCGGTCGACATGATCGTCGTGTTGGTTTCCGTCTGGATCTCCGTGATGAGCTGCCGGATTTCCTCGGTGGCTTCACTTGAGCGCTCGGCCAGCTTTCGGACTTCAGCGGCCACAACCGCAAATCCGCGGCCCGCTTCACCGGCTCTTGCCGCTTCAATGGCCGCGTTGAGGGCCAGAAGGTTGGTCTGATCGGAAATGGAATCAATGATTTTGGTGATATTCCCGATGGACTGCGATTTTTCACCGAGGGCCAGAATTTTTTTAGCAACCGTTTCAACCTTATCCTTGGCTTCTTCAATTCCGTGAAGGGCATCGCTCATGAGCTGCTCCCCTTCCCTGGCTTTTTTATTGCTGCTTTCAGCAACCATGACCACGGATCTTGTGTTGTCGGCAATCTGGGAGGCGGTGTTGGCCAGTTCTTCCACGGTTGTTGTTGTTTCTGCAACGGAGGAGGACTGCTCGGCTGCGCCTGTTGCCTGTTCGTCGGCAGAAGCCCTTATCTGGTGGGAAGCAGAGGTGATCTGCAGGCTTCCCTCACGTATTTTAAGAAGAAGTTTTTTTAAGGTTTCAATCATCTTATTGAAGGACTCCGCCAGTTCCCCCACTTCATCATTGGAACGAACTTCGATTTTAACGTTCAAATCCCCCTTGGCGATTCTTTTGGTCACATCCACCAGGTAGCCGAGAGGAGTCAGGATCTGTTTGATCATGAAATACATGATAAGGATGATCGCGAATACCAGAACAATTCCTAATCCGAAAAAAGAGGTGCGGGCATGACGGATTTTCTTTTCCGAGGATTCTTTCGACTGGTTGGAGAGTTTGACAAGCTCATTTTTTGCATTTATAAAGAGCTTATCCATTTTTTCCTGGCTGGTTGAAACCTGTTTATTCAAAACTTCATAATGAAGCCCCACACGGACAAATCCGATTTTTTCTTTGGTCGTTTTGCTGCCGGAGGAGTTTTCCATGGCGATCATTTCTCCGATCAGACTTTCTTCTTCCGAGGAAGAAAGCTGAGAGGCTGTCATTGTATAAATAGGGGAGGCAAATTCCAGAACATTTTTCCCATTCCCCAGATTGCATTCAATCCCCTGGGTAGGCGCATCTGTGTCGCAGGCCAGGTTATGTTCGGGCCAGCTGCCGAACCGGGGATTGTAAAGTTCGGAGATGCTGCGCATGGCCATTGTTGTTTTACTGGAATCCTCAATCACCACATAGGCAACGTTTTCATCTTCCATGACAGATTCGCAAATGGCGAGAAGCTTGGCATTGTCTTTGACGAGCAGCCAGTATTCCGAGGCATTGGCCAGATTTTTGACAAGGGTATTTCCGATTTTTTTAATAAAATTTTTAAAGTAGTTTTCGAGATCGGATTTTGCGTTAAACCCGATATCTTCAAAACTTTTATTGATGACGGTTTCAATTTCCCTGAAATTATCGTCAAAGACCCGTCCGATCTGAGAGAGACTTCCTGTGAGAGTAGCCCCTACAAACAATAATCCAATAAAAATTATCCCCGTGGTTGCGGATATAATTTTTAGTGTAATTCCCATACCTTTGGTATTAACCATTGAAAAATTCTCCCTCTGCATTTGTTAATGGGCTATGAAAATTTCATTTTTTACAAGTTTACAAATATCTAAAATTGCCACGAGTTGTCCATCAATATTCGCCTCGCCGAGAATATACGCTGTTTTTTCTATGTCGAGAGTGACCATGGGCTGGTCGATATCGTCTTTTCGAAGTTCAATGACATGGGAAACGGAATCCACCAGAAAACCCATGCTGCTTTTATCGACAGAAATAATCAGGATGTTTGATCGTTCATGATTTAAAGAAGGGGTGCCGCTGAAGAGTTTATGTGTGTTAATGACCGGAATGATGTTGCCGCGGACATTGATGAGTCCGGTGATGTTCGGCCCGGAAGAAGGAAGAAAACTGATTTTGGGGACTTTGATGATTTCAAGGACATAGCTGATGTCAACCGCATAAAATTCCGTGCCGATCTGAAAATTGACGAATTGTGTTGTTTCCTCGAGAATTTCAGCTTCTCTGAAAAATTCCTGTCCGTCTTCGACCTGGGTCTCGTCAATTTCAGGAAAGACCGCGTCCACCAGCCTGTGAATCTCTTCCCTTTTTGAATGAGCAAATGATTTTTCTGACGCCATAGTTTTTTTTATTGAAAGATTTGTCTTTTACCTTACTATTACTCTTTGTTTACAAGTCCTTTTATTATGCAACTTATAGATTTTATATAAAAAAAATGCAAGGGGGAAATCACAGAATGGTCATCTCAAAACGAGTTTCACAGCTGAATGTTTCAGGCATCCGGAAGGTTTTTGATCTGGCGGCGAAAATGAAGAATCCTGTCAACCTCTCCATCGGACAGCCTGATTTTGATGTCCCTGAATGCATCAAGGAATCTGCGATTGCTTCCATTCGTTCCGGGAAAAATAAATACACCCTTTCTGCAGGAATCCCGGAACTCCGTGAAAAACTTAAAAAACATCTTGCGGCCAAATCGGTTATGGCAGAGGATCTTCTGATTACCTCGGGGGTATCCGGAGGTCTTCTGCTTGCGATTATGTCCCTGATTGACCCGGGGGATGAGGTGATTATTCCTGATCCGGCTTTTATGATGTACAATGAAGTGTCAAAAATGTTCGGGGGTATAGTGGTGCCCCTGGATATCTATCCGGATTTTCTGATGGATCCGCAAAAACTTAAGGCCCTGATCACACCTAAAACCAAGCTTCTTTTTCTGAACAGCCCCGGAAATCCGACAGGAAGAGTGCTTTCCAGGGAACGCCTGGAACAGATTGCCGGGGTTTTGAAAGACACAGGGATCTGGGTGATTGCGGATGATATTTATGATTATTTCGATTATGACGGTCTGCATTCTGTTTTTGCCCCGCTTTATGAAAGAACCCTTACCCTCGGAGGTTTTTCAAAAAGCTCAGGAATGCCCGGATGGCGTGTGGGGTATGCCGCAGGTCCGAAGGAAATCATTGACGCCATGATCCGTGTTCAGCAGTATACGTTTGTCTGCGCCCCCTCTTTTGCCCAATATGCCTGCCTGGATGCCATAGATCAATTTTCAAATGATGCCCAGATGAAACTTTATCGCCAGAAAAGGGATTATGTCTATAATTCGCTTAAAGATGACTATGAAATCGTTAAACCTGAAGGCGCTTTTTACTTTTTTATGCGGCACCCTCATCTTAACGGGGATCAATTGGTTGACAAGGCTCTTGAAAAGGAGGTTCTGATCATCCCGGGATCGGTATTTTCCATGAAAAATACTCATTTCAGGCTTTCTTTTGCCAATACTGAATCAGAGCTGAAGCGCGGAATGGAAAGGCTTCTTGACATTAAATAAAGAGGGGCGGGCCTTTTTTATTCTTCTCTGTCTTGTGGCTCTGGTCTATGGGCAAACCCTGTTTCACGGGTTTGTCTATGATGACCATGAGACGATTGAAGACAATCCCTGGATCCGTTCTGTTTTTAATCTGCCTGATTTTTTCCTCAATAAGGAAACAACAGCACCTGAAACCCATTTGAAAGAAGAAATCTGGAGGCCTGTAAAGACTCTTTCCGTCGCTCTGGATTATGCGATTTATAAGGACAAGCCGCAGGGATTTCATCTGACCAATCTGTTTCTGCATTTCTTTTGTGTACTTCTTATCTATTTTATTCTGAGGCGGAAAAAAATGCAAGGTTTCTGGCTTTTGTTTATCCCCTCTCTTTTTGCCGTGCACCCGGCTCTGGTCCAGAATGTTGCTTATATCAGCTCCCGCGGAGATTTATTGGCCGGCTGTTTTCTGGCTTTAAGCCTTCTCCTGTTTGAAACTGAAAAAAAATTTCAAAATCGTTTTCTAAGCCCTTTTCTTTATCTGTTAGCCTGCCTGAGCAAGGAAAACGCCGTGATGCTTCCTTTTTTTCTTACGGCCTGCTGCCGGTTTTTAAAAATTCCGGGCAGAAGAACGATCCCTTTCTGGGGCATGCTGGTTCTTTATTCTCTTTATCGCTTTGCGATCCTTGGGACCTTTGAACAGGGAGGATATCTGGGGGGAAGTTTCTGGCTTACCCAGGCCTCTATGATCAAAGTCTGGGCTTCCTACAGCCTGGGTATTTTCTGGCCCTTTTTTACAGGGATAATCCCTGTGACCGGCATGGTCAAGAGTTTTTTCGATCAGACGGTTCTGTTTTATGCCGGATTGAATCTGATCTGGCTTGTGTTTTGTTTCTGTTTTACCTTTTCAAGGCGGCTCTGGGGACTCGTTTTAATCTGGTTTTTTGTATTTTTGCTTCCGGTCTCCAATATTCTTCCTCTTAAAGCGCTCATGTCCTGGCGTTTTTGTTATCTTTCCTGGATGGGGTATTGTCTTCTGCCCTGGCTCCTCTTTAAGAACAAAAAGATTCCTTTTCTGCATTCTTTTCTTACCGCATGGCTTCTGGTTCTAACCGCACAGGGTTTTCATCTTTGTTCCCAGTTTAGAAATGATTTGACGCTCTGGATGCCGGTTATGGAAAAACATCCGGAACTCGCGAAACCCTATCGGGTTATAGCAGATTATTATCAGAGACGGAATCTGGATGACAAAGCGCTTTCTTTTCTGGATCTGGGGCTTCAAAAAACGGAAGGGGATGTTTTTATCCGCCTGAATAAAGCCTCCCTCCTTATTTCAAGAGATCAATGGAAGGAATCCTGGGAGATTCTGAACAAATTCAATGAAAAAGAGAAGGAATTTGTCCGGGATGAATGGCTTAAGATTTATGCCTTTACAGCCTTTAAGCTGGAATATTTTGATGTTTTATCCTGCCTTGGAAACGGGAAGGATCATTCCCTTCCTTCACAAGTGCTCCTTCTTAAAGCGCATGCCCTGACCCTTCGGAAGGAAAATGAAAGAGCCCGGATGCTTTACAGGGAATTACTTAAAAGAGAGATTTCGCCTTCCATGCGGCAGGATTGCATCGCCCTTTTAGGAATGCTCCAATCCGGAAAAACGGAAAAATCCTTGAATTTAGAATAAAAATTACTTGACCCTTTTAAAAAAAGAAGTAAGATGCCATTCCTCAATGTGCCGAGATAGCTCAGTCGGTAGAGCAGAGGACTGAAAATCCTTGTGTCCCCAGTTCGATTCTGGGTCTCGGCACCATTTTTTTCTTATGATCCCCTGTTTTATTTCCAAATTTTTTTCAAAATAAAAAATCTTTTCAGATTCGGGATTCCTTGAGACAATCTTTAATATTATTTACTTAATCAACAGAAGAGTTGGGAAAAAATGAGTTTATCCATTTCTCTGGAATCACAATATGAAGACCGTCTGAGCCCTTTTGCCCAAAAGAGCAGTGAATCACGGGGCCGGCTTCATCGTGAACTGCCCCATCCTTACCGAAATCCCTTTCAGAGGGACAGAGACCGCATTGTTCACTCCCGTGCTTTCCGGCGCCTTCAATATAAGACGCAGGTTCTGGTCAACTACCTGGGGGATCATTACCGCACAAGGCTTACTCATTCCCTGGAGGTTTCCCTGATTTCCAGAAGCATCGCCCGCACCCTGTGCCTTCATGAAGATCTGGCCGAGGCCATCGCCCTGGCTCACGACCTTGGACATTCCCCTTTCGGGCATGCCGGAGAACAGGTCCTCAATTCTCTCATGAAGGATGAAGGGGGATTTGAACATAATCTCCAGTCCTTAAGAGTGGTGGACAGGCTTGAAAACAAATATCCCCAGTTTCCCGGGCTTAACCTTACCTATGAAGTCCGTAAGGGGCTTTTAAAGCATTCGGATTTTAAAAACGACGAGTTGCTTAAAAAAGAAAATTTCAACCCCGAGGAATCCCTTACTCTGGAGGCCCAGCTTGTTGATGTGGCGGACGGCATTGCTTATTCCTGCCATGACCTGGAGGATGGTTTGGCCTACGGGTACCTCCATCTGGAGGAGGTCAGAAAGCTTTCGATCTGGAATCATACGGATCTGTCCTCCGGCTTACCCGGTAAAAGCCTTTCCGACGAGGTGATTTATTACCATCTTGTCCGGTATCTGATTGATGCTCTTGTCAAAAATGTCGTGCTGGAGGCACGCAGAAGAATCGCCCATTATGAGATTCGTTCCATTAAAGATGTCCTTTTATGCCGGCGTCCCCTGATCGCCCTTCCCAAACCCCTTGAGAAGGATTATCTGCTTCTTAAGGATTTTCTGATGGAGCATTTTTACCATCATCCCCAGATCCTGCAGGTGACTCGAAGCACGGGAAAGGTGATGACCACGCTTTTCAGGCATTATGAAAGCAATCCCAAAGAGTTGCCGAATTCCACTCAGAAAAAAACAAGATACCGGTCCCTGAAGCGGGTGATCTGTGATTATATGGCCGGAATGACAGACCGTTTTGCCCTTGAAGAATACAAGAAAAAGGGATTTGAGCTTGATTTTTGAACTCTTTATCTTTTTTTCGGTCTATTATTTTTTAACAGGGACAACCTGATCCATGCCCGGATACACACTCTACCTTTGTCATGATTTCAACGCCTTTGTCCCTCTCCTTTCCGGGCAGCTCCAAAGGTCAGCCATTTTAAAGCCCCTGCCTGTTCTTGTTCAGAATAAAACACTGGAAGAATGGCTTAAACGAAGTATCGCCCTGCAGAACGGAATTTGTGCGAACCTTCAGTTTTATACCCAGGAAGGGATGAGACACCATCTTTTGTCTCTGTTTAAATCCACCCATGAGGTTTTTTTGAAAAGAGTTGTCCCCTCGTCCTGGATGTGGGAAGTGCTGATTCAATCCCGGCTTTCCTTATCCCCTGCTGCCGCAGAGATGAATGAAATACAAAAAATCAGATTTGCTGCCGCATTGGCGCAGGTTTTTGAACGTTACGATAAGACACGACCTTCCCTGACCAGGGCCTGGAAAGAGGGGAAGATTCTTTTAAAGGATAGTCCGGCCGGGATGTATGAGTCCTGGCAGCAGCCCCTGATGGCGGATATTTTCAAGGATCCCGCCCTCTGCCGTTACACGGAAGAATTTGAGACTCTTATAAAATCCGGGGAGGAGCCTTCAGGGAGGCCGGAGACGCTTTGCATAGCCGGTTCGGTTTTTCTTCATGAAAACAACCAGCACCTTTTGCTTCATGCCTCCTCCTTTATGGACATCCATCATTTCATGCTGGCTCCCTCCCAGACCTACATGGGAGACCGCAATCCTTTTGTTTTGGCGCAGGAGAAGAGTCTTCATCCCCTCCTGAATGCCTGGGGAAGTCTTCTTCAGAAACAGCAGAATTTTTTTACGGAGGAAGCGAAAAATGAAGAAATTTCTGTCTCTGCCGCTGAAGAGGACCCGGATACCCTGCTTAAGATTATCCGCAGAGAGATCTCGGAGGGGGGGGGCTCTCCGGATACTGAAAAAAAGCCTCTTCCCGTAGACGGCACTCTGATTATCCGGGCCTGTCCAGGAAAAAACCGTGAGGTGGAAGTGGTGTATCAGGCCATTCTTTCAGAGCTTAAAAAAGACCCGGGACTCTCCCTTGCTGAAGTTGCGGTTACGGCGTCCGATATCGATGAGTATGTTCCCTGGATTCAGACCATTTTCAAGACCCCTCTTCCAGGGCATGAGGCAACAGGGCTCCACCTTCCGTTTTATTTCAGTCAGATTTCCCTGGAAAAAAGTTCCGTCCTTCTTTCCGGTTTCCGGCTTCTTCTGAATCTGGCCGGGACGAATTTTCGCGCAAAGGATCTTTATCAGTTGTTTCAGAATTCCTGCTTCAGGGAAAAGCACGGATTAACAGATGAAGATCTGGAACTCTTGAGGGAAATGATAGACGCTCTGTCCGTGAAGTGGGGGATTGATGCCGAGCATAAAAAAAGCCTGGGCTATACAGGGGACGAGGACAACACCTGGGATTCGGCCTTCTGCAGGATTGTGCTTGGAATTTCCATGGAGGGGGATGAACTTTTTGAAGGGGTGCTTCCCGCCTCTTCGATTTCCTTTGCTGATTACCCCAGGCTCTGTCTTTTAATGCAGCTTTTAAAACAGATTTTTTCCGATTTCAGGGAAGTCTCCGGACTAAGAAAATCCATGGGCGGGTGGTCCAAAAACTGTACTTTGTGGCTGAAACGATATTTTGCTTCGAGAGAGAATTTTTTGGAGGATGAGGTTCACCGCGGGGAACTGCGATCGATCTTTCAGGATTTTTCCTGCGGGGATCACGGGGTTTTGTCCGGGGAACCGTATTCTCTTTCTTTTGTGCAGTTCCGTTCTCTTCTGAATGCCCGCCTGAAAAACATCAAAGGCTCGACCGGAAGAACGCTTTCCGAGGGGATGACTGTGGCCTCTTTGCGCACGTTAAGGGCTGTTCCTTTCAGGATTGTTTTTGTCCTGGGAATGGAGGAGGGAAATTTCCCTTCCAGGGAAACGGAAGAAAGTATTGATCTTAAATCAAGCTTTCCCTCCGTATTGGATGCCTCCCAGCGTGAAGTCGACCGCTATAGCATTCTGGAATTGTTTTTCAGCGCGCAAAGCAAACTGCATTTTTCCTTCTGCAGCCGGGATGTTGTTAAGAATCTTGACCTGAAACCCGGAAATGTTCTTCTGGAACTCGGGGATTATATCAACAGCCGTTTTGAGTGTTCTGGTTTTTCTTCTCCTTTTGATGCCCTTATGGAAAGACATCCTCTCTTAAGCTATGATCCGATTTATTTTGAGGAAGGCGGCTCCCTTTCCTCCCTGAGCCCTGCGGATTATGAATGCGCAAAAAGTCTGGTCAATAAAAAGACTGAAAAAGTGGCTCAGCCTATTGCCGTCACCGATCTTTCTCTTTCAGAAAAGGAAGAGCCGGCTGAAAAACGGATTTCATTGGATGACCTTTTTTTGTTCGTCAAAAGCCCGGCGGAATCCTTTTTTAAGGATAATCTTGGAATTATGCTTAAGGAGGAAACTTTTTCCTTTTTAACAGAGGAGGACGAACCCTGGCAGCTTAATCCTCTGGATAAGTGGTCTCATTATTCGGAATGGATTGAAACGCTTTTGGTTAAAGATCCCCTTGCCGATGAAGAAAAGTTTTCCGCCGAATTCATCTTCAGAAAGCGGGCAGAAGGAAAAATTGCTGGAAATCTTTTTTCTGAACAGGAAAGAAAAAATTTTCTGAGCCAGGCCAGGCATATTAAATCCCAGATTTCGGGATTGAATCTGGGGCATAAACTTCCCGTGCATTATTTTATTGAAGGGCAGACTTTTTCTTTCCCCTTAAGAGGAGAAAAAAAAGCGCCCCCCCTTTTTTTTCAGCCGCTGACCTTAACCCTGAAAAATCAGAAGATTATTCTGGAAGGACGCATTGAATCCCTGTTTGAGGGAGGATTTGCAAGGGCTGTCAGCAAAGACCCTGACCCGAAATACCTTGTCAGACAGTGGCTGCAGTATCTTTTTTTACGGAGCCATTCCCAGGTTTCGGACGGGTTTCAAGCGATGAAAGCCTGGCAGATTTCGGCTTCACCTGAAGCGGAGAAAATGCTGATCCCTTTTCATCTTGAAAAGACGAAGGCGGAAGAGCTCTTGCTTCTTTTGCTTGAGGCCTATGAAAAAAACAGCAGAAGTCTTTTTCCTGTTTATTTTGAAATCTGCAGGGAGCTTTTAAAAGCGGAATCCCCGGAGCATTACCCAAAGGCTTTCAACAGCGGATTTGATGCGGTTAAACAAAAATGTTCTTATCTGAAAGAATATGATAAACGGGAAGAGTTGGCGGTTTCTTTTGAGGAGCTCCGAGTATTTGCAGAGCGTTATTATACCCCTCTTCTCACAGATACCTTTAAAACCAAACGGAGAAAAAAATGAACCCTTACCCTGAATTCAACCGGCTTATGGAAATTATGAAAACCCTGCGTTCCCCCAAGGGATGCCCTTGGGATTCGGAGCAGACCCATGAATCCCTGATTCGCTACCTGCGGGAGGAATCCTTTGAGGTGATCGAGGCGATTCATGCCAAAGACGATGCCCATCTTTGTGAGGAACTGGGTGACCTGATTCTGCAGGTGGTGTTTCATGCGGTGGTTGCGGAGCAAAGGGGGGCGTTCAACATCAAGGATATTCTGAATGCCATTAATCATAAACTGGAGCACCGGCACCCGCATGTCTTTAATAAAGGGCATAAGCAGGAAGGGCCTCTGGATGAGCAGTGGGAAAAACTGAAGAAAAAGGAAAAGGAAGGTAAGCCTCACACGGCTTCCTGCTTTGAATCCATCCCTGAAGCCATGGAACCCTGGTGGGTGGCGGAGAGGCTTCAGCTTATGGCCGCCAAGGAGCATTTTGACTGGGAAAATCCGGAAGGGATTCTGGAGAAAATGGAGGAGGAGATTCATGAGCTCCGGGAGGAATTCAAAAGCGAATCCAGGGAAAAACAGAAAGAGGAAACAGGAGATGTCCTTTTTTCCATGATCAATCTTTGCCGTTTTTTAAAGATGAACCCGGTGGAGCTCATCCGCAGATCCAATGATAAATTCAGTGCACGCTATCAGAAAATGAAGGAAGTGGCTCTGGCAGAAAAGCCGGAGGTTCCCTTTAAAAAACTTTCCCTGACAGAAAAAGAAGCTTTCTGGCAAAAGGCCAAAAAGCTTCTGAAAAAGTAAAAAAAGAAACAGGTTTAAACTTTAAGCTTGAGCTGAATGAACTTCTTTTTGCCCACATTGAGCATGACTTCGCCTTTTGTGAGGTCAATTTCAAAGTTCTTATCCTGGATAATCTGTTCGGCAACGCGAACAGCCCCGTTTTGAAGGAACTGAACGCCCTCGCGGTTGGATTTGATGAAGCCTGCGAGCTGCATGGCTTTCATGAGATTCAGGCGGCCCTCTGTGCATTCACTGGCGGAAATTTCAAGCACGTCCACAGAGGAGGCGGAGCTTCCGGGATGATAGATTTTTAAAACCTCTTCCACGAGTTTGTTTTTAAAATCGAGGATCGTTTCCGTGGAGGGCGATTCCGTCATTTTCTTTTCGATCTCCAGCACTTCTTCAGGCGGAAGCGAAGTCAAAAGCTGAAAATAGGTGACTATGTTTTTATCCGGCATATTGAGAAGCTTCTGGGCCATCACCTTGGGGGATTCATTGACCCCGATGTAGTTGCCGAGGGATTTGGACATTTTCTGCATGCCGTCTGTGCCTGTCAGTACAGGCATTAAAAGGGCGCTCTGGGGCCTTTGCCCGTATTCTTTCTGGAGCTCGCGGCCAAGGGCGATGTTGAAAAGCTGATCCGTGCCGCCGAGCTCAATGTCGGCCTTAAGGTGAATGGAATCATAGGCCTGAAGGAAGGGGTAGATGAATTCATGCATGCGGATGCTCTCGGCTTCCTTGAAGCGATCCTTGAAGGTGTTGTGTTCAAGGATTTTGGACATGGTGGCCTGGCTTAAGAGCTTGATCATGTCTTTGAGCGTCATGGGGTTGAGCCAGTCGGAATTATCCACGACTTTCAGTTTTTCACGGATCAGGATTTTCTCAACCTGTTCCAGGTAGGTGGCTGCATTCACCCTGATATCTTCAGGGCTTAAGGCCGGTCTTGTTTTGGATTTTCCTGAAGGGTCTCCGATCTGGGAGGTGAATCCGCCGATGAGCAGGACAGCCTGATGACCTGCATCCTGAAACTGGCGAAGTTTTCTTAAAACCACGGTATGACCAAAATGGATGTCCGGGGCTGTGGGGTCAACCCCCAGCTTCACGACCAGGGGCTGGCCTTTTTTTTCGGAATCCACAAGTTTCTGTTTGAAGTCTTCCCGGGTGATGAACTGTTCCACACCCCAGCTTAAATATTTGAATTGCTCTTCTGCGTTCATCTTTTTTTTCCTGTTGTAACGTTTAAAAAAGTAAAAATTAACTATCTCCAAAAAGAAATTTTTTATCAATCAATAAATGTGGGGAGACCCCCTCCTTGCTTAAAAATGATCATAACTCGCGGAATTTGTTGCGCCTTTGATGAATATTTGATTTCCTTCATCAAGGATTGCGGATAGTCTTTTCTATCATTCAAAATTCATGCAGGAAGAATCCATGAAAATAATTGAAACGAAGAAGTTGAAGAAAAATTATGCTCTTGGAAAGACCACGGTTGAAGCCCTGAGGGGAGTTGATTTTTCAGTGGAGCAGGGGGATTTTTTAAGTGTCATCGGCCCTTCCGGCAGCGGAAAAACCACGCTTTTAAACATCATCGGCTGCATTGATTTTGCCTCGGAGGGCAGTGTGAAGATTAAAGGCCAGGAAATTACCTCCCTCCATGACCGGCAGATCACAGACATCCGCCTTCATAAGATCGGTTTTATTTTTCAGACCTTTAACCTTATTCCGGTTCTCGATGTTGCGGAAAATGTGGAGTTCCCGCTTCTTCTGATGAAAAAGCACTCAAGGAGCGAAGTCCGGAAAAGGGCTGAGCAGCTGATCGATGCCGTGGGCCTGAAAGAGCATATCCGGCACCGTCCGGCAGAGCTCTCGGGAGGGCAGAGGCAAAGGGTGTCCATTGCGCGGGCCCTTGTGACCAAGCCGGATATTGTGCTCGCCGATGAGCCTACGGCCAACCTGGATTCCGTGACCGGCTCCCAGATTCTGGAAATCATGCGGGAGATGAATCAGAAGGAAAAAACAACCTTTATTTTTTCCACGCACGACGCGAATGTCTTGAAGTACGCAAGGGATATCGTAAAGATCAGGGATGGACTTCTGGTTTTGGAGAACGGGTAATTTTTATGATGCTTATTTTGAAAATTGCCTGGCGCAATATTCTCAGGCATAAGGGTAAAAGCCTTGTCATCGGCCTCATTCTTTTTCTCGGGGCCTTTCTCATGACTCTTGGAAACGGGGTGATTGCCGGAATGGACAGGGGGCTCGAGGCCAATATCATCAACTCATTTCTCGGGCATCTGGTGATTGTTTCAGAAAAGCAGAAATCCGATAATGTCCTTTTTGAAATGTATGGGAAATCCGTTGCCCCGATTCATAATTTCAAGGCTATCCGGGAGGTTTTAAAAACGGAGGAGAGCGTTCATAAGTTCCTTCCCGTGGGGAAAAATATGGCGATGTCGCTCAATGAGGACAGTGATTTGACCGGCGTTTTTCTTCTGGGCGTTGACTTTAAAAAATACAGGGAAATGTTCGGGGATAACATCAAGGCCATTGAAGGCCGCCTTTTGAAGGACAATGAAAAGGGCGTGCTTGTGCCCACTTTTGCAAGAAATGAATTTTATAATTACACGAGCCTGTGGCTTTTGCCGGAAGAAGGGGGGATTGTGGATGAAAATCTCACCCCTGAGGCCAGGCAAAACAAAAAGGATCTCCGAGTCAAGACCGAGGAGATTTTTCTGGGGCTTAATGAGAACAATTCCTCAACGGATGTGCGCACGGGCATCAAGGGCATCATCAAATACAAGGCATTGAATACATTCTGGGGGCATTTCCTGATTGTGGACATTGAATCCTACAGGGAATGCCTGGGGTATTTTTCCGGCTCTGAGAATCTGGAGAATGTTCCCCAGGAAAAACAGGCGCTTTTAAACCTTAATAATGAAAATCTGGATGAGCTGTTCGGAGAGGGAGAGATGGTTGTCAAGGACAGCAAAGCCGGACAAATGCAGGACCTTAAGGTAAAGGAAAAAAAGCCTTTGATCAGAAAGGATTCGGATGACGGAACCTTCAACCTGGTTTTAGTCAAATTAAAGAGCGGCTCAAATCTTGAGGAGCAGGCTGACTATTTAAATAAGAAGCTTGAAGAAAAGCAGCTGGGGGTGCGCGTCATCACATGGGAAAAAGCCTCCGGCGTGATCGGAAGTCTTGCCGTGATCATCAAGGGGTTTTTATTCGGCTTTGTCATTTTCCTGTTTGTGGTGGCCATTATCATTATCGTGAACACCCTGAGCATGGCGGCCCTGGAAAGGGTTTCTGAAATCGGAATGATGAGGGCCGTGGGTGCGCAGAAAAATTTCATCCGTAATATGTTTGTGGGCGAAACGGCGATTCTTTCCTTTGTGTTCGGCGGGGCGGGAATGCTTGCGGGGATTGTGACCGTGTTTATCCTTCCCTCTTTTCAGATTACCACGCACAACGATATGATTCAGCTTTTATACGGGGGGGATATTTTGAGCCCGCTTCTGAATGGGGGAGATATCCTCATTACCCTTTGTCAGCTTATTTTTGTGACCCTGCTCTCTGTGATTTATCCTGTGAGCATCGCAAAGAACATTACACCGCTTGACGCCATAACAAGGGATTAAAAAGACCATGAAATTTTTAGCCATGATCAGCCTTAGAAATCTTTTCCGTCAGAAAAGAAGAAACATTCTTCTGGGGATCTCCATCGGGGTGGGCGTCATGATCCTGATTGTCGCCAACTCCTTTTCGCACGGAATTTCAGACGTGATGTTCAACCGGATCATCCGCTATGTGACAGGGCATGTGAGCGTTGCCTTTTATGAGAAAAACAGGATTTTCTGCCAGATCTTCCGCGATAAAGACAGAATGATGAAAACGATCAATGCCTGCCTGCCCCCGGAAACGCAGCTGGATGAGGGAGTGGGAATTCCCTGCAGGGCGGTTGGAAATGGCCATGCGGAAACCGTCATGCTCGTGGGCGTGGACACCACGGTTGAGGTGTCGGAAAAACTGCGCAGGGAGTATGAGCAGTCCTTCAGAATGATGGAAGGAAAATTTGAGTCTCTGCATGATGAAACAATTGAAAATCCGGCTATTCTTTCCACAGACAAGGCCTCGGATCTGAATGTGAAGGTCAACGACATCCTGAGGGTTCGCTATAAGAATATTTTCGGCCAGGATCAGGCGGAGCGGCTGACCGTGGTCGGAATAATGAAAATTACCAATATCTTTATGTCGGGAGTTGTTTTTGTGGAGCTTAAAAATACCAAGAAGCTTTTGGGATACCGCCCCTGGGAAGTGGGAAGCCTGAACATCTCCCTCGATAATCCGAAGGAGGAATCGGTTAAGGTTGCAGACCGCATTCACAAGGCGCTTTCGCCGAAAAAGGCCCTGATTCCTTCTGTGATTAAATGTAAGGAGAAGCAGGCGAATGTTTCTGTCTTACCCTTTTTAAATGATGAGGAAACCAAAAAAATAATTTTAAACCATGCGCCCCTGATTCAGGGTGAGGCAAAGGAAGCACTGGGAAAAAAGGGGGTGCTGTTGACGCAGGCGCTTTCTGAACAACTGGGAGCAAGAGCGGGTGAAAAGATTGAAATGACCTATGAAAATAAATTCGATGGAAAGAGGACTGCCCGGGAGTATGCGGTTACCGGGGTCATAAGCCTTAAGAACTGCCTTTCAGACAGAGTGATGCTTTTGAATGAAAATCTTTTTTATGACACCTTTTACGACAATCTTCCCATCGATGCTTCAGGCGATGAGAACTATGACAGGCCCCTCAAAACAGATCCTTTGTATGGTTGCCTTGGGGAGGAGTGGATTCTTCTTCCCAGAACCAAGACCACAGATGATTTCAAAAAGAAAATGAAGGCGACCTCGCTGGATGTTTCAACCATGTATGAAACGGCAAGCGACATTCTGAAACTTGAATCCGCCCTGAACATCATCACCTTCATTGCGGTGCTGATCCTCTTTTTCATTATCCTCATCGGCGTGGTGAATACCTTAAGAATGACCATCCGCGAAAGGACAAGGGAAATCGGCACCATGCGCGCTATAGGTATGCAGAAAAAGGATGTGAGGAATGTCTTTATGCTTGAAACCCTCTTTCTGACGCTTTTTTCATCTCTTGCCGGAACAGCCGGAGCCTTTCTGGTGATGCATCTTGTTTCGCGAATGACCCTGAATATGAAAGATAATCCCCTGGGAATGTTTCTTGTCGAGGATCATCTCTATTTTCTTCCGACTTTTTCAGGGATTCTATTTAATATTTCCCTCATCCTTTTCATTGCCGCGGCAACTGCCTGGTTTCCGGCCAGAAGGGCCGCCAGCCTGACCGCCGCAGAGGCCTTCAGACACCATGAATAAAAAATCATAAGGACAAAAAATGCAGATTCAAGTCACAACCCTTTTGCTGTTTTTTCTGCTGCTTAATCCGCTTTACGCCCTGCCGGCCATAAGCGAACTTCTTGAAAAAATTGAATTCAATATGGAGATGACAACAGACGTGCGCGCCAAAGTCGTCCTGACTCAGCAGAAATCCTCCCAGGGCACGAAAGTCATTGAGATGCTTTATTACCGGCGAGATTCCGATGATTCGTTCATGATCGTGATGTCTGCCCCGGAAAATGAAAAGGGAAACGGCTATTTGCGGGTGGATGACAATTTCTGGATGTACCGCAGAAACACGCGCACTTTTCAGCACATCAACAGGGATGAGAACATCGGGGGAACGGACGCCCGTGGGGATGACTTTGAAAAACGCAAGCTGACTGAACTTTATACGGGAGCAAAGGACGTTTCTGGAAAAGATGTGCTCAGCGAAACCATGCTTGGAAAAATTCCCGTGTATCAGTTTGAAGTGACCGCAAAGGTGAATGATGTGGATTATCCGAAAAAGACCTACTGGGTGAGAAAGGATAATTATCTGCCCCTCAAGGAGCAGGCCTTTTCGCTTTCAGGAACGCTCATGCAGACCGCCTACTACCGGAAGTATACGGTTGTGAATGAGCGCTTTGTTGCCATTGAGCATCTTTATATTGATGAATTTGAAAAGGGGAACAAGACACTGGTGGAGATATCCGGAATTATCACGGATAAAATCGACGATGCCGTTTTTACCAAAGCCTACCTTGAAAATTTAAGCAAATGAAAAATCCCGCACTTTTTATTGTTTTTGTTTTTCTTTCAGCGATTGCTTTTTCTGACGAAATGACCGTGAATGAAGACGAAATGTTTTCGGATACGGAAACGGTTGTGCAGACCGTGCCCCCCAAAGAGGGAAAAACGGACGGGACGGCAGAGAAAGAAAACAGCGTGGGAATTTCAGGCGAGCTTATAAGCCTTAACCTTCTGACCTTAAGCCGGGATTATGTGAAAGGGAGGGGGAATGACGGCAATGATTCGGAAAGTATCGGAATCGGCAATGTTCTGTTTGATGCCAGGTATAAACGCTTCTACAAGTTTTTTTTAAATGTGGAACTATACAATTCTTTTAAGGAAAATGATTTTCAGTCCAACCTCAAGGAATGTTTTCTGGATACCCCGATCGAGAATGCCGTCTATCTCAGATGGGGAAAACAGGTGCTGCAGTGGGGCCGTTGCTACCTCTGGAACCCCACGGACCTGATCAATGTGGATAAGGCGACCTACATCAAAAGGATAGGCTACAAGGATGGGGTGTATGGCCTTAGAATACACGTACCGAGAGGAACGGATTATAATTTTTATGGCTTTGTGGACACCGGTAAAAAACTCAAGTCAGAGGAAATGGGAGGGGCTTTGAAGGCTGAGTTTCTCACGGGCGCAACGGAGATGGCTTTTTCGTGGTGGAATAAAAAAGGCTATCTGCCTGTGTGGGGCTATGATTTTTCAACCCGGATTTTAAAAATAGATGTTTCGGGGGAAATCGCTCTTTCCGACGGCTTCATAAGGGATTCCATGATGGAGGAAAACGGAGTGCTGTACAGGGACAGAATCAAAGAGGAATGGATTTGCCGCGCGAGCCTGAATATGGGAAAAAGTTTTGACTGGAATGATCAGAACGAGAAAATAAATCTATCCGCAGAGCTTTTCTACAATGAGGCCGGCTATGACGAAAATATCTTTAAAGACCAGACCGAATACCGCTTCAGAGAGTCTATCAATGTGGACGGGACAGAGGGAATTCTTTTAAGCGGAGATAAAAAAACGTTTTTGATTCTCAATGATCTTTATGAAATGAATTACTGCGCCAGATACTACGCGGCTGTTTTTACGACCATTAACAAATTTTTCACCAGCGATTATACCCTCACGCTCAACTGGATTGAAAACCTTGTGGATTATTCCGGGATTTTCACCCTGGGGATCAATTATCAAAATATCAACGACTGGTATGCGGATTTGAATACCTACACTTTTATAGGGTCGAAGAATTCTGAATACACCTTCATGAACGAAGGCGTGAGTGTTCAGCTTTCCATTGGGTATAAATTTTAATTTTATTTGGATTAAATTCCCTGCGGTCCAGATGCGGAGGAGTTCATGAAAAGAGGCTTTTAACCTGTTTTACAATGGCTTCCGCGTCAATCCCGTACATGGACATCTGCATTTCCCTTTTGGCCATGGGGATGAATTCGTCCGGAAATCCCAGGCGGATCAGTTTTGTTTTCTGAAGCAGTTTTTCCTTTTCAAACAATTCCAGAATAGCGCTTCCGAAGCCCCCGGCAAGGGCGGCTTCCTCGAGGGTGATAATGACTTCATATTCAGAGGCGAGTTTCTTCAGAAGTTCCGTATCCAGAGGTTTGATAAAGCGGGCGTTTACAAGTCCGCAGAATGTGTTTTCTTTTGCAAGAAGCTCAGAGGCTTCGAGGGCGTTTTTAACCATGGCCCCAATGGCCACGAGACAAACCTTTTTTCCCTCCCTCATCACCTCCGCTTTTCCGAGCCTGATTTCCGGAGTAGGCCCCAGGGAATAGACTTTACCTTTGGGATAACGGAGAGTGTTGGGTCTTGAGAGCGTCAGCATGAATTCCACCATGGCTTCAAGTTCTTCCTTGTCTTTGGGCGCCATGCAGACGATTTCCGGAATCATGCGCAGATAAGCGATATCAAAGATGCCGTGATGCGTGGGGCCGTCTTCGCCTACAACGCCGGCTCTGTCAAGGACAAAGGAGACAGGAAGCTCCTGAAGCGCAACGTCGTGAAAAATCTGGTCTATGGCACGCTGAAGAAAAGTGGAATAAACCGCAATAAAAGGTCTCAGTCCTGCCTTGCATAAACCGCCTGCAAAGGCAACCGCGTGTTCTTCGGCAATGCCCACATCAAAAATTTTTTTTGGATTTTTTTCAGCAAAGTGATTGAGTCCGGTCCCTTTCAGCATGGCTGCAGTCACGGCCACGATTTTATCATTGGTTTCGGCCAGAGCGCAGAGTTTTTTAGCAAAGATGTCGCCAAAGCCGTCTTCAGGCATTTTAACCGGGTTTCCGGTTGCCCGGTCAAAGGGAACGGCGCTGTGATAGTCTTCCGAATTTTCTTCTGAAAAAAGGCATCCCCGGCCTTTTTTGGTGATGACATGAAGAATTTTGGGTCCTTTGAGGGAAAGGACATTCTTCAGCGTGGGAATCAGAATATTGAAATCGTGGCCATCGATAGGGCCAAAATAACGGAAACCGAGTTCTTCAAAATAAAGACCGGGAATCATGAGCCCCTTGAGCGCTTCTTCAAATTTGCGTGCCTTCATGGAAAGCAGCTTGGTAAAGGAAAAATATTCCAGAAAACGGTCGAGTTCGTCTTTGATTCTGTTGTAAACCGGAGCGGCGACGAGCTGGGTGAGGTATTGACTTAAGGCGCCCACGGAAGGGGAGATGCTCATCTCATTGTGATTCACGATGACGAGCATTTCGCTTTGTCTGTGCCCGGCATAGTTCAGCGCTTCAAAGCTCATGCCTCCGGTAAGGGAGCCGTCACCGATGACAGCGACAGTCCGGGAGGAATCTTTCAGGAGTTTTTTGGCTTCAGCCATCCCCTGTGCACAGGAAAGGGCGGCGGAGGCGTGTCCTGTGGTAAAGACATCATAGGGGGATTCATGAATATTGGGAAAACCGCTCACCCCCTCAAACTCGCGGAGAAGATGAAAACGGTCTTTGCGGCCGCATAAAATCTTATGGGCATAGGACTGATGTCCGACGTCAAAAATGAGGGAGTCATCCGGAGTATTCAGGCAGTAGTGAAGTGCAACACAGAGCTCCACCGCTCCCAGAGAGGACGCCAGGTGCCCCCCTTTCTTTGAAACCACCTGCATGATCATTTCACGGATTTCTTCAGACAGGATTTTTAAGTCGGAAAAAGATTTGTTTTTAAGGTCTTTCGGGCTTTGAATATTTTCTAGGAACATATGCACGTCTTTCTTTTTAAAAAATTTGAAGGATGATATGAGATTTGATTCGGGAGGTAAAGAATAAAGCAATTTTTATACTTGTTTGATGTAAACGGAAAATATATAAGAAAACGGAAACGAACGAAAAGATTAATGGAGAGTCATGGCAGATTTTAAAAAATTATTAATCGTGGATGACAGTATTACAATTCTTGAAATTGTAAAAAAATTTATCGGCAACAAAACATATGAAGTCATTACGGCGAATAACGGTGTTTCAGGACTTAAAATGGCTGAGATGGAAAAGCCCGATATTGTTCTTCTTGATATCATACTTCCCAAAATGGACGGCTATGAAGTCTGCCGGAGGATCAGGAATAATTCTGATCTTGCCAAAACCAAAATACTCATTTTTTCGGTTAAATCGGACAAAGCTTCCATGAATTCGGGTTTTGAAGCCGGTGCAGACGATTATCTGACTAAGGAATCAGGCCTTGAAATTATCGCCGACCGGGTCGACCGACTTTTGAACCCTTTGTAAACCTAATTTGGATGGATATGCAGCTTTTAAAAATTGCCCCTTCGATTTTAGCTTCGGATTTCGGACGTTTAAGTGATGAAGCCAGACGTGCCGAAGAAAGTGGCGCAGATCTTCTTCACCTGGATGTAATGGACGGACATTTTGTCCCTAATCTGACTTTCGGGCCCCAGGTCGTTGAAGCCCTGAAAAAGGCTGTGAAAATCCCCCTGGATGTTCATCTCATGATTTCAAGACCGGATCATTATGCTCAGGCCTTCATCAGTGCCGGGGCAGACTATCTTACGGTGCATGCGGAAGCGGACCACCATCTGGATGAGACCATGAGCTTTATCCGTTCGAAGGGAGTGAAAACAGGCCCGGCCCTGAATCCTGATAAGTCTCTTGATTTAATCCGTTCTGTTCTGGAGGATTCGGATCTTGTTCTTGTCATGTCCGTTTTCCCCGGATTCGGCGGACAGCGTTTCATGCCGGAAGTCCTCGCTAAAGTTCAGGAACTTTCCCTTTTGAAGAAACAGAAGGGGTATCATTATGAAATAGAAATTGACGGGGGCATTAATGCCGAGACGGTTGTTCAGGCTAAAAAAGCAGGAATTGAGATTGCCGTTGCAGGTACTGCCCTTTTTGGCGCGGAAAATATGAGAAGCGCCATACAACAGATGAAGGATGTTTAAGCATTATGGAAGTCTATGATTTAGCCGTTTTTTGGGAATGGGATTACGATAAGAATTTTGTCACCCTCTTACAGAAATATATTTCTTCGAACGGGCTTCGGACCCTTTTGATTGACCCTACGAATCTTCCGGCGATTGAGAAATCACTTCTCAGCCAGGAGATTATTTTTAACTGGTATCTGGACCGGGCTTCAGAGTCAGACCCCCGTTTTTTGAATATTGTACACATCTGTGAGAATATGGGGATTGAGGGAATCAATCCGGCTGAAAGTGTGCTGAAGGCTTTAAGTAAATCCTACATGCACCGCCTGCTCCTCAACCGGGAAATCCCGCTTCCTGAAACGCTGATTCTGCCTTCCTATGCGGCCAAACCCGAACTTCCTTTTTTTACCCTAGCCGATATCGGAATTCCCTTTGTGCTCAAGCCCTCCAACGGCGGAGGAGGAGAAGGGGTACATCTGGGGCTTACCGAACTTTCACAGGTGGCGGAATTCAGGAAGGAATTTCCGGAATCCGAATATCTTGTCCAGCAGACCGTGATCCCCAAGATTGTGGGAAAAGTTCCGGTCTGGCTCAGGGTCTTTTTTGTCTGCGATGAAATCTTTTTCACCTTCTGGAATCCGGAAACAAAATTATTTTATCATACTCATCCTGTGGAACTGGACCCCTCGATTATTAAAATTCTTTCCTCCATCATGCAGGAAATAGCTAAAGTTTCAAAGCTGCGGTTTTTTTCAACGGAAATCGCCCTTAAACCGGACAATGCTCCGATCGTGATTGATTATGTGAATGATCCGGTCGATTTAAGACCCAAATCCTTTCATAAGGATGGGATTCCGGATGAAATCATGGAGGAAATTTCAATGGCGCTTCTGAAATTCCTGGTCATAACCCCGGTTGTTCCAAAATCTGTTCAGCTTTGATTTTTCTGTTTAATCCCATACGGGTCAACTCCCCCGCCGTTAGTGTAGTGTATCCTTTAAACAGGTACATCCTTTAAACGACATTGCGAGGAGTTCTGCGACGAAGCAATCTTGTCAAGAGAGAGCTTTATATTCCGGATTGTGTTCTATTCTTTATTCTATCTTTTTATAAATCCTTCAAGCAATCTTTATCTATGCGGATGAATCCGTTTAATCTGATCATGGGTCCCTCCTGCATCAATAATCGTGTTGGATGGGTTAGCCGAGGCTTGTCATTTTGAACGGCAGTGAGAAATCCAGATCCCTCACGTCTGTTCGGAATGACTTTTGATTAATTCCGGAGAGGGGCTGTTTTGTTTTTATGAAGTTCCTGTTCAGAAAGGTATTTTATTTTTTATACTTTCAAATTGAAAGATAAGAAGTTTTCGGGTAATTCTTTTACAGATAGCTTTGATAATTTTTCCCGCTGATGCATGTTTTGCATCGAAAAGCTAATCCTGCGCACTGTTGTGAATGGAATAAAATGAATGATTGAACCATAACATGAAGCGCTGCCCCGTTCCCCGGGTTTAAGGCGCGTGAGGAGGGATTGCATGAGGATTTTTTTTCTGAGGATGCTGTGTTTATCCGCTGTTTTATTCTTAAATCATTTATCTTTTGTTTACGCAGCCCCTCCTGATGCAGGAACTCTTGTCAGTCAGCAGCAGCAAATGGAAAGTAAACTTCCGGACACCTTTTCAGATGAAGAAGAAAAGCACTCAGAAAACACCCTAAAAAAGCCAGACCCCTCAGAAAAGGGAATTAAAATCACTCTGGAGAAAGTCCGGTTCAGCGGAACAGGAGAAGATATTTCTGTTTCCGAACTGGAGCCTCTGGCTGAGGGGATCACCGGCAGGGAAGTGAGTTTCTCAGAACTTCAGGGAGTGGTCGAAAAAATCACAGGTTATTTAAGAAAAAAGAAGGGGTTCATGCTGGGCCGTGCGTACCTGCCGCCTCAGGATCTTTCATCCAAAATTTTGGAGATCGGGATTGTGACAGGCCGGATCGAAGGCAATGCCCGTGTGGAGATTAAAAATCCTTACCGGATTAATGCCTCAATTCTTGAGGGAATCGCAAAGCGTGCCATGCCGGAGGGAAGTCCCGTGAATATGAAAAAGATGGAGAGGTCGCTTCTTTTGATGAATGATCTTGCCGGACTGTCTGCCAGAGGATTTCTACAGAAGGGGGAAGAACCCGGAGCCACACAGCTCATGATTCAGGCCGAGGAAGGACCTTTGTTTGCAGGGAGTGTTTCAGCGGATAATTACGGAGACAGATACACAGGGCAATGGCGCGGAGGGCTTCAGGGTGAAGTACGGGACCCTTTTGGATTTGCCGATAGTTTGAGTCTGGGTTATACAGGGGCCAAAGATATGAACCAGGGACGGTTCGGTTACTCCCTGCCTGTCCCCTATACGGATCTGTGCTGGGATCTGTCGTATTCGGCTCTGGAATATAAGATCGGAAAAGAACTTGAGGATTTGAAAGTCCGAGGAACGGCACAGACTTTTGCAACCGGGGTACGATACCCTCTTTTGAGGAGCCGCAAGGCAAGCTTGTGGACACAAGTGGGATTTGAATACCTGATGCTTAAGGATGAAGCCAATGATTCTGATACCGCAGACCGCAAACTGCCTGTGGGCAATGTGACTGTATCCGGCAATTTTTTTGACCAGGGATTCGGAGGAGGATTGAGCAGTTTTAATGTCTGTGTGAAAAGCGGAGCGCTTGATCTTTCGGGTCTTGAAGGCGCAGAGGAACGGGATGCCCTGGGTCCCCGAAAAGACGGCAGTTTTATAAGAATGACTTATTCCGCTGCCCGCCTTCAGCGTGTCACCCAAGAGATTTCTCTTTTCGGTACACTGAGGGGGCAGTTTTCAGACGGGAATCTGGATTCGTCCCAAAAGTTTATTTTAGGCGGTCCAACAGGGGTGCGTGCCTACCCGGTGGGGGAGGCCTCCGGAGACCAGGGCCATGCGTTTTCATTTGAAACCCGCTATGATCTCCCTCTGAAGTTTTCCTTTGGTGTTTTTCAGGCAGTGGCCTTTGCAGATTTAGGTTGGGTGGAGCTTAATAAGGATATCTGGCAGGGGGCGGTAACCAATGCAGAGGATAAAAATGATTACTGGCTTTATGGAGCCGGACTTGGAATCAACCTCACCCTTTCAGATGTATACAGCGTCCGATTGGCCTATGCCCGGCGAATAGATGACAATCCGGGGCGAAACCTGAGCGGAATGGATTCTGACAACCGGGAAGATCAAGACAGATTCTGGCTTCAGGCTGTGATGTGGATGTAGGTGACTTTATGAAAAATAATAAATCCTTTTTAAACCTTTTACCTTTTTTTATCGCATAGATAGGAGGATCCTTATGATGAGCTCTTCCGTTTTTTTATTTTCAGAAAAAATGAAAAACCGATTTTTTCAGAAAAGAGCAGGAATCCGAAAAGCGGCTTTGAATATTCCCCGTTTTCTGATGATTGCTTTTCTTGCCTTTCCTTTTCCTGGAAATGCGCTGGACTCCAACACTCTTCCCACAGGAGGAGAGGTAACCTCAGGGCAGGGAACGATCAGCAGCTCGGGGAATACCATGACCGTGAACCAGCAGAGCGATCGCCTGGTGGCGAACTGGGAAACATTTAACATTGGTCAGGATGCCTCAGTAACTTTTACTCAACCCGGGGCCGGAAGTGTGGCTTTAAATCGGATCAATGATCAGAACGCTTCAGAAATTTTAGGTTCTCTTTCCGCCAACGGGCAGGTTTTTCTTTTAAACCCCAATGGAATTATTTTCGGCTCTTCAGCTCAGGTTAATGTGGGAGGGCTTGTGGCCTCTTCGCTGAACATCACGGATGAGAATTTTATGAAGGGCAATTATGCCTTTGAAGGGACCGGAGGAAGCATCAGCAACATGGGGACAATACGCACATCGAATGGAGGCTATGTGGCTTTTCTTTCGCCTCAAGTGAGAAATGAGGGAACGATTAGCGCACCCGGAGGCTCTGTAGTTTTGGCCGCAGGAAGCAAAGTGAACCTTGAGATCGAAGGATCGGGGCTTAAGGACTACAGTCTGAATCCTGACGCAGAAGAGGAAAATGATAAAGAGGACAGCCCGGCGGATGCAGAGGACTCTGATTCTCCGGAGTTATCAGCCCCCTCTTCAGAAGAACCCGATTCACTGGAAAAAGAGGAGACTTCAGAAGTTGTTCCTCCGTTTATGGAGACTCCAGCAGTAAAGGAACCTGAAAAAGTAAATGTGGATTTTACAGGAGATCAGCTTGTCCAGCTGACCGTGGATCAGACGACAATTGAAACGATTGCGGAAAATAAGGGGCTGATCCGTGCAGAGGGCGGAATGGTGGTTATGACGGCAAAAGCCGTGGATGAGATTACCCAGTCGGTGGTGAATAATACCGGGATCATTGAGGCGAAAGGGATTTCCGAACAGGGCGGAAAGATTGTTCTGGATGCCATGGATGGTATTACGACCGTAAGCGGTACACTGGATGTCTCATCCGATACGGGCAAGGGCGGGTCCGTGATTGCAACGGGGGATTATGTGCTGATTGAAGAGGGGGCACATCTTAATGCATCTGGGGCAACCGGAGGAGGAGAGGTGCTTGTGGGCGGCTCCTGGCAGGGCAAGGAGGACAGTATTCATGAGGCGACCGGAACTGTGGTGAAGCAGGGAGCGGTGCTTGAAGCGAATGCGACGGATGCAGGAAACGGGGGAACCGTGGTCGTGTGGTCGGATACAGGAAAGAGCGATTCTGTAACCCGTGCTTATGGATTTTTTGAGGCGAAAGGAGGAATCAATGGCGGAGACGGCGGAAGAATTGAAACCTCAGGACACTGGCTGGACACTGCCGGGGCAAGAGGATCAGCTTCCGCTTCAGTCGGGAAGGCCGGGGAATGGCTTTTTGATCCCTACAATGTGACCATTAGCGGAGTAAGCGACAATGGAGGTTTTGCCGCAGGGGTATGGACACCGACGGCTGATAATTCCACCATTTTAAATACCACCATCAATGGTCTTCTTGAAGGAGGAACCAGTGTTGTCGTTTCCACCTATAATGGCGGTGACGGAGGCCAGATAGGGGACATAACAGTCGATGCCTCTATTACCAAGGCGATTGGGGACACAGATGTCAGCCTGACTCTGAATGCAGCCAATTCCATCCTTGTGAATCAGGCTATCTCCAACACTGGGGGAACAGGCAAGCTGAATCTTGTGCTGGATGCGGACAATGATAATACAGTGGGTAATGGGGCTGGGATCGTGATGCTTTATGCGGATATAGCTACCAACGGGGGGAATATGAGCTTCGGAACTGGAAGAACAGCGCTGATCGGTGGGACTTCCACGTTGGTCGGAGGGGATGTTTTTGTTGCGGGCGCGGGTGCAAGAACCATTTCCACAGCAGGCGGAAACGTCGATGTAAAGGGGGAGATGATTGTGGCGAATACCAATGGACTCACGATTAATTCCGGCAATGGAAATGTTTATTTTTACGGGCTTTTAAATTCAGGAAATCAGTACACCTTTGTGGATAAGACAGGTACTGCTCCTTTAGGATCCTGGGGTGAGGCCAGGACTGAAGCCAAGAATGGTACGGATGGCGGTTCAGCAGTCAATGACAGCTATCTGGTAAATATCACTTCGCGTCTTGAAAATTCGGTCGCTGTGGCGAGTGCGGGTTATAAGGGCGCATGGATCGGTGCTTACCGGCCCAATGAAGCCACCGGAGCCTGGGTGTGGGCAGACGGGCCTGAGGCGAATCAGCAGTTTTTTACCCAGACCACCAACGGCAGCGGCGGAGTGACCACTACAGGCTATTATTCCAATTTTGGAACGGATGAACCTAATGGAAGCATGACGGTTACCCCTGCCGAAAGGGTGGGGCAATTTTTTGGTACGGAGGCCCAGTGGAATGATCTGCCTGCTTCCGAAACTTACAAGGCGACACAGGTTAATCAATATTCGGTACTGGGTTTTGTCAGCGAAACCAATCTGGCCAATTCGCCGGTTACGATTAATGCCGGAACAGGAACAGTCACCTTTGACGGGGCGGTTGGAACCAGCAAAGCCCTGAAAAGTCTTTCGGTTACTTCGGCTACAACAGCCATCAACGGAGGCGCTGTGACTACGGATTCGGCAGGTGGGGCGGGTGGTCAGAGTTATTCAGGAGATATCACTTTAGACAGCAGTTCCACGGTTCTGACCATGAATAATACCACAACGGATTTTACTCTGGCTGCAAACAAAAGCATTACAAATCAATCCGGAGGGGATGCCTCTTTGACGATCAAGACCAACGCCGGAATTGTGATGAATTCAGGAAGCAGCATTGCTTCCCCATCGGGCAGTTTGGACACCATTCTCTGGGCTGACTCTGACGTCAACGGGGGGCATATTTTTATTTATGACGGTTCTTCGATAAATACCAATGGCGGAAATATTGTCATGGCCGGCGGACTGGATGACGGCGCAGACGGAAGGACAGCAGGGGACGGCATTCCGGACGGATTTGCAACCGCAACGGCAACATACAGCGGGGTCAGTATCGGCAGGCTTGGAACAAATGTCCCTGCAGGGGGAACTTCGATCCAGTCGGATGGGGGAGATATCTTCATTAAAGGAAAGTCGACTGCAGGCGCTGGCACAGGTATGGGAATCAATTTTTCATATTATGGAAATCTCGACGCCGGCAATGGTGATTTGATGATGATAGGAGAATCGTCATCTTATGCGGGGATTGAACTGTCTGCGTGGCTTGACAGTGTGGCTTCTGGCAGTTATCTGGATATCAATGCGAATACGGTAAACATCAGAGGAATAAGCTCCAATACCAACTATCACGGTCTTGCCAGCTCACAGCTTAGCAACAGATATACGCGTATCACCGCAGGTTCCGGAGGAATGACACTTTACGGGGAAAATACGGTTAACAGCAATAAAGGCATTGAAATCTCGATGAATGCCACAACCACAGGCTCTGGAGATATAAGGGCTGAAACTCCGGGTTATTTTTCCTTTTACAACGGGGCTAATGCCCATAGCTTTAATGCGGGAACGGGCGATATCGCCATTACGGCAAATTCGTTCAATATCGGCTCGAACAACACGCTCAGCGGTTCCGGAACTTTGACAATCGACCCCTACACCGTCAATACCACTATTGGAATCGGAGGCGGAGCGGGTACCCTCCAGCTGGCATCCAGTTACTTTAATACCAACTTCACCGACGGTTTTTCCGGGATTACCATCGGCAATTCCACGGCCGGTTCGATTACTGTGGGCGGGGCAACCACTTTGCGGGACAATACCACATTGAGGAATAATTCGACCCTTGCGATCAATGGTGCGTTGACGGCGAATGAAAATCTGTCCTCATGGGGGAATGGAGCTATCACACAGACATCTTCTCTGGTTGTGACAGGGCTGACCAGCCTGACTGCGGGAGTTGCGAATGACATCACACTGAACAATGCCTCTAATAATTTTGGAGGTGCAGTATCTGTGGTTTCAGGGAGAAATGTTTCAATGATCGACAGTAATGCTATGACATTGGGGGCTGTTAATTCAGCCGGAACCGTCAGCATAGGGACTTTGGCGGGTGATTTAACGCTTGCCGGAAATATTGTGACAACGAACAACACTGATTCCGCAGTCGTGCTGAATGCCGGAAAAAATACCTCTGCCGGGACCTCAACCGGAGGGAATATTCTGGTGAGCGGGGCGCCGACAATTACCGTCGGGGCAGGTGGAAGAGCCACTCTTTACAGCGGAAGTGTGAGCGGAAGCACGGGGCTTACCGACTTGATCGGTTCTGGCTCAGGGAGTTTTCGCTACAACAGCGATGAAGCGGCTTCAAATTATATCCTGGGCCTGGGCACGGGAAATTATGCTGTTTACAGGGAGCAGCCGGCTGTGACCGTCACCGCTGAAAATGACAGCAAGGTTTCTAACGGAACAGCCTACAGCGGAGGCAATGGAGTAAGTTTCACCGGGCTGCAGAATGGAGATACGGAAGCTCTCTTTGGAGGAACTTTGACTTACGGAGGAACCTCTCAGGGGGCTGTGAATGCAGGCAGCTATAGCATTGTTCCGTCAGGATATGCTGATCAGCTGGGATATTCCCTTGTTTATGAAAACGGAACTCTGACGATTTCTTCCCCTGCCACGGAGCCGGTCAATACACCCACAGCTCCTTCACCCGATCCGGAATCTTCTTCCCCTTCGGAGCCTTCCGTGCCTGAACCGCCGGTTTATGAGCCGGTACAGGATTCTGTGAGCTCCGGACTTACCAGCACACAAACCGGAGTGAATGGCACCCAGAGGGAAGAAAATACGGGCTCTGATCAGTCTTTTACCCCGGGAATGGGAGCAGGGACAGGAAGCGCCTCTGTGGATCAGATTAATGCAATGCCCCTGATCAGTGAGCCTTTGCCTTCACAGGGGGATATGATTTTATCCTCCTCTTTTCAGACGACTCCTGTTCATTTTCAACAGACCGGAGAAGAAATGATTCTTTATACCGGGCCCCCTGAGGACGGGAGATCTTCTTTAATGTCGACCGTTCCTCTCTTTGTGCAGGAAGGAAAAGATTCTCTTGTTTCCCAGGGAATGCTTGAAATCAAGGGAGGGGAAAATTTTCTTTCGGTAATGCCTGTGGGGAGCGCGGTTGCAGAGGTTCCTGAAATCGAGAGGGCGTATTCTTCTGATTTTCAGGTTTTTTCCCTGACGCTTCCCGACGGCACGGCTATGGAAATCAGGACTGGGGCTACAGAAAACGGAGTACTGTTGATTTCTGTGGAAGGAGAAACAGGAGGGATTAATTTAAATCAAATTGTACTCACGTCTCTTCAGACCTTAAAGACAGAACTCAAGATGGATCTCTCCCGGCTGAAAGCTGTCAAAGTAATGAAAAAATAACAGACGTTTTGATCCCCCGGAAAACCTTTGATTCCGGGGGATGTTTTTTGATCCGTTTTTGATGACCGTCCTTGACAAATAATCTGTGGAAGGTACAACTTCCTGCATTATTTAACCCATCATAAAGGATCCTTATGGAAAAGATGTATCTGCTATCCTACGGAGAACTGGCACTTAAAGGCAAAAATAGAATCTTTTTCGTCCGCCGCCTGATTGAAAACGTTCAGAAGAGATTAAAACGGCTTGGAGACAGCAAGATTGTCAGCACCTATGGCAGAATTATTTTAAAAACAACGCAGCCTTCGGAAGTGATTGAGAACGTTCTTCTCAAGACTTTCGGGCTGGTAGGCTTCAGCCTGGTCGAAATTTTTCCTTTGGATTTTGAGGCTATGGAAAAGGGGATTCTTGAGCTGGCAAAAAGAGAATATAAGCCTGAGTATGCGACTTTTAAGATTTCCGCGCGGCGTTCCAACAAAAATTTTCCGATGCATTCCGAGGAGATTAACAAAATTCTGGGCGCTTCAGTTTTAAAACAGCATCCCGGACTTAAAGTGGACTTGAAAAAACCGGATTTTAATCTGCACCTGGAAGTCCGGGAGCAGGGGGCCTACGGCTATCTTTCCACAAAAAAACTATCCGGAGGGCTTCCGGTAGGGATGTCCGGCAGGGGGATCCTCATGCTTTCCGGAGGAATAGATTCCCCGGTGGCAGGCTGGATGATGCTCAAGCGGGGGATGAGTGTGCTGCCGGTTCATTTTGCCTCTCCTCCCTATACATCTCCCCGGGCCCGTGAAAAGGTGATTTCACTTGCGAAAATTTTATATGACTGGGGAGGCGACTCCCTGATGCTTCATGTACACTTTACTCCTGTTCAGTTGAAGATTAATACCACACGCCGCAAAGAACTTACAACCCTTCTGATCCGCAAGGCCATGGTGAAAATTTCAGAGAAGCTTGCCGTTAAATACAAGCGGCAGGCTCTGATTACCGGCGAAAACCTTGGACAGGTTGCATCCCAGACTGTTGAAGGGATGACCGTCACCGGAAGCGGATGCCCTTTCCCTTTTTTCCGTCCGCTGATCGGCTTTGATAAAATAGATATTATCAGTGTTGCAAAAAAAATCGGATCTTTTGATACGTCCATTCTGCCTTATGAAGACTGCTGCACCATTTTTCTTCCGGAGAATCCCAAGACAAAACCCACCCTTGAGGAAATTGAATCCGAATTTCAGGCGCTTGATCTTTTGCCTCTGATGGAAGAAGCAGTTGCAACGGCCGAAGAGGTTCTGCTGAAAGAAGAGTCTTTCAGGGCAGCTTCTGAATATAAATAAAGACGCAAAGCAGAACGCATGATAAAGAGACAAACAAAATATTGACTTTGCTTTTTAGATTACCTTATCATCGTTTAAAAAAGGAGATATAAAGAATATGAATGCAGTTTCTTCCATACTTTTAGCTTTAGCTATTTTACTGGCCAGCGGTATTTATGCCGTTAAAACCCGGTATACGGTGATTCAGGATAACAAAGCCGGAACTCTGATTATTGACAACTGGGATTTTAAAACAACAACCATTTTTGAGAAGCATGAAAATGGAAACTGGGTGGGCCTGGATGTCGTAAAGGGAGGTCCTTCTGTCGTTCAGTTTGAAGATGAAATGACCGTCAAAAAAAACGAAGACACCAAACCGGTAATATGATTTACGGAGAATGAAGTGCAAAAAAAAGTACTGGCAGTCAGTTCCTTTCCGGAACTCTGGGGAGAGGTAAAAAACAGACTTTCCGAATTGCAGATCGGCCTTATAGCCTGTGATTATCAGGAAGCCGCGTTCGTTTTTTCCAGGGATCCTGCGGATCTTGTGCTTGTTGATCTTGTTCATCCCTTCACTAAATCCATTGAATTTTTAAGAAAGATTCATACCCTGCATCTGGAGTCCAGCCCCCCTGTTTTTGGTTTATGTGAAATGTCTATCCTGGATAATTACCGTGACGAAATACGCCTCTTTCAGGCTCAGTATCCCTTTACCCGGTTTTTCCCGAAGCCTTTAAAAGTCATGGATCTGGTCGATTCCATTCATCGTGTTTTTGTGCCCGGAGCAAAGTCCGGAAAATTGATCTTAGTGATCGATGATTCTCCGACTTCGCTGGAGATTTCCATCAAGATGCTTTCTTCCTGTTATGAGGTGATGACGGCCTCCACCGGCCGTGAAGGCTTGAGAATAGCCATGTCCGAAGATCCGGACCTGATACTTCTGGATCTGAATATGCCGGATACCAACGGCCTTAAAGTCTGTGCGGATCTCAAATCCTTTCACCCCACGGACAAGATTCCCATTCTTATTTATTCGGCCAATCTGGATCAGCGGTTAATCTATAAAACGTTTCTGGTCGGAGCCAGCGATTACATCCAAAAAACATGTTCGAAAGAGGAATTAATAAAAAAGATTGATATATTTTTAAATTCACATTATATTCTTCCCGATTTTTTAAATTAACAACTATAGAAGCCCCAGATTTTCCATGACGGATAAAAAGAAAAAAATTCTTGTTATAGAAGACGATAAGTCTTTACGCGAACTTTTAGCCGTTCGGTTGAGAACTCATGATTATGAAGTGGACACGGCTGAAAACGGAAAGACCGGGCTGTCTTTATGCAAGGAGAAAAAACCAGATCTCATGCTCCTGGATGTCAATTTACCTGACATTCTGGGTGTCGATATAGCCGAGATGATCCGCAATTCAAAAGCGGATTTCGGCCCGCCAAAGATCATCGTCGTTACGGGAATCGCCTATTCGGTAGACGACCCCAAGGAACGATGGCAAAGAGAATTCGGGGTGTCTGACTTCATCGCAAAGCCTTTTGATTTTGAAGAGCTGCTCCGGAAGATCATCAAAGTGTTCGAAGAATAGTTTAGTTTTTTTAGTACAAAAATAAAATCAAAACAAATCAAACAAAACCCAGGAGGAACAAAAACCATGAAACTACTTAAACTCATAATCTGCCTTTTCTTAATGGCTGCCATGATGAATGGATGTATTTTTAAGAAAAAAAACAAAGGTGCTGATCTCGGCGATTCACCTCTGGAAGCTTTCCCTCTCGACAGCTTTACTGAAGCGACAGGTTCGGATGCAGAGGTGCTGAAGAATGTTTATTTCGATTATAATAAATATTCTATCAGGAATGAAGAAGCGGCGGTTGTTGACGCAATTTCTTCATGGCTCAAAGATAAAACAAAAACACACCTGCTCGTTGAAGGTCATTGCGATGAAAGAGGCTCCAACGAATACAATATGGCTCTCGGTGAACAGCGCGCTCTGGCTGTCCGTCAGTACATTATTGATAAGGGTATTCCAGCCGGCCGCGTTCAGACCATTTCTTATGGTGAGGAAAAGGCTGCAGTTCAGGGACATGACGAACAGGCATGGGCTCAGAACAGACGCGCTCATTTTATGGTCGCTAACGAACAATAATCAACGGAAGATTCCCGAATATGAAATGTTTTAAATATTTATTATGGATTGCCGCTCTTTTTTCTCTTTCAGGCTGCTTTAGTGATTTTGTGCGCAAGGATGAACTCCAGGTTCTGGAGTCCTCTCTCACACGGCGTCTCAACACGCTCAATTACGATTTGAATATCACCAAGGGAGCTGTAAACGAAAACCGTGAATCCATTGAAATTCTTCAGCAGCAGATTGATGAAGTCAATAAGCATCTCGGTTTGATCAGGGAAAATATCGATAAAGTCGGCGGTATTGAAAATAAATTCAACGGCAAGTTGAAAAACATGATGGAAGAAGTTGTTCGGGAAAATGAACGACTCATTAAAGAGATAAATAAAACCCGCGGCGGTGCGGATTCCGGAGACAAAGGAGGAAGCTCAAAAGCTTCCAAGCCCAAATCGGAATACAAGGGCCCGGGGTATACGTATACGGTTGCCATTGGTGACAGTCTTTCCAGAATTGCCAAAAAAACCAAGGTGAGTCTTGAAGATATACTGGCCGCCAATAATATTGATAATCCGGATTCTCTATACATGGGTCAGGAAATTATTATCCCTTCAGAAGCCCCTCCGGCTGAAGAGAAATAATATGTAGTCTTTAATTAAAAAAGGGGAAGAATTCTTAGGAATTCTTCCCCTTTTTTAATTTTTATGATTTTAATTTCCCGCTATTTCCTGCAGTATGTCATTTCGAACGGCAGCGAGAAATCCAGATTCCACACGTTTGTTCGGAATGATTTTAGTATCTCACAGCTTGTTTCGAGGTCTGAACTTCTGTGTCAGGCCCCTTGCGGTTCAATTTTCTGTTTTAAAATCCGGATTTCCTCATCCACGTTGAAATAACGTGAAAAAGGCTCAATCTGACGTAAAAGAAGATGGATGAATTTCTGGTAATCATGGGTTTGAGGATGAACAGGGTTATGTTCAAGGGATTTTATCAGTTTTGTCCATTTCCGGATAATGTCCCGGGTTTCAGTTCCGAAAAAGGAATCTGAGAATTTTGTCCATACATATTCAACAGCAAGAGAGGCGGGGTGAACCAGATCATCTGCATAAAACCGGTAGTCCCGCAGGTCGTCCATAAAAATTTCATAGGCCGGAAAATAATCCACATCCGGAAATTTTTTTTGAATCAGGTCAATGGCAAATCTTAAAACGGATTTACTGACGGAATTCCGGCAAAAACCGTCCGAAAGATAGCGGACGGGACTGAGGGTGAGAAGTATGCCCAACCCCGGATTAAGGAGTTTTAAGGGAAGATAGACTTCTTCGAAGCCGTATACGATTTCTTCAGGAGTAAGCATACGCTTTGTAAAAAAGTCCGCGGGCTGTTTATGGCAGTTGGCGACGGTTCCATTTAATTCCTTATGAACAAAGACCTGGGCGTTTCCAAAGGTAAGAATCAGAAGGTCGGTCATGCCCAGATTTTTTTTGAGGCCAAGGCATTTTTTTTCAAGGAGATCCTGAAGGACTTCCGGACTGGGGGCTGAAACATCGGAATGACAGAGCAGATGGCAGAAATGGCCGTCTCGGGAGACAATTCCTTCAGGAAAGGGCCGGGGGGAGTGAAGTGTCAGTTTGAGAAGGGTGAAAATGGAGGCGGGATTAAAAAGAGTGCCAAAGGGATTGATCTGTATTTTAAATTTGCAGGATTTTAGTTTTTGTCCGATGGCCTCTGTAAAGCAGGAGCCCAGAGCAATCATTTTGCTTGAATGATCGATCTTCGAGGAAGCCGGATCCGGATGGATTTCAGTCTTAAAAGGGGGCAAAGTACCCCGGAGATTATCTGAATTGCACATATTCAATTCCCTGTCCCTTTTAATTTTAAAAATCTTCTTTTCAAGAAAGTCCGGATTATAAATAATAACCCCGCTCTTCGTTTTGATGGACTGACACCGCTTACAGAATCCGGACCGCATTTCTTTCGGTTAAAAAAGTTCTGCCTCTTTCTGTTTTTGAATAAATCCCAGGTGTTTGAACGCCGCTTCTGTGGCGCATCTTCCGGAAGAAGTGCGCTTGAGAAATCCGATTAAAATCAGAAAGGGTTCATAGACTTCTTCCAGCGTATCCGGTTCTTCGCTGACAGCCACAGCAAGGGTGTTGAGCCCCACAGGTCCTCCGTTGTAATTTTCGATGAGTACCCTCAGGATTTTTTTATCCATCTCATCGAGTCCCCGCGAGTCGACATCCAGAAGTTCCAACGCATCGGAGGCCACTTCTTTAGTGACAATAGAAAATTTTTTAACCATTGCAAAGTCGCGGACACGTTTTAAAAGATTGTTTGCAATACGGGCGGTTCCTCTGGAGCGTTTTCCTATTTCAAGAGCCGCTTCTTCATTGATTTTAACCTTTAAGATTCCGGCGCTGCGCAGAATGATTTTCTGAAGATCAAGATCCCCGTAGTAATTGAGATGATGAGTAATGCCGAAGCGGGAACGTAAAGGGGCGGTCAGAAGACCTGCGCGGGTTGTCGCCCCTATGAGGGTAAAGCGTGCGAGTTCAAGTTTGATAGAACGGGCGGAAGGGCCTTTATCAATCATGATATCGATAACGCCGTCTTCCATTGCTGAATAAAGGTATTCTTCCACCACATGGTTAAGCCTGTGAATTTCATCGATGAAAAAAATATCCCCTTCCTGAAGGCTTGTTAAAAGACCGGCAAGGTCCCCGGGTTTATCAATAACAGGGCCTGATGAGGTTTTAATCTGGGAGCCCATCTGGTTGGCCATGATGTAAGCAAGGGTTGTTTTTCCAAGGCCGGGAGGTCCGCAAAAAAGAATGTGGTCACAGCCTTCTCCGCGCATTTTGGCGGCCTCAATCGTAATTTCGAGCTGTTCCTTGATTTTTTTCTGGCCTACAAAATCCTTAAAATTAAGGGGCCTTAAGGCGGGGTCAAATTTCTGATCCCCTTTGTTGAGCTGGTCGAAAATGCGGTCCATGGTCATATTACTTTTTCATTTTCATAAGACGGTTGAGGCCTTCCCGGATCAGATTTTCAATGGGCAGGGCCGTTGTTTCAGGATTCTGGGCAATGGAGGCAATGACGGATCGGGCGTCGGCAACCGGATACCCCAGGGTAATCAGCGCGGAAACAGCGTCATCATTTGTCTGTTCGAAAGAGGAACTGATTTTTCGGAACGTATCTGAACCGGAAAGATCCAGGGAAACACCTCTTTTTTTCATTTTATCCCGAAGATCAAGAATGATCCTTTCAGCTGTTTTTTTCCCAATGCCGTGAACAGCGCTTAAGACGGAAATGTCATCCGTAAGCACGGCTCTTTCAATCTGGTTTTCTGATAATGAGCTTAAAAGCGCCAGGGATATTTTAGGTCCGATCCCGGAGACGGAAAGAAGCATGGAAAAAATTTCTTTTTCAGCGGGGGTGAGGAAGCCGAAAAGGCTGAAGCCGTCTTCCTTGACCTGGAGATAAGTCAGAAGATGAATTTTTTCCCCTTTTTCAGGAAGCCGGTCAAAAGTGGAAAGGGGTATGCCAAGCCCAAATCCCACTCCGTTTACATCCACTTCAATCCAGGTCGGTGTTTTAAGGGTCAGAATCCCTTTGATGAAAGAAATCATGCTGTCGACAACTATTCTTCGAGTTTTTCAAGCACGGATTCAGGAATATCCGAATTATCGTAGACATTCTGAACATCATCATGATCCTCCAGTGCTTCAAGAAGCCCCTGAAGTTTTTTTGCAACATCCACTTCACTGACCGGAACGAGAGTATCGGGGATATAGGCGGTTTCGGCCTTGGTGTATTGAATGCCGGCTTTTTCAAGTGCTTTACGCACGGATTCAAGGCTTTCAATCGGGGTCGTGATTTCAAAGAGTTCTTCTTCTTTTTTCAGGTCTTCCGCTCCTGCATCGCTAACGAGCATGAAAAGATCATCTTCAGAGGCAGCCGAAACGGGAATTTCAATGATCCCTCTTCTTTTAAACATGAAGGAAACAGAACCGGGGGCCGCCATGGAGCATTCCCTTTTGTTGAAGATTGCACGAATGTCCGACGAGGATCTGTTTTTATTGTCCGTGAGAACAGAGATGAGAATGGCGACTTTACCAGGGCCATAACCTTCATAGAGCTGTTCTTCGTAGTTTACGCCTTCCAGATCTCCTGTTCCTTTTTTGATGGCACGGGTGATGTTATCCTGAGGCATGTTGGCTTCCTTGGCCTTACTGATGGCCATGCGAAGGGCAGGGTTGGCCGCCGGGTCTCCGCCGCTGTTTCTGGCGGCCACGGTGATTTCACGAATAATTTTTGTAAAGATACGGCCTCTTTTGGAATCAATAGCCGCTTTTTTGTGCTTGATACTTGCCCATTTATTATGACCTGACATAGTGGCTCCCTTTCATCCTATATGAAAATCTTCAAATTTTAAGAAATTTTGACTATTTTCCAAAGCCACAGAAAAAGTGCAATGAAAAAAGAAGGAATCGAGATGAATAAATTCGATACAAAAACTTTAACTCATTGGCAAAATCTGGTAAAAGAGGAGCTTTTATTGTATTCACAGTTAAATAATTTGCATTTATGTAATACAACAAAACCGGGAAGCCTATGGAATTATTGATCGGGCGAATAAAGAAAGAACGTATTATCCTCTTTTTTATTATTTTTTTTATCCCTTTATTTCTTTTTGCGGAATCCTTCAAAAGCATTACGGTTGTGTCTGATGATAATTATCCCCCTTATATTTTTAAAGATCAAAATGGAAAACTGCAGGGCATTATTGTCGATCAATGGAAGTTATGGGAGGAGAAAACAAACGTTAAAGTCACGCTTAAGGCTATGGACTGGAATGAAGCACAAAAGGTCATGCAGCAGGGACGGGCAGACGTCATTGATACTCTTTTTTATAACTCTGAGCGGGCGTTGAGCTATGATTTCACCAAACCCTATGCCCGGCTGCAGGTTCCCATATTTTTCAACAAGAATCTTCAGAGCATCAGTAACATAGAATCCCTTCAGGGATTCACCATCGGGGTTAAATCCGGGGATGCCTGCATCAATGAATTAAAAAAACAGGGCATTACTTCCCTCCAGGAATTTAATAACTATGAGGCTATTGTAAAAGCTGCTGTTGAGAATAAACTTCATATATTCTGCATCGATGAGCCTCCCGCCCTTTATTATCTCTACAAACTGAAGGCGGAAGGAAATTTTCGTTCCTCCTTTTCCCTTTATACAGGAGAATTTCACCGGGCGGTCAGGAAGGGAAGGCCGGATCTTCTGACTTTTCTTGAAAAAGGTTTTTCTGCGATTTCCAGCGAAGAATACAGCTACATTCAAAATAAATGGTTGGGCTTGTCGCTCAACAATCCGTTTTACTACGAATATCTGCTTTATATCTCCGTCATGGTTGTCATAATTATTTTAAGCCTGATTATGGGAAATGTTTTTCTGAAGCGTAAAGTCGACAGCAGAACTTTTGAATTAAAGCGGGCTCTGGAGTTTTTCCAGGAGAGCGAGGAAAAATACAGGAGGTTTATACAGAATTCTCTGGACGGGATAGTTCTTGCCGATGAAAAAGGAATTCTCATTGAGTTTAATAAGGCCCTGGAGGATATTACAGGCATTCCTGCCGTGAAAGCCCTGAAGCGTCCGATCTGGGATCTGGCGATAGAGGGGCAGAATAAGCCGTATTATGACTCGATTAAAACGTTTTATACAACCGGAGACTCCCCCTGGGTGGGGAAAACTCTGGATCGGGAAATCACAGACCTCCATGGGAAGAAAAAAAATGTACAAATCGTTTTTTTTCGGATTGGAACCGCTCATGGTTATTTTCTGGGAGGCATCGTCCGCGACATAACAGAAAGAAAAAAAGCAGAAGCAGAGCTTTTTTCCAGCCAGGTCCTGTATTCAAAAATTTTTGAAAATTCTCCTGATCCTATTTTTCTTATGGATGTGCTTTCAGATGAACATTTCAGGGTTGTCGCGACAAATCCGGCACAGATGAACCTTTTAGGAATGACTCCCCAAAAACACTGGGGAAAGCTGATTGAGGAATTTCTTCCGGAGGATCTGGCTCAAAAAGCCATCAGTAATTATAAGGAATGCCTCCGCCTGAACCAGGACATGGTTTATGAAGAAGTGGTCGGGCCTCCGGTTAATAAATGTTTTCAGACCAAACTGGCCCTGATCAGGGACAAGTCGGGGAAAGTGCTCCAGATTATCGGAACGACACGGGATATTACTGAACGAAGACAAATGGAGGATTCCCTGAAAAAAAGCGAGTCTAAAAACAAGGCTTTGCTTACCAACAATCCGGATATGATGTTTATCCTTTCAAAAGAGGGTGTCTATTTGGATTATAAAGCAGAGGATTTTAAAAAACTGTATCTGAGTCCTGAAAGTTTTATCGGGAAGAATGTTTCAGAGGTTTTACCTCCTGATATCGCCCGGTTAACACTCAAGGGCATCCGAAAACTGATTCAGACAGGAGAAAGCCAGACCTATGAGTATTCCCTGAAAATCGGGAACAAAATCGAGTATTATGATGCCAGAATGGTTTCCTACGGCAGCGATGAAATTCTGATTATTGAGCGGAATATGACTGAAAAGAAGAAGATGGAGGAAGAGCGGCAGAAGGCGAATAAACTGGAGTCCATTGGAATACTGGCCGGTGGAATCGCGCATGATTTCAACAATATTCTGGCGGCCATTGTAGGGAATATCTCTCTGGCCAATCAGGAACTCTCTTCCGGGGGAAATCCTTCCGAATTGCTTCTGGAAGCTGAAAAAGCCGGATTCAGGGCCAGAAATCTGACCTCCCAGCTTTTGACTTTTTCCAGGGGAGGCGATCCGGTAAAGGAAAATGCGGATGTGAACGGCATTATCAGGGATTCCACAGATTTCATTCTTCGTGGATCCAAAGTAATTCCCGAATTTCATCTGGCTTCTGACCTTCAGATTTCCATGGTCGATAAAGGTCAGATCAGCCAGGTGATCCAGAATCTTATTCTTAATGCCAATCAGGCCATGCCGGAGGGAGGAAGGATAGAAATTTTCAGCAGCAACATGAATTTGCCTGAGAATAATGTATACGGTTTAAAACCCGGAAACTACATTTCAATTTCCATTAAGGATCAGGGCGTCGGAATCGAGGAGAAAAATTTTAAGAATATCTTTGATCCGTATTTCACCACTAAAAAGCAGGGCAGCGGCTTAGGCCTTGCCGTCTGCTACTCTATCATTCAGAAGCATGGAGGAATCATAGACGTGAAATCCGTAATCGGAAAAGGCAGCGTTTTTACGATTCTTCTTCCTGTGATCCGGGCAGCCGTTACTCTGGAGGAAAAGAGCGATGAGTCTGCCGCCCCAGCCGGGACTCAAATCAAAAATAAAATCAATATTCTCTTCATGGATGATGAGCTTGCATTAAGAACTCTTGCCAAATCCATCTTTAAAGGGTTTGGTTATGACTATGAACTTGCTTCCGATGGAAATGAAGCCATTATTCTTTTTGAGAAGGCATTGAAAGAAAATCATCCCTTTGATCTTGTGATCATGGATTTAACGATTCCCGGAGGAATGGGGGGAAAGGAAGCTCTTCAGAATCTTCTTTCAATAGATCCCAAGGTAAAGGCGATCGTCACTTCCGGATATTCCAACGATGCCGCGATTTCTGATTACCCGGAATACGGCTTTAAAGGGCGGATCTGCAAACCCTTCAGTGTGAAGGATGTCATCGAGGAAATCGGAAGGGTTTTAAAAAACGGATAAAAAGATGGAACATTCAAAAGGGAAAAGTAATCCGTCATGAGACAGAAAAAATTTAAAGCATCGAAAGAAATGAACTGGGAAATATATGCCAAAGCGTCGTCCATTTCGGGCATGGGGCTTTTTGCAGGCAGAACCATCCCTCCGGGAAAAAGAATTGTGGAATATATCGGAGAACATATCCGTAAAACACTTGGCAAAAAACGTGTGGCGGAAGGGAACACCTTTGTGTTTGCCCTGGACCGGCAGATGGACATTGACGGCAGCGGTGAAGATAATATCGCACGTTTCGCCAACCACTCCTGTGACCCCAATGCAGAGGCTGTTGTCGAATCCGGGAACCTTTATCTGAAGTCCATCAAGCGGATTGAGAAGGGGGAGGAGATCACCTATGACTACCAGTGCGCCTATTCGGAAACGGCGGATCCCTGCACCTGCGGGAAGAAAAACTGCATCGGTGTTATTATTCATCAGAAATACCGCTATAAAATCCGGGGCGGTCAGAACGGCTACACCCCTCCTGCGTGGGACGGCATCCAGGAAGGTATGAAGTCACGTAAGGGATGAAATCTGATGGGTAAAAACAAGAATGTTTTGATGTCATTCTGAAGGCGCTTTACTCCTGAAGAATCCAGGTCTTTATTTTAATAGACTAGATTCTTCACTTCGTTCAGGATGACAGAAATTTTTTGGAGCTATTTTAATCTCTGAGGTTTGTCATTTCGACCAGCAGCGAGAAATCCAGATTCCTCACGTTTGTTCGGAATGACTTTAGATGCCTCGGAGCAGGCTTTGGGTTGTTCATTAAATAAAAGTTATTATCAACGCAGTTTTTTAAAGGAAATTAACCGGGAAGGGATGAAATGAATTTTGGAATAAAATGGACTCTTATTTTCATCCTGGTTCTCATCTGGTCGGCCATTAATCCTAAGGATTATTTTACCTGGGTTCTGGAGGTTTTTCCTGCTCTTGCCGGCTTTGGAATTTTGTTTTTTACCCGGAAGAAGTTCAGGTTTACCTCCCTTGTCTATTTTTTTATTCTGATTCACTGCTGCATTTTAATGGTGGGCGGGCATTATACTTACGCGGAAGTGCCGCTTTTTGACTGGATCAAAGAACTTTTTAATCAGACCCGTAATAATTACGACAAAGTCGGGCACTTTGCCCAGGGATTTATTCCGGCCTTGATTGCACGTGAAATTTTTATAAGAAATAAAATCGTCCAGGGCAGGGGATGGCTGGGCTTTTTAACCGTATGCGTCTGTATGACCCTGAGTGTAACCTATGAATTTTTTGAATGGGGTGTAGCGATTTTAACCGGCACGTCCGCGGAAGCCTTTCTGGGAACCCAGGGCTATGTCTGGGATACTCAGTCGGATATGTTCTATGCCACCTTCGGGGCCCTCTGTGCTTTTCTTTTTCTGTCCCGGATTCACGACAGGGAGATCAGCCGGATTTTTTAAAAAATTCAGAGGCGGTTTTCAGGCTTCTCTGATAATCCTTCCATCCGTTTGCGGGTTCAGCACTTTATTCTTCCTCAGATTATTGATCAGGCAGTCCCTTAAGGCCATGCCTGTGGGGGAGGTTGTTTTATCTTTGAAAATTTCATACCCGTCGCCTCCTCCGGCCATAAAGTCCGTCAGAACCAGGGTGTACTCTTTTTTCTTTTTGATGGGACTTCCGTCAAATTCAGCCGATTTAAGGGTTGTTCCCCGGATGAGGAGTTTTAAGCCTGAAACATGCAGAAATCCTCCGTCCTCCTCTTCGCGGGTGCTTTTTACCGCCCGTTCAAGAGCCTCAATAAGTTCAGCCCCCCTGATCTTGAGAGTTAAAAGCTGATTTTCATAGGGCATCATTTTGAAGATATCCTCAAGAGTCACAGGGCCTTTCATAAGGCTTGAACGAATGCTTCCGGCATTGATGAGGGCGATATCCGCCCCTGTGAATTCCCTCATGGTATCGGCAATGTAATTCCCCAGATTGGTTTCTTCATAGCGGATTCTTTCACGCTCCCCGTCCAGGGTTACGGAAGCTTCGCCCAAAACCTCCTTGAATTGTTTGTCCAGCCTGGAATGATAGGACTCCGCGAGTGCCTTTATCTGAGGGTCTTCAGAAATTTCCTGATTCACAGGAAGGTATTCCCATTTTAAAACTTCCGCCTTCCGGGTTTCCGGGTCAATCGCGATGTCCGCCCTTCCCAGAAATTTTCCTTTTTCAAAGGCCTGAAAAACAGGCACTGTACCGACCATTTCGCAGGGATTCAGAAGGATCTGATCATGGCCGCCTATTACCAGCAGAAGATCGGGGAGTGCTGCGGCTATGGAAACGTCCGTTTTCCAGCCGCAGTGGGAAAGAAGAAGGACCGGGCCTTTATCCTTATACTGTTTAAAAAGTTTTTTTACCGTTTTCAGGGGGTTGTTTACGCTGATTTTTTCCCTGTTCCAGGGGGCTGTCGTGGTCAGAAGTTCCGAGGTGGTGGCCCCGATCACTGTGAGCGAAAGATCAGGACTCAGAGTGATGGACAGGGTTTGATCGCATAGAAATTCAAAGGTTTCTTTTACGATGACATTCGCGCTAAGAAAGGGGAAGAGGGCCCTGCTCTTCAGGGAAAAGAAATTATCCAGTCCGAAATCAAATTCATGGTTTCCTACGGCCATGGCCGTAAGGGGTAGCCGGTTCAGGCATTCCACATCCGCCTCTCCCTTGAATACCGTGGAAAGAGGGGTCCCCTGGAGAATATCGCCGGCAAGAAGAACATAGGTTTTGATTCCCTCCTTTTTGTTTTGTTCCCGGAGGGTGTTGACAAGGGTCGCAATCCTCGCAATCCCGCCGACGGATTCCTTCTGCCCGTCTTTTTCGACATCAAAAGGCAGGAGATGTCCGTGAAGATCATTGAAAAAAAGAATGCAGAGCCGGATATCCTCAGCAAAAGCGGGAACAGAGAAAAGGAAAAGAAGAAGAAGAATGCGCGATATTTTTTTCATGAAATTCCTTTATTTTATATTTTTTGTTTCAGCAGAAGGCCGCGGGCATATTTGCTGGCCTCTGATATTTTCCAGGGGATCTTCAATTGAAGCAAAAGATCTTCAATCAGCACCCTTCCTTTCTGATAATGCTCTTCATCCGGAAATTCGGCCTCCAGTTCGTAAAAGAATTCCCCTGAATCATACAGTGTCTTATCAAGCTCAAGACAGATCGTGCCTTCTCCGGAGGGAAGGTAAACCGGATAACGTTCGTTTTTAAAGAAAAGATTCTGCTCAAGGGAAAAGGCTTTCAGAGAACCTTCTGTTTTTTCTTCAAGCCATTGAAAAGGAGGAAAAGAAAAATTAAAAAACAAGTTCGGATTATTCAGAAGGGAGCGGGCTATTTCGGAATTAAGGGGGCATTCGATTTCATTTCTGACCACCAGATCTCCTGAGGAAAGCTTGGGCCCCTTGACGGTCAGCAGAAAACGTCCGTTTTCATTCCGGATTCTCAGGGCGTAGCGGTGGTAGCGCAAAAAGCCTTCAGGCGCGTCAAAGAAGTAGTTGTTCTGCAAGAGAGGGGGGCCCTGCCAGGAAAAGTGAGTGAGAAGGCGGTTCAAAGCCTCCTGGTTCTGTAAGTCCAGCTTTAGTTCACGTTCGAAATGATTTTGGTTTGAATCAGACATTGATTTATGATATCAAGTCAGCCTTAAAACACAAAGAAAAAGAGAAGCATGATAACAGTTGAAGCATTAACCAAAACTTACGGAAGTCTTAAGGCGGTCTCGGATCTGTCGTTTTCCATTCTGCCCAATGAACTTATCGGATTTATAGGCCCCAACGGCTCGGGAAAAACCACAACCTTTAAATGCCTGTCTACCCTTATCAAGCCGACTTCCGGCCGTATAGTGATGGACGGTCTGGATCTTTCGACTCATTTCTCAGAGGCCCGGGAAAAAATAGGGTATTTGCCTGAAGAAAACTCCCTGCTTTTGGATCTGACCGTTGAAGAGTACCTTAAATTCCGCTATGCGCTTAAAAAGTCAGGGCCGCACGCTGCCACTCCGGATGCGGTATTGAGACTGTGCGGTCTCGAAAATACGGAGAAAAAAGTATTAAGGAATCTTTCCAAAGGCTATAAACAGAGGGTTGGAATTGCCGAATCTCTGCTGGGGACGCCCAAGGTTTTATTCCTGGATGAACCCATCAACGGACTTGATCCGGACCAGATCATGCACATCCGTTCCCTTCTGGTTTCTCTTAAATCCACCCACACCCTTGTGGTTTCCTCTCATATTCTGTCTGAGCTTGAATTGACCTGCGACAAATACCTGATTATTTCCAAAGGGAAGATGAAGGCTTTTGGAACCCTGGAGGAACTTATGAAAAAATCAGTAACCGCTCTTTCGTACCGGTTCGAATTTTTTACTTCTCCTTCCCCGGAGGTTTTTTCGGGTTTTCAGGGAATGGACGGAATAAAGGAACTTTTCCTTGAGGGAAAAGTGCTTTCCGTCATCACAGAACTTGAGGCCAGGGACCCCCGGGAGAATATCCAGAAGAGGGCTTTTGAAAAAGGATTCTACTTGAGCGGCATGGAAATGAAAATTAAAAATCTGGAAGAAATCTACAAGGATCTCACCCGTGAATAAGAGCTTAACGATTGCCTTTAACGAACTCCGCCTGTTTGTCTATACCTCTGTCGCGCCAGTTCTGGGCTTTGCTTTTTACGTGACCCAGGGGATTCTGTTCTGGTACCTGGTCAACAGGGCCAATACTCCGGGGGAGAATCTGGAAGGCAACATTATTTCCCAGATCAACGGAGGAATTGTCTTCTGGCTCATGATGCTTATCCTGATCCCGATTGTCTCCATGAGACTTTTTGCCTTTGAAACGGAAAACAAAAGTCTTCCCCATCTTTTTTCGGCCCCCCTGAGCCATCTTGAGATCCTTCTGGGTAAATTTTTCGGCGGTTTTTTCTTTTACATTCTTCTGTGGGTCCCCACCCTTCTGTATGTGGGGCTTTTCATGTTTTTTACCCAGCAGGACTGGGCGCCTGTCATCAGCGGGTACCTGGGGATTTTTCTGTGCGGCGCTTTTTTTCTTTCCGCAGGTCTTTTATGTTCGTTGATGTCTTCGACCCAGATGACCGCCGCGGTCTCTACTTTTTTTCTTCTGGTGATTCTCCTCCTGGCCTCCCTGACCGAAGGCCTTTTAGGGGACTCTCCCCTGAAGCAGGGACTTGCCTATTTTAACTTTGTCGATCATTTTTCAAGCCTTTCCGAAGGCATTCTGGATACAAGGGATATTTTCTTCTTTATTCTCAGCACCCTGTTTTTCCTTTTAACCGGGCATGAGCTTTTGTCCTGGAAAAGAGACGGGCAGTCTTTCAAAAAGGCACTTTCCCCTGTGGTTTTTCTGACGCTCTGCCTGGGCATCCTGGGGTTAACCGCCCATCTTTCCCTCAGGCATTATCTTCGAAGTGATCTTACTCAGACCCGCCTCTACTCCCTTGGGAAAGCCTCTGAGATTATCGCCGGTGATCTGAAAAATACGGTAGACCTCTATGTCTATTTCAAACCTGAGCATGAGATGACTTTAATGCTCAGGCATCTTCTTAAGGCCTATGAAAGCGGATCGAAAAAAATCAGGGTGCGCTGGATTGATCCTTATTATGATTATGCCGTGATGCAGTCTTTAGGGGAGATCGGAAAGCAGTTCAGGATGAACACCCTTCTTTTTAAAACAGAAACGAGGCACCGGTTTTTAACCGTGGAGGAGCTGGGGGTTTATGATAAAAGACTGGAACAGTTCGGCCTTGATCCCAAATTGATCGCCTTTAACGGAGAAGCCGCCATTTCCGGAACGCTCATGGATCTTTCCAATCCTCTGCCTCCGAAGGTGGGTTTTATTTCGAACCACGGAGAGCGCTCCCCGGCCGATACAACGGATGCGGGAATCCAGGGGCTTGTCCGTTTTCTGATGCTTCAGGGAATCAGGCCTGCGGCTGTGGATTTAAACCGTATAGCCGACATCCCTGATGATGTTGAGGTTTTAGTCAGCGCAGGCCCCCGAATAGATTATACGGAAACTGATCTCGCCCTGATCAGCCGTTTTTTAAGAAAAGGGGGAAGCGTCCTTTTTGCTCTTGATCCCTATGTGCATGCAACGGACCAGAAAATGATGGAATACAACCTGCCCCCCCTTCTCCGTCAATGGGGGATTCTTCTGGAAAATACCATCGTTGTAGATCCCTCCAAACAGATCCCCTATTCCAGGCCGGACCACCTGTATATCGATGTTTATTCGGATTATGAAATCACGAACGGCATGAAACAGCTTCCTACTCTCTATTTTCAGGCGCGTTCCCTGGCGGTGGAAAAAAATGACTCCCTTCTGATCGCTCCTCTGGCGGCCACTTCGGATAAAGGCTGGGGAGAGAGCAGGTACACAGACCCCAAGTTTCAGTTCGATGAGAAGGAAGACCGCAAAGGCCCTGTCTACATTGCCGTAGCGGCAAAACATGCTGAAAACCGGGGAAAGATGATCGTCTTCGGCGACTCGGATTTTTTAAGCAATTCCCAGATCCATTCTTCCGGAAACGGCAAGCTTATTGAAAACTGTTTATACTGGCTCCTCAATAAGGCGGATTATACCCGGATTCCGCCTAAGCCCCTCGCGCAGATGGAACTGCATCTTGGCCGCAGCCAGCTGCTTATGATTCTTGCTGCCGGAGTTGTTCTGCCCCCGGTACTCATCGTGCTTTTGAGTTTTGTCTTCATCCGGAGAAGAAGCAGGGGATGAATATTTTGTATTGTAAAATCATAGTTCAATGATTAAGATGTCTTCATGGCCAAAAAACCTTATGTAAAACCAGAAATACGGCTCCTCGGAGGAGAAGCAGAGGCCGCGCAATGTGTTGCCGGATGGGCACCTTCCTCTTCAGAAGGAAATACCTGTGCCTCAGGCCCTGCCGCCAATTTTTTATGCAATGCCGGAAACTGGGCCGATACCCAATGCTATTCAGGCTTTAGCGCGATCGGGCCTTCCGAACCGCAGTGCGGAAGCGGCAATGCGGCCGGAAATCTCTGTCAGCAGGGAACCTCCGCCGGGGCTCAGATTCCTTCTGCATCGAGTTGTTCTGCGGGTTTCAGCCCGGCACAATCATGAGTATGATGACCGCGACTCCCACCATCCAGTCTTATATTCAGAATAAGAAAATTCTGATTGTGGATGACAATGAGGTTTTAAGGGATATTCTGGGGGATCATTATGCGGAAATGGGCGCGGAGGTTTCCAAGGCTTCCACAGGCAGGGAAGCCCTGGAGAAATCCCTCTCACAGGAATACTCCATCATTTTAACCGACATCCGCATGCCTGAGATGAACGGGATTGATTTTTTAAGAGAGTTGCCCGGAAGCAATAAAAAAGCCATAAAAGTGATGATGAGCGGGGAAGCTTCAATGGAGGAGGTGGTTCAGGGGTATAAGGAGGAAATTGATGAATTCATCCTTAAGCCTTTTCAGAGCCTCAAGGCGATAGATGATCTTCTCTGCCGGCTTTTTATGAAGCATGAATTTGAACAGGAGCTCGATTATAAAAATTCGGTCATGCATCATTATTATGATATTCTTCAGTATCTTGTCAGCAGCACGGACCCCAAAAAATTATTTCTTTACACCTTTGAATCCATGAAGCGCTTCATTCCCTTAAACCGTATGGAGCTGCTTCTTTTTGATTCGGAAAGAAAGTTTTTGACCCTCAAATATCTCTTTTCAGACGAAGCCACGGAAATGACTGCGATGGAGTCTGTGGAAACGGAAGAGTCAGGTTTAAGCGGGATGCTCAGCGGTACTCCCCCCTTTCTTTCCGTCAGGGATCTGGCGAATTATTGTACAACCTGTGAAAGCCCTATTTTTGAGCGGAGTGTGGAGGAGGGAATGAAAAGCGGTCTTTTTTTCCCTCTGACCGTGGATTCTTCCGTTTTTGGATTTATCGGATTCTATTCGAAAACCCCCGGGGCGTATCTGCCCGCTCACGGGGACATTCTCAAGGGTATTGTTCCGAAAATTTCAGTGGCCTTTGAACGGGCGATCTATCAGGGGCGGCTCCACGAGGAAAATACCTTCCTCCGGCACAGTGTAGTCAGACTTTCCGATCAGCTGGTTTTTCAGCAGGAGGCGCTTATTTATTCACTGGCTGAACTCGCGGAGAAAAGGGACAAGGACACCGGAAAGCATTTGCAGCGTATTCAGACCTTCTCTCACATGCTGGCAGAGGCTTATTTTCAAGGAAAGGACAAAGTGGATATCGGCTTCGGGATGATGGATGTTCTCACGGTCATTAACCTGATCTGGAAAACCTCCCCTCTTCATGATATCGGCAAGGTGGCCATCCCGGATGTGATTCTTCTGAAGCCCGGAAAGCTTACCCCCCCCGAGTTTGATATTATCAAGACTCATGCCCGTATCGGATCGGAATGTCTCAGCAGCGCCGCCGAGAGAGTCAAACATTCCGAATTTCTGCATGTGGCCAGAGACATCGCCCTTTATCATCATGAACGATGGGATGGAACAGGATATCCTGAGGGACTTAAGGGGGAAAAGATCCCTCTGGCGGCAAGAATTGTGGCGATTGCCGATAATTATGATGCCCTCAGATCTCAAAGACCCTATAAACCCCCCTGGGACCGCGCTATGGTATGCCGTTATTTTATTGATCAAAAGGGCAGGCAGTTTGATCCGGAGCTTGTGGATCTTTTTCTGAGAATGGAAGCCGAGATGGACCGGGTTTATGAAAGGGCGGGCATTTAAGGTCTATGGCTTATTCCCAGACGGATGATTCCTACAGGAGTATTTTTACTCTCGCCCTGCCCCTCATTCTTTCAATGGCGGGGCTTACCCTCATGCAGACAATCGACGCCATCATGCTTTCCTGGTATTCCCCCTATGCCGTAGCCGCCATAGGCCCCGGCGGAGTGACCAGTTTTTTCCTGCAGAGTATTTTTATCGGTACGGCGGAATATACCGCTATTTTTACAGCCCAGTATATTGGAGCCCGAAAACCTTTTAAGGCCCACATGTTTTTATGGCAGGGGATTTATTTTTCAGTCATTTCCGGGATTCTGATCTTTTGCGCATCCCTTTTTATGAAGGATGTTTTTATCCGGTTCGGGCATGCCCCCCTTCTGGCCTCCATGGAACAGGAATATTTTAATGTGATCTGCCGGGGGGCTGTCTTTTCCATTCTGACCAACGCCTTTATCGGCTTTTTTTCCGGAATCGGAAGGACAAAACTCATCATGGTTCTCAATATCATTGCCTTTACGGTCAACGGAATTCTCGACTATGTTTTAATTTTTGGTTTGTTTGGCTTTCCCGAGGGCGGGGTATGGGGTGCTGCTTATGCAACCGTTATTTCCCAGGCGGTTGAACTGCTTTTGTTGTTTTTTTATTACCGGATTCATGAGGACAGCGAGAAGGCTTTTGATAAGAAATGTTACCGGTTCATAGGAAGATATTTTTTCAGGTTCATGAAATTCGGCCTGCCGAATGGTTTTCGTTTTTCCATTGAAATTTTTGCATGGATGATCTTCATGTTTTTTGTGGGAAGAATAGGCGTTGCAGAACTGGCCTCCACCAATATTGCCTGGCGAATCAACGGACTTGCCTTTTTTCCTGTTATAGGCCTTTCCCAGGCCATCAGCATTATTGCCGGCCAGTCGCGAGGAAGAGAAGGGGACGGGGAAACCGTTTTTAAAGTAACCCAAAAGGGGATTTGGATCACGGAAGTCTGGATGATTTTCTGTTCTCTTATCTATGTGTTTTTCCCAGATGCCCTTTATTCCCTTTTTTATGATCCCGCCCATGTGTCTTTATCTGAATTTCAGGAAATAAAAGAGATCGGCAGAATTCTTCTCTGGTTTGTCGGGCTTTACTGTATCTTGGACGGGATGAATATCATTTATCTGGCAACGCTTCAGAGTGTGGGGGATACCCGCTGGACGTTCATGGTATCCTTTCTTTTAAATAGCCTTTTTATCGGGTCACTGTTTATTGCGGATGCCAATGGATTCGGACTTTACGGAGAATGGATATGCTGCACGGTGTTCATCATGAGTCAGACCTTTATCTGGATACGAAGGTTTTTTTCGAGAAAATGGCTTTCCATCTCCATGATTAATTTAGATACTCGCCTTCAATAGTCCGGGCAATGTCGTCTGAAGATTCACCCCGAGTGTAACATTCAGAATAGAAAAAAATCTGGCTATTGGGCGGCATTTTGTCTAATAATTTAATTAATAAGGATGGAAAATATAAATGGCTGAAGTGAAAAAAATAGGCAAGTACACCCTTGAACAGGAATTAAGCCGCGGAGGCATGGGGGTCGTGTTTTTCGGCATGGATGAGATCCTTCAGCGCAGACACGCCATTAAAATGCTGCCCAGGGAATTTTTCACCGATGCCGAACAAAAAGAGCGTTTTCTTCTGGAAGCCCGCATCATTGCAAAGCTTGACCATCCCAATATCATGAAAGTCTATGCCTACGAAGAGGCGGAAAACACCGTCTGGATCATCATGGAACTTCTGGAGGGCACTCTTCTTTCCAAAATGATCAAAGAAAAAGGCCGCATTCCTCCGGAAGAGGCTTCAAAAATCGTAGAACAGCTGGCGAGTGCCCTTTCCTATGCCCATTCCAGGGGAATTGTTCACAGGGACATCAAACCCGCCAATGTCATGGTGGGGAAAGACGGGGTCGTGAAGCTTATGGATTTCGGGATTGCCCGTGACGAGAAATCAGACATGAACCTGACCAAGGCCGGCATCATCATGGGGACTCCCAAATACATGTCTCCGGAGCAGTTTACAGGTGAAGGGGTGGATAACCGCACGGACATCTATGCCCTGGGTGCTATGGCTTATGAGATGGTCTGCGGGGGTGTTCCCTTTGACGGGAAGACTGTTCCGGAAATCGCCTATAAGCAGATTCATGAGCCCCTGCCTTCCATGCGGAAGAAATGTCCGGGCATCCCCCGGGAGCTCGAAACCTTTATCACAAAGGCTCTGGCAAAAAATAAAAAAGATCGCCTCTCCTCTCTTGCGGATCTCCATTTAAGCGGGGAAATCGGAGGAACGGCTGTGAAAAAAGTCAGAACCCAGGCGAAAGTCTATCAGCTTCTTTTTATTCTGCTCTTCATCTTTGTGCTGGGGGCTGCCGGGCTATACGGATACAAGCTTAAGAATGTGAAGAAGGAAAAGGAGGCAAAGGTCCGAGTTCTTCTGGAACAGGTCGATCAGTTTCTGCTTCAGAAGGAATGGATCAAGGCGAAGGGAAAGCTTGCGGAAGCAGGTGCGCTGACGCCTAAAAATGAAGAGATTTTAAAACGGATGGAACAGGTCAAAGAGCTTGAAAATCGAGAGCAGAACAAGGTCAAGGCTCAGAATCTTTTCAGTGAGGCCCTGAAATTTTTATCCGCAGACAAAACCGGCGAGTTTCAGAAAAAAGCGGCGGAAGCGGCTCTTACAGACCCTGAAAATAAAGCCGCTTTTGAAAAAGAGGCTGTTGAAAAATTCAGCGCCTATCAGAAGGCTCTGGCCGTGAAAAAATATGCAGAGGGGCTCGCCTTTCTCGAGGGCGGAAATATGGATGAATTTTTGAAGAAGACAAAGGAAGCCATTCTTCTGGATGAGGCCGGACAGTACAGGGAAAAAAGTGAAAAAGACCAGATGACTTACAACAAACGGAAATCAGAAGAATACTATGACCGGGGAATCAAGCTCTGGGGCGGAAATGATCTGGATCAGGCCATGAACGCCTTCAGGGAGTGCATCAGCCTGAACCCCGGACATGCGGAAGCCTATTATCAGATGGCTGAGCTGGTTTTTGAGAAAAACGGAGGATCGTTAACGCCTGAGACCTATCCTCTTTATATTGATTGTGTCAGAAAATCCCTGGACTTGAATCCTGAAAATGAGAAGGCCTGGGAAAAACTGACTGCGGCCCTAAGCGAATCCGGGAATCCGGAAAAAGCGAAAGAGGCCTGTCGTGAGGGGCTCGCCCATTACCCGGATTCTGTCCAGCTTAAAAACTTTTTAAGCTCTCTGGGAACCTGACGATGATCCGGCTGGATTCCGTTTCGGAATTATACACCTTGAAGTTTTACACCCCAGAGGCTCTGGAAGAACGTAAGGTAAAGGCCCTGGATGACGTAACGCTTTCCATCCGAGACGGAGAGGCCCTGAATATCATCGGAGAAAACGGTTCAGGAAAAACCACGCTTCTCAAGGTGATTGCCGGGCTTATTGACCCCACCTGCGGAACGGTCGGGGTGAAAGGCCGGGCCACCTGCATCATGGATATCGGCAGTGGGTTTCATCCGGAACTCACAGGTTATGAAAACGTGAAGGCCTTAAGCCCTCTTTACGGGATTCCCTCTGCGGAGCTTGAAGAGAAAGTGGAGCGGATCCGGGAGTTCGCGGATCTTGGAAAATATTTTGATGCTCCGCTGCGGACCTATTCCCAGGGGATGTTTTTAAGACTTGCTTTTGCGTATGCCGTGTCGGTTACGCCCGACATTCTCTGCGTGGATGACATCATTTCCGTGGGCGATGAACGTGTGCGTCATAAATGCCTTGAGAAAATTGAAGAATTCAAGGCCCAGGGCGTGACCGTGCTTCTCGTGACCCATGATCTTTCCTTTGCCCGTCAGTTTTCGGGAAGAACCCTCTGGATGATGGAGGGTCGGCTCTGGAGGGATGGCCCGACCGACGAAGTCATTGAAGCCTATCTTGCCCATATCCGCAAAGACAGGCCTCTCTTTTTTCCGGTGTCCCTTTTTTCACTGGAAAATGAAACGGAGCGTCCCCGTCTTTTATACAAAAACCGGCTTCTGGCCGATCCGTTTGAACTTTCCCTCCAGATAGGGGAGCTTGTCTGCGATCGCTGGGAAGTCATGGAAATCGGACTGGATTTTTTAAGAGTTCAGAAGATTTTTCTTTTTTACTCCCTGGAAATCGTCTGCTCGCTCAAGATCAAAGACAGAATTCTTCTGGAGGGCTTCATCAAGGATATGAAACGGCCCCTGGCTTCCCCCGTCCCCGTCAAATTCTGTTTCCCTGTAAAGCAGTTTATACGGGCGTTTGAGCCGGAAAAAGTGAAGCGGAGAGATCTCCAGAGTGAGGCGGTTTACTGGACGGCTTTTGACCAGGAATATCTCGACATGCGGATTACAGCAGAGCCGGCCTGGGAGGT
>CAYUET010000007.1:0-124323 GCA_964443875.1 uncultured bacterium | reverse complement strand
CTTTTTTATTTCCTGCGCATCCTTGATCTCAAGCCTTCAATGAATAATTGGGACAAGCTCTATTTATGTTCATCCTGTTTATGTTTTTTTATAGGCGTATCCGGGCTGGCCTACTTCTTCGAGTTGGCCAACCTTGTCATCATTGTATTCCAGGGCCGTCTCACGGGTGATTCGCCCTTGATGATTTACCAGTTCCATCAGGAACTGATTAGTAAAATAATTTAAATTTTCAAAGAATAAGCAGCAAGCATTCCCAGACACCGGGACTGAATTTCAGATTCTTCTGTTTCCTTCCATCCCAGATCCAGCGAAAATCCGCTTTCAAAGGCATAGCCTGCTGAAAGCTGATACTGATAGTCGGAAATATCTTCTTCTCCCTCAAAGTCCCTGGAAGTATAGGCCGCGGAAATGTTGAAGGAGCTGATTTCAAGAGAAAGTGAGCCTGTGAGATAATCAGCATCATTTTTGCAACCTTCATAAGAATCAAAAGAAGCGTATTCAACAAAGGGAACGAGCCGGTAATTTTGAGACAATTCAAAGGAGTATTCAAGGCTTACCGAATATCCTTTTTCATCGTTTTCATCACCCTCACCGGCGGCAAGAACGCGATGGCTGAGCTGGTATCCAAAATTCTCAATAATTTCTCCTTCAAGAGAAATGGAATAAGATGAGAAATCATTCGTATTGGATACTCCCCCGTCTTCTTTTGACAGGGCTTCTGTATCTTTATGTGTAGTGTCACTTAGAAAACTGGTATCGGCAAAAAAGCTATTGAAGGTAAGGCTGTGTTTTGAATCCGGTCCGAATTTAAAGGATGCGCCGGCTCCGATTTTTCCTGTCATTTCATAATCTTCAGGAAGATCCGTTCCGTATAAGCCTGCAGTTTTATCCCAGGCCCAGCCAAAAGAAGGATTGAATTTTCCGGCAAAAAGGGAAAAAAAATCCTTTTCGTAATTGAATTTAATTTCCTCAACATAAAGTGCCGTATCATCAAAGGTTCTGTCTTTTCCGGGTTCAGTGTCAAGAACAGGCTCAATAACAAGAGTGTTCTGGAGTGAAACTGCGTCGGAAAATGACAGTGTCATTCCGGATTCAATGGTCGTGTATAGATCGTTGATTTCAGCATCCGGATCATCTGATTTATAAATATTGTCATTTTGAATCTCTATGCTGAGCTCATCCTCCCATTTGATTTCTGAAAATCCGGGAAGGGCATAGAGGCATAGAGATTGAAATAGTGCGATTTTGATCATCTTTTTAAGTTTCATTCGGGCTCCTTTTGGGTTTTATTAATAAATCAGGTTAAGGATTAATTACTGTTTTCATTGAGCAGGGTGTTCATTTCCTCATTTAAAAGTTTTGTAGAGGCTTCATTCACCATGCTTGAAAAAGAAAGAAAATTCAGTTGATCAAAATGGAAGGAAGCTCCTGAAATATTAATGTGGATAACTCCCCCCTGGCATTTATAAATACAGCCGAGATGGCTGTTTTTGGACAAAATTCCGTTTGTATTCATGTTTAATCTCCTTTTAAAAAAAAATCCGGTTCCCTGTTTCAGGGTTCCGGATTCTTGATCTCTGACCTTTTTTTAATTATATTTTTATTTAAGTTATCGATAAATGTTCTCTCCCTGTTTAAGATTTTCTTTTATTATGATATTCCGTCAGGAGTTCCTCATAGGAAATCATATGAATTTTTTTACATCGGGGGCATTTATATTCAAATCCCTCCGGGGTTTTAATAAAAAAAAGCTTTCCACATCCACAGCGTATTTCATTCGTTTTCATTCTCGAGTTTTCCATAGCCCTTTAATTCCTGGAGTTATTATTATTCTGTTTTGCAGGATTCTTTTCCGCACCCGCAAAAGCTATTGCATGTTCGGGCGCTGCCGCAGCAGGAGACAGTGTCTTTCCCTTTCATAAAACGCAGGGTTTTTCTGATGAGTAAAAAAACAGAGGTCATAACGATTGCATAAATAATCCATTTTTCCATATTAACCTCCTAATCCGAGCAGTTTTCCACCCTGGTAAGTTATAAAAGATGCTCCCCAGGCCATGACCGTTGTCCAGAAAATCAGAAAAGCTGTCCATTTAAGACTGGATCCTGATTCTCTGTAAAAGACCGCCATAGCAACAAAACAGGGTAGATAGATAAGTGAAAACATAAGGAAGGAAAATACCTTGAGTTTGTTCCATGCCGGATCTTTTGCCATCGCTTCTTTAAGGGGATCGGCTTCATCGGGATCCACCTCTCCCATACTGTAGATTGTCCCCAGAGTGCTCACAACCACTTCCTTGGCAGCGATCCCGGCAAGAAAGGCGATTCCGCTTTTCCAGTCGAGTCCCAGGGGTGAAACGACGGGTTCAATCATTTTCCCGAGACGGCCTGCATAGCTTTGTTCCATCTGAAGGGTGGCTGTCTGTTCTTCACTGGCTTCGTTTCCTTTTTGTTCCATTTGAGGGAAGGTGAATCCGGCCCAGATGATGACAGAAATAAGAAGAATAATAGATCCTGCCTTTTTCAGGTAAAGCCAGCCTCTTTCCCACATTTTCAGAAGAAGTCCCTTAAGGGTTGGAACGCGGTATGCCGGAAGTTCCATAACGAAATGGGCAGGTTCCCCTTTTAGAACTGTTTTTTTAAGCACATATGCGGATCCCAAAGCAAGAACAACACTTAAGGTGTACATGAGCATCATCAGGGAGGGACCCTGCTCTGCGGGAAAAAAGGCACCGATAAAGAGGGCGAAAATGGGAAGCTTTGCTCCGCAGATCATAAAAGGGGTTACCATCATGGTGATGAGCCTGTCCTTTTTACTGTCCAGGGTTCTGGAGGCCATGATCCCGGGAACCGCACATCCATTGGTCGCAATCATAAGAGGCAGAAAGGATTTTCCATGAAGGCCGAAACGGCTCATGAGTTTATCCATGACGAATGCGGCCCTGGCCATATAGCCGGAGTCTTCAAAAAAGGCGATGGCAAAGAACATGAAAAGAACCAGAGGGAAAAAACCCAGGACACCACCCACACCTCCAATGACACCATCAACAACAAAAGATTGTATGAGCCCTTCAGGGATCATCTTTGAGACAGCCCCTGACAGATATTCCATAAAGGATTCCAGCCAGCCTACAAAAGGTTCCGAGCAGGAAAAGGTAAAAAGAAATATCCCGTACATCACCAGCGCAAAAACAGGAAGACCCAGAAAACGGTGAAGTACAAACCTGTCTATTTTTTCAGAAAGATCCTGGCGGCTGATTTCAGGCAGTGTAAGAACCTGGGTGATGATTCCGCTGATGAAACCGTACCTTTTTTCGGCAATAATCATTTCCGGTTCTTCTGAAAAATGTGCGTTCAGATGGTTACGGCTGTTTTGAACCGTTTTAATCACTTCATTTCCCAGGGGGATTTGTTTGAATTCTTCCAGGATCAGAGAATCATTTTCAAGCAGCTTAAGAGCTATCCAGGAGGAGGGATGCCGTGTGATGTCGGAATTGTTTTTCAGACGTTTAAGCAGAAGCTCAATTTTTTCACACTCCTCTGAAATTTCGAATCCGTAATCAATTTTTGAATATTCCCTTTTGGTTCTTTCTTCATGAAGAGTAAGGAGATTCTCTTTCAGATGATCAATTCCTATATTCTTATTCCCTACCAGCATAACCACCGGAACTTTGAGAAGTCTAGAAAGCTCTTCTGTGTCAATTTTTTGTTTTTTCTGTTCAAGCATGTCGGCCATATTCAAAGCCAGAAGAATGGGAATTTTTAGTTCATAAAGCTGTGTAAAAAGATAGAGGCTGCGTTCAAGAGTCGTTGAATCGACAATATTGACGACGATGTCCGGTTTTTCATTCAGAATAAAATCCCTGGCCACTTTTTCATCTTCCGAATGAGCAGACAAACTGTAGGTTCCTGGAAGGTCAACAAAGATTATTTCATAATCCCTGTAAACAGCGAAGCCTTCTTTTTTTTCAACAGTCACTCCGGGATAATTTCCTATATGTTGTCTTGCACCTGTCAGATGATTGAAAATTGTGGATTTTCCTGAATTAGGATTTCCTGCCAGCGCGACAGTCAGTTTTTTTTTGTTTTCCATTTTTATATTTCCCTTACTAAAATTTTGTCACTTATTCCATGTCCCAGGGAGAGTCTGGACCCTTTTATGTCAATGGTCACTGGTCCCTGTCCCTGATTATGAATCATTGTTATTTTTTCGCCGTGAAGCAGACCCATTTCGGCAAGCCGGAACTGCGCGAGTTTTCCCCCGTTAATCATCAGTATTCTTGCCGTATGTCCTGGTTTGATTTCACATAATTTACTCATGATTGAATTTCCCTCACCTGAATTGAAGCGGCCTCTTCTTTCCGAAGAGTGAGGTTGTAACCTTTAATCTTAATTTCCACCGGGTCACCAAGGGGAGCCACGCGAATGATTTCCATGGTGGTTCCGGGAAGCACACCCATATCCAGGAACTTTTTTTTAAGAGCACCTTCCCCGCTAATTTTAAAGATGATTGCTTTGTCTCCGGGTTTCATTTTGTTCAAAGTTTTATCCATTTTTCTCTCCATTTTAGGATTAAGTTAGCATACTCTAACTTTTTAAATAAAATTTTTAATCTGAACTATTGTTTATGTTTTTCCATTTTTTAAAATACTTTTCCCATTTTCAATTTTTTCAATAAATCGGGTTAGTTTATTTAAACTTTCCTGACTTAAGGAATGTTCCATTTTACAGGCATCTTCACGTGCAACAGCAGGATCTACGTTTAAAAATCCGCATAAAAACTTGACCAGAACATCATGTTTGTTTTGAACTTCAGAGGCCAGCTGAATTCCCTCTGCAGTAAGTTCGGCATAACCATATCGTTCATGCATGACAAGATTCATTTGGGAGAGTGTTTTAAGCGCAGAATTGACACTTGAATTTTTTACCCGCAGGAAAAAGGCAATATCTTTAACACGGGCAACACCTCTTTCTTTTTTAAGGAAAGCAATCGCCTCAAGGTAGTCTTCCATGTTGGAGCTTAATTTCTTTTTATTCATTTAATAGAAATCCTGTTTTAAAAGTTAGTTGATTCTAACATGGAAATTAAAAAAGTAAAGGAGAAAAATAAATTTTTTTAAAAAAACAATCCTGCAGAAAGATGCGGGGTTTCCAAAGGCATTTAAAATTAATCTCACAAATCTGGATTTCATGCTATCGGTTGAGATTGCAAGCCATAGTTTCCCGCGGAAAATTAATTCTAGGTCGCCAGGAAAAGGTTGTCAAATTGGGCCAGTGGGGTTTTATTCTCTTACGAAATTTATTTCATTCTGGATTTAATTCCTTTTAATTCGGGTTGTTTATATTCTGGTATTTATTCCTTTTGTTTTTCGTTTTTTTTTACTTTTCTTTTTCTTGATGAGATTTTCATTGTACTTAGCTTTCCTGCACGCCATTATGGATTCCTCGGAATACCTGAAAAAAATATTCGCACCCCATCTATGGACCTTCAGGGGGAATAAAGAGTCTTGATTTCAACGACTGGGCATGGATTGAAATCAAAGAAGGGCGGGTGGTTGATCCTTATAAATAATTGACCAAACTTTTTAAAGAGGTGGAGGAGGAAAAACTGGAATTTTTATTCAGCCAGGAGGACGAACTCCGTAACGGCGGAGCCGCCATGTCGGCCTGTGCCCGCATGCAGTTTTCCGAAAAGAGTGATTTTGAAAGAAACGAACTGAAACAGGCCCTTTTGAAATACTGCGAACTGGACACCTTCGCCATGGTCATGATCCTGGAGGCGTGGGGGGCGGAGATGGTTTGAGTAGTCCGTTTTTGTTAAGGTAAGAAAAAATTCCGGATTGCTTAAATAAAATTTGTTTGATAGAAAAGTCTGCATGATCTTAATTTGAAAAAAAGCGGTCATTAACTAAAAAACGCGCCGGGGAGCTGAAGGAAGAGGCAACTATTAAGGATTTCTTAATAGTTCAAAAAGAAGATATTTCCTTATGAGTTTTACAGAAGATTAAAAAATATCAGGATTGAAAGAATTGATAATCCTTCAAGGGGGATTATTGTTTAATAATTATATTTTTAGAAAAAGGAAAGATGCCGCTTCCATATTCCCAACTGGTTCAGCTTTTTAAAAATCATCCGGCATTGCGTCTGTTGAGGGCTGAAAATGCACCTCTTATTCTTTCATTTCTGGACAAGGTCTTTATTCAGCCCAATGTCCGTTCAATCAGTGAAGCAGACCTTCTTTCAAAGCTCGAAGATTTTATATATTTTCTTAACCGGAAAGAAGGTGAGGAAGCTTATACAAGACCAGCCACGGGGTATGTCAATGACTGGATACAGAATGAAAAGGGGTGGCTCAGGAAGTTTTATCCGCCGGATTCCGATGAGCCTCATTTCGATCTGACTCCTGCTACCGAAAAAGCCCTTACCTGGATCGATAGTCTTACGGCTCAAAAATTTGTAGGAACGGAGTCAAGGCTTCTGACGATTTTCTCGCTTTTAAATCAGATGGTTTTAGGAACAGAGGTTAATGCGGAAACAAGGATAGCAGAACTTGAAAAACAAAAGCAGGAAATAGAGAGGGAGATTGCTGCAATCAAAAGAGGGGAAATTTCGGTTATGGAGGAGGTGGCCTTGAAAGACAGATTCATGCAGTTCACCTCTATGGCAAAGGAATTGCTCAGCGATTTCAGGGAAGTGGAGCATAATTTCAGGCTGCTTGACATGAGTGTTCGTGAAAAAATTGCCACCTGGGATGGAAGCAAGGGTGAGCTTCTGGGGCAGATTTTCGGCGATCGCGATATGATAACGGATTCGGATCAGGGTAGAAGTTTCAGGGCTTTCTGGGATTTTCTTATGTCGTCAAAGAGCCAGGAACAGTTTTCTGAACTTCTTGAAAAGATCTTTTCCATGGAGGCCATTTCATCCCTTACGCCTGAAAAACGACTCAGGAAAATTCATTTCGACTGGCTGGAAGCCGGCGAGCATACCCAGCGGACTGTTGCAGGTCTTTCAGAGCAGTTAAGACGCTATCTGGACAATCAGGTTTATCTCGAAAATAAAAGAATCATGGAAATACTGGATAATGTTCGGGTTAAAGCCCTGTCTGTGAAGGAAAATATGCCGCAGGGGAATTTTATGACGATGGATGAAGCCGCGCCCGAAATAACTCTTCCCATGGATCGTCCGCTTTATTCTAACCCTTTGAGGGTTGAGCTCAATTCGGAAAGGGTGATCTCGGGTGATGAAAATATTGATTACGGGGCTTTGTTTAATCAGGTACATATTGACAGGGACGAATTGAAGACCTATATCCGCAGGGAATTGCAGCTTAAAGATCAGGTTCTTTTAAGTGATGTGATTGCTCTACACCCCTTAAGACAAGGGCTTGCAGAGCTTGTGGTCTATATTTCAATTGCGGGAGAAAGCCGGGTGAATATTTTTGATGACCAGAACCCGGAAACAATAAGCTGGGTTAACGAACACGGAGTTGAGAAGCAGGCACGTATCCCCAGAATTATTATAAACAGGAGTGTGAATCGATGACTGAGCAGGAAAATAACACCTTTTCACATGTTTTGATCCACCTTTTGAAAGGGGTCGTGTATAATGATGAAAATCCGGTACTCTGGCAGAACCTTCTCAATTTACAGGCACGGATCAGGGATTATGTGAAGGAAATCGGACTTGAGCTTGTCATCCAGGAAGATGAGGGATTTGCATGGCTTAAATCTGGATCGTTGACTGAAGGCGAAACCCCTTTGCCAAGGCTTGTTGCCAAAAGGCAATTGTCTTATCCGGTAAGTCTTTTACTTGCGCTGCTCAGACGCAGGCTTGCCGAACATGATGCCTTAAGCAGCGAGAGGCTTATTATGGGAAGAGATGAGATTTCAGAAATGATGAGGACTTTTCTTCCTTTGAGTACGAATGAAGCCAGGATTGCAGACCAGATAGATGCCCATCTGAACAAAATTATCGACCTTGGTTTTGTGCGTCGTCTCAGAGGTGAGAGCAATAAAATCGAAGTGCGCAGAATATTGAAGGCTTTTGTGGATGCTCAGTGGCTTAACGATTTTGATTTGCATTTGAACGATTATTTGAAGTCCCTTCGGGCCCAGGAAGAGAGCTTAGACGCATGAATTTTCAACTCCCCCTGATTGCCAATGAAAACGATTCGCGGGCCGGTTTTCGTCTTTCCATGCTTGAGGTCTATAACTGGGGAACATTTCACGAAAAAATATGGACGCTTACTCCGGAAGGTCAGAATGTGCTTGTCACAGGAGATATAGGGTCGGGTAAATCCACGCTTGTAGATGCTATTACTACGCTTCTTGTTCCTGCCAACCGTATTTCCTATAATAAAGCGGCGGGTGCGGAAGCCAGGGAACGGACGCTGCGATCGTATGTCCAGGGGTATTATAAATCGACCAGGGCGGAAGAGGGTCATAATGCCAAACCTGTGGCCTTGAGAGATAACAATTGTTATTCGGTCATACTGGGGGTATTCAGAAATGAGGATTACGGACAGACCGTGACTCTGGCACAGGTATTCTGGCAGAAAGATCTTGCAGGCCAGCCGGAACGTTTTTTTATCGTCGCGGATACCGGCCTTTCCATAGCAAAACATTTTGCCCATTTCGGGAGTGACATCAAGAATCTTAAAAAATCCCTGAAATCAGATGGCGCAATAAATGTTTATGATAGTTTTCCGCCCTATTCTGCGGCTTTCAGACGTCGTTTCGGCATTGTGAACGACCAGGCCCTTGAGCTTTTTCTCCAGACCGTTTCTCTCAAATCTGTCGGAAACTTAACCGACTTTGTCCGTACCCATATGCTGGAAGCCTCGGATATCAAACCCAGAATTGATGCGCTTATTACTCATTTCGATAATTTGACAAGGGCGCATAATGCCGTGCTCAAAGCAAAGCAACAGGTGCAACGGCTTGGGCCTCTGGTACAGGATCTTGACCGGCATAGGGAAATATCAGAGCTTTGTGAAAAATTCAGAAAATTCCGCGACCATTTAAGAGCCTACTTTTCAAATATCAAGGCAGGGCTTCTGGAGCAAAGACTTGCAAAACTTAAGGAGGAATATTCAAAATTCCTGGCACGCATCAGTCAGCTTCACTCCCAATACTCAGGACTTCAATCTGAACGGGACAAACTCAGGCAGGCCATAGCTGAAAACGGAGGAGACAGGCTTGAACGCCTGAAAGCAGACATCCACTCTCTGAGTGAGAAAAAAAACGAAAGACTTTCAAGGTATAAAGACTACTGTGCTCTTGCGGAAATCCTGTCACTTCCATCAGCGGATACACTCGATTCTTTCATGAATAACAGAAAATTCATACGGGAAAGGCTTGATCTGTTTGAAAGGGAGGAGGCAGACCTTTTAAACCTGCTTACCGAGGCGAAAGTTGAATTTAAATCCATCCGGGATAAACATAATAGTCTGACCCATGAAATTGAATCGTTAAAACAACGGAAAAATAATATCGATTCCAGACAGCTGGAAATCAGAAGTCAACTGGTTTCGGCTTTAGCAATCTCTGAAACAGAACTTCCCTTTGCCGGTGAACTCATTCAGGTGAGACCGGAAGAATCAGTCTGGGAAGGCGCCATTGAGAGGCTTTTACACAATTTCGGTTTGTCTTTACTCGTTCCGGAAAGGCATTATGCAGCGGTTTCAGACTGGGTGGACAAAACTTTTCTTCGTGGACGCATCGTTTATTATAAAATACCTTCAGGTTATCCTAGGGAAAATATAACCCTTCAGCCGGGTTCCGTTTTTTCAAAGCTCTCTATAAATCCGGGAACAGATTTTCAGGACTGGATCGAACAGGAGATGATCAAAAGATTTGATTATGTCTGCTGTACGGACATGACCCAATTCCGCAGGGAAAAGCAGGCCATCACCGCTTCAGGACAGATCAAAGGGCTGGGCTATCGTCATGAAAAAGATGATCGCCACGATATTTTTGATAAAAGCAGGTATATTCTTGGATGGAGCAATGAAGCCAAAATTTCCGCACTTAAAGACCGTTTGGAAATTATAGAAAGAGACGCACAGGAAACAGCACAGAAAATTACCGGACTTCAGGAAAAACAGAAAAATTTAAGTATTGAAAAAGTGAACTTTGTGAAGATAGACGGGATCACAAAATACGAAGACATGGATTTTTATCACTTAACTCTTGAGATCGATGATTTGGAGAAACAGAAAAAAGAATTTGAAAGTACTTCAAACGTGCTTAAAACACTCGAAGATCAGCTTTCAAATCTGGATGTAAAACTCAAAAGCCTAGGGGAAGCCCTGGACAGTGAAAAAGGACTGAAATCTAAAAACGAGCAAAAACAAGAGACTGCAGAAAATCAGCTTCTTGAATGCAGCGCAATTATTCAGAGCAATACATCCCCTCTGGATAGCCAGATTCTAGACCAGCTGGACTCGCTGCGTCATGAAGCCCTTGGAGAACAGAATCTGACCGTTGAATCCTGCGATAACCGGCAGCAGGAAATGCGGGAAGGGTTACAGAAAAAGATTGATAACGAGGACAAGAGACTTAAAGGTCTGGAAGAGAAGATTGTAAAGAATATGCAGGATTACCGTCGGGATTATCCGGCGGATACCCTGGAGGCGGACGCGAGAGTGGAGGACGGATCGGAATACAGAAAAATGCTTACAAAGCTTGAAAACGATGCTTTGCCTCAATTTGAAAAACGATTCAAGGAACTTCTGAACGAAGAGACGATAAGGGAGATTGCAAATTTTCAGTCCCAGCTGAATAAGGAACGGCAGCTGATAAAAGAAAGGATTGAAAGTATAAATATTTCCCTTAGAGAAATCGAGTACAACAAGGGGCGGTATATTGTCCTCGAGGTGGAACCAAACAGGGAGCATGACATAGCGGATTTTCAGGGAGATATGCGTTCCTGCACTGAGGGAAGCCTTACCGGGTCGGAGGATGAACAATATGCGGAGAGCAAGTTTATTCAGGTCAAGAAAATCATTGACCGTTTCCGCGGCAGGGAAGGAACGGGTGAATTGGATAAAAGATGGACCCAGAAAGTAACCGATGTTCGCAACTGGTTTGTTTTTGCAGCCTCGGAGCGATGGCTTGCAGACAATAAAGAGTATGAACATTATACGGATTCGGGGGGAAAGTCCGGTGGGCAGAAGGAAAAGCTTGCCTATACGGTCCTGGCGGCAAGCCTTGCCTATCAGTTTGGACTGGAGTGGGGTGAAGTCAAGTCAAGGAGTTTCCGTTTTGTGGTCATAGATGAAGCGTTCGGACGCGGCTCGGATGAATCCGCCCGTTTTGGCCTGGAGTTATTCAAAAAACTTAATTTGCAGATACTTGTTGTTACGCCATTGCAGAAAATACACATCATTGAACCCTATGTGTCGAGTGTAGGTTTTGTTCACTGTCCTGACGGCAACGAATCAAAAATTCGTAACCTGACCATAGAAGAATATAAAAACGAAAAGAAACAAAGAGAAAATGAACAGTGACGGTTTAAAATGGCACTCTCCGGAGAAGCTGAAAATAATCTTTGAGCAAAAATGGAGAAAATTTTACTTAAGCCAGGAAATCGAAAACACAAGGGTATTTCCTTTGAGGTTTCCGCTTAAGACGCCTGCCCCATCAGAACTCAGTAACCGATTTGAAGAGGTCCGTGAGTGGGTCCGAGAATATGTCCTTCTTGAAAAAGAGAAGGCATTGAAAATCGAATGGACTGAAATTAATCACAGAAGTCTCGGGAAAAATAAGTTGCCTGTGGCATTGCATTTTTTTGCATTGTCTGATCTTGCTGAATTCCTTGGGAAAAAAGAGGAATTGGAATTATTCAGGGATATGTCCCGGGTTCTTTTGAATGTTTTTCCGTTATTAAAATCATGGCTTGCCGGAAATACAGGTAAAACGATCGAACTTGCCCCTGTTTGGGATAAAATGATTCGTGCCACAAAATGGATCTCGGAAAATCCACGGCCTGGAATTTACCTGAGACAATTAAGCCTTCCGGATATTGACACAAAATTCATAGAACAATACGGAACAAATCTAAGCGAGTGGCTTGATATCATTCTGAAACCTTCAGATAAAGATGATGCTTATTCAGGTATAAAGGGATTCGAAAAACGTTATGGCTTTCTTTCAAAACCCGTGCAGGTGAGATTTCGTATTCTGGATGAAACTCAATATATCAAGGGTTTATCTGATCTTACTGTCAGGGCTGACGAATTCTGCAATCTCAATCCCGATATAGACACCGTTTTTGTGACTGAAAATGATGTCAACGGATTGGCTTTTCCTCCATTCAGGAAAGGAATAGTGTTATTTGGCCGTGGTTACGGATTTGATTATCTGCACCAAGCGAACTGGCTTAAAAATAAAAAAATTTTTTACTGGGGCGATATCGATACCCACGGATTTGCAATATTAAGCCGATTTCGAGGGAATTTCCCTGAGACCAAATCCATCCTTATGGATCGTACAACCCTGATTGCCCATAAAAATTCCTGGGTCAGTGAAACTTCACAGAATCATGCATTTCTAAATAATTTGACTCCGGAAGAATCAGCGCTTTATGAGGACTTAAGATATAACCACCTAGGGCAATCCGTCCGGCTCGAACAGGAATTTATTCGTTTTGATTTTCTTAAAGAGGTTTTATCGGGTATTACTAAGCCGCAGTAAGATTTCGATACGAGATTACTATTTTACGGTTTCGTTCAGCAAGGTAAGTACTCTGCCCGCCGGTGAAGGGGGCAGAGTATAGGTTAGAGATTAGGCGATAGGAGTCATATCGGAAAGAAGAGATTCAAGATCCTCTTCGTGTTCGACCTCTTCTTCCAGAATTTCAAGGATAAGATGATAGGTAATGGGATCTTTTCCCTCTACGTGCTCCAGAAGTGCTTTATAGGTCATAATAGCACATTGTTCGCCTTTAATATTTTGTTTAAGTAAAGTTTTTGTACAGGGATCAGTCGGGGCATCGTAGCCGCAGCCCGATTCCTTAAGGAGTTCCTGAGGGGTGATAAGCGGCTTTCCGCCGAGAGTGATGATTCTTTCTGAAAGTTTCTCTGCGTGAGCCAGCTCTTCATTGGCATGCTCTGCGAGTTCTTTGGCTATAATTCCTCTCATGCGGCCTTCTGCGACTTTGGAACCCACCCAATACTGGTAATAGGCAAGCCATTCATCGGCATAGGCCTTATTTAATAATTTAATTAATTCATTCACATCAAGCTTAACGATTTCTCTTCCTTTTGTTCCCATTTTCTCCTCCTTTGTTTTATTATTTATAAGTTAAAAGAATAATATAAAAAATCAGACTGTCATGCAATCTTTGCATAAGCCTTCGAAAATAATTTTTTTACCGGTTACCTTAAACTGTTTTTTTAATTCTTCAGGAAGTTGAATGTTTTTTAATAAATCTTCATAACAATCCAAAATGGTATGACACTTGAGACAGTGGCAGTGATGGTGAAAATCGAGATCCGGTTCAAAACGCATGGTTTCCCCATAACCTTCCACAAGATTTAAAATTCCTATCTGGATAAAAGAAAGGAGGGTCCGGTAAACTGTATCAAAGGAAATATTCGGGAGTTTCTTTTTTATCCGTTTATAAAGTTCTTTGGCTGAGGGATGATCTTTTGCTTTGGAAAGCTCTTCAAAAATAATAAGCCTTTGAGGAGTTATTTTGAGTCTGTTTTTCTTGCAGGCATTATGGAAAAATAAGTTCTGTTGCTCTAAATTTTTCATAATTGATCTTATATAGTAATTATTCTTATTTGTAAAGTTATTTTCAGTTAAAAAGTATCACCTTGAATTTTGTGTCAACTATTGAGTAAAATGATCCTTCAGGGTTTATGGAAATATATGTATTATCTTTTATAGTAGGGATTAACATATTGTTTTTTGGTTGCTGAAAAATAGAAGATTTCCATAACCATGCTGAAAAAAAGCTGCACTCCCCCCCAGATAGAATAATTTGATTTTTTTGAGCATATATAAGAGTAGGTTACGGGAATTTCTGAGACAATAGGGGTGAAAATAAGAAAGTGTAATTTTAAATGCCGGAATAAAAAGGGGGATGAAGAAAATTTATTCCAGAAATTTCTTTGTATTCCGCATACCGGACACAGAAGATCCCTCAAATGATATTCGGGATTTAAAACCCTGAATAAACTGTTCACCAAAAATGATCCGGTTTTTTTGATGATGGAATAGCCAGTCCTATAAGTACGTACTCCGTTTACAAGATCTTTTCCCGAATTAAGTTCATTTATCATTTGAATCAGATTAGCTGCGGGGTATTCTCCATCTGCATCCATTGAAAAAATTAAATCACCATTCGTTTGCAAAAGCCCGGATTTCAGTGCCTCGATTTGACCCTTGTTTTTATTGTGGGTGAGGATTTGTATTTGAGGGATGTTTTTAAAGTGATCATAATTTTTTTTGAATTCAGGATCAGAACCGTCGTCAACAAGAATGATTTCAAAGGAATAAGATTTCAGAATTTCTATAAGAGAGTGAATAAATGTCTCCAAAATGCTTGGTTTTTCATTATAAACGGGTAGAACGATGCTGATTTGAGTCATTTTTTCCTTAAGCAAAAGGAGTTTAACACAGTATTCTCTTTCATTCAACGAATGACGAGAAAAAAGGTTGTCATGAGAGAAATTACTATATATCAGTTTTGTTATCCGGTATTATAATAATTCATAAAACAGAAAGAGGAAATAAAAAGATGAAAATGGATCATTTTTTATGGATTCAATACACAATAGTGTAGGCAGGGGTTTGGTGCTCTTTTATTATATTTGCCATTTTTGAGGATTAAATACTTGCTATTTAAAATCCAATTCTTTATTTAAATTTTAGATGAAATATATATTCGTTTTGGTTCCCGTAAAAGGGATGAAAAGGGAATTTCGTGAAAATCGGAAGCACTCCCGGTGCTGTAAAGAGGGATGAAATGTGCATGGGTTTTTTAAATCCAAAGACACTGACAAAGTCGGGAAGTCTGCACAAAGTAGGATGATCTCCAAGCCAGAAGACCTGCCATTGCGAAAAATAATCTTTTGTTTACCGAGGAGTAATCAAAGATGAGAAAATTTTCTTTTCTTTTTACAATTTTTTTTGCTGGCCTCTTTATTATCGATTTTCTTTATCATCTTGTCGTCCCTGGTGTTTTTTTCAGTAATCTGAAAATTTTTTTACAATTCCGGGCAAGAGTATATAAAACAACTGATTTTTTTTTACGGTTTTTTTTTAAAATAATTTAAAAATGGTATTATAAAGATGAAAATTAATTTTCTTGAACCGTGTGAAGCCAGGTTTTTTTTGGAATCAGTCAGTGAATGTTATATTCCTAATCCCTATCACCTTTACCCCCAGATTTCTAAAACACTTAAATCTCTTCTTTTTAAAAATGAAATCTCTTCTCTTATCCAGGAGGATTCTTTGATCTGGACCTCTGAAAAGACAGATCAGCGTGGCCTGGTGATCTATACCCCTTGTGTTTTTGACTCTGGAATTCTTGGTTATCCGGTAGGCAGGCTTTCTTTATTCATTTCAGACCCATTAAATATAGAGCTTGTCATTCCTTTAATAGATCGCTTTCTTAAATACGTCATGGGGCACGGCATAAAACTCGTTACACTTCGGATAAATAATATCTTGCATGATGTTATCAGGCTGCTAATGTGTCGGGGTTTTTTAAAATTGGATAATTTTCTGACTTATGTTGTTTCTTCGGCGCAGTCTTCCAAATCTATACATTTGCCCTCTATTTATCCTGTGAATTTATACTCAAAGGAAGATATGGATCCTTTTTTGAAAATTGCAGAAAAGGCTTTCCATTTTGACCATTTTCATTCGGATCCTTTCATTGATAATCAAAAATCGAACGAAATATTTATCCACTGGATACGTAATGCCCTTCAGGGACATTTAGGATCCAAAGTTTTATATGCGCATGAAGGGGGGATTCCTTTAGCCTTCTTTTCATGCAGGCCGCGTTCTGAAATTTGCTCAAATCTGAATATTCGGATCTGGGGAAGAGGGCTTGCTGCTGTTGATTTTAATTCTAAAGGCGCTTATATTGCCCTTGTGAATGAAGCTTTAAAACGATCCCCTGATTATTGCGACCTTATGGAATTTGAAACCCAGGCATCGAATCTGATGGTGTTGCGTATATGGGCAAAATATCAATTTAAACTGGTTTCCTCTTTTTCAACCCTGCACTGGCATCCTTTACAAAGTATGTGAATACAAAAATAATACATTTTTTTTTCCTTTTCTTTTGTGTCATTATTCCTTTTAGTGCCTTCAAATGGAATGAATTGACGAATTTTTATTCGGTTTATGCGGATATTTCAGGACATTATTTTTTCTATCTTTTCAGAGATTTTTATCATTTATTTCCTGACGATCTTTATATCAGCTATTTAAAGCATGGAATTACCTCTTGGGTTGGCGGAATGCTTCATGTCTGGTTTTTTAACTGGTTTTATGGTTCTTATTGTTTATTGTCTCTTTTTATACATCCTCTGATTCTTTTAAAAATAGGTGTTTGTATTCAATTTCTTCTTTCCTGTTGCCTGATTTATTTTACATTCCATCATAAACGTGTATACCGGGGGCTATGGATTCTGTTCTTTTTTCAGTTGATTTCATTTACAATGGATACCTACATGGGCGGATTAGCCAGAGGTTATGGTGAAGTGATGCTTTTGCTGTATATCCATTCCTTTATCCATAAAAGATACGGCCTGTGCTGGAAAATAACCGGATGTACCCTTTTTATCTATCCCCATATAATTCCTTTTATGATCACCAATCTTGTTCTGTTTTCCGGTTTCAAAGTTACAAGAGCATTGATTGTCTGGGGGACGGTGATTATCATTTTTTTATTTTTTTATATCGCTGTTTTTCCGATTTATCAGCAGGATATCTTTTTAAATGATTCAGCCAAATTGGCCTATTCTTCTTATCGCTGTATTCACAGTGAAATATTTGAGGGAACCTTCTGGGGAGTGCTTTATGATCTTTATGTGAATTTTTTTAATTTTATAGATCACCCCGGTTACTATGCTCAGATGATGATTGTTTGTTTATTTATAACTATTTTTGTATTTTTAAAATATTATCCTTATTTTAGGGAGGGAGAGTATTTTAAACAATTATTTTGCATGGCAGGTGGAGCAGTTTTTGTTTTTTTTATTATTTGCGCGGCAGGATGGTTTTTGGGTACTCAAATTTTTTATTATCATATTGCTGGGAAACAAGTAAAAAATTTTATTCCAATTTTTATATCTGTTCTATGCGGTTCAGGTTTATATAGGGTATTCAGAGAAGGAAAAATAATTATTTATTTATATATCCTTTTTATAATAATCATCGCCTGTCAAAAACGTAGTTATACATTGGATTTGTCTTCATATAAAACAGTCTATGCACATATCCAGGCTCTTTCAATTGATTCTATTATCCTTGGTAATGTTAAGGATATGGAATTTATTCCCCTTTACACCCAACGCCAGTGTTACTGGATGTATATATGGTCTGAAAATTCGGCAAGTGAATCTTTTCATAATGAAAAAGAAAGACGTTTGAACTTATTAAAAATGATCCCGCTCTATTCGCCGGATCAACTGATGGAATTTTTTCTGAAAGAAAGAATTACTCATTTATTTATTGATTCCACTCAGCCTCTTATTCCCCTTAAAAATATTTATTATCTGATCAATAAAAAGATAATAAAACCAATTTATGATGAATCGAACTATGTACTTTATGAAATTATTCGTCCGGGATAATTAAAAAACTTGCCATTTAAAAGACAATCCTTTATTTGTTTTCTAAGTTAAAATCACATTCGTTTTGGTTCCCGTAAAAGGGATGAAAAGGGAATTCCGTGAAAATCGGAAGCACTCCCGGTGCTGTAAAGAGGGACGAAATGGGCATGGGTTTGAAAACCCAAAGACACTGACGAAGTCGGGAAGTCTGCACAAAGTAGAATGATCTCCAAGCCAGAAGACCTGCCATAGCGGATAAATAATCTTTTGTTTATCGAGGAGTAACCAAAGATGCGCTATGCATGTTTTGTCTTTAAAAGAGTTCTGTCCTGTCTTCTTCTGATCAGTTTTCTGACTAACCTTTCAGCCTGTGAAATTTATTCTCTGGCTCCCAGAAGCGTTTATTCGGATTTTAAGGAGGATTATTCCTGCAGGACTGACTTTCCTTATTTATCCAGGAAGGATCTTTACAGAGCTTTGCTTCAACTTTCAGAAATTAAGATAAAAACACCGGGGCAGAGCCCAGATCTTGATAGAAAGTTAAATTTGGTTCTTCAGCTGATTTATGAGCAGCAGAGAAATTCAGAAAAAAAAGACAATCCTTCTTCAACGGATAATTTCCAAGAGGAAACCTCCCCATTTAAACAGTTTTTTTCGATTCTTTCGGGCTCTTTCTTCTTGCAGAAGCAGGATTTTAATCTCATAGAAAGAATTGGGAAGGCGTCTGAATTTATTCGCCGGATCCATTCTTCACAGCAGAAGCTTAAAGGGATTGTGATTGCAGGTTTTTTTGTTCAGGTTATCATGGTTTTTGCCTCCTTTTATATGACAGGGCTTACTTCTTTATCCTTGCCCTTTCTAATGTTATGGGGCGCATTTCTTTGTGTCTACGCTCTTCATGATGTTTTGAATCAGTACTTTTCTGATGAACTTTATCAGCGTATTGAAAAATATCTTTCCTTATTTTTAAATAAAATCCGGAAAGAGTATTCCTTGAAAAAGGAATCTCTGCCTTCTGCCTTTCATATTGCCATGGGAGAATCGAGCCGCTGGATGCTTCTGGGTTCCCTTGCGCTTCTTGGAGCTTCGGCTTTTTCCCTGTATTTCGTATCCCCTGTATTTCTGGCTTTTTATCTGCCCGTGGCATCTTTGATTCTGATCTGGACGCTGAACGATGTTTTTCGTCCACGCGGAATCTGGAGCTTCCAGAAAAATTTTCTGGAGTCATTTTTCAGAGTTCAGGAAAGGCTTGATAATCGTCTTTTTCTGGATAACTCTTTTTTTGACAAACCGGATGATGACTGGAAAAAACAGATAGAGCCTTTTAAAAAGGCCTATCATGTTAAAAACAGGTCGTTTCTTTTACGACTCGCCTTTTTAACCAAAATCATCATGCCCCTCGGGGGGCTTGTTGCAGGGTATCCGATGCAGGGTTTTCTACTGGCCATGGCTCTTCAGCCCTTATTTTACATGAATATGCTTTTACAATCCATTCTGGAATCCGCGTTTCATCTGAAGTCCCTCAAGAAGATTCTTCAGGAGGCCGGACAGGATCGAACCCTGATTAAAGAGGAAAATTGGCCCGGAAAAAAACAGGGAACTTTTAATGATACTCCTTTACAGGAAGTTATTTTTAATGACTGGGAGGTTGAGGTTCCCGGAAAAAAAATTGTTTCAGGAATGAATCTGAGTCTCCGAAGAAATGAAAATATTCTGATTCAGGCTCCCTCCGGGCAGGGAAAAACAACTCTGGCTAAAACGCTATGTTTTCAGAAATATCCGCAAAAGGGTCAGGCTTTTTTTCGATGTTCAAAGGAGGGTAAAATTGAAAAATCCGAGGATCTGAAATTGAATGAGATCCGAAGACAGATTTCTTATCATTCTTTTGAAGATCTGGATTCCACTTCTGTTCTCAGAAATCTTATCAGGGATAATGCGGCAGAAGGGGAAACCGGAAACTTATTTGATCATGCCTTTTCAGAAATCAGAAAACTCATTCCCGAATTTGAAATGCCGGATCTGGATAAACCTTTTAACCAGTTTTCTACCGGAGAAAAAAGAAGAATTAAGCTGGCTCTTTTTCTTCTTTTTCTTCCTGAATCTTCATTTATTGTATTGGATGAGCCTTTTTCCGGGCTTGATCAGAAAAGTATTTCAAAGATTCTGAGCTATCTGAAAAGTTATCAGCTTTCGAATTCCTGTTCATTTATTATCATCGACCATCATCCTTTCAAGGAGGGGACTTCATTTTTTTCATCTTCACTGCATCTTGATCAGGGAGATCTTTTAACTGCTAAGGAGTTCTCTTATCGGGACAGTCTTAACCGTTATCTGCACAGGATTTTTCGCATGCGGAAAAACACCTCATTTACTCCGCTTTCATCCGAACAGCTTTCAAAACTTTTCTCAAGCCCTTTTTATTCGAGATATTCCAAGATTTCGGATTTGACCGGAACTTCCAAGTCCTTTGTTTTCCCTAAAATAGTGGCACACCGTGGACAAATTTCGGATATCCCTGAAAATACCCTGGAAGGAATTCTTAAATCGGCAAGTATGGGGATAGATGCTGTTGAAGTAGATATACGCAGGACACGGGATAATATTCTTGTTTTAAGTCATGATGAATTCATCAAACACCCTATACAGGGCAAAGTTCGTATTTCTGATTTAACCTTAAAGGAATTGAAAAATCTGAAAATTAAGGGGAAAGCGGGAAAAACGTATGAGTATGTTGCCCTGAAACAGGTTGCTGAAATAATACGGAATCTGAAGTTGAAAATTGAGCTGATTCTTGATCTTAAACCAGATCAGGAATGGCAGATTATTCCGGGTCTTGCGGAACAAACTGCGGATTTGATCGCCGCTTACGGGCTTACGCAAAAGTGCTTGATTTCAAGTTTTTATCCTTCAGAATTGAAGAGGGTTTATGAGCGGAATCCGGAAATCAGGAAAGGGTATATTCTTTCCTTTTACAGCCCTGACCAGATTTTTGAAGATCTGGAACGGATAGATGAAATTGTTAAAGACTGTCATCTGGAATTTCTTCATCTTCCTTCTGTCAAAAAGGATCTTCCCTCTCTTTCAGAGTTATGTAGGGTTATAAAGAGTAAAACCGGTGAAATACAATTTTCCTCGGAATTATTTCTTTCTGATAATAATAAAGCATCTTTATATAGACCTGAAAATTATTCTCATTTGAAATATATCAGTGCGGATCATCCTGAAGAGCTTCTTCGAATAAGGCGGCAGTGGGTGCTTTCTGAGGATAATAACAATATTCATGGCAAAATCCATGCGTCTCAGGTCATCTTTCAAAAAGCGGCATAGCTGAGAGTTTTTGTTTTTTCATGAACTCCAAGCCTGAGCATTTTGTCTGAAAAGAGCTCATTCCAGAGGGTTGTTGTGATGTCCGCTTTATTAAGGGTATAAAAGTGAATCCCCGGGGCTCCTCCGGATAATAATTCCTGAGATTGCTTCACAGCAAACGCTATACCCTGTTTTGATGTTTCATCAGGATTCCCGGACAAGGGCTCGAATATTTCTTTAATGGCATGCGGAATTTTTGTCCCGCAGCGGTTACAGAATCGCTTCAGCGCCGGGTAATCTGTTATTGGTAATATTCCGGGGATGACTCGGACCTCAATCCCCTTTCTTTTTAGTTTCGCGGCATAATCAAAATACAAGCTGTTATCAAAAAAGAGCTGGGTGATTATAAAATCAGCACCCGCATTGATTTTTCCTTTCAGATGATTAATGTCGGAATTCATATCCGAAGATTCAAGGTGCTTTTCTGGAAAGCCTGCGACAGCTATTGAGATTTTTTCATTTTCTTTTTTTCGTATCAGTGCTACAAGGTCGCTGCTGTATATAAAAGAATCCGAAGGGAGCTCTCTCTCCTCCACGGGGGGATCTCCCCGCAGAGCAAGAATATTGACTATCCCTCTTTTTTTAAAATCCGACAGAATTTTTTCTATTTCTGAACGGCTATGCCCGATACAGGTCAGATGGGCCATAGCAGGAATAGCGTAGATATTCTGGATATGCTCTACAACGTCAAATGTCCTTTCCCGGGTTCCACCTCCAGCACCATAGGTACAGGAAATGAAATCAGGCTGAAGCATGCATAATTCTCTGATTGTTTCCATCAGACGTAGATGGCCGTTTATTGTTTTGGCAGGGAAGACCTCAAAGGAGAATGTCTTTTTCTTTTTTTGAAAAATATCCGTCAGCAAATGAGAGTCCGTCAACTTTTTCATCTAAGCGCCTTTGCCGTGTTCATCATATTCGTCAAGGCTTCTTTGACTTCCGGCCATTGGCGTGTTTTAAGACCGCAGTCCGGATTGAGCCAGAAATTCTCTTTTGAAATTTTCTGTAATGAACGTCTGACAATATCCATCATTTTTTCAACTGAAGGAACGGACGGTGAGTGGATATCCCAGACACCCAGGCCAATCTGACGTTTAAAGTCAATATCTTCAAAAGATGAAAGAATATCCCCTTTGCTTCTTGAGACTTCAATGGATATGACATCAAAATCCATCTGGTCAATGTATCGGATAATTTCTCCGAATTCCGAGTAGCACATATGGGTATGAATCTGAGTGGATGGCAGGGTATTGGTAGCAAGGTTAAATGAGCGGACAGCCCAATAAAAATAATCCGGCCATTTGTTTTTTTTAATTGGCGCTTTTTCACGGAAAGCCGCTTCATCCACCTGAACGATTTTAATTCCATTTTTTTCATAATCCATGATTTCGTCTTTCAGGCACAGGGAAAATTGATAGGCAACCTCTTCAACAGGGATATCTTCCCTGCAGAAACTCCAGGCAATGAGGGTTACGGCCCCGGTAAGCATTCCTTTGACTGGTTTTTTAGTCTTTGACTGGGCATAGAGAATTTCTTTGAGTGTCATTGGAGAAGGGCGGCTGACATCGCTGAAAATAATGGGTGGCCTGTAGGTTCTTGTTCCATAGGAAATGATCCAGCCAGATGTTGTTGTTTCTATTCCTGAAAGTTTTTGCGCAAAGAATTCAACCATGTCCGTGCGCTCAAATTCCCCGTGAACAAAGACATCCAAATTAAGTGATTCCTGAAATTCGATAAGATGATCTATCTGGGTGAAAATATATGTTTCATATTCCTGCCCTGAAATTTTTCCCTGATTAAAGGCGGAACGATTTTTTCGAACAAGATCTGTCTGGGGAAAACTTCCTATGGTAGTTGTTGGGAAAGCCGGGAGTTTTAAAATAGAATCGTGAATTTTTTTTCTTTGCTGAAAAGAGACGGATTTTGTGAAATCATTTTCTTTCAGCTCCGAGATCCGTTTTTTAACGGAAGTGTCTTTATAATTTTTCCCTTTAGAATCTTTGGTTTCAGGCTGTTCTCCTCCTTTAAAAGCCCTGGCAAGTTCATGAATTTCATTGAGTTTTTCTGAAGCAAATGAAAGCTTTCTTTTAACTTCCCAGAGCATGCTGTTTTCCCCTTCCAGAGAAACAGGTAAATGGAAAAGGGGAGCTGCATTGGAAACAGCCAGATTTTTAACCGTCTTTGAAAGATTTTTCAGTTTGCCAAGGGAATCAGCGAGATTGTTTTTCCATATATTCCGTCCATCCACCAACCCCGCAATAAGAATTTTATCCTCCGGAAAACCATTTTTCAGAATATAGTCATAGTTTTCTTTTCCACGGATTAAATCCAAACCAATTTCAGAAACCGGAAACGATAGAAGTTTTTTTATCCAGTCAACGGATTCATAATAGGTGACAAGAGATGTCCATGTTTTAATTCCGGAAAGAGACTGATATCCCTCTGAAATCAGATTGATTTCTTCTTCGGACAGATCCAGAACAAAAGCCGGTTCTTCAATATGAACTTGTTTGAAATTCGAAAATAATTGTTTATAGCAGGACATGAGAGATAAGAAGAGGCTTCTGAATTGGTCAGGTTCAATTCCTTTCGAAAGTTTAAGAAAGGTAAAGGGGCCTATGAAAGATGGAAAATTGCTTTTTCGGAAACGAAGAGAAAAATGATTGAGGTTAAGCTGAAAGTCAGAAGAAGGCAGTGTTTTGAAATCCGTAACCAGGTAATGATAATTTGTGTTAAACCATTTGGTCATTTCAAGAGCATTAGGGCCTCTGCATAAATTGTAGTATTCGTGAAGGCTTGAAGGCTTGTAAAGCCCGAATAGAACAGCCATATCCAGCATTGGATCATAAAGTGTCATTTCTCCGTCAGGAAAATAATCAACCCGCGATTTATAGCGGGTTTTATTTTCGTTTTGAATTTTATCAAGTTCCGAAAACAGAATGTTCTGTGTGATTTTTTCTTTCCAGTAGTCTTCTGTGTTTTTTTTGAATTCTCTGTTTTTGCCAAGTCTTGGGAATCCGTAGGCATAGGTTTTCATATGTTTTTCCTTATTTGTTTATTCGAATTTGAAGGCGTGCTTTTCAGGTTTTCTGATTCGGTTGATAGACAGCCATCCTTTTTTTTAAAAAAGGGATATTTAATGTGGTGTTGAGTGTGAATTTTTGGTTCTTTTTGACATCTTTCACGAAAGCGCCGGTACACCCGATTCCTGTATGATGCGCTTTGATGAATTCATCCCTGACAAGAAAGGCCTGATTGACCGAGTCTCCATAGATGTCTTTGGAGGCATAGTCAGGATGCCCAATTTGTCCAAGATAGAGCTGTCCGCTATGCAGAAGAATGGCAATCTGTTGTATCTCCACATTTTTTTGTATTTTTAAGGCTGCTTTCAAAGCCCGGTCTGCATGGTCCAGCCCTGAAAAGAAGGCTAAAAAACCATCCCCGGTATATTTGACCGGAATTCCTCCTTCTTTCAGAAGAATTTCCGTCATATGATAAAAACAGACATTCATTCCCTCTGCCAGCTCTTTCGGGGATATCGAAGCTGCTTTCAGGGCGTAATTCTGAAGCCCGGTGCAGAAAATCGTTGCCTTGAATATTTCATTTTCTGATTCGTAAAGCCCTAAAAGAAAATCAATGGATATATTAAAAAGGGAGGCGATTTTTTTAAGGAGTGGAATATCCGGAAAGTTTTCATCCCGTTCCCATTTGGAAACCGCCTGGGGAGTTACCCTCAGGCTGTTGGCAAAATCGGTTTGTTTTAAATTGAATTTTAACCGGATTTCTTTAAGTTTTTGTCCAAAGCTCATATAATCATTAAACCGAATTATTCTTGTAAATTTCAACAACGCTATTATTGAACGCATTCAACCGGAAGTTGATTTAATTGTTTATTTCAAGAGGTTTTTTAAAAGGCTGAATGACATATTTTGAGGAAGAGGGAAGAAAAGCTTTTATTATTTCCAGGTCTTCAGAGGAAAGAAGCTTTTTATAAAAGGTGGTTCTGAAATGATGAGAGATTCCACTTTGAGAGATCATTCCTATGCTATTCTGGATGGAGGGTAAATCGCAGTCGGTCCCTGCCAGAAAAGGATATTTACTGAAGGGGGCTTTGATATCCATGGCAATGTAATCCAGCAGATTTTTTTGCATAAGGTTTTGGATCACTTCAGGACGGCTTCCGTTAGTGTCCAGTTTTATTCGGTATCGCATGGATTTTAGCTCACGTATAAAGTCTTCAAGCCCATTTTGGAGTGTGGGTTCCCCTCCGGAAATAACAACACCGTCAATGAATTTTTTACGATCTTTGAGCAGTGTTATTATTTCCCTGGGGGAGAGATATTCCTTTGAGGAGTCGTTGGGAATCAGCCAGCGGTTATGGCAGAAGGGACAGTTGAAGTTACATCCCTGAGTAAAGACAACTGCCCCCACACAGCCCGGATAATCACTTAAACTCTGTTTGAGAAAACCCGAAATTTTCATGAAAACAGACTGTATTTTTTCCGGAGTCTGAACTCACTGAGTTTGCCTCGATTCCATTGTTCAAGCGGCCGGATGTATCCGACGACCCGGGAATAGATTTCGGTTTTCTCCCCGCATTCAGGACATCGGGCAATTTCACCTTTCAGATATCCGTGTTCAGGACAGATTGAAAAAGAGGGAGTTAAGGTGAAATAGGGGAGGGCATAAAGAGTGCATACTTTTTTAATGAATTCTCTGACCGCATAGGGGTCTGATGCCGCTTCTCCAAGATAGGTGTGAAGCACTGTTCCTCCGGTATACCGCTTTTGAAGAGGATCCTGTTTTTCAAGAACCATGAAAATATCGTCGGTGTAATCGACAGGAAGCTGTGTGGAATTAGTATAAAAGGGAAAACTTTCTTTTTTTTCTTCAGAAGAGGATGTTTCTCCGGGCAGAGATATTTCCGTATATTTTTCCTTGTCCAGTTTTGCCAGCCTGTAAGAAGTCCCTTCCGCAGGGGTGGCTTCAAGGTTGTAGTTGTTGCCGGTTTCATTCTGGAACTCTTTGAGCTTATCCCTCATGAAATCCAGTACTCTGCAGGAAAAGGCCATCCCTTCCTCTGTGCCAATGTCTTTTCCCAGAAGGTTCAGACAGGCCTCATTCATTCCAATGAGCCCGATGGTTGAGAAATGGTTCTTCCAGTATTGGTTGTCCCGCATTTTAATCTGTCGCAGATAAAAACGGGTGTAGGGATAAAGGTTTTTATCTGTGAATTTTTCAAGCATCTTCCGTTTGATCTCGAGGCTTGTTTTTGCTTTTCCCATAAGGGATTCAAGACGGATCAGAAATTCCTCTTCATTTTCTGAAAGATGGGCGATGCGCGGCATGTTGATGGTGACAACTCCGATGGACCCGGTAAGCGGGTTGGAGCCGAAAAGCCCTCCCCCCTTTTTATCCAGTTTTCTTAAATCAAGGCGCAGCCGGCAGCACATGGAGCGGGTATCTTCGGGTTTCATGTCGGAATTGACGAAATTTGCAAAATAGGGAATTCCGTATTTTGCAGTCACCTCCCACAGGGGAAGAAGGGTCGGGTCTTTCCAGTTGAAGTCTTTGGTAATGTTGTAGGTCGGTATGGGGAATGAGAAAACTCTTCCGCGCGCATCCCCTTCGGTGAGAACTTCGAGGAACGCCCTGTTGAAAAGATTCATTTCGTGCTGGAATTCGCTGTAGTTTTGAGGCATGACTTCTCCGCCGATGACCACGGCTTCATTTTTTAAGTGATCAGGCGGCTGCAGATCAAGAGTGACATTGGTGAAGGGGGTTTGAAATCCGACCCGGGTGGGAACGTTCAGATTAAAAATAAACTCCTGTAGAGACTGTTTGACCTGTTCATAGCTTAAGTTGTCATAACGTATAAATGGGGCAAGGTAGGTATCAAAATTTGAAAAGGCCTGAGCGCCTGCCGCTTCTCCCTGAAGGGTGTAAAAGAAATTGACGATTTGTCCTAAAGCGGAACGGAAATGCCGCGCCGGAAGACTTTCGGATTTACCATAAACACCCCTGAACCCGGAAGCCAGGAGGTCTTTAAGATCCCATCCTACGCAGTAAACCGAAAGGAGCCCCAAATCATGGATATGAAAATCGCCGCTTTTATGGGCCTGCCGGATTTCCTCAGGATAAATTTTATTCAGCCAGTAAGTTTTTGTGACTTCACCGGAAATGTAATTATTAAGTCCCTGAAGGGAAAAGGCCATGTTGCTGTTTTCATTCACCTGCCAGTCCAGGTTATCCACATAGCTGTTGATACGGCTGATGTCGGATTTATCTGATATTTCACGCATTCTTGAATGCTGGTCACGGTAGAGGATATAGCTTTTAGCCGTTTTTTTATAAGAAGAGGAAAGAAGGACTTCTTCAACAAGATCCTGGATTTCTTCGACATGGGGAATGGGTTTATTCAGGATATTCTGGGCGAGGCAGAGCGCTTTAAAGGTGAGCTGCTTTGCCGTCTCCGGGCTGAATTCTCCTGTAGCTTCGCCTGCTTTGGCCAGTGCCTGCTGGATTTTATGGGCATTAAAGGGAACCGTCTGCCCGTTTCTTTTTTTGATGGATTCAAAAAGACGGTGTGTGCCTGAGCCCTGTTTTTCGTTTTCTTCAGCGAAGACCGATGTTTCCATATTCCCTCCGGATTATTCTGGTTTTGCCCGCGGATAGGAGGAAAGACGGAAGAAATCTGCTGTCAGTAAATAAGAACAGAGAATTTCGGATCATGATCTTTTAAGCCCCTCCCTCGAGAGCCTGGTTTGAAACATATTAACTCTGCCAGGTCTTCTGACTCAAGGGGATCTACTCATGCGCCTTCCCGATTACTCAGTGGCTTTTGCATTTTCGCCCTTTTACAGCGGCGGGGCCGTTTTGGATTTTCACCAAATTCCCTTTTCATTTCACAATTGTGAAAAGCAAAGTTTTACTACATGTTGTAGTATGTGGAGTAAATAAGCACAACGGGTTGTGTTGGTCAACAAAAAATTAATCGTTTACTTATAATTAATTTTAAAGAGTTTAATTAAAGTGAGGTTTGTAAATCTCAGCGTAGTGAGGGGTGGTTTGTTTGACCCAAAAAAGGGGCACCTTGGAAATGTGCCCCGGAAAATATGGAATCAAAGTTTTTTCTTTTCAAACCAGAAAAACAAGAGAATCACTGCTGCCCAGAATAGCGTAACGATTAATCCTGCATTTAACCCCGTGGTTTCAACAAGGCCGATTTTTCCAAAATCCTTAAAAGCCAGGACTGTCGATTTTAGGAAAGGATACAACTCCGCATAAAGAGCGGCCCCCGCGATCATGCCTGCAACTGCGAAAAGGGCATGCCACCGGCCTTCTCCTATTGCGCCAATGGAGGTTCCCGGGCAGAAGCCCATGATGGCCCAGCCCAGCCCGAAAAGAGATCCGCCTAAAAGAATAGCCCCTGCGTTCATTGGTTTATGCCCCAGCTTGATCATTTCAAGCCCTGCCAGAAGCTGAATCCCCACCATTCCGACAAGAATGGCTGAAAGCATGAATTTAAAAATAGTCATATCCTTGAGCAGCATAGCGCCAACCTGCTTGTCGAAGCGTAAAACTCTGGCTTTTTGAAGCAGAAAACCGAAAAGAATTCCTGTGAGAAGTCCCAGTGTTTGTTCAGTGTTCATGAGATCCTCCTTTTGTAAACATAATGGGCAACGACAACGCCAACTCCAAAGAAGAAAATAAGGGCAGCAAAAGAACTTGCTGAAAGCTGCATCATTCCGCTAAGCCCGTGACCACTCGGGCAGCCGTCTGCCATTCGTGCGCCAAGCATGGCCACAATGCCTCCAAAAAAAGCGCCGCAAGCCCTTTTCCAGATGGAGGGGCCAAAGCGTTCCTTCCAGGTAGGGGGTACTCCCTCCAGTTTAAAGCTTTTGTCCCAAAGAGACGAAAGCAAAGCCCCGAAAAAGATCCCGAACACCAGCATGAACTGCCAGTCCACACGGACTTTTTCTTTTGAATAGTATTCATTTGCGCTGACGTGTTCAGCGGCAACAGTGCGTTCGAGAAGTCCGGCAGCACGGACAAAAGTGGTTGAGGCACCGAGATAATTTGTTTTTCCCAGAAAAACGGTTGTGGCATAAACCGAAGCAATTGCCAAAAGCCCAAGCAGAGTTCCAGCCAGATAAGGATTCCAGCCTCCATCACTTGTTTTCCATTTCATTTTCCTTCTCCTTTTTATTTTTTTGACTGTTTAAAAATGATCAGAAAGAAAAAAGTGCTTGTCTTCAAATGATTATTTCATAATAAAGTGTTATCCGTGAATGAACAAGTTATAATTGAATGCCTCGGGATGTTTAATGTTTTATAAATCTTACTGTGAACAAGGTTTTTTTATTGGGAATATTTCTTGATTTCGTCTAATGATAATTTTATATTCATTTTTAAATGAAAATCATTTTCATTTAAAAAATTATCCCAGTACAGTTGTTACATCTGGGGTTTGTGACGGAATTTTTAAGGAGGTATAGAATGTCTTTATTTTCAAAGATTAAACTGCCTGTGATTCTTTTTGAAAAACTCGGTAAAAAAATTGCGATTTCCTCTGCCACCGGGGATTTTTATGACATTTCCCAGGAGACTTATGACGCCCTTCATCAATTGAACAGGACTCTTTCTGAGAGGGAATCGTTTTCTCGAAAAGAGATTGAAACTCTGGCACATCAGTTAAATATTCCCGATGATCTGATTGAACTTTTTCCCATACCTGATTCTGAAAGTATTGTGGACTCCGAATCCAGAGTGGATGCGTACTTGTCGGATATTACGTTGAATCTTACTTCCGTATGCAATCTCCGGTGCATATACTGCTGGAACGACCAAGGGAAGTATTCCAATTCTGAATTTAAAAAAGACGGGGCTCTTGAGATTGAAAACGCTTCGGATATGACGGTTGAGACTGCCCAAAAATCAGTTGATTTTCTGATTCAGCACTCAGGAAAGGGGGAACAGCTTGTCGTTGATTTTTACGGCGGAGAGCCGCTCATGAATATGAAGACACTCAAAGCCACTGTGGTGTATTGCCGCGAACAGGAAAAAAAGACCGGAAAAAAATTTCATTTTCTTTTAGCCACAAACGGAACCCTTCTGACTCCCGAGGTCGCAGAATTACTCATAGACAGCGGTGTTCAGATTGCGGTGAGTATTGACGGCCCGGGGCCTGTTCATGATCACAACCGCCCGTTTCAGGGAAATGCCGGTAGTTTTGAGATCATTAAAAAAAATCTTTCCGGGATGCCTGATCGTATCAGGAAAAGGCTTGTCGGGAGAACCACGGTGACTCCCTATTTCAGCGATATGGTGGCTTTATATGATAATCTGCGTTCCCTGGGTTTTGAACGTATTGAACTTTTTGAAAGTGAAGATGCCTGTCATAAGCTTACACCTGAAAGAGAAAAAATTTTTTTTAACAGCGAAAAGGATTTTACCTGTCTTTCAGAAGAATACAGGCGTCTTGCTTTGAAATATGTGGATGAGGTCATTAAAGGACAGCTGGACTATAAGAAAACTTTTTTTAACCGCTTTTTCAAGCTCATGCAGCGGCTTTATTACCATCATGAAGTTTCAGGGGGCTGCCCGGCGGCTTTAGGTCAGATTGCGGTAACCGCAGACGGAGATATCTATCCCTGCACCTCTTTTTTAGGTGTTGAGGCTTTTAAATTCGGGAATGTATATACAGGCTTTGACAAGTCTGCGTATGATGCTTTTGTGAGCTGTATTAAAAAACGGTTCAGTCACTGTGCGCCCTGTGATTATTTTAGTATCTGCCGGACGACGGGGTCCTGTCTGAATATGAATCAGTATTTTAACGGGGATGTGAATAAACCCTATTCGCACAGCTGTAATCTTTTTATTCAGAAACTTCAGCTTGCCATGGCGGCTCTTTCCATACTTTCCGATAAGATCCCGGATCAGATTGAAGAACTTTTCGGCTATGATCCTGTCGGGCACAGAGGAAATGAGTTTTATTAAGACAGGTTTGGGATGGAAGTTTTTATTATGCGGATAGAATAACCGACAGGATTCAATGAGATGTTTGAGATGTTTCAAAAAGTGGAATTTGAAGATGTGGATCTCTATGGAATTATTCATCATCCCAAAATTTTATATTATTGTGAGCGTGTACGCACTTCCTTTTTTGAAGAGAAGGGGATTGTTTTAAGTCATCAGCCCTACGGTTTTATCCTAACAAGAATTTTAGTTGAGTATAAAGCTCCGCTTAAAATGCACGACAGGATCAGAATTTGCCAGAGCGTTCACAGGGTAAGAGATTATAAATTCATTTTAAAATACCGTCTTATGAAGGAAGATAAGCTTATGGTCGAAGCCGTAATGGATTTTGTGGTGATTGATCTCATGACAAAAAATGTTATGGCCCTACCTGAAAATATTTCTGGAATTTTGAATTCCTGCAGGGAGGCTCAGCAATAAGAATCTTGTGGGTTTCCTCCTTAAAGCAAGGGGGAGGTTATTCCAGCCCGGATATTTGCAATGGAGAAAAAACCGGGCCAGTGGACAGGCAGTTATGTCAGAATTGCCTGGGAACCGAAAAAATTTAATTTTTCAAACTCGTATGTGTGATATCCTTTTTTTGCATTGTCATTTTTTGAATAAAATGAATGCCGGCCCCCATTAAAAGCAGAATAAAGGCATAGCATCCGATAATGGCCGGTCCGGTTGGGAGGTCCCATAAATAGGAAGAGATCAGCCCCATCAGGGTGACAATGATGCCTAATGTCCAGCCTATGGTTAATTGTTTTCCTATGCTGTCCGTAAGGGTGACCGCCATGATGGCCGGGGCCACGAGAAATACAAAAACAATCAGCACCCCTGCAATGTCGACTGAAAGAGTGATGACAAGACCGAAGGTGAAAAAGAAGAGAAAGTCCCATAGGGCTACATTCATTCCCCTGCGCCGGGCTTCTTCAGGGTCTCCCGAGATCAGCCAGAATTGCTTTCTGAAAATATAATGAACGATGCCCACAACAGTATAGACGATGGCAGCTGTCGCTATGGAGGACCATTTCACCCAGAGAAGGGAGCCGGTTAAAATATCTTTAAGTTGTTCTGCCCCGTGAGGGGCTTTATCGATCAGCAGAATCGCCAGAGCCGCGGCAATGGCATAGATAAGACCGATGATGGCTTCCTGGGGAACTTTCCCTTCTCTGAACCGGCATACGGCAAAAATAGCTGCTCCGATGGCTGTCATGCCCAGTGAAAACCAGTAGGAACCCCAGCTATGCGGAGGAATTCCAAATAGAAACGCTACAAGTCCTCCAAGAGCCGCTATCTGCGCCAAAGCCAGATCGACAAAAATAATCTGCCGTTTGATGACATGCAGCCCCAGATAGGCATGTATGCCTACAAGAATCAGGCATTCACAGAATGCAGGGAAGAGTATTGCGAAAATGGTGGTTATTTCCATAAGTCTTGAATTTCCTTTCTGAATGATCCGGGAGGCTTATAGTAAGCCCCCCGAAAATGTATTGATTATGAAATCATTCCTGTTTTTTTGCCTGCCTCAACCAATCCGTTGACCCATATATCCACGAGAGTGAAATAATCCGTTGCTTCAGGAATCCCTTCCACATACATGGGAATAATAACAGGCTCCGCCCCTACTTTTTCTGCAATATCGGTTATTTCGCGTTTTGAAAAATAATTGGCTGCAAAAATAATCCTGATATTTTTTTCGCGCATCAGAGTGATCAGATCCACGACATGTTTGGCAGAAGGGGGGATTCCGGGTCTGGGCTCTATGGTTCCGGCCTCATGCAGACCGAAGAGTTTGAAAAAATATATCCAGTTTTTGTGATAAGTCACAAGAGCCGCGCCATAAAGGGGGCTCATCTTTTCCGTCCATCCTCCAAGGAAGCGGATAAGGGGGGTGTTTTTATATTGTTCCCTTTGAAGAAAAGGAATCAGCTTCCCTTCTTCAGCCAGAGCGCATAGCCTCTCTCCTCCCAGCAGATCCACAAGTTTATGTCCAAAAAGACGGATGTCCATTTCCTGAAGAAACGCTTTCAGGTTTTGGGTATAGACTTCCCGGCCCTCAGGATCATTTTTGATAAGTCCGTTTGCGATGTTCCGGGCCGCAACTCTCATTAATACAGGGCTGCAGGTGACATGAGGATTTCCGTAGATATGAAGCCCGCCTTCGGATCGTGATAGCTTTTCAGGTTTATCCAGAAAATGCATTCCATAGGAAGCCGATACATATCCCGGTTCACCGCTTCGGACATGTCTGTTTCCGGAGGTGTCGACAACCGTTGGAAGCCAGGTTTCCAGGTCCAGTCCTGTGTCGATGAGCACCTCTGCTTCACGCACCAGATTGGCAAAGGAGGGTTTGGGTCTTATGAAATGAGCATCCTGGTCTCCGCGGACAATGGAAGAAACCATTACCCGGTCACCCCCTATCATGCGGGCAATCACGGCATAATCCGGAAGAGTGGTTACCACTTTTAAAGGCAGTCCATAAACGGCCAGCCCAAGGTTTGAAAAGATAAAAAGCCTGAAAATTAAAAAAAGTAAATTTTTCATATTAAAAATCCTTTTTTGGTTTAATAACGTTCGTGTTTGTGAGGTCCTGCCGAAACCGTACATTGAAGAAGAAAACGGTTGTCGTCCGGAAGGCCTTTGCCGTCTCTGTAATCATATTCTATTCTCCATTTCACCCAAGGGCTCTGCCACCAGGTCATATAGGGGGAAATCTGCCACTGGTGGGGATCATCTATCGCAACAGCCAGGGGGGAGAGGGATGCTCCGGCATAAGCTTTTGTATCCGGGATGTAGTAATCATAGCGTAATCCCCCTTCAATCGTACGTGTGAATTTTTGCTGGAAGTAGGTGTAGAATCCCCATGGATTAAGTGCATCCTTACCTGAATTGTTTGGGGTTATGATTTCTTTATCAAGATAGTAAAATTCAGAGCGCCATACAAAATTCTGATATCTCATTGCATCGGTAGGTTCCCATAAAAGGGTGATGTCCGCACCAAAGACTTTGGTTGACAGGGATTCATCCTCTATCCGTGTAGCACCATCAGGTTGAGAGATCTTCCATTCATTATTGCATCCCATGAGACCGGAGAGACCTAATTCAAAGTAGGTATCTTTCGAACAATCGAAATAGCATTTATAACGCCCTAATATACTGGGTTTGTTTTCTGTGTTGCCTCCGAAAAGTCGGGAATTATCGCCGTTGGTCACTTGTATAACCACTTCCTGGGCAAGATTCCCTTTTTGAGGGATCATCCATTCCAGAGATCCTCCGGTTTGATTAAGATGCCCGCCGAAAATATTCCTTGGTGCCAGAGGAAGCTCCACCTGATCAAGGCTGGGATCGTGCCAGCGGTTGATAATTCCGAATTGCTGATGGAATTTACCAAGGGTCAGATTGACATTTTTTAGAATGTCATATCTCGTAAAATAGCCTTCTCCCAGAACTGTAGTGTCTTTTGTCACTGGAACGGTTGCTTTGATTTTACTGTAGGGATCAAGGTAGGATTCAAAGTGAATTCCAAGCACACGGTAATCCGAAGAATATTCTTTTGTTACTCCTTCCGTATCGCCGGCCCAGCATATGAAATCACCTACGACACTGATTTCCGGGTTCAGAGCCTGCAGGCTCAGAGCTCCCGATTGATAGACGGTTTGTTCTGTGGGCTGTGTGTTATCCTGTAATGCGGGAGTATTCATTTCCGCAGCTTTACGAAGGCGTTTAAGCTCTTCATCTGAAGAGGCGTCGTTTTGGATGGGCTGTGTTTCGTGCTGAACCGGATCCTCAGCAGAGTCTGAAGGATTGGCCGCTTTTAGTGTAATTGATAAAAGAAAAATAAATAAAATGGAAAACCATTTTTTCATAAAATCTCCTTTGGGGTAATTAATGTTCAATCAGCTCCTCAATACATTGAAAATGAAGTCTTTGAGGGTATGAGAAAGGAAGGTGCTAATAAATAATCAGATACCCGGGGGAGCTCTTGCAAAATTAAGAAGATAGATAGGATTTGATATGCTTTTACCTGAGAAGCAGATTTTGCAGTTTACAGGAAATCTTGATATTCCAGAAAGGAGTTCATCAGAAACAGTAATCGAGTTATTTGAAAGAAATCTGCATATGTAGCATTCATCGCAGTCGCTATTAGGGTTATGAATGAATGCAACGTCTTCGAAGCTATTAGGATGACCTTGTTTTTGATGGCAGTTAAGCAGATGCAAAAAAGCAGTGATTGACAATGAGAAAACAGACAGAAATAAACAGCTCAGGATGATTGCCGGTATTAATTTTCTATGGATCAAACGGATGATCCTTATTTGTATTGGATAGAACATAGATAAGCTTAAATCCCAATTCCTACATTGGTTCATTTCAGAAATTAATTTATTTTATTTGACATAAAATCATAAAAGTTCATATTATGTAAATGAAAATCGTTTTCATTAAGGAGAAATATGAGAAGACATTGTTGTAACGGACCCTGGTGGCATGGAAAGCTTAAAGGTTTTGGATATAAAATTACCGAAGGCAGAGAAGCTATTCTGGAATTTCTTGCCAGTTCTGAGAATCATGTGAGTGCGGAAGATATATATAAAGCCATTCATCCGGAATACCCGAATGTAGGGCTTACCACGATTTACAGGACGCTTGACATTCTTGAGAAGATGAGTCTGGTTTATTGTTTTGATTTCGGGGATGGCAGGGCAAGGTATGAACTTGCTGAGGGGCCCAAGGGTGCACATCATCACCATCATCTTGTATGCACTTCATGCAACCGGGTGATTGATTATACGGATTTTATTCAAGAAGAGGTGAAGCTTCTTACTGAAACAGAAAAAGGGCTTTCGGAAAAATATAATTTTAGAATTACAAACCATTTGATTCAGTTTTATGGTGTATGTGATTCCTGTCAGGTGAAAAAAACAGTTTAATTTTTTTATTTTTAAATGGAAATGGTTTTCAATAACCAAGGAGGTGATTATGCCGGGATTAAATGGAACAGGACCCATGGGGCAGGGTCGGATGACCGGACGCGGGTTAGGGGATTGTTCGGGCAATTATAGCGATGCGGGCGATTATAATATTCGAGGATTTGGCAGGGGGTACGGAATGGGGCGGGGTGTTGGAAGGGGGAGAGGATGTTGTAATCGTTTTTTTTCAAGGGGAGTCTCTGGAAGAGGTATGGGGTATAAAAGCCGGGTCAGGGCTGCTGCGCCTTTTTCAGAATCCGGAGAAACGGAACTCCTTAAAGAGAGAGCTGAAATTTTAAAAAAAGAGCTTGAGGAGATTCAGGCAAAACTTAAAACAATGGAAAATAAATAGTTTTTTTAGAATCGAAATATATAAATACAAAAAGAGGTTAAGCATGAAAGTCGGAGTTGTTTTGGCAGATGATAAAGGTATGGAGAGTTATGTGTGTGCTCATTTTGGGCAGTGTCTGTTTTTTTTCCTGATTGATATCGATCCTGACACCAAAAAAGTCACAAAGACACAGATTGTTCCCAATCCAGTTTCTCACGGAGGCGGAGGGTGTGTGACTGTAGATGAAATTCTTAAATATGGCATTACGCATGTCATTGCTGGCGGAATGGGAATGAATGCCCAGAATAAATTCGCAAATGCCGGGGTTAAGGTATTTGGATATGAAGGGAAGGTTAAAGAGGGTCTTGCGGAATTGTTGAATAATACGATAGGAGGCCTTGAACCTTGTAAAGAACATGGTCACGAAGGTGAATGTCACCATTAAGAAAGGAGTTTGGCTGTTTGAAGATATGTATTACAGCGGAAGGCGATAACCTGGATTGCAAGATTGATTTACGATTCGGGAGATGCCGTAATTTTATTTTTATGGATACAGAGACAGGAAGTTTTGAGGTTGAAAAGAATCCTAATGCTGAATTTTCAGGAGGCGCTGGAATTCAGTCCGCTCAGCTTATGAGTAGTAAAGGGGTAAAGGCGGTATTAACAGGAAATCTGGGGCCCAATGCCTGCGATACGCTTAAAGCAGCCGGGATCGATTTTTATACAGGAATCTCAGGTAGCGTAAAGGATGCGGTTGAAATGCTGAAGTCAGGGAAGCTAAAACTTTCATCTAGCCCTTCTGTCAGCGAAAAATCAGCCCCCTTTAATTATCAGATCTGATTCTGCTGGAAATAATTTTTTATGAATAATCTTGTTACAGAGAATCACAGAAAGTTAATTGAACGTAAATCCCTTTACCTTTCTTATGGATACGATATGGACAGGGAAAGGGATTACGTTCTGAAACAGGGGTTACCGCTGAAAGGTAAGATTCTGGAGGTAGGGACCGGCAAGGGTTATTTTACCCTGGCTTTGGCTAAAGAAAAACATCCTTTTATCAGTATGGATATATCAGAGGAAGAGCAGAATTTTGCCCGCATGAATCTGGAATACCATGAGCTTGAAAAATATGCGGATTTGAGAATCGGAGATGCCTGTGAAACCGGATTTTTCAATGGCACTTTTGATCTGGTTTATTCTGTAAATCTCTTGCATCATCTTAAAAATCCATACCGGGTTCTTGATGAACTTGTGCGGATACTTTCTCCGCGGGGAAGAATGATTCTTGCTGATTTTTCCCAGGAAGGTTTCAGTGTGGTTGATAAGGTGCTTAAACTGGATGGACACATTCATGAGGTTGAAGAGGTTTCATTTTATGAAATGGATGATTATTTGTCCGGAATGGGTTTTAATGTCTGTATTAAAACAACACGATTTCAGGAAGTGCTGGTTGCAGCCAGAAAAGGCATGGTTTTATGATTATCTCCATTGCAAGCGGGAAAGGAGGGACGGGAAAGACAACTGTCGCTGTCAATCTGGTACTTTCCATTGAAAACGCCCAATTAGTCGACTGTGATGTGGAGGAGCCTAATGCACATCTTTTTCTTAACCCCGAGATCCTTCAGCGGGAAAAAGCTTATGTCCGTGTTCCGGAAGTAGATTTTGATAAGTGCCGTTTTTGCGGAAAATGCTCAAAAATATGTGAATACAAAGCGATTGCTGTTTTGCCTCCGGATGAGAATCGCAAGGGGAATGTATTGATTTTTCCTCATCTTTGCCATGGATGCGGGGCTTGTATTCTTCTTTGTCCGGTGAAAGCAATGCAGGAAGGCAAAAGAGAAATCGGGGACGTTGAAATCGGAAAAAGGAATGAGCTGAGTTTTCTTCTTGGGCGTCTGAATATCGGTGAAGCGATGTCCCCACCTCTAATCCGGGCGGTTAAACAACGGATAGATCCGGAAAAAAATGTTATTGTAGATGCTCCCCCGGGGACATCCTGTCCGGTGATTGCAGCTGTTAAAGGGAGTGATTTTTGCGTGCTGGTTACCGAGCCCACACCTTTTGGTTTAAACGATTTAATTCTGGCTGTAGAGGTATTACGGAAAATCAGCATCCCTTTTGGAGTCGTAATTAATCGCTGTGATCTTGGCGACACGAAATCCAGGGAATATTGCGAAAAGGAAAAAATTCTGATTCTTATGGAGATCCCCTTCAGACGGGATTTTGCGGAATGTTATTCCAAGGGTGGGCTCATTACTGAGAAGTTTCCTGAATACCGTGAAAAGTTCAGAGAACTTTTCAGGCAGATTCAGAAGCAGGTGGTGGATAATGTTGCAGAGAGAAAGGTTATTTTATGAAGCAGATACTGGTGATCAGCGGTAAGGGAGGGACCGGAAAAACAGTTATTTCGGGATCTCTGGCTTGTCTGGCGGAAAATAAAATCATGGCAGACTGTGATGTGGATGCGTCTGATCTTCATCTTCTTCTGACCCCTGTGATCAGGGAAAAACATGAATTTAAAAGTGGAAAAACGGCGGTGCTTGACCGTCAAAAATGTCTTGAATGCGGCCGTTGCAGGTCTGTGTGCCGTTTTGAAGCCATTACCCCCTTTTACAGGATTATTTCATTTTCCTGCGAAGGCTGCGGGTTATGCAGTCACATCTGCCCAAATGAAGCGATCCATATGGAGGAGAATATTGCCGGAGAATGGTTTGTTTCGGAGACCCGTTTTGGTTCTTTTATTCATGCGAAACTCGGTATTGCCGAGGAAAATTCAGGAAAACTGGTGGCTAAAGTACGCCAGGTTGCAAAGGAAATGGGTGAAAAAACCGGTGCGTCGTATGTCATCATTGATGGCCCTCCCGGAACCGGATGTCCGGTGCTGGCTTCGCTTTCCGGAGTGGATTGCGTCCTTCTGGTCACAGAACCCACCCTTTCCGGGCTTCATGATGCCCAGAGAGTTATAGAACTGGCCTGTCATTTTCAGATTCCTGTAAAACTGGTGGTGAATAAATACGATCTAAATCCAGAGGTGACTTCCCGGATAGAGGATTATTGCCGGGATCAGGGTGTGGAGGTCATCGGCAGAATTCCTTTTGATAAAGCAATTGTGGAAGCTATAGTCGCGGGTAAAACGATTCCTGAATATTTAAACGGGACTGTTAAAGAAGAGCTTGTTAAGATCTGGAATGGAGTGAAATAAAACGATGATCAGGAATCCTCAGGATCTTCATGTGTTGAAATATTTTACCTCCTTCATCAGTGTTTCCGGGGGAAAGGTGATTCACGTAACAGAGCCTGCACTTGCTTTCTGTCCGCTTGCCAGCCATTTATACCCCTCCTGCAGAGAGGGCCAAGGCGGAGATTCTTGGGTTTTAAGGGGATTTATAAAAGATGCTATAGAGAGTAAAATACGGGATTTTGGGTATTTTACCGGAGAAAGGAAATTTTTTGCGGATCAGAAGAGGATTCCCTACGGAGCTTCTGAAATGATCAGCACGGCTCTTAAAAAAGAATTTATTGATTCGGCTGTTATAGTCTGTGAAGGGGCCGGAACGGTGATAACCGATCATTCAGATCTTGTTCAGGGGATTGGGGCACGCATGAATACTTTGCTTATGACTTCCCCTATTTCCGGAATTTTGAAGAAACTATACGATTCGGGTGTTTGTATTCTTTCAGATACAGGCAGGATTGATCAGATGGAGGGGGTAAGGGAGGCTGTGAAAAGAGGAGGGCAAAAAATTGCGGTTACGGTTTCAGGTGTACAAAGTACACTTTTACCGCAGATACGGGAGATTGAAAAAGAATCAGGAGCGCAGATTTATTGTCTTTCTGTGTGCACCACCGGAATTGAACCTGAGCAGATTGAGCTAATCAGGAAATATTCGGATCTTGTCTGGTCCTGTGCATCCGGAGAGGTTCGGAAATGCATTGGAAAAGAGGCTTTGATTCAGCTTTCAGAATTGATTCCTGTGTTTGTCCTGTCTGAAAAAGGTCTTCGATTTACACAAGCCTATGGGGACGCTCCGGAATTATTATCAGGGCTTAAGCCAGACAGACAGTATTTGATTTCTGTAAGACCCGGTATGAGATCCGCCAGATTGGGCAATCGTATGCAGTTTTTGTCCGAGGCAAAATTGCCTGTGAACACTGAACGCGTTTTCAGGTTTCGGGAAAAAGAGAAAACTTCAGATCTTCACGCATAAAAGAGAACAAGGATTATTATGACTGAATTGAAGCAGAAAGACATGGATCATAGGCAGGAAAAAAAGGAAGAGATACCCAGTGAACGATTTTTGGGCAGGATGAATGACGCAACCGCATCCTCTTTTTTGACGGGTCCCTGCGGGGATGCAATGGAATTTTATCTTGTGATCGAAAAAGGAAAAGTGACAGAAGTCAGATATTATACAGACGGCTGTGCTGCGACAAAAGCATGCGGAGCTGCGGCTGCGAGTCTTGCCGAAGGAAAGCCGGTTGAAGAGGTGATGTGCATTTCTCCGGGGATGATTCTGGAAAATGCGAAGGGACTTCCCAGCGGACACAGGCATTGCTCGATTCTGGCAGCGTCAACCCTTTACAGGGCGCTTGCCGATTATTTACTACAAAAATAGAAAGGTGCTGAAATGAATCAGGGAAATGAACAGGAAAGAATTGATCAGGAAATCCGTTTAAAGGAGAATATGGCAAAAATAAAGCAGGTGTTTCTTGTGATGAGCGGGAAGGGCGGGGTCGGAAAATCCACCGTTGCTGTTAATCTCGCCTATACACTTGCCTTGAAGGGAAAAAAGACAGGGATCATGGACATTGACCTTCACGGACCCAATATTGCCAAAATGCTGGGGATTGAAGGGAAGACGATTCTTTCTGATGAATTTGGAATAGTGCCTGTAAAAGTCAATGAGAATCTCAAGGCCATAAGCCTGGCACTTTTCGGAACAAAACAGGATGCTCCTTTTATCTGGAGAGGGCCTATGAAGTCGGGGGCTATCAAGCAGTTTTTGTCGGATGTTCACTGGGGAGAACTGGATTATCTTATTATTGATTCTCCTCCGGGGACTGGAGACGAGCCTTTGAGTGTATGTCAGTTTATACCTAAGATTTCAGGGGCAGTGATTGTAAGTACTCCGCAGGATGTTGCAGTTCTGGATGCCCGGAAAAGCATCCAGTTTGCAAGAGAACTTAAAATTTCGATTGCTGGAATTATTGAAAATATGAGCGGATATTTTTGCCCCCACTGCCAGAAAGAAGTGAATTTATTTAAAAAAGGCGGGGCGGAGAAGGCTGCTGAAGAGATGCATGTTCCATTTCTGGGAAGAATCCCCTTTGATCCGGAAATGGTAGAACTGGGGGACCGGGGAACGCCATTTGTTTCCCTTCAATCAGGATCGCTGTCAGCAAAAGCTTTTGAGGAAATTGTCCGGCTTATTGAAGAACAGGAATAATTTAGGATAATGCGGTGTTAAATGAAAAGTATTAGACAATTTAAATTTATTTACGGGCCTGTTCCATCATGGAGGTTGGGAAGTTCTCTGGGGGTGGATTTGCTTTCCCAGGAAAAGAAGATTTGTAATTTTGATTGTGTTTACTGCCAGATCGGAAAAACAGAGTCCTATACGGCGGAAAGAAAAGTGTTTATTCCTGTAAAAAAAGTGACAGACGAATTGAAGTCTGTTCCTTTGGTCAATATTGACTACATCACCCTTTCAGGAAGAGGTGAGCCCACTCTGGCTTTGAATCTCGGAGGAGTTATTGAGGAAATAAAAAAAATGACATCCATTCCTGTTGCTGTTATCACGAATTCCAGTCTTATCTGCAACCCGGAAGTTAGAAGAGAACTTTGTCTGGCGGATTACGTCATTGCAAAATTTGATGCCTATTCCCAGCGCTCTCTTAAAAAGAATAATAATCCCGAAAAAAACATCAAATTTATCGATATTTTAAGCGGGATCAGACATTTTCGGGATGAATATAAAGGACGTCTGGCTCTGCAGATGATGTTTACCGAGAAAAACAAAACAGGAATCCGGGAGATGATTGATTTTATCCGATATCTGACACCTGATGAAATACAAATAAACACACCATTGAGGCATTGCCGTGTTAAACCTTTAACCCGGAATCTCATTTCAAAAATTAAAGAGATTTTCATTAAAGAGTGTAAGGGGATTTCCTTCAGGTCTGTTTATGATGAACAAGAGATAAAAGATATTAAAAGTCTTAGTGATGAAGAGACCTTGAAAAGAAGAGGAAAAGTAATATCATGAAGGCTTATCTGGATTGCATTCCCTGTTTTTTAAGGCAGCTATTGGACGGAACTCAAATGATTCAGGCGAATTCCGCTCAGAAAAAGAAGGTTGTTGATCAATTCCTGAAAATGGTGCTGAAAAGTTCTGAAAATAAAAGTCCACCGGAGATAGCCTGTCTGGCTCACAGGCTTTTAAAAAAACAGGCAGGCGACAGTGACCCTTATGAAAAAATAAAAAAGAAAAGCAATCAGCTTGCATTGGGTCTATACGGACAATTGAAAGAGATGGTTGAACGCTCTGATCGTCCGTTACAGAAAGCTTTGGAATTGTCAATCGCCGGGAACATCATTGATTTCGGGGCAAAAAATAATCTGAACATAAATGAAGAACTTGGGAAAATTCTTTCAGAAGATCCGGAGTCGTCAGGTCAAAGATTCTTTTCTCATTTTAATGTTTTTAAAAGTGCCCTTCGAAACGCAAGAACAATTCTTTATCTTGCTGATAATTCCGGGGAGATTGTTTTTGACAGGTTGTTGACAGAGGAAATCAGGAGGAAATTTCCTGAAATAAAAATTTATTTTGCTGTCAAAGAAAAGCCTATTATTAATGATGCTCTTGTTGAGGATGCATTAAAATGCGGATTAGACAAAAGTAGTGAAATTATTTCAAACGGAACCGATGCTCCGGGAACGCTCCTTTCTTGGTGTTCAAAAAAATTTCTTAAGATTTATAAAGATGCCGATGTAGTCATCAGCAAAGGTCAGGGCAATTTTGAATCGCTTTCAGAGGAAATACGGCCGATCTTTTTTCTTTTCATGGTTAAATGTCCGGTTGTAGCAAAGGAAACCGGACGGAAGATAGGTGACAGGATTTTATTTTTTAAATCCGGAAAAGGAAAACAGGATCAAGGTTTTTAAAAAAAGGGGGCGATGGTGAATTTTTTGTGGGCAATATCAGCAAGCATTGCAGTAAGCCTAATTTCATTGGTGGGAGTGGTGAGTCTGGCTTTTAAACCTAAACAGCTGGATAGAATCCTTCTTTTACTGGTCGGCTTCGGAGCAGGAGGCCTGATAGGAGGAGGTTTTCTTCATCTTTTACCTGAAGCCCTGGAAAAAACGAAGAATCATCATAGCGTCTTTATGATTGTTATTGTGGGGTTCATTCTGTTTTTTATTCTTGAGAAGTTTTTATTCTGGCGCCATTGCCATGACGGCAAATGTAATGTGCATGTTTTTACCTATCTGAATATTATCGGAGACGGTATTCATAATTTCATTGATGGGCTGATCATGGGAGGAAGTTTCTTTATTGATGTTCATGTGGGTTTTATGACAACGCTTGCCATAATTCTGCATGAGATTCCGCAGGAGCTGGGAGATTTCGGTGTTTTAGTTTATGGAGGGTTTTCTCCTAGAAAAGCTCTGTGGTTTAATTTTTTGTCCGCGATCACCGCTATAGCAGGAACTGTGATCGGCTATCTTTTTTCAACTCATATTTCAGGGTTTTCTGCTTTTCTGCTTCCTTTTGCAGCAGGAGGTTTTTTTTATATCGCTGCCTGTGATCTGATTCCACAGCTTCATAAGGAGATGAATAGGAAAATTGCTACCGCATCCATGATCTGTTTTATTCTGGGAGTTTTGCTCATGTTTTTATTTACCAAAATGCATCATTAATAATAAGGGATATTCTTGAAATGAAAATTACACTAATTGCGGACGGGTACAGCAAATGGCACAGATTCACCCGGAGATGGGGGATTTCGTTTCTACTGGGTGAAACAATTCTTTTTGATACCTTTGGTGATGAGAAGGTTTTTCTATACAATGTCCAAAAATTCTATGTTGATCTCTCAAAAGTCCGGCATATCGTGATTTCCCACGAGGACTGGGATCATATTGCCGGTTTATGGCCCGTTCTCGAACGGTACAAGGATCTTATCGTTTATATATGCCCCAGCTTTGCTCCCGAAATTAAGCAGAAAATCCGGTCTTACGGTGTAAAATGTGTTGAGGTCGAAAAGCCTATGCTTATCGCAGATAATGTGTGGACTACAGGAGAGCTTCCGGGAACTTCTAAAAACAGAATCATCAATGAACAATCTCTGGTGATTAAAACAGCTTGCGGTCTTGTTCTTTTATGCGGGTGTGCTCATCCTAAAGTGGCCGATATTGTTCAGTTTGCAGAAGACTATTTCCATGAGAAAGTGTGCTCTCTGATTGGAGGATTTCATCTGAAAGATAATGCCGAAGAAGAAAACAGAGCTATTATTGAAAATTTATTCAAAGCGGGGGTGAAGGAAGTTGTGCCTCTCCACTGCACCGGAAGCGGGGCACGAAAAATTTTCAGAAAAAATTTTCAGGAAAAATTCAAAAGATTACGTGAAGGTCAGCAGATTTGTATTGAGGAATTATAAATATTTTAAAGGAGTTTTGAATTAATGCAGCGTTTGATGTTAAAATCGAAAATACACCGGGCAACACTAACAGGAACCGAATTAGACTACGAAGGAAGCATAGCCATTGATTCCGAGCTTTTAAAAAAAGCGGATATTCTTCCCGGAGAGCAGGTTCATGTTTTGAATGTGAATAATGGCAGTCGTCTGGTCACCTATGCTATTTCAGCGAAACCTTTTTCTGGAACCGTGATGCTCAATGGTCCGGCGGCAAGATTAGGCACGCCGGGTGATATTGTGGTTATTATTTCTTACGGTATTCTCCCGGATCAGGAATTAAGTTCCTATTCCTCCAAGGTCATTTTTGTGGATGGAAAAAACAACCCGGTTAAGGAAAAGCAATAATGAATGCGGCAAAGAAAAAGACCGGTAAATATGTCGTCAGCACTCCTGAAAAAAGACCACTGATTATCCGGCACTATCCTGATTCTTTATTGAGACAGAAATCAGATGCCGTTGAGAATTTTGACGGAGTTTTGTTTAAACTGACTGAAGACATGAAAGTTTTTATGAAAGAGAACAGAGGGATAGGCCTGGCAGCTCCTCAGGTAGGAATACTGAAGGATTTTTTTGTGGCGGATATCGGCGGGTGTCCGATTTGCCTGATCAACCCGAGAATAGTTGATTTTTCAGGTGAAGACAAAATGGTTGAAAGCTGTCTGAGTCTTCCTGAGTATTCCCGGGAAATAAATCGGAGTACACGGGTGACTGTAACAGGTTTTGACCCTCATGGGAAAGAAGTCGTCTATGAAGTAAAAGGTCTTCTTGCGCGTGTTTTTCAGCATGAAATGGATCATTTGAGAGGTGTTTTAATTTGTGATTATGCACCATTAAAAAGGAGTAAGATATGATTGTTTTGACATTGATTTCGCTGGGTGTTTTAATTTTTGCACTTTTAAGTTTTTATTCATATTTTTTAAGGGATCCGGAACGGAGTATCCCTGATGGAGATAATATCCTTGCGCCTGCAGACGGTAAAGTGATCGATGTTCTGGTTCTTGAAAAAAATCAACCCTCCGTAACCATTGATAAGGGACTTTTCGGAAGAATAAACACCCTTATGGAGGATATGGGGGAGGGACCTTTCACCCTGATTTCCATTTTTATGAATCCCTTAAATGTTCATGTACAGAGAGCCCCTGTTTCAGGGGAGGTGTGTACGGTTGTTCATAAGGATGGAACTTTTAAAATGGCTGATTCTCTGAGGGCGATTGAAAATGAGAGGACTGAAACACTCATCAAATCGTCCATAGGGTTTGTGAAGGTGATTCAGATTGCAGGCATTATGGTCCGGAGAATTGAGAACTGGCTTTCAGGTAAAAAGGAGGTTTCTCGCGGTGAGAGAATGGGAAGAATTCTTATGGGTTCCCAAGTTACCATTCTTTTTCCATGCACCTCCAATATTCAGATTAAAGTAAAAAAAGGAGATAAGGTGACAGCCGGAGAAACAGTTCTGGCAGAAATCCTTAAGGAAAAGTAAACGGTTTTGTTTTTACGGGTTAATAATAATGCTTTAATTATCAAAAATTTTCAGGAAAGGGCTGAATGAGATGATTCCAAAAAAAGTTTTCTTTACCAATGGAGTTGGTATTCACAAGGACAAGCTGGCTTCTTTTGAACGTGCATTAAGAGATGCGGGAATTGAAAAATGCAATCTGGTGTATGTTTCCAGTATTCTTCCTCCTTTTTGTCAGATCATCTCAAAAGAAAACGGACTTAACGCATTAAACGCAGGTCAAATTACTTTTTGTGTCATGGCCAAGATTGAATCCAATGAACCCAACCGTATGATTTCCGCCGCAATAGGAGTGGCCTCACCCAAAAATAAAAAAAATTACGGATATCTTTCTGAGCATCATGCTTTTGGTGAAACGGGAAAATATACAGGGGAGTATGCCGAGGATTTGGCAGCAACCATGCTGGCAACCACCCTGGGAATTCCTTTTGATCCTAACCTGGCCTGGCGTGAAAGAGAGCAGGTTTATAAGGCAAGCGGGCATATTTTTAAGACGAAAAACATTACCCAGTCCGCCAGGGTGAATAAGGAAGGGTTATGGACTACAGTACTGTCGGCGGCTGTATTTTTAATGGATTAAGACAGGACTATGGCAAATTGATTTTTAAAAAGACAAGAGGTAAGCATGAGCAGCGAAGTTATCACTATTAAACGACATTCCATGGCCCATATTATGGCCAAAGCGGTGATGGAAGCTTTTCCGGATGTAAAACTGGCCTTTGGTCCTGCCATAGAAAACGGCTTTTACTATGATTTTGATTTTGGCGAGAATAAAATCGAGTCGAAAGATCTGAATAAGATTGAAAAGAACATGAAAAAAATTATTCAGAAAAGTCTTTCTTTCATCAGGGAAGAACTTTCTTTTGAGGAGGTATTAAAACTCGTTAAGGGAAAAAAACAATTTTATAAGGAACAGCATGTTCAGAAATTACACGAAGAGGGAATCAATACCTTTTCAATCTATAAGACGGGAGAATTTGTTGATTTGTGTGAGGGGCCTCATGTAGAGAATACTTCTCAACTGAATAACATGGCTTTTTGCCTGGACCGCATTTCAGGCGCTTACTGGCTTAACTCTGAAAAAAATAAGATGCTGACACGAGTTTATGCCTTATGCTTTGAAACGGCCGAGGAGCTGGAAAGCTATCTGAAGCAGAGGGAAAAAGCCCTGGAATGGGATCATAAAAAACTTGGGAAAGAGCTGGATCTTTTTTTTGTCAATGAGGTTGTGGGCAAAGGCCTTATTTTGTGGACTCCGAATGGCACAGTGTTGAGAGATGAAATAGAAAAATATGCTAAAGAAATGGAATTCAAATACGGCTATGTCCGTGTGGCCACACCCCATATTTCGAAGGAAGAATTATTTCTTCAATCCGGACATCTGCCGGCCTATAAGGAAAGCATGTTTCCTCCGATGACGGTAATGGAAAACGGAGAGATGAAGGAAAAGTTTTACCTGAAACCCATGAATTGTCCTTTTCACCATTTGATTTATGCAGAGCAACCACGGAGCTACAGGGATTTGCCGCTGAGGCTGGCAGAATACGGAACGGATTACCGCTTTGAGCAGTCAGGCGAATTGTCCGGCCTTTTAAGGGTGCGCTGCATGACTATGAATGACGCTCATATTTATGCTGCAGAAGAATCGCTTGAGACAGAACTTAAGGATTTGTTTCTGATGTATGAAGAGTGTTACAGGACTTTTGAGCTTAAGAATTTTTCCTACCGATTCTCCATACGAGGCAAGGAAAATAAGGAAAAATTCATCGGTGATCCGATTTTGTGGGATAAGGCGGAAAGTATTCTGGAAAAGCTTTTGAAGGAAATGAATATTCCTTATTATACGGGGGAAGGTGAAGCCGCTTTTTACGGGCCAAAAATTGATATTCAATTTAAAAATCTCATGGGACGTGAAGAAACGGTTTCTACCATTCAGATCGATTTTCAGGGGCCTGTTAAATTTGATCTGCATTATGTGGATAATAAGGGTGAGCTTAAAAGACCTGTCATTATTCACAGATCTCCTTTAAGCACCCATGAACGTTTTATCAGTTTTCTAATCGAGCACTACGGCGGCGCTTTTCCCTTATGGATGGCTCCGGTTCAGGTGATGATTATTCCCATTAATCCAGTCCTGAATGAGTATTGCCGGGATTTCGAAAAAACACTCCGTAAACTGTTTATACGTGCCAAATGCGATTTTTCAGAAAATTCCTTTAATAAAAAAATTATGAATCATGTGACTAAAAAAATTCCCCTGATGCTGATTGTCGGTAACAAGGAAGCTGAAAATAACCAGGTGACGGTGAGGCGGTATGGAATTAAAGAGCAGAAGACGATGACTAAGGTTGAGTTTCTTGGCTGCGTCATGAACGAAATTAAAAGCCGCATTCATGTAAGGTCATAATAAGGAAACAAAATTCGAAAGGAGATCATTATGAAAATAGGAATTATTATTTCTTCAAATGATGCTGAAACTTGCTGGAATGCTCTTCGTTATGCAAATTTTGCCCTTAATCAGAAAGATGATGTTTCTGTATTTTTTATGGGAAAGGGTGTGGAATATCAGAAGATTTCCACGGATAAATTCAATACAATTAATCAGGCTGAAATATTTATAAAGGAAAAAGGCAGAATCTTTGCCTGCGGGACCTGCATTAAATCCAGAGAGCAAGCGGCTTCTCAAATGTGTCCGATTTCAACCATGAAGGATATGCACGACATTGTAAAAGAAAGTGATAAAGTTGTTACTTTTTAATAGGCCCTCTATTCTGAAAGCATAGTTAGAAAAGAAGTGATTAATAGTGATTTTTATATTATCATGGGGTGATCATTGAAGTAGGTGATTGATATATCAGAAAGCAATTTTCTGTGTTTATTTTTTGAAAGGGTATCAGAGGAATTGTTTTAATCCGGCATGGGGACAGTTGGGGTAGAGAGATTTTTTTTAAATGCATACCTTTTAACAATAATAGGGTTATCGGTATGGATTCCTTTGAATTAAGAGGATACTGAAAGATATCATCGAAGCTTTGACTTATAAAAATCTTAATGATAAGCCTGAATTCATCAAAGAAAAAACCGTTTCTGAGAACAATGCCTATTAAGTTATATAGGAAAAATTCTCACCGTCAAAATCAACTGGGGATGTATTTAAAATAGTAAAGAAATAAGACCAAGGGAGTTTATTATGATTATTGAAATTGAGAAAGACTGTGAAAAGACAATCAGGGAGATCCGGGATATTATTGAATCCCATAATTGTCATCCGGATGTTTTGCCTGGAGATCTTTACACTATTATTGCCGTCCAGGGAGATGCCAGTCCTATTGACGCGAATCTGATTGAAAATCATCCCGGAGTTGTCAGGGCCTGGAGGATTTCCTCCCCTTATAAAACTATTTCAAAGAGAGTGAGCGGGGTGCAGCATCAGAAGGTGGAGAGAGAAAGGCTGGAAATTTCTGTGGAGGGCCCAGACGGGCAGACCCGGATTATTTCTGATCATCATTCCGTATTCATGGCAGGCCCCTGTGCTGTTGAAAGCTATGATCAGCTTGCAAAGATCGGTGAGGGGCTTGCGAAAATGGCCGATAAATATGGCATTCGTAATCGGATGATTCTGAGAGGAGGTGCTTTTAAACCGAGGACAAGACCCTGGGATTTCAGAGGTCTTGGGGGAGAGGCTCTGGATTATCTGGATAAAGTAAGATCCAATACCGGGCTTCCTTACGTCACCGAGGTTATGTCCATAGACCAGGTGCCTGAGCTTTCTGAAAGAGCGGATATTTTGCAGGTCGGCACACGAAATTTTCAGAATTTCAATTTATTGGAGGAATTGGGGAAAATAAACAGGCCCATTCTTTACAAAAGGGGGATTGCCGCAGAGCTGGACGAATGGCTTTCCGCTGCAGAGTATATTGCTCTACAGGGAAATAAGAATATTCTTTTGTGCGAAAGAGGGGTGAAGTCCACTACGCACGGGGATTATAACCGCTCTCATATTGATTTTGATGTTATCAGGGCCATTCAGGAAAAGACCATACTTCCCGTGATTATTGACCCCAGCCACAGCTCCGGAGTATCTGATCTTGTGCCTTATCAATTTTGTGCAGCCGGGGCCTATAAAGCCAATGGGACGATTGTAGAGGTGATTGCGGATGATACAGAAAGAAAGTGTATTAAATGCGATGCCAGGCAGGCGGTAAGGCTTAGAGTATATGAAAAAATGATTCAGTATCAGCTCGAGATGGAAAAAATCAAAATTAATTTCATAGAATAAGTTCTAGTTTTTAGCTTTCTTCAGGAGACGTAAAATCTGTTTATTAAAATTTTTATGGAAAAAAACACCTTATTTATTGACATATGCCAATAAATAAGGTAAATTTTTTTTAAATAGATTTTTAATATGCCGGATGAAGTGAGTTTGACGCTTGAAAAAGACAGGTTTTATAAAGATTAACAGGAGGTTAAAATGAAAGTTTTGATTATTGGAGGAGTAGCTGCAGGGCCTAAAGCGGCCTCTAAAATCATCAGGCTTTTGCCGGATACTGAAGTGACTCTGCTTGAAAAAGGAGAGGTGCTTTCCTATGCGGGCTGCGGTCTTCCCTATTATGTTTCCGGGCTGGTTAAGGATTCGCATGAGCTTATGAGTACGCCGATTGGGGTTGTGCGCGATCCTGTGTTTTTCGGGAAGGTGAAAAATGTCCATGTCTTTAACCGCACTGAAGCGACAGCCATTGACAGAAAAGCCAGAATAGTGACGGCCAGGCTTCCGGATGGAAGTATTCATCAATACCCTTATGATAAGCTGGTTCTGGCAACAGGAGCCTCTCCGGCTGTTCCTCCTTTTTCCGGCATTGAACTGAAAAATATATTTACGCTTCAGAAGGTTGAAGATGCCGAGCGCATCAAGGAAAAACTATCAGAGGGTAAAGCTCTGGATGTTGTGATTGTGGGCGCTGGCCTGATCGGTATGGAGATGGCTGAAACCTTCGTGCATCATGGATGCAGGGTCACAATGATTGAAAAGCTTCCGCAAATACTTCCCATGCTGGATGAGGATATGGCGGCTGTTGTTCATAATTATCTGGAGCAGAAGGGGGTGAAAGTCCGGACAGGTGTCGGGGTCACGGGTTTTTCCGGGACGGAGTCGGTTTCTTTCGTGAAAACGGATGCCGGTGAATTTTCTGCGGATCTGGTTTTGATATCAGTTGGCGTTCGTCCCAACAGCCGCCTTGCAAAAGAGGCAGGAATCGAAACGGGCATTACCGGAGGAATTCGCGTCGATGAGAAGATGCAGACGAGTGACCCGGATGTTTATGCTGTGGGTGATTGCGCAGAACAGACCCATCTGATTACGAATAAGCCCTGTTTTGTTCCTTTAGGCTCAACAGCCAACAAACAGGGGCGTGTTGCAGCGATGAATATCTGCGGCCGAAAAGACGGCTTTCCCGGGGTATTGGGTTCTGCGGTATGCAAAATTTTTGATTACGCAGTGGGAAGAACCGGGCTGACTGAAAAACAGGCAAAAGCCGAAGGCTTTGATGTGGTGTGCACCCTTTTTCCTGCTCCGGACAGAGCTCATTATTATCCGGATGCGAAAAATCTTTATCTGAAGGCGGTTGCAGACCGCAATTCCCGTCGGCTTTTGGGTGTGCAGGCAGTTGGTCCCGGGGTTGCGGACAAGCGGATCGATGCGGCTGCGGTTGTTCTGACAGCCCAAATGACGGTTGATCAGGTTGCTAATCTGGATCTTTGTTATGCCCCGCCTTTTGCTTCTGCCATGGATAACTTGATTACTGCGGCAAATGTTCTGCGTAATATCCTGGATGGGGATTATCGCTCTTATTCTGTGCGCGAGGTAAAAGATAAGATTGAAAAGGGTGAAGATATTGTGCTTCTGGATGTGCGTTCCCCTAAGGAGCTGGAGTGGCGGAAAATTGAAGGCGCTGTTCATATTCCTCTGGGGATGCTTCGGGAAAAATGCTGCTCCGCACTTCCCTTTGACAAAGAAATTATCGCTTTTTGCAAGGTTTCACTTCGCGGGTATGAAGCCGCGCTGATTTTAAAAAGTCATGGCTATTCACGTGTGGCGGTTATGGATGGAGGGGTTTTGGCATGGGTGGATACGGTCGTTTCCAGGTAATCATCATTAAAAGAAAGGGAAATCAGTTTAATGAAGACAAAAGCAGTGGATTCATATACGGGAAAAAACGGAATAAGACTGAATTGTGCGCAGGCAGTGACCCGCGCGGCAAAAGAGGAGTACGGAATTTCTGAGGCGGAAATTGAATCGCTTAAATCCTTCAGCGGCGGTCGCGCTCCGGAAGGAATGTGCGGGGCTATTTATGCCGCACAGTGGCTTATATCCAGAAAATCTCCGGAAGGGGCTTTGAAAGCGGTGGAGGTATTCAGAGAGCTTATGGGGGATGTGCGCTGCAAAGAAATACGATCCGCCCGAAAACGCTCGTGTATGGATTGTGTGGCTGAAGCGGCATGTCTGGCTGAGAAATTTTTAATCAAAGGAACGGATCTTTAAAATATAGGAGATTATTGAAGGGGTTTTAATTAAAAATAATAATTTTAATTCATAGTGTTTGATAGGATTAATAAAATATGGTATATTTAATATCGGATATATTGTTTTTATTCATTGGCAATTAAAGGATTAAGAAAGGGGGCTTAATATGGCAGATTGTGAATGTTTAAAAGGATGTATTTTTTTTAACGATAAAATGAAGGATACAGAAGGTTTGGGCGCTATGTTTAAAAAAAATATTGCTTAGGGAATAACTCTGATTGTGCAAGGCATATGGTTTTTATTAAATTAGGCAAAGAGAAGGTTCCTTCAAATTTATATCCCAATATGACAGACCTCGCAAAACAATTGATTGCAACCCCCTAATTTTTTTTCTGCGATTTTTTTTTTAATCTGTGTATGCAACATCCTGTGTAAAATTGCTTATTGTTTGTTTTTGGTTCTTTTATCCTGATCATGCGGTATGTCTGCGCTGTTGAAGGCCTGATGGGGACTTTATATTTTCACTTTATGTCTTCTTGTTAATTAAATTGAGAGGCAGTCCGGTTGGCTTGTCCTAGAAACACGGAATTTCTTCTTTTCTGTGCGGGGTTGATGATCGTTTTTATTTCGGAAAACTACTTACTTATTAAAAATCCAGATAAATTTTTTTAAAAACATTATTGACATATGACAAAAATATGTTATTGATATATGCCAATAATATATAAAATATTTGGAGAAAGGATTTTTGTAAATGAATATTAAAAAACAGGTCTGGTTTCTGGTAAGTTTAGTTTTATGGGGAATAAGCAATATCTGCTATTCAGAAGGTGATACGGCGAACACGCTTAATAAGTCCGGATTTAATGCAGAAGTGGGGATCTTGACGCGTTTTGAATCCTGGAAATGGTTTGAAAGTGCAGTGAGCGAAGGGAAATATGATTATGGATTTCAGCGTACCCGGGCAAGGGTTTCTTATGAGAATGAGGTCTTTTCGGTTTTTGCAGAGCCTCAATATGTTGTTATGAGCGGGCTTCCAGATGATGCGGTTGCTCCGTTGCCTTTGGGGCCCTCAGGAATGGGGGGGGCTTTATTATTCTCATAACCGGGAGGATAGTCCTTCAGAAGTCGCGTTGCATCAGGGATATGTCGGGTTTAATTCTTTTATTGAGAGCGGTTTGTTTTTGAGGCTTGGAAGAATGGAGTATGTTGACGGGCTTGAGGCGCTAAGGTCTTCAGATGGGAAAAAATTCAATACGTTAAAAAATATGAGACTTTCCGACAGAATGATAAGCCCTTTCGACTGGTCGGCCTTTGGCCGCAGTTTTGATGGCGCAACCGGAGGGTATCAGAATGAAAATTTGAATTTTACTTCTGCTTTTTTGCTACCGACTCAGGGAGGGTGGGAAAAGGATTTTGGAGAAACCATAGAAGATATTGAGATTCAGGCTGCTACCTTGACTCTGGCGAAAGAGTTTGGGATTCCGAATACGGAAAGTGCATTCTTTTACTACCGGTATTCGGATAACAGGACGGTTGTTCAAAGGGTGGATAATGTGCAGTCTTTTTCAGCAACAGGCGTGGATCTTGATATTCAGATGGCCGGAGGACATCTTTTAGGGCTTTATCCGGCAGGAAGCGTGCAGGCCGATTTATTATTGTGGGGAGGACTTCAGTGGGGTGACTGGTATGAGTTTAACCACAGGGCTTATGCGTTTTCAGCTGAGGCTGGATTTCAGTTTACTGAGGTCCTTTTTAAACCTTGGGTCAGATTGGGGTATTCATCCGGTTCAGGCGACACGGATTCAGGTGATAAGGATCACGAGACTTTTTTTCAAATGGCTCCGGGGACAAGAAAGTATCAGCTGCTTCCTTTTTATGATTTTATGAACAGCCGTGATGTATTTACGCAGCTCATTTTAAAGTTTCGTGAAAATTTGCTTTTTCGGATGGAGTGGCATCAGATAAGCCTCAGTGAGTCAGAAGATCGATGGTATATGGGCTCCGGGCCTACTCAGGAAAGTGGATCGGTTTTCGGATATATCGGGCGGCCTTCCGGAGGGGATAGGAATCTGGCATCGGAATGGGACATGATTGCGGATTATGAAATTAATAAATTTTTTAAGATGATTTTTTGTTACAGCCGTGTTTTTGGAAAAGAGGTGATTGAGAATCTGTATACAGAAAATGATAAGGCTCAGTTTTTTTCAGCTGAAGTTCAGTTTAAATACTAATAAGAAAAGGAGAGTAGGATATGGAAAATAAAGGTATAAACGAAAATGCGAAAGATGGGGATTCCGTTAACGGGATCATACAATGGTTTTCTCCGCGATGGTTTATTTCAGTCATGGGGACTGCCGCTTTGGCAAACATCTACCAGCTCTTGTCAAAAGGACAGCCGGGATTTTTTCACACGGCAGCAGTTTTTTTTCTGATGCTTGCCCTGATTGCATATCCGGTTTTTTTGGTGCTCATGGCTGCACGGTTTGTCAAAGCCTGGGATTTGATTAAAAAGGAATGGAGGCATGCCAATCTGATTCAGTTTTACTCGGCCATTTCAATCGCGGCGGCTCTCTGCGCTGCGGGGTTAGTGAATATTCCGCTGGGATTTGTCAGTGAAGCCTTTGTCAAAGCTTCAGCGTGGTTGTTCTGGTGGGTTTCCTGCCTGACCGGAGTTTTTTTTATTTTTCTGACACCTTATCAGGTTATCGTTGGAAGTCATGCTGAACCGAAAAGGGTTTTGGGGTTCTGGTTTTTGCCTCCCGTGGGGCTCTATGTTCTTGTGTTTTCAGGAAATTTTTTGATGATGCATGCGGCAAACCCCGCAATGACTGGGGCTATGTTGTTGTTTAATGCTCTTCTTCTCGGTCTGGCATCCGTGCTGACAGGGGTGATTTACGCTTTGTTTCTGGGGCGTATTCTGCTTTATCCTTTCCCCAAAAAAGATGTGGCCCCGAATTTTATGATTGCGCTTGCGCCTGTGGGTGTAGCGATTGTGGCGTTTAATACTTTTTTGCAGCTGCTGAACGGTTCCGGTTCGGCTTTTTTTGACGTTAAAATGCTCTCGGGGTTTATCCAGGGCGGGTCCCTTCTTCTTTGGGGGTTTGGGCTTTGGTGGCTTTTAATGAGCCTCGGCCTGATCATCACTTATTTTGTAAAACAGGGGATCCCGGTAACGCTGGGGTATTGGGCTTTTATCTTTCCTCCTGCTGCCTTTACCCTTGCCACTTTGGTGCTGGCCGGGATTCCTGTTTTTTCTGTGCTCAAGCCCGTTGCTTTTATCCTGGCCTTTCTGTTGAGTCTGGCATGGCTGGCAGTTTTGGTCTCTACCCTTCGGGGAGTCTTGAATAAATCTATTTTTGAAGTATCGCCTACTTTTAAGGAAGAGCTGGCTAGTCTTTAAATGAACTAATCTTCCAGCTTTGCTGGGCTTAATGAAATTAATGAAGGAGTTGTTATGAGTAATGGAAAGCATCTGTATCGTGGTCTCAGTCAAAAAAGTCCGGGGGATTATATTCTTTCGCTGAAGGAAAATGCCCTGAAATTCGGGTTCACCATCCATAGTGTCGTGGACATGAGGGCGCATTACCAGGATTATGAAATTGACGTTTCGGAAAATTTTGAGGTATATTCCGTTGTCTTCTGTAATCCGAAATTATCTTTTAACAGCATAACCAGGAATCCTGAAAGAGCTGCGGTTATTGCCCAGCAGCGTCAGGCTGTGGTTTACAGAAAAGAAAATCAGACTGTAATTAATTACCTTCCTCTGACGAGGGAGTATGTAAGAGAGGTGCTTCCCCATGATGAGACTTTTGCTGACAGCGTTTATGAATCCTCTCAAAAAAGAATCAAAGCCCTGGAAATTTCTCTCTGAAAGGCTGCCTTTATTATGGTAAGGCCCTGCAAGAAAAGGACAATCTGTCTGCAGATTAAAACCGGATATTTCATGCCTGAAGGCATTGCCAGAGAGATTCTGGCCGAGAATGTGCTTGAGGTTGATGAACTTGAGGCTATCCGGCTCCTTGATCTGGAGGGGCTTTATCAGGAGGAGGCTTCTGAAAAAATGTCAATTTCACGCGCTACACTCAGTAATATCATTCACAGCGCGCATCTTAAAGTTGCAAGGTCCCTTATCCGAGGGGAAGCCATACGGATTAACTGTCCGCTGCTGGCTGAAAAGAAAATAAAGGGAAATAAAAACTCCCCCGACTTTTGAGTTGGGGGAGTTTTTTAGTTTTTACTTTAATTTAAGCGGCTTGAGGCACATGAACCAGTCCAGACATTTAATGCCTTCTTTGGAGGCATTATCCACTCTGTCTTTGGCTACTCCGCAGGAGCCGGGAGGGGGGATGATTACGTCATCACCGGGTTGCCAGTCGGCAGGGGTTGCAATCTGGTATTTATCTGCTGTCTGCATGGCGATCAGTGCGCGTTTTATTTCCTGAAAATTACGCCCCATAGAGGAAGGATAAAAGATAATGGCTCTTACCTTGGCTTCCGGGTCCATAAAGAACACGGCACGAACAGCACTGATCTGGCTGGCAGCAGGCTGAACCATGCCGAATTTGGCGGCGACATCCATCTTGATATCGGCAATGACTGGAAAATTGACTTCCACATTTTTCATTCCCTTATACTCAATCTTTTCTTTAATGGTGCGAAGCCATGCAATATGGCTGAAGTGGCTGTCAATGGATAAACCGATCAGTTTACAGTTCAGTTCTTCTAATTCTTTTTCCATTGAGGCAAAAGTCATGAATTCTGTTGTGCAGACCGGGGTGAAATCTGCAGGGTGGCTGAAGAGAATAACCCATTTTCCCTTATAGTCTTCCGGGTATCTGATTTTTCCCTGAGTGGTATCTGCTTCAAACGAAGGGGCTGTTTCTCCAATTAAAGGCATGTGAACGCTTTCGCATTTATTTTCTTCCATCGCAGGATCCTCCATAGTTTTGGTTATTATTTGTAATAATTACTAATTAATAATTATTCTTATTTGATTTGTAAAGAGATTTATGATTTTTAAAATGAGGTTTTTTCAGGGGGTTTTGTAAATAAGGAAGTAATAAACAGCGTGTATACGGTAAAGAAGGAGTCCAGAAATTTACATTTCTATAGCTCAAAGGGAACTCCTTGGGTTGAAAGAATGCTGAAAAATACGATTTTAAAAGTAGGTGAAAAGATGAATTTTTTTTTAAAATTTTAAAGAGAATTCAGGTAAATGACAAGAATAATTATTTTTACATTAAATGAAATGAAATTGGACATTTGAAAATTTTCAGGGTTGTTTTTTAACAATGTAAAAGAAAGTTTGTTTTTGATACTGCAAGTCTTTTAAATCAAAGACATGATTATAATGAAAACGTTTATACTTCAGGATGAGATTGGGGGCTTATTACCAGTGAACACACTCAGCAGGCGGTAAAGAGTCTGGAAAAACCGGTATTCCTTTTTTGATGGGGTAAAATGAGTGCATAACGTTAATTGTGTAGAATTCCAAACGGATCTGACGATTCTGTCAATCTGTTGTTAAAAAATCTCATTATTTTCATGCGATAGGGAATTAATCCGGCAGGTAAAGAGGGTCGCAGAGTATCTTGTTATTAACAATATAAAAATTTTTATAAAAAAACATAAAATTTTAGAAAAAGTATTGAATATTTGTCGTGTTTACTGCTAAAAAAGGTAAGAGTCTTTTTATTTAAAAAGACAGGTTTTTTAAAATAACCTTTTGAAGTAAGGAAAACTGTTTGAAATTAGAAAGCCTTTTGCTCTGATATGAGAAAGCTGAAGATCTCAATTATTTATAACGGTGCCCGTTCTTCCGAAAATGAATTAAAGGAAGATCAGGGCGGAACAAAAGCTCTCAGGCGAATGATCAGAAGCATTGCTCATGTAATCCGCAAACTTGGACATGAGGTCTCGGTAGTCCCTCTTTCCCATGATCTGATTTCCTTCCAGCGGCATCTTAAAAAGATAAGACCCGATGTTGTTTTTAACCAGTATGAAGATGTGGTTAACGGCGCGTTATATGAAATGAGAGTCGCTGCACTTGTCCGGATGCTGGGATTTCCCATGACAGGGTCCCCGGCTTTGTCTCTTGGATTATGTCATTATAAATACATTACTGCAACTCTTCTCCAGGGCGCCGGAATTCCCGTTCCGCAGGACACGCATCTTCTGGAGCAGGTTACGGATGTGGATAAATACAAATGGCTGTTTCCCGTAATTGTTCAGCCTGCCCAGGAACATGCCGGTATGGGAATGGACAGGGATTCTGTCGTTTATTCCAAAAAGGCCTTGAAAGAGAAAGTGCGGCATATTCTTAAAACTTATTATCAGCCTGCGCTTGCGGCAAGGTTTCTTAAAGGCAGGGAATTTAATGTGGGTATTATCGGAGGGCGCAAGCTCCGGGTATTGCCCATTGCGGAAGTCGATTATTCGGCACTTCCCTCAGACATTCCCCCCATCATGTCGTATGCGGCGAAATCCCTGGAAACCAGCGTTGAATACAAGAAAACTTCAGTTATCTGTCCGAGTACGGCAGATCCGGAACTTTTGAAACGGATCAGTATCATTGCCCTGCGTTCTTTCCGCGCCGTATCCGGCTGGGGGTATGGACGTGTAGATATCCGTCTGGATGAAAATGATACCCCCTGTGTTCTGGATGTGAATTGCAATCCCTCCATTGAGGAATCGGTTGCCCTTGCCAGATCCGCGGCAATGGCGGGAATCACCTATCCGAGGCTTCTTCAGAATATAATCAACACGGCTCTTGAAGGCCCTCCCTTTGACATGGATGTCCCGATGCTCAGTCCTGTAGCTCCCCTGCCGCTTAAATAGATAAGCTGCCGGTATAGCTGAATCCCATTGCCAGCGAGGTAGTCAGAGCTGTCAGATCAAGCAGTTTTGACATGCTTTCGTTTTTTTTGAACCGTAAATGCAGCGCCTCGGCTCTGTTGATGATCTTGTTGTAAATCAGTTCTATGTCTTCTTTGTCAAGATTGGACCAGTGGATGGTTCTGCTGATCAGGTCATTCCGGTTTTTTTTCAACAGGGTGATTACATTCATTAAATTTTTACCGTGTAAGGGCGGAAACACCTCTTTAAGCTTATCATCAATGTACCCCTGAGCCCTGTCACTGTATCGTTCAGTGCGCTGTCCATAATGCTCGGCCAAAAGCATGGTCATGTTTTCAACAGGATTCAGAAAATCCTGGTCGGTATTGACAGGTTCTATATGCTTTAATCTTTTCATCAGATTTGCCACAAACTCCAGTTTTTTAAGAGCCGGCCATCCATAATATTTCCGTTTCCATCCGGAAGAGGGGGTAAGCCATACGGCGAACGTTTCTGCAAAATCCTCATCAGGGTGCTTTTGGGCGTAGGTTCTGCCGTATTGACTGTGAAAAATATGACGTACAAACCGACGGCTGAATGGATCTGGAAAAAAAGTATCGCGATAGGGGGTGCTGAAAGATCCGAAAATTTCTTTCCATTCAGGGTCTTCCCAGAGTCTATAAGCATAATTCAGGGCATGGCCCGCTTCATGCCTCAGAAACATCATTATTGTTTGTATATCTTCAATTTCACCTGTCTGTTCCTCTTCGATTTTTGAGAGGCGTTTATCTGCAAGATAAAAGGGTATGCCAATAACAGGGATTTCGTTTGGACAGCCCCAGCAGTCCGTAAGGTAAAAGGCCGGACGGAATTTTAAACCTTTGCGTTCGATTTCGTGTACCAGCCGGTTAACAGGGCCTTCAAGAAAAGAATTTTTGATTTTTAACTCCAGATCACAAATCCGGGTGTTTAAAAGTTCAAAACGGATGGTTTCCCAATCGTTTATTATGGTGGGTGAATATTTTGCTTTCATATGAAAAATCCTGAATTATAATAGGGATTAAAAGGAATAATAAAATCGGATTGAACGATTTTTACATAAAAATAAGACTGTATTTTAGCGATTGAACAGGGAATTGTAAAGATTTTATCAGATCCTTTCAATGAGGGGAGGGTGCAGGATGAGCATTACAGTCTGGTTATTCACCGTTTATATGTATAATTTTGATTAGAATAGCGGGAATAATATGGCTGCATTTTTTAAAATTAAAAAAAAATTCACAGAATTAAATTTTTTTATAGCCAGTGATGTGTTTATTGTGCTATTTGAAACGTAATATCGTTACTTCTATAAGTTTAAGGGTAGGTGCCCTATTCTTTGAAGTGACATTTATAACCTTAGGAGTTAAGTAATATGGGTAAGAAATTGTTCGTAGGAAATCTGTCGTTTTCAGCAACTGATCAAAGTCTCTCTGAGACTTTTGCAGCATGTGGTACAGTTGAATCAGCAAAAGTGATCATGGATCGCGATACAGGAAAAAGCAAAGGCTTTGGTTTTGTTGAAATGTCAACTGAAGACGAAGCAAAAAATGCAATTGCAAAATTAAACGGTACAGATCATCTCGGCCGTGCAATGACCATCAACGAAGCCAGACCTCAGGCCCCCAGAGAAGGTGGACGCGGTTTCGGCGGCGGACGTGACGGCGGAAGAAGATATTAATTTTTGATATCTATTCAAAGGGGTACGAAAGTACCCCTTTTTTTTTGCTTCAGTGACGGAGTCTTATTCGTCGTATGCCCTTAATTTTTTTCTGGAGGCCTTATCTACCAGTGAAAATACAAGATGGATAGGGTCTTTGGAAGCGGTTTTTGAATGCCCCTTTACTTTTACAACCTGAAATTTCAATTGATCGTTCAAACCGTAATACTCCCTGTACAAAGAGGAATGGCTTAATTCCCTGTTCTGCCCTGCACTGATAAAATGACTTTTTTCCAGTTTATTACGCCTTTGCAGAAGTTTTTCAATGCATTGGGAATCTGTATAAAGAATTAAATGATTGATGATTTCCGGTATTTTATAATAATTCATTATCTCAGACAGTGCCCATAGAAGGGTTTGAAGTTCCAGGGTGGTGGACGAAGTGGAAGTGAATTTTTTGAAGGCCAGTTTTTTTTCTATTTCATTCAGGGAGAGGCTTAAAAATTCGGACTCTTTTAAGATCAGGCAGGCTCCAAATCCGATTTGGGTTTGCGGATTTACGCTGCTGTCTGTAAAAATAAAAATTCTGTTCATGGGGCAACTATGCATCATTATGAAGGGATAATCAAAGAAATGAATAATATTTTTCAAGTTATTGTCTTGACTTGAATAAATTATAAAAATACAACCCGCTGAATATAACACAGAAAAAACAATTTTTAATGGAAAAACACCCTTGATTAAAAAAACACTCGCTAATCTTAACATTGATCAATTGAACGAAATGCAGGAATGCGCCCTGAAAATTTTTAAGAACGGTAAAAATATCGTTCTTCTTGCTCCTACAGGTTCCGGTAAAACCTTATGTTTTTTGCTTCCCCTCCTCGAACATCTTGATCCCGAAAAACAGGGCGTTCAGGCCATGATTATCGCCCCCACCCGGGAACTCTCTTTGCAGATAGAGCAGGTCTTCCGAAATATGAAAACAGGCTTAAAGGTCAACTGCTGTTACGGCGGGCACTCCATTGAAACGGAAACAAACAACCTCAGGCATCCACCGGCTCTGCTCATAGGTACGCCCGGCCGTCTTGCGGATCATATTCAACAAGAGCGTATCGATACAAAATCCATTAAAATTCTGATTCTGGACGAATTCGATAAATGCCTTGAATTCGGTTTCAAGGAAGAAATGTCTTATATCATCAGCCATTTAAACAATATCAGCATCCGGATGCTCACCTCCGCCACCAGGGACCTGAAAATTCCAGACTTTGCAGGCATGAGTCATCCGGTTGAACTGAATTATCTCACCCCCGACAGCCAGGAGCGTCTGACTTTGAAGCTTGTCAGATCAGAAAATAAAGACAAGCTTGAGACCCTCTTCCGGCTGTTATGCAGATTGGGAAACAGTCCGACTCTGGTATTCTGCAACCACAGGGAATCCGTGGAGCGGGTAAGCCGCTATTTATCGGAACAGTTGATTTCAAATGTTTTTTTTCATGGAGGTCTTGAACAGGATGAGCGCGAACGGGCCCTGATTAAATTTCGAAATAAAAGCCATCATCTTTTGATTACAACCGATCTTGCTGCAAGGGGGCTGGATATCCCTGAGATTGAAAACATCGTTCATTATCATATTGCCCCTACAGAAAGGGAATTTCTGCACCGTAATGGCCGGACAGCACGGATGAATGCCCTGGGGACCACCTACCTTATCCTGTCAGACGCGGAAAACCCTCCTGCGTATCTGAAGGATTTGCCCGAATTTGAGGCATTACCCGAGGAAAACGTTTTACCTGTAAAAACCGACTGGACAACTCTCTATATCAGTGCCGGGAAAAAAGATAAAATCAACAAAATGGACATTGTGGGCATGCTTTTGAAAAAAGGGGGGCTTAAGAAAGATGAACTGGGATTGATTGATGTCCTGGACTACTCCTCCTTTGCTGCAGTCAAAAGCAAAAAAATTGAGGCTCTGGTCGAATCTCTTAAAAACGAGACTATTAAAAAGAAAAAAGTAAAAATGGCCATTGCCCGGTAAAACAGGTCATTTTTTGATTAATCCTTATTTTGCCCTTATCAGGGATTTGAATTTATGTTCAGGCAGTAAACGGAAGGTCCCGGCAGCTGTTGTGCTTATACATCCGTCACCGTTGATCAGTGCCGCCTCCATGGCCATGCGGAAGCCTTCCTGAGAAACCACACGGCAGGTCAGGCGGATATTTTTCCCCTGAATATAGACAGGGCTTAAAAACTTCACAGTGAAATCGGCGGTGACCGCCATTTTTCCGCTTACGGCAAAACTGGTCCATCCCATGAGCTCATCCAAAAGCCCCATCTGGATTCCCCCGTGCAGAATGTCGCCAAGGCCGATAAAACGTCGCTCCGGCAGGTATTCAGTGAAAGCCTCCTTAAGTTGATCATCCCAGTAGAAATCAAGTTTTAGACCCTGTAAATTATTTTTACCGCAGAAAAAACAGTTGTTTTCACGATAAGGGCTGTCTATTTTTTTGATCATTTTACATTATTTCTCCGAAGGGGCGTCCTGCCAGCGTCCGTCTTTTTTAATCTGTTCAATGAGAAGAAGCACGGCTTCCTCATGGGGGATATTTCGGGCAATGATTTCCTTGCCTTTGAACAGTGTGACTTTACCGGGTCCGGAACCGACATAGCCGTAATCGGCATCGGCCATTTCGCCGGGGCCGTTCACAATGCATCCCATAACAGCGATTTTGAGGCCTTTGAGATGTTCGGTGGCGGCCTTGACTTTTTTGGCTGTGGAAATGAGATCAAACTGTGTTCTTCCGCAGGTAGGGCAGGAAATAAACTCGGTTTTGGTAATGCGGAGTTTTAATGCCTGAAGTACTTCAAAAATAAAATCAAGCAGAAGGGGGACGTTTTTTGTATTTCCGGAAAGGAGAATTCCAAAGGGTTTGATATGGGAAAGGATAAAGCCCAGTTCCATGGCATATAAAAGAAACTGGTCCTCATCATTTTTTTCAATGGAATAATTCAAAATAACGTTCTGCGAATGGGGCTGAATTTCATTATGCAGGAGAAGATCAATAAACTGTTTTCCGACAGGGATCAGATTTAAAAAATTTTTTTGAAAGTCTTCATCGGATTTTGTTTTGAAGGCGAGGGCAGGAAGGAGTTCATTTTCTTGAGATTTTTGTTTGAGAAGAATGAGCTTATCCGGAGAGATTTGTACAAAGTCGGGTGTCCTTCCTGATTTTTGACCGGGAATGACCTGGCCAGAAAGAGTAAATCCGACCAGGGGGGTTGCTGCATGGGAGAATTCCTTGGCATAGTCCGTTGTCAGAACTGAAGATTGAAAGAAAGGAGTTTGAGAGGGCTTTTCAAAAAGAACGGAGGTTTGTAAAAACTGGACCAGTTTTTTTGCAACAGGGATTTCCTCTACCGGAGGCTCAGTCAGGGAAACACGAAGGGTGTCGCCAAGGCCTTCAAGAACCAAAGCCCCGATTCCCACAGCGGATTTGATCCTGCCTTCAAAGCCGAAACCGGCTTCCGTGACGCCCAGGTGAAGGGGATAATCCATTTTCCGTCTGTCCATTTCCTGCACAAGCTCACGATAGGCTTCAATCATAATCATGGGGTGGGAGGCTTTCATGGAGACCACGATCTCGTGAAAATCGAGTTCCCGGGTCATTTCAAGGAGTTCAATCGCAGAGAAAACCATGCCTTTAACCGTGTTTCCGAAACGGTCCATGATGCGGTCTGAAAGAGAGCCGTGATTAACACCGATTCTTAAGGCGACAGTGTTTCTTTTTAGTTTTTCAATGAGCTGAGAAAGCTTTTCTTTCACCATTTGTAATTCATTCTGATACTGGGAAGCCGTGTAGACGGGAGTTTTTGTGTGTTTGGTGCAACCGAAATTTCCGGGATTGATCCGGATTTTTTGGACATAGTCTGCAGCGATTAAGGCAGCCTGAGTCGTATAGTGAATATCGGCAATGAGCGGGGTTTTTATTCCCCGTTTTTCAATTTCCCTCCGGATATTTTCAAGATTCATCGCTTCTTTGACAGAAGGTACGGTTAAACGTACAAACTCGGAACCTGCTTCAGTCAGAGAAATAATCTGTTTCACACAGGCTTCTGTGTCAAGCGAGTCTGTGTTGGTCATGGATTGGATGCGGACAGGATGATTTGAACCGAGAGGAATATGTCCGATATAGACTTCCCGTGTTTTTCTGCGGATAATGCTCATAAGAGGGGTCCTTCAGCCGGTGAAATTTGTGAAGTGGTTTTAAAATGCATTTTTACAATCTTTTTTAATTCCTCTTCAGGGTATATGCTTAAAAATTTTCTGACGACTTTCAGGGTGTGCGGCCCTGCCCCTTTTGGAAGTTCAATCCCGTATTGTTCGGAAAGGTTTTTCATGCGATCGAGAAAGACTGAACGGGCCATGACGCTTGCTGCGGCAACAGCCATGTCGGATTCTGCTTTGGTACGCTGGGTCAGCGTAATGGGAAGATTCATTTTTTTGACATAATAGTCAAGAATTGGCTGTTTTGTGAACTGGTCACAGAGGGCCAGGGAGGCCTCTTTACATTCGGAGAGAAGGTTTTTAAGGCAGGTGGCGTGCGTCCAGGAGAGAAGTACGTTCAGGTTTTTAAAACTGCCGTAAAGTTCATTGTATTTTTCAGGGGAAAGGGCCAGTGTTTTAAAGGAGGCGTGAAGAGGAATGATTCTGGCCAGTTCTTGAATTTTGGAATCTGTGATTTTTTTGGAATCCATTACCCCGGCCTGCTGAAGAGGTTTAAACCCTTTCTGAGGAAGAAAGACAGAGGCGACGACCAGAGGACCAAAATAATCCCCTTTGCCGGATTCATCCATTCCGATTTTTTCTTCGTAATTCAGATGTTCGTAGCCGTAGGAAATTTTTTTCAGCAGATCAGGCTCCAGATAAAACTGAATGAAGTCCGGAGTCCCCTTGCCCTGGATCAGGCACTTTAAAGAGTGAAAAACACTGATGGTCAGGTGTTTTTCTTTATGAAGGGCCTGAAAAAAACCGTAGTTCAGATCCTTGAATTCAAACCCCATAAAAGACAGATCCTTGCGGAGTTTTTCAATATGGGGCTTTTCAAGAGTACAGGAATAACTGTTCATGAATAAAACTTCTAAACCGTTTCGGACAGGATTTGAATCCGGTCTTTGATCCGGTGAAAGGTTTCCTGGATCTTATTTGAAATATTCGGATACACCGTTTCAAGAGGCTCTGAGGAATGGTCATGAAAATTTAAATAGATTTTGACAATGGGTTCAGTCCCTGAAGGACGTAAATGAATCGTGTTTCCGTCATCAAGATAGAAGACAATGTAGTCCGATGAATCCAGACAATGCATTTCCTTTTCAGGGATCCAGGAATAGCAAAGCGGAGGAATTTCAATAAAGGGATGAGCAGGCGGTGTCGAATGATGGTTGCCATTTTCATCTTCCACATATTTTCCGTCCCCTTTCTGCTTATAGTCCACCCGATAAAGAATTTTGTGTGCGAGGAGGGAGTGGGCAAGATTCAGTTCTTTAATCGGAACGGTGCGGAAATAACTCATAACTTTATTTTTGATTTTTTCTCCCTGTTCTCCTTCAAATCTCAGGGAGAAGACTTCTTCTTTGTAGACTCCGAAATGCCTGTGGATTTCCATGAGCAGGGCACCTAAGTCCTGAACAGGGAGACCTAAGGACAGGAGTTCTTTATGGATATTCAGCGATCCTCCTGATTTTTTCTGAAACCGTCCGGAAATTTTTGTCTTTTCTTCAGGGGAGAGTCCCAGGAAGCCGATCATTTCACAGAAAAGAGAAATGGCCGCCGGCGTATCCTTGTCAAAGACGTAGTCATACAGGTTCTGCCCCATGGATTCTTCTCCTCCATGGATGAAGTGGGGAATGTGATGTTCCTCATAAAGCGAAAGCCTTTCGGACTGGTTAAGCCTTGAATAGGCCAGACGGTTGAATTCCGGTTTGTTTTTCCGGATGGATTGAATCAGCTCGCTGACATAATGATTGGAAATCTGGCCGAAATATTTGAATCCCACCGGCACAAAATGAATTGTGGCGCCGATGAAACTCACCATTTTTGAATAGAGGGTACTGGAAACCAGGGTTTGAACAAAGACATCCTCGGAGGAGTAAGTGTTCATCAGCCCTAAATACCAGATAGGAATGGCCAGTTGTTCATTGCCGGAGAAAAACCGGGTATTTTTATAGGCGGTTTTAGCATCTGTCGAATGGGGATCAATCATGCCTATCCCTAGCCTGTCTGCATCAGGGTCTGCGGCAAAAATGTATTTTGCTTTGATATGAAAGGCGATTTCTGCAGCCTTGTGAAAATTTTCAGGGTATTCGGGATTGGGTTTCCCTTTGCATTTGCCGATCCCTGTAGGGAAACTCCCATCCGGAATATTCTCATCCTTGACACTGAAAAAGTGCACGCCCTCCTGCATTCCAAGTTTTTCCATCAGGATTTTAATGGATTCCCAGCCACAGCCGTTTAAAGAGGTGATGACAATTTTTTGTTTTTTGAGAGATTCGAGTATTTCGGGTATAAAAGAAAGTTCCTGGGACTCCGGCACAGAGGAGGAAAAGTTTTTTTGAATCAAAAGTCGTGTTGCTGCGATCTTTGAGGCATACTGTTCAATGATTTTTTTTGAGGAGACAATGTGAATCATTGCCCCGTCTGTTTCAATCGTGAAACGTCCACGGGTGGTAATGGCCTCATTTAGCTCTTTTGCTGTCTGGGGCCAGTCTTTTTTCAAGGTCGCCATTTTGACCATGCCGAAGTTGGATACGGCTTTGATTTCAATTTTCAGTTTTGCATTGAAATCAGCGCTGACAACCTGATGTCCTCCTGTTTCATAGATTTTGAATCCATTGTCCTGTGAAGGGTTATGGCTTGCCGTGTTTACAGCACCCGAAACGGGCAGGGCACCGTCCATTTCCACTTCTCCGATGCTGAAGGAAATCAGGGGAGTTGGAAAAGGTTTGTCTGAAATATAGACCGGAATCCCGGCGGCGGCATAAATCTGTGCCGCCATCTTTTGCAGATATCCCGGACCTTTGACTAGAGGGTCATAAGAACCCTTGCGCGAATCGCCGCCCAGGATAATGCCTTTTCTTCCTTCAACCGGATATTTTTTTAAATAATTGGCATGGGCCTGGACAAAGCATCCGACCGTGGCTTCATTAATACGAGTCGATCCTACACCAAGAGTTCCGCGCATGCCTGCTGTGCCCGGGGTAATGACACTGAAAAACCGGTTGTTGAGTTCCTCCCAGTTTTTTTCCTCCACCAGCTGATTTATAAGCTGGTGTGCATTCAGATCATTTTCATAGACCCGGGTATAGCTTTCGTGAAGCCAGTTGAGAATGTTTTTTTTGGTCTGTTCGCTTAGCGCAGAGGCTGAAAGAATCTGAATTTTTAATGATTCTGTTGGAATTGCATTCATTTTATAGTATCCATTGTGTTAAAAATTATTTACCTTATTGTAAACTTATGCTGATATCCTTATTAAAAGGATTTCATTAATAATATAAAACAGCTGAATAAACAGAGGATTATTAACAATAATTTCTTCACCCCGTCAATCTTTGGGTATAAGAATTAACTGATAAAAGAAGGATGAAATGTATGCAGGATCAGAATTACGGCAAGCAGGATCGATTAACGTTGAAGCTTACGACCCTGATTTTTTTATTGTGTTTTTTAGGACCGCTGATTTACAGCGCGGTTACAGGAAAGTGTTTTTTTAAGACCTGTACCCTGAAACTGGATTCAATTAAAAATTATATTGCTGAAAAGGGGGCTGAATCCATTAGTTGTCCTTTTTTAAAAAAGTCTGCACCCGCACAGACTTCACTCTCCGGCACTATAAGCACCATCTCTGTTCAGACAGAAACGCCTGCTCCACAGCCTGCAGCGGAAACCTCGCCGGATAGGGCATCTGCACCTGCATCCCAGACTGCCGCCTTGGATGAGAATCAGAAGAAAACTTTCAATATTTCAGGATAAGGTTTTATTCTATTACGGAAATGAAAAGATTTCAATCGAAGACCGGAACGTATTTAGCGAAGAAATAAGGGGAATTTGCAGGATTTAAAATTGTGTCATAAGTGCAAAAAAACACTTGCATTTATATAAAAATATGATAAACCTCTCAAACTTTGATTTTATTCACATTAAAGGAGTTTTTTTAAATGGCTGACGAGACTAAAGTAAGTAACAAGAAACCGAAAAGAAGAAACTGCGCCCAGACCAAAAAACCGATGAAACGGATTGCCTGGTATTATAGAGAAGGCGAATATTTTATTAATAAGAAAGCTTTCAGCGAATGGAAAAAGAAAAAGCTTGAAGAGAAAAAGGCTGCTGCTGAAAAAGCCGCCGCTGATGCCACCGCCGCTGCTCCTCAGGCCTAATTAGTCGCCTGATTCAGAAGCGCTTCCGCATCCGCAGAAGGAATTTCCTCTCTTTTCATCAATTGAATCGCGTTTTTTAAATGGAGTTGGGCTTGATCTTTATTCTGAAGATTAAGCTCAGCCCATCCCAGGTAATAAAAGACATAGTAATCTATAGTCTCTTTTTGGGTTTCAATGAGTTCCAAACATATTTTTTTAACGTATTCTGACAAGTTTTTCTCTTTCATCTTCAGAATTTCTTCAAATATCCCCCGTTCAGACATGAGATAAAAATAATCCTGATCCAGATTGACGGCATTGTCATATTCCATCATGGCTTCTTCATATTTTTCAGCAATGAAATAGTTGTTTCCAGTGCTGTAAAATTGCAGGGCTTCTTTTTTACTGTCCGCAGTCCCCCCTGAACCGGCCTGTATTGCCAGACATTGGAACAGTAAAAACAGAAGGAGCATTACTTTTGAAAATAGAAGGCTGTGAATCCCGGACATTTTAATTTTCTCCATTGTAAAATATTCGGCTTTTTATTATACCTTTTCAATTAAAAATTAAAACATTAATTGCAGTGCGGATTATAATAACAGGAATAAATGACAATGAAGCCCCATGAAATAAGATCTAAATATCTTGAATTTTTCAAATCCAAAGGACATGAAATCGTAGACAGTGATTCCCTTGTTCCTTCAAAAGACCCGACTCTTCTTTTTACAACTGCCGGAATGGTTCAATTTAAGAGTTTGTATGCCGGAGCACCGTTGACTTTTTCCAGAGCCTCAACGGTGCAGAAATGTCTGAGGGCCGGAGGCAAGGATTCCGACCTTGAAAAGGTGGGGAAAACACTGAGGCATCATACTTTCTTCGAAATGCTTGGGAATTTTTCATTTGGAGATTATTTCAAGGAGGAAGCGATTGCCTATGCTAATGAGTTTATTTTTAATGTTCTCAAAATGGATAAAAGTAAAATCTGGGTCTCTGTGTATGAAGACGATGATGAAGCCAAACAGATATGGATAAAGAACGGATTTCCTGTAGAGAGGATTGTGAAACTTGGGAAGAAGGATAATTTTTGGGGACCTGCCGGGGCGGAAGGGGCCTGCGGACCCTGTTCGGAAATCTACTATGACCTGGGGTCTGCCCGTTCATGCGGAAAAACCGATTGTGCAGTCGGCTGCGACTGCGAACGTTACCTGGAATTCTGGAATCTTGTTTTTCCCCAGTTTTTTCAGGAAAAAGACGGCTCCCGTAAGCCCCTGGCCCGAAGAGGAGTGGATACAGGGATGGGACTCGAAAGGATTTCTTTCCTCATGGATAAGGAGGCTCAGAACAATTATCAAACTCAGATCTTTAAGAATATCATTCAGGCGATCGAAAAAATAGCGGATCAGACTTATTCTCCTGGTACTGAGGCCTCTTATCACGTGGTTGCCGATCATCTGAGAGCATTAACTTTTGCTGTCGGTGACGGGGTTATTCCCTCCAATGAAGGACGCGGATATGTCTTACGGAGAATTTTAAGAAGGGCCTTGAGATTCGGGAAAAGAATCGGACTCAATAAGCCTTTCCTTTATGAAATGGCTGTTGTTGTTTCCAATGAAATGAGTTGTCAGTATAAAGATCTTCCCAAGAATCTTCCCATGATTCAGAAAATTATCCGCAATGAAGAGGAAAAATTTATTCAAACCCTGAACAAGGGGATTGGGGAACTTGAAATAGTGATTGAAAATGCCTTTAAGGATAAAATCACAAAACTTGACGGAGCTGTACTTTTCAAACTTTATGATACCTTCGGTCTTCCTTATGAAGTTATTCAGGAAGTTGCAGAGGATAATAACCTGGACCTCGATGAAGAAGGGTTTGACCACTGCATGAAGGAGCAGAAAAGCAAAGGGAAAAAAAGCTGGAAGGGAACCGTCTATTCTCTGGATGCCGCAGAAAATCTCCTGAAAGATTCAGTCCCTACTCTTTTCCTGGGCTATTGTTCCGCTCACTGTGACGCTGCTGTTACAGCGTTGATTAAAGCCGATGAAAAAATCGATTCACTGCATGCCGGGGATGAAGGCGTGATGGTGACCAATCAGTCTGTTTTATATGCGGAATCCGGAGGTCAGATTGGTGATAAGGGGGGGGTTTCCTGGCCCGGCGGAAAGGGAACTATCCGGGAAGTTCAGAAATCTCGTAATGGAGTTTTTCTTCATTCCATTCACGTTGAGGAGGGGACTCTTCATGCGGGAATGACTGTCATTCTTGCTTATGATGCGGCAAGACGAAACGAGATAAGAAAAAATCATACGTCGACCCATCTGCTTCAATATGCCTTACGTAAACACCTGGGGCAGCATATTAAACAGTCCGGATCCATGGTTTCTGATGAACGTCTGAGGTTTGATTTTTCCCATACTCAGAAATTATCCTCTGAAGAGCTTAGAAAGGTTGAGACAGAAGTTAATTCTCTGATCCTTGAAAATCTTGATGTGGAGGTTAAGGAATTATCCCTGAAAGATGCAAAGGAGTCCAAAGAGATCATTGCCAATTTCGGTGAGAAATACGGAGCCGTAGTCCGGATGGTCAATGTGGGAGGCAAATCCATGGAGCTGTGCGGGGGAACACATATTTCCAACACAGGGCTGATTAACGGTTTTAAAATCCTTTCAGAAAGTTCTGTATCTGCCGGAGTGCGTCGAATAGAAGCCGTTACTGGAAAAGTTTTTCTTGAAAAAATGCAGGAACAGTCTGAGATCCTTTCCGGACTGGCCTCTGAATTCAAGGTTCCCTGTGAGAAGGTCCGGGATTCCGTGGCCTTATTGCAGGAGAAGGTGAAGGAACTCGAAAAGAAACTTTCACAGAGAAAAGGGTCGGCCGGATTAAAAGCGGATATGGATTTTTCTTTTTCCGCCAAGGAAACAGAATTTATTGTTCAGGGATATAAAGATATCAGCGGGGAGGATCTTCTTTCTGTTCTGGACGGATTCAAACAGCAGAAAAATTCGCTCTTTGCCTTTTTGGCTGCTTCCTATGAAGACAAACTGATTTTTCTTTCCTCCAGAAAGAATTTTACAGGAATCGACTGTTCACAAATTCTGAAGGAAATCTGTCTGGCCTGCGGAGGAAAAGGCGGAGGTCAGCCGGACATAGCCAGAGGCGGAGCAAAAGACACGACTATGTTTGAAACCGGCCTTAAAAAAGCCTCTGAGGCTGTAAAGAAACTTCTGGAATAAAAGAAGGAGATCCATGAACGTTACCCCCAATCCGCTCTCACTGATTTTTGAGTCGGAGAAAAGGTTTTTTCGCGGAGTCGAGATAAAGGATTACGGCAAAGTGGAAAATCTCGTTCTTGAGGGTTTTCGTTTTGAGCAGACTGATTTTTTAAACGGAGGTTTTGAAAAAATAACCTTTTCCTCGTTTTTTTTTCGGACCGTTTATTTTTCCAATGCCGGATTTTTTCATTCCGCTTTTGTTAAAACAGAAGCCTCACATTATTTTTTTGAAAAAACTGAATTCAAATCGGTGTCCTTTTCTGAGTCGGATTTTTCAGCAGGAAGTTTTCAGGATGTTGTATTTCAGGATGTGGAGTTTTTTAATTCTGATTTTGCCCTCTGTGAATTCAAGAATGTTAAATTTGTTCATTGCCGTTTTATCAATGCCAGTTTCAATGCCTCTGTTTTTGAAAATACGGAGTTTACTGAACCTTTTTTTCAATCCTCTACCTTTCATGCGGTTGAAGGGCTTGGGCCGGAGCAGACAGCTTATTTAAAGGAAAAAGGGGGGGATATCTCTTTGCCTGTTGAGGCCGATCTGCTGAGAGGAATAAGCTACCTGTTCACTAAAGTGAACAAATGTGTTCTGGCGGGTCTTCTTATTTTTACCGGTTTTTTATTGGGGCTGTATTCCCGGGATATACGCCTGGAATTAAAAAATCTGATTACCATGGAGGCCAATCCCCTCTCTGTCCCTTTGGGAATGCTTAACGATCATTCAAACCGTTATTCCTACTTTTTTTATCATCCCCAGCTTTTAAATTTTGATTTTTCTGACCGGCTGAGTCATTGGAGCGTCTGGGAACAGTCGTCCATGCAGGAAGGCACATTAAAAAACAGTTATAAGGACTTTGTTTCCTTTCCGGCTTCTCTGGCTTCCAGTGCTTTCAAAGGGGTGCTTTTTTATACGGATAAGAAGAATTCTGGTTTAAAACCCTCCGGAAATCTGGAAGAAAATCCTTTGATCTGGCTTCCTCTGGGAAAAGACGTCAACAATCTTCAATTATCTTTTTATTATAAGGGAGGGCATCCTTCTTTCAGTGTTTTCGGAAGGTATAAAGAGGGAGGCCTTAAGGTTCTGGCTGAAATTGTTTCAAGGACTCTTCCCGGGACTGAATGGGTTTATTACAGCGAGACTATTGCCCTGACCCCGGATCTGGATGCCGTTTGTCTGAAATTACATGATTTTCCGGAAAAAAATCTTTTACTGGATGATGTGAACCTTGAAAACGCGATCTAAATCAATAGTTTTACTTTTTTTCATTTTTATGATTGGTATAATGATGGAGGTTTATCTGTCTTTGTTGAAATTTTTCAGAAAAAGCATTATTTTCCCCGGAGGTTAAAAATGACAGTTCGAAATGAAGAGAGGCGTCGGCATAAAAGAATTACGGCTCAGATCCGGATACGGGTGTCCGAATCTTCTGAGGAGATCGTTCATATAAACGGGGTTACCCGGAATTTAAGCCTGGGAGGCGCCTGTATCGAACTGGACCAGAAAGTTCCAGTATTTACGGTCTGCAAACTTTTTCTTGGGAATCTGAACGCAGAGTGCGAGCTGGACGGCCGGATATTATGGATTAAAGAAACGCTTACCCCGGAAAAAATCTCGGTCTACCAGGTTGGAATTCAGTTTTTAAGTTTTAATTCGGAAGATAAAAGAAAGGCTCTTCTGGAACTTATGGAAAATACTCTTTAAAAATGGAAATTCCCGATCTGATTTTAAAACTGGAGCCTCTGGAGAATAAGAACGGCTATTTCTTCAAAAATAAACGTCTCCTTCTTAAATCCATGCTTCACTCTTCTTTTGTTCATGAGAATAAAGGTTATGGTCTGCGATGCAATGAGCGTCTTGAGTTTTTAGGGGATGCGGTTCTTGAACTTGTAATCAGTGAATTTCTGATCAAAAAACTTGTGGATAAGGACGAGGGGGTTTTATCCCTGAAACGGTCTTTCCTGGTTCGGGAGGAAATGCTGGCTAAAATTGCCCGGCGGCTTAAGATCCAGAATTATATTTTCATGGGATTCGGCGAAAAAAAAGACGGGGGAAACGAACGGGATTCCATTTTGTCCGATGCCGTCGAGGCTTTCTGGGGTGCGGTTTTTCTTGATGGAGGGTTTGAGCCCGCAAAGCGCCTGATTCTGAAATCTTTTGAACCCTTTCTTAATGAAATTGATGACCTGGACAACCTTTTCAATTTTAAAAATCAGCTGCAGGAATACCTCCAGGAGAATTTCAGGGTTCCTCCCCAGTATAAGCTGGTTTCCCAAACCGGGCCGGAACATCAGAAAAAATATAAGGTTAATGTTTTTGTTCAGAATCATTACATTACCTGGGGGACAGGTTCCTCGATTAAAAAAGCAGAACAGACCGCATCTAAAAATGCTTTGAATCTGATTAAAAAGAAGAAAATGGTTTTTAAAACATGGGAAAAAAAGGCCCCTAATTGAGAGATGATTTCATCGAAAGAGCGGTCATGAAATTTCAATTTTCTTTTCCTGAAATAATCCGTAAGCTTTATTTAAAGCTTTTTTATCCGTGGGAATATTCTTATCAGAGCGGGAAAAGCCTTCAGTGGTGCCGGGAGCAGGCGGAGGATTTCACGGACTGGGCACAAGGCAGGAATCCGGAATTACTCCTAGAAACAAAGCTGTTTTCTCAAAAGACTCGTGAGGACTGGGAAAAGCTGAAGCCCTCACTTCCTTCCGGAATAGGCGGCGGAGGGTTTTATGCCCTTTTGTATTTTATCACACGTTTACGAAAGCCATTGACTGTTTTTGAAACCGGTGTGGCTCTTGGTTTCAGTTCCAGGGCTTTTCTTGAAGCTATTTCCAGAAATGGTCAGGGCAGGCTTTTCAGCAGTGATTTTCCTTATCTGAGAATTAAAAATCCCGTGAAGTATATTGGACTTATGGTTCCTGAAAATCTGAGAAAATATTGGGAGCTTTATTTGAAAGGGGATAGAAAAAATCTTCAGGGCATGGTTTCCGGGAACCCTTTCATTGACCTTATTCATTATGATTCCGATAAATCCTATTCCGGAAGAAAATGGGCTCTTTCTTTTCTGAAAAAATATTTCAGGACGGAAACAATCCTCATCATGGACGATATTCAGGACAACAGTTTTTTTATGGATTATGTCCAAAAAAATAAATACCTTTTCAGGGTTTTTCATTTTGAAGGCAAATACTGCGGACTTGCCTCTCTGATAGACTTATGAAATTATGTTAAGGAATGCCTAAAGGCTCTAATCTGATCTTCCCTTCTTGTTTTGATGATGGATTCGATGCAATTCATAATATTTACAATGCAGGGCACTTTTAATTTTTAGAAAACCTGTTTTCCCTGTTTGCGATCTTCAACAATACCGGCCTGTTTAAGGATCGAAAGATGTTTGGAAATAGTGGAAAAATCAGAGTCTATTTCTTACGTGAATTTGCAGACGCACCTTTCCCCTTCGGATAATTTTTCAACCATCCAAAATCGCGCGGGATGAGCCAGGGCTTTTAATAAGTTTGCTTTTGCTTCAGGGAGTGAATTTTTTGCCTTTACCCAAATTTTACCTCATATAACATTAAAAACAGTAAAATTTTTTTTATGAAACCATCCCCCTTGACAGGCTTTACGATCCGGTGATACCTTGCCATTTAAGGGGCCTGTGCTATGGATCCTGAAGGCTTCCAGGCCGGACTTGGAATCCGGCAATCCATTGATCCTCTTTTTGATATAATCGAAAAAGTGTTCGCAGATGTCAGGCGCCATGCGGTTATTGACCTCCGGGGATTTATTGAGGAGGCTGAAATAAGGGAAGTCTGGTTCTGGATTCCTCCAAATCCCTTCAGGCTTTCATGGTAGGAGTTCTATTTTTCATCAGCAGAAATACAGATCCGCTGACCAAGATTAAGGACTTCGTAAACAGTAAGGAAAACGGTGAAATTGACAAACTTCTTAAAAATCATTGAGGATGAGGAAGAAACGGTACTGATCGCCGGATAATTATGGAAAAAGAAATCATCATTATAGGGCTAAACCCTGCATGGCAGAGAGGTTTGATTTTTAAAACCTTTAAGCCTGGCGGGGTTAACCGTTGTGAGAAGGTAATCGAATATGCTTCCGGCAAAGGAATTAATTCAGCTATCTCCATTAAAAAATGGAGAGGGGTTCCAATTCTATTTCAATTTACCGGAGGAGAGTTCGGAAAAACCTTAAAACGAGATCTCGATGAAGCGAGTATACAGCACAAATCTGTTGAAGTACATGATTCTACCCGGATGTGTCAGACGCTGTTTATCAATACTCACTCGACTGAACTTATCGATCCCTCACCGGCAATCACTCCGGCAGAAGCTTTGAAATTATGTGATAAAGCAGAGAGATTTAAAGATCAGGATAATTATTGGATATTTTCAGGTACTTTCCCTTCTGGGTTTACTGAAAAACATGTAAAAAAGCTGATCAATGGAATTTCCCCTGCAATGATAATTCTGGATGGAATCATGGGAGTAACTCCCATTCTTAAACACGGTATTTATATTTTGAAAATTAACAGACAGGAATTATTTACTCTGACCGGCAGAAAATCTGTAAACAAGGCATGGTCAGAATTAAGAAAACTTTATTCCATTGAAAAGCTTATTGTAACAGACGGGTCAAACCCTGTAACCCTCTGCTCTCATCATAAAACGGAGCGTTATAAGGTTCCTGACTGTGAAAATCTGATTAACCCCATAGGTTCCGGAGATGCCTTTACGGGTACTTTGGCTGCCATGCTTCAGAAAGGAATGAGCCTGGAGAAAATTATACCTTTAGCCATAGGTGCGGGGGTTGCCAAATGTGAAAAATTGCGTTCTGTGGATTTATCCATTTCACGTGCAAAATATTATTCCAGAAAAGTCTTCAAAGTATAAATTAATGACAGATAAGAAATGACTCTATTCAATATTTTTTTATTCAAACCGTTCTTTAAAACTACATTTGATGCACAAGGGGTCAATGGCCTTATGGTTTGTAAAACCATCATAAATGGCTTTGGATTTATCATTAGTTATTATTTCTTCAAAATTCTGTTTGAAGATGTTTCCTAAGTTAATCACCCCTTCACCATCCAGACAGCAGGGGACAACGGTTCCATCGGTCAGGATTGCAATTTGGCTGCGCAAGGCATGGCAGAATCCATTTTCATTGTGGTAGTCATTCTTTATATCCGGCCATTGAAATCTATAGTCGGTATTTAAATAGAGCCTTTCTTTGAGCTTTAGTCCTGTGCCGAGGATTAAATTCTCTTCTATTAATTTTTTTTCACAGAATCGGTCTTCCAGGGTTTTAAGTATTGCCAGATTTTTATGGGTTTCAGATTTATCCTCTTTGTTGAAATTCCATAGCCGCAAAGCGATGATCATAGGGGTGCTATCGAGTGCTTCCTCTGTGAATTCAAGGATATCTTTCAGGTAATTTTCTTTTTTGTTTTCCGTAATACTGTGCAGGGAAAAGTTCATTTGCCTGATTGCAGGCTTATGGAGGAGCATATCTTTTACTTTATTGATCAATACTCCATTGGTGCTGATATGGACCTTGAATTTTTCTTCATAAGCAATATCCAGCAAATCAGGGAGTTCGGGGTGCAGGAGAGGCTCTCCTTTCACATGAAGATAAATATAATCCGTAAAGGGGTGAATTTCTTTGAGAATATATTTAAAGTTTTCTCTGCTTAGAGATTGAGGTTTTCGTTTGCTTTTAGAACAAAAACTGCATGTCAGATTACAGATGTTGGTGATTTCAATGTATATTTTTTTGAACTTTTTCACTAGGCGATAAGAATCTGCTGATATTGATTCTGCGTCAATCAAAATCAGGAGAAAGCACGTCTGTCTTGTGGAATAATTTTTTTTCTTTCCTTATTCTGCGGGAATGAACTGGATAAGTGAGTCCTTAACTGTGTTAAGCGGCTGCGTCAGTTGTCCTGCCGGAATAGTTTGTGATCTGAAGGGGGATTTCATTGACCGATTCAGATTCAAAGAGAAAGACGTGGTAATTGTCTCCGCCCTTGTTTCTCCAGCGGCCTGTTTCATCACGGCTAGCAAACACAAGTTTGCTGATGTAGGTTTCATCTTCAGGAGTTTGTTTGGGAAGCGTGAACTCAAAGCTCATGGAGTCTTCGATTTGAGGATCGTTTTTCAGACGGATTTCTACAACATTTTTGTTGGAGTTGCTGTTGTCTATGACAAGGGGTTTAATACTGAATTTTACCCCTTCAGGAAGATTGCCTGTCCACGCGGCCAGATTTTTTCCGCTCAGGGTAAAGCGGAGGTAGGGGCCGAATTCTTTGCGAAGGATGAGTTTGTAGGTAGTTTCGCTGTCGGTTTCGGATATTTTTACAAGGTTATGATCTATTTCCGAAGGTTTTTTGATGACGATATTTCTGGGGTAAGCCGTTTTAATGTAGCCGGAAATCAGGTTGATTGTATAGGTGCCCGCAATGCTCTGGGGAATGGAGATATTGAACTTGCTGGTCCCGGGCACCCGGGTAAAAAAGTATTTTTTGCCGTCTTCTGTACGCTGGACATAGGCCCGGAGGTCATTCGGGAAAGTCATGGTGTTTACTTCCATCGGAATCTGGATGGTGCCTTCTCCCACAGGAAATTCCCAGCTGGGGCTGTTATCCATGTAATTCTGTACCCCTTTTGTTTTGAGAAGGGGCTCAATATAGCTGATTTCTGCAGTCTGGCCGAGGAACATAGGCCTGGGAAGGTTCTTGTTGTTGTAGTAGAGAGGAGATTTCGTGTCATAGTAGGAATCCCACAGACGCAGATACTGGGCGGCGGTATGCCGTGCATCAAGAATCTGGCTCAGCTGGATACTCTTGGCCTGATAGTCGAAGAGGGTGCCCATGTCAAAGAGTTCTTTAACTTTAAGCATCTGGTCGAGATAGGCTTTAGGTGTTTCATCCACCGGAACAATAGAGTTTCCAAAATGGGTGATGTAGTTGATGGGAACCCCGTGTTTCTGGATGACGCCTTCGTGATAGGGGGAACCCATGGAAAGTCCTCCATTGGCCGTTGCATTGGATTCGGTGTACTCGGATGCCCCTGTGCCGCGATCGGAATCCTGAATCTGGATGTCGAGGGCAGGGAGCAGGCGGAGCTGTTCTTCAAGGGTGAATCTGGGTTTGAATATGAATTTCCCGGGCCAGATTTCCGGGTCTTTGGCTTTTTCGCTTTCAATATAGGCCTGAACTTCCAGAGCCTGCGCTCCAAGCATTTTGCTCGCGTCGTTGTCCTGCACGTTTCCAAAAATAACAACCTGAACTCCGGCTTTAACCAGTCTAATGATGTTGTTGGTGTCTGAAAGGTTTCGCATTCCGTCTTTATCAATAAAGTTGAAGCCCCGGGAACATCGTTTTTCCTCAACCCAGCGTCCGCTGTAACCTATGGTCATTTGGTTGGGGTTGAGTCCCAGCAAGTTTCCTTCGTGGGCCGCTTTTTCTTTTGCCAGCCGTTTGATCTGTTTTACGTCTTCAGGAGTAAGGTTGGGGTATTGGGCTTCTTTTGAAATTTTTCCCTCTTTTTTGAGTTGTTCGAGATATTCCTGAAAGTAGATGGAGGAATCCGGGATGTTGTCGCCGTTGGTGATCCCGTAAAGGGCCTTAAGAGACGGGTCGAATTCAAAGACTTCGGAAGCGTGGATCGCCGCTACGGCCTTGGTGACATCCGAGGCATTGAGCCCGCCGCTGGACATGTTCGCCATGTTTTTATTTTCCATGCCCTGCTGGTCTTTGGAAAGGAAGAGGTCGAGGTCGTTTCGGTTAAGTTTAGGCGTATAGAAAATCCAGTGGAATTCATCCGGAATTCCGATTTCTCTTAAGCGGTCTTTTCCGTAGTCATCGAGTTCGGCAAAGAAGCCTCTGTTTTTGTAGGTGTGGGTTGTGCCTGAGAACATGAATTGTTTAAGGAAGGCAGCGTATTCAAAATTGCTGCTCTTTACCGCATCATTGTAGTCAATTAGCCTGTATACGGAGGCCATGAGAGTTTGCGCATCATTTGTGTTGATAATGGCCGGTTTCCAGTTTTTACCCTGTTTTTTGAACTTTTCATATTCAACATTACGGATATAAGTCCATTGGGCTTTGGCTAAAAGAGCGCTGAACTGGAGCTGACTGGGCTGGCCTTTGCCTCCATAGACATACATACGTTCAAAAGCCGCTTTGATGAAATCGGAAGCGTTTTTAGCCGGATAAACCTGAAGAACAGGAATGCCTTTGTTGTTCACGCAGCTCTGGACTTCCAGATTGACCTCCTGCCCGAGAAAATTAAAAATTAACGGAATGGGAGCGCCTTGAGGGGTTAAAGGGTAACTGGCCGTGGAATAATCAGCATCTATGATTTTTCCGCTGCGTTTGAATTTGTAGTATCGGGGTTCAAAAGCAGAAATGTTTGCCCCCAGATTTTTCATGCGGGTAATATGATATTGTTCAACTCTTCCTAATCCCCCGGCCACTTCACTGAATTCAGGTGTCAGGTCATAGATGGGAACGTCTTTTAGGTTGGAACAGACGATTTCTGTAAATCCGGGGATGGAGTCCGGATTAAGCTGAAGATCAAGATCATTGACAAGGGCTTTGTGATAGAGCGGCGATCTGGAGTTTCTCAGATCTTTCAGGTAGCCGGAAAGCTGGCTGCGTTCATTTTCATTTAAAAGGGTAGCGGCCCGGCGTACAGGGTATTTGGCCTCAACAGGAAACAGTTTTTCAAGATCTGTGGCATCCGCATATTTTTCAAGAACATTCAATACGGTTTCTTTATTGTTGGAAAGAAGGGCATTTTGAAGATCACTGAGTACAAAACCCACATCATCTCCCCAGACTGCCATAGTGCGCAGGCTGCTTTTAAGTGAAAAGGTTTTGGCCTGGGGATTATAACCCAGAACATTCTGATTGATAAAACGGTTTAAAGAATTATTCAGCATGGAACCCAGTTCGTTGAGGGTGTATTCTTTGCGTCCGTATTGAAGCATCAGGAGTCTGAGCCTTTCCTTGAGATTCATGAAGCTGAAGTTGAAGCGGTCTGCCTCACCCGTTTTGGCTGGGGATTCAAGAATTTCTTTTAGAATCGCCTGAATGATCAGTCTTTCATCCAGCCAGCGGGCAGTGTAAATTTCATGCCCTGAAACATCGGTAATTTTATCTGTTTTGGAGTTTGGGAAATCAAGGGGGGAGGGGATAGTGGAGGAATCGAGGGAGGATTCGAAGTCAAAGACCTCCAAATTGTGTTTCGGTGCTAAGGCAAAGAGACTGGTTTGACAGGTAAGAGTGGAAAAAATAAGAAACGCTAAAAAACCTTTCTGCCCCTGGCGCATTTTGGCCCCCTATTCAGATTGGATTAAAGACATTTTTAAAGTCGTCTTTTATTCATTATTTATCAAATATTGTGATACTTAGTCTAAATACCTGATAAAACTCCTGTTGTCAATTCACCTGGTTTGTATTATTTCGGTCTTTAACAGTCTTAAGGCTGATGGAAAATGAAAATTATCATAGATCAAAATGAAAAATTGCATTATAATTATATTTTCATTCATCTATCCATCTTTAAATTTAATCTTTTTAGGAGAAATGAATTGAGTATGGCAGCTCGCATCCGCTGTATTCTTTTTCCTTTTTATCAATGCTTATTGACCTTTTTTTTATGTTTTTTTTATATCCCTTTCATTGTTTCTGCTGAAGAAAAACGAGTGGGGGTGCTCTACTGGTCTTCCAATATTGCCGGACAGGTTGTCATGAGCAAAGCCCTTGAACAGGAAGCGGAAAAAATTAACGCTCAGAGCGTTTTATCGGGAAAACCAACGGTTAAACTGATTATCCGTGTTGCCGGTGAAGGTCCTGCGGGAATTGAAAATCAGATCCGCCAGATGTTTGAACTGATTGAGGAAAAAGTAGATCTTCTCATTGTTCAGCCCACAGATAATGCGGCTCTGGCAGAGCCTTTACGAACTGCGAACAGGATTGGAATTCCTGTTGTGGCCTATGACCAGTATATCCAGGGAGGTACTCTTACCGCTTACCGGACTTCCGATAATTATCAGGGCGGCTATCTTGACGGTGAATATATCGCTTCCCTGTTCCCGAAACACAGAAAACTAAGGATTGTTCTTGTGGAATATCCGCATGTATCATCAACGGTTGAGCGTGTGAACGGGTTCCTGGACGGGCTGAATCAGATGAAAATGAAGTTCAAGGTACTGAAATCCTATGTGGCAGTTGAACCGAACGGAGGTAAAAAGGCAGCGGAAGGGCTTATACACGACTTTCCAAATAAGGGGGATATTGATGTTGTGTTTACTGTCAATGACGGCGGAGGGTTGGCCCTGGTAAACGAACTGGTGAAACAAGGGAGAACCGAAATAAAAGTGGCGACAATTGACGGGGATCCCGCTTCAGTTGAAAATATACGAAGCGGAAAACTTACGGTCATTGATTCAGCTCAGTTTTGCGGCCCTTTGGGGGCAGAAGCCATGAAATGTGCCTATGCGGTACTTTTAGGTGAGAAAACACCTTACCATGCCGTGATTCCTGTTTTTCCCGTCAACTGCGATACTCTTCACCTGTATCCCGGATGGAATGGGCCTGTTCCTCAGGCCTTTGAAAAGCCCTGGAAAAGCTTATACCCCCGCTGGAACGGCCAAATGCGCATTATAAAGAAAACTTCTGAAAAAAATGAAATTTTTTAAAGAAAGAACAGTTCTTGCTGAAGAGGTGGATAAGAAACTGGCCTTAAGTTTCGGTGCTCTTGTTTTGTGTTTGATGCTTTCTGTGACCGCATTGACTGCTTTACTTTATGTAAACATTCAAATGCGTGTGGAAAACCGGCTTTCCGGTGCTTTGGGTGAAATTCTTGCAGAATCGATCAGCAGGGTCAGCTTTTCAGGAAAATATCATGCCCGACTTTTTGTTGAGGAAATAATTAAGAATAATCCTGAGATTGATTATATTTCTGTTGAATCCAAAGAAGGTGAAATTCTTGCGCATAGCAATTCTTTCCAGAATGACAGAATAGTCAGTGAAGAGGAGCTCAAAGTAATTAAGGAATGTCTTTCCCGAAATAAGCTCATTGTATCGGATTGTAGATTTGGCCATAAAGTAATAAAGAAAATTGTTCTTCCCTACAGAGGAGGAATGGATTCAGATGTTATGGGTGTTGTTCACATTGGAATCGATGTGGGGGAAACACGCCAAAAACAGGGGAAAAATTTTCTTATCCTTTTTTTCCTGATTCTCGTGCTTACTGGTGCCGCCTTCGGAATTGTTTTTCTCCTTAGCCGTTATTTCGGACGAACAGTTCGGGAAATGGCCGTACAGCATAAATTGATACTCGATAATTACCCGGCGTTTATTTATTTAAAAGATAAAAACGGAAAATATCTTTTTGTGAATTCAAAATGGAGTGATTCTTTTCATTTAGCCAATGAAAAAGTAAAAGGAAAAACCGATTTTGAAATTTTTTGTCCTGAAATTGCTGCAAGTTTTATTAAAAATGATAAAGAGGTTCTGGAGTCCGGGCAAACAATTGATAGAAATGAAAATATCCCTTTTGAAGATGGAACTCGCAGTTATCAGAGTATAAAGTTTCCGGTCCGGAATCGTCAGGGGGATATTTTTGCCCTTTGCGGGATATCCATTGATATTACTGCGCGTAAAAATGCTGAAGTGGAAAAGGAAAAACTTCAAAAACAGCTGCAGCAGGCTCAGAAAATGGAATCGGTGGGACGTCTTGCCGGAGGCGTGGCCCATGACTTCAATAACATGTTGACCGCGATCATGGGGTATGCTGAACTGATCCTTATGCAGATGAGTCCTGAATCCCCTTTCTACAACTATCTGGAAGAGATTAAAAAGGTGGCCGAACGTTCTTCTGATCTTACCGCTCAGCTTTTAGCCTTTGCCCGAAGACAGAATATACAGCCTAAAGCGATGGATTTGAATAAGTCTGTATCGGGTATGTTCAATATGCTTAAGCGTTTGATAGGTGAAGATGTCCTTCTTGAATGGAAACCTGGTCTTGATCTCAAGAAAATAAAAATGGATCCCTCCCAGATAGATCAGATCCTTGCCAATCTTTGCGTCAATGCCCGTGATGCCATTACTCAGGATGGAATAATTACCATTGAAACGGATAATGTGGAGCTTGATGAAAGATTCTGTCAGACTCAGACCGGGATATGTCCGGGAGAGTATGTTATGCTTTCTGTGAAGGATAACGGCAGGGGAATGAATCGGGAGGTTTTAAGCCATCTCTTTGAACCCTTTTTTACAACCAAAACGTTAGGAAAAGGCACTGGCCTGGGACTGGCTACCGTTTACGGTATCATGAAACAAAATAACGGGGTCATAAATGTAAGCAGTGAATCGGGATCAGGAACTGTATTTAAGCTTTTTTTCCCCTGTTTTACAGGGGAACCTGATAAAATTCAGACAATTATTGACACAAACATTCCGAAAGGATTTGGAGAAACCATCCTTCTTGTTGAAGATGAACTCTATGTTCTGAGACTGGCTCAAAAGATGCTTGTCAGCCTCGGGTATCATGTTTTGGCTGCCAATTCCCCGGGGGAAGCCATGAAACTTGCTGAAATTCACTCGAAGGAGATCAGGCTTTTGCTTACGGATGCCGTGATGCCCGGAATGAACGGGAGAGAGCTGGCTAAGCGGGTGCAGAAGATTAAATCGGATATTCCCTGTCTTTTCATATCCGGCTATACGGCCGATGAGATTGCCCCTCAGGGCATACTTGATGAAGGGATGAATTTCATTCAAAAACCTTTCTCTATGCAATTGTTAGGAGTAAAAGTACGGGAGTCCATGAGAAAACAAGTGAAATAAAGAGAATAAAAAACAGAAACAGTGATAAAATTATTGTCATGACTGTAAAATAAAATAATCGGGGTGCTGAGGAATGTTTTCAGAACAATAAAAAAGCGGAAGAGGCAATCCCTTCCGCTTTTTTATAAAATTTAAAACGGAATAATACTATAATCTTTCCGCCACAAGATCTCCGACTTCAGCTGTGGTATAGCCCATTTTACCTGCAGCAAGACTTTTCAGCTTATTGGCGGTAACATCCATGACGGCCTCTTCAATGGCTTGGGCCGCTTTGATTTCGCCCAAGGTATCCATCATCATGGCCCCTGCACAGATCGCGGCAAGAGGATTGATGATATTTTTGCCAGTATATTTGGGGGCTGAACCGCCGATGGGTTCAAACATGCTCACCCCTTCAGGGTTGATATTTCCACCTGCAGCAATGCCCATTCCGCCCTGCGTTATGGCTCCAAGGTCAGTGATAATGTCGCCGAACATGTTTTCTGTAACAATCACATCAAACCATTCAGGATTTTTGATCATCCACATGGTGGTCGCATCGACATGGTAATACTCCCTTTTGATGGAAGGATATTCTTTTTGGCCGAGTTCATGAAAAGCACGTTCCCACAAATCAAAAACATAGGTGAGAACATTGGTTTTACCGGATAAGGCCAGGGTGTTTTTTTTATTGCGTTTTTTAGTGTATTCAAAAGCGTATTTCAGGCAGCGGTCGACCTGAAAACGGTTATAGATCATATTCTGGGTGGCAACTTCGTGAGGACTGCCTTTCATAGCGACTCCTCCCACCCCTGTATAGGCGCCTCCGGAATTTTCACGGACAACCACATAGTCAATATGTTCCGGCCCTTTATCCTTGATCGGGCATTCAACACCGGGAAATAATTTGATCGGGCGGAGGTTGATATATTGATCCAGTTCAAAACGGAGTTTTAAAAGAATCCCTTTTTCCAGAATGCCGGGTTTTACATCCGGATGTCCGATGGCTCCCAGGAAGATGGCCTTGAATTTTTTTATATCCGAAATTGCAGAGTCCGGAAGAATCTCTCCGGTTTTTAAAAAACGTTCGCCGCCGAAGTCGAAATCCGTAAAATCCAGTTTGAATCCGAATTTTGAAGAAGCGGTCTTTAAAACTTTGATCCCCTCTCTGACAACTTCAGGACCGGTTCCATCTCCGCCTAGGACTGCAATGGGATATGTCTTCATTTGTTAACCCTCGTTTTTTAGGATGAATGAATTATCGTTTATGGTATTCCTGAAGGGACAGGACATTTAATTCATCTTTCAGGTAATAAGAAAGACCTGTTACTGTTGCCTGGGCGCCGGATAAGGTGGTAATGCAGGGAATTTTCCGGATGGAAGCCAGAGCCCTGATTTTTCGCTCATCTTCTCTTGGGCCTTTGCCTTTAGGGGTATTGATGACCAACACTATTTCTCCTTTTTCGATCAGATCAATAATGGTTGTGCCATTTTGTCCGATTTTACATAATTGTTGCGGTTTCAGGCCGCTGGACTTTAAAACTTTGGATGTTCCTAAAGTAGAGCAAAGCTCATACCCCAGAGATGACAGTTTTTCTGCGACCAGCGCAATATGCCGTTTGTCATCGTCTTTTACACTGATGAAGACCTTGCCTTTTTTTGCAATTTCCTGACCTGCTCCGAATTGGGATTTAATAAAGGCGGCTCCGAAGATAGGATCAAAACCCATGACCTCACCTGTAGAGCGCATTTCTGGGCCAAGCAGAATATCGGAACCCGGAAAACGGCTGAAAGGCAGCACAGCTTCTTTGACACAATAAAAAACAGGTATTTTTTCTTCTGTAAAATTCAGCTCTTTGAGCTTTTTCTCGCAGATGACCTGTGTGGCGAGTTTCGCCAGGGATACCCCGATGGATTTGGAGATAAACGGAATGGTGCGTGATCCTCTCGGGTTGACTTCAATGATATAAAGTCTTTCATTCCTTACCGCAAACTGAATGTTCATCAGACCTTTGACGTTCAGTTCTTTGGCCAGTGTAGAGGTGATTCTGCGGATTTCATTTAAAATGACATCGCCTATTGAATAGGTGGGAAATACGCAGGCAGAGTCTCCGGAATGAATTCCCGCCTGTTCAATGTGTTCCAGAATTCCGCCAATGACGCAGGTTTCTCCGTCGCTTAAAGCATCGACTTCCAGTTCGACGGCTGATTCCAGAAATTCATCGATTAAAACCGGGTATTCAGGGGAAGCGATAATGGCTCTTTCCATGTATACTTTCAAGGTGTCCATGTCGTAAACAATTTCCATGGCTCTTCCTCCTAAAACAAAGGAGGGACGGACAATGATTGGAAATCCGATACGCTCGGCAATTTGAACTGCTTTTTCAACTGAAGTGGCTGTTCCGTTGTTAGGCTGAAGAATTCTGTTTTTTTTGCACAGCTCCTGAAATTTTTTACGGTTCTGTGCCAGATCGATCATTTCAGGAGCTGTTCCTATAATATGAGCTCCGGCTTTTTTGAGTTTCATGGCAATGTTTAACGGGGTTTGTCCTCCCAGTTGAACAATGACGCCTTCGCATTTTTCCGCTTCGTAAATGTTCATTACATCTTCAAAGGTGACAGGCTCAAAAAAGAGTTTATCGGAGATATCAAAATCGGTACTTACCGTTTCAGGATTGGAATTTACCATAATGCTTTCATAGCCCATGGCTCTGAGGGCAAAAGAGGCATGAACACAGCAGTAATCAAATTCAATGCCCTGGCCGATACGGTTTGGGCCTCCGCCTAAAATCATGATTTTTTTCTTGGTGGAAGGAAAAGGTTCTGAGGTGTTTTCATAAGTGGAATAGAAATAGGGGGTGCGGGCTTCAAATTCGGCCGCACAGGTATCCACCCGTTTGTATACGGGTTTAACTTTTTTCTTTTTTCTTTCACGGCGGACTGTTTTTTCATCGGTATTGAAAATCGCTGCCAGATGAGCATCTGAAAAACCGTTTCTTTTGGCCTGAAGAAATTCATCCGCATCAAGATCCGCGAGGGGTTTGTTAAGAGACAATAATGCTTTTTCCGCTTCATATATTTCATTTAATTCAGACAAAAACCATGGATCAATCAGTGTCCATTCCTGAATTTTTTCAAGGCTTAAGCCTCTTTCCAGCGCGGCTTTGATAAAAAAAAGTCGGTTTTCGTTCGGAATTCGCAGTTTCTTTTCCAGTTCTTCATCAGAAATGGATTTTTCTTTTTCTTTGGCAATCCATCCGTAGCGCGAAACTTCAAGGGATCTTACGGCTTTTTGGAACGCCTCCTGAAAGGTGCGCCCAATGGCCATGGTTTCACCCACAGATTTCATCTGTGTGGTGAGGGTGGGATCGGCCTGAGGAAATTTTTCAAAAGCCCAGCGTGGAAACTTAACAACAATATAATCAATAGTGGGTTCAAAAGCTGCACAGGTTTTTTTTGTTATATCATTAGGGATTTCATCAAGGGTGAGGCCGACTGCAAGTTTCGCGGCTACTTTGGCTATTGGAAATCCGGTGGCCTTGGAGGCCAGCGCGGAAGAGCGAGAAACTCTGGGATTCATTTCGATGACCATGAACTGACCGTTTTTGGGGTTTATGGCAAATTGAATGTTGGATCCCCCGGTTTCTACGCCGATTTCACGGATAATGGCTATAGAGGCATCTCTTAAGATCTGGTACTCCTTGTCGGTAAGTGTCTGGGCAGGTGCTACGGTGATGCTGTCTCCGGTATGGATACCCATACTATCCAGGTTTTCAATGGCACAGACAATAATGACATTGTCATGCGTATCGCGGATAACTTCGAGTTCAAATTCTTTCCACCCGATCAAAGACTGCTCGATCAGGACTTCATGGGTGGGGGAGTAGTCCATGGCTCTGCGTGCAATTTCAATGAGTTCTTCCCTGTCATTGGCTATTCCGCCGCCGATACCGCCCAGGGTGAAGCTGGGCCTCATGATAAGAGGATACGTTCCGATTTTTTCGGCGGTAATAATGGCTTCTTCAACGGATTTTGCAAAACCGGATTTTGGAATGTTCATTCCGATTTTTTCCATGGCCGCTTTGAAAAGCTCACGGCTTTCCGCTTTTTCAATGACCGGAATGGAAGCGCCTATCAGTTCCACTTTATATTTTTCAAGCACCCCGTTTTTATGAAGGGCAAGAGCGGTATTAAGGGCTGTCTGACCTCCACAGGTGGGAAGAAGGGCGTCGGGCCTTTCTTTTGCAATTATTTTTTCCACCATTTCCGGCGTGATGGGCTCAATATAGGTTGAGTCTGCAAATTCCGGATCCGTCATGATCGTTGCGGGATTAGAATTGATCAGTATGACTTCATAGCCTTCATCTTTGAGGGCTTTGCAGGCCTGTGTGCCTGAATAGTCAAACTCACAGCCCTGACTGATGACAATCGGGCCGGAACCTATAATCATAATTTTTTTAATATCAGTACGCCTTGGCATGATTATACTCCAAATCTAGTTGTTAACATCCACTTTCCCATATTTAATCAGTTTAACGAAGTCTTCAAAGAGGTATTGAGAATCATGAGGCCCCGGGGATGATTCCGGATGATACTGAACAGAGAAGACTTTAAGGGCATCCACGCGGATCCCTTCATTGGTAAAATCATTCAAATTGGTATGGGTGTCTTTTATTTCATAGGGCAGGGATTTAAGACTTTTTACATCCACAGCAAATCCGTGGTTCTGAGAGGTGATTTCAATGTTTTTCTTGTGAATGGCCTTGACTGGCTGATTTCCTCCGCGATGGCCGAATTTAAGCTTATAGGTTTTTCCTCCCAGGGCCAGAGCGATGATCTGATGCCCGAGACAGATCCCGAAAATTGGAACTTTATCGAGGATATTTTTTACTAGCTTTATTCCTGAAACAACACGGACAGGGTCCCCGGGACCGTTGGATAAAAAGACTCCGTCAGGTTTATTCTGGAGGATTGTATCAGAATTTACTCCGGAAGGATAAACTCTGACTTCTTTAAAATATTGGCGGAGCATTCTGAGTATATTGGTTTTAATACCAAAGTCGATAACAGCAACCCGATAGTCCGAGGTCATGGCAGGATTCATTTTTGTGTCGGGCCAGTTAAAGCTTTTCTCTCCGGCCGGGTCCCAAAGGTAGGATTCTTTGGTGCAGACCTGCTGAACGAGGTCTTCTTCTTCAAGCCTGGGTGCGTTTCTGACTTTTTTCAGAAGACTTTTTTCATCTTCCTGAGGATTAACGAAAATGCCTCCCCGCATGGAGCCTTTTTCGCGGATGTGCAGGGTGAGCCTTCGGGTATCAATTCCTTCTATACCGATAATATTGTTGGTTTTCAGATACTGCTCGAGGGACATGGAGGCTCTGAAGTTACTGTGCTGTTTGCAGAGTTTACGGATGATCAGCGCTCTTACCCAGGGTTTACCGGATTCCACATCTTCCGTGTTAATACCGTAATTTCCGATGAGCGGATAGGTTAACGTAACCAGTTGTCCCGCATAGGAGGGGTCTGTTAAGATTTCCTGATATCCTGTCAAAGAGGTGTTAAAAACCACTTCTCCAAATATTTCTCCGTCACGGCCGAAACTCTGGCCCCGGAAGATTTCCCCGTCTTCTAAAATTAAACATGCCCTGGTCATTCGTTATTTCTCCTCAGGTTAAAAACGTTCCGAGCTTGAATCTGAAACAGCCGTTGATGATGCAGGCATCGACAACACTGGAAAATTCCCGGCCGATGAAAGGAGAATTTTTTTGTCTGGAGATCAAGCTTTGTTTGGTGATTGTCTTTTTTGTATTTAAATCGATAATAGTAAGGTCCGCATCGCTTCCCTTTTGCAGAGATCCTTTGTCAATTTTTAAAATATTTGCAGGCCCCTGAGTTAAAAGTCTTACAATAGTATTGAGCGGAAGTTTTTCCCTGGTAACCAAACGGTCATAGAGCACCTGAAAGGCGGTCTCGAGACCAATAACCCCGAAAGGGGCATCTGCAAATTCTACATCCTTGGAATGCTCGGAACAGGGGATATGGTCGGTTGCAACAGCATCCAGCGTCCCGTCTTTAATGCCTTCAATCAGGGCTATTCTGTCTTCTTCCGAACGCAGCGGAGGTTTGATTTTTAAAGAAGTATTGAAAGTGGTAATGTTTTTGTCTGTCAGGTCAAGATGGTGCGGGGTGGCATGGCAGGTCACTTTGACTCCTCTTTTTTTGGCTTCCCGTATGAGCCTTAAGGAGAGAGCCGTGGAAATGTGAGGAATATGAATCGCCACATTTAAATATTCGGCAATAAGAAGATCCCTGGATACGATTGTACTTTCAGAAATGGAAGGAATTCCCATAAGCCCCATGCGGGTGGACATTTCTCCCTCATGCATAAGACCCTCTTTGGAAAGGCGTTCATCCTCAGGGTGAAGAAAAAAGGGTACGTTGAACATTTTGGCGTATTCCAGAAGCTGGCGTAAAAGAAGGGTATCGGCTATTGTTTTATCCGCGTCATAAATAATACCGGCTCCGGCGGCGATGAGCGTGCCGATTTCCGCCATTTGAGCTCCTTTCATCCCCTGGGTGGCGCAGGCCGCAGGAATGATGTGAGTCCAGCCTCTCTTTTCTGATAAAAGCCTTAAAAGTCCTATCATGCCTTCATTATCCAGCGGGGGAGTGGTATCCGGCATGGCGCAGAGGGTTGTGAATCCGCCTTTGACCGCTTCCCGGGTAGAAGTTTCCAGGGCTTTTTCCACATCCTGCAAAGAACGGAGAATATGAGCTTCCAGGTCGATAAACCCGGGACAGACATATTTTCCGGTAGCGTCATAGAGGTCTGCATCACACTGGGAAATATGCGGATGAATTTCTTTGATTTTTCCATCCTGAATCAAGAGGTCGGATTTGAACGGCTTGTCCAGTAATGGGTCAACAATAAAACCGTTTTTAATGAGAAGAGTGCTCATAGGGTTTCACCTCCGTTCAGAAGATAGAGAATGGCCATGCGCACAGCCAGACCGTTGGTGACCTGTTCCAGGATGACGGACTGGGATCCGTCTGCAACACTTGAGGATATTTCTATTCCGCGGTTAATGGGGCCGGGGTGCATGACCAGAGTTTCCGGGGCAACGAATTTCATTAATTCCTCCGTTAATCCGAAATAACGGCCGTATTCACGGATGGAAGGAAATAAAATACCTGAATCCCTTTCAAACTGGATCCGTAAAAGATTGATGACATCCACTTCCCGTATCGCATCCTTTAAATTATACGAAACATTCACACCGAGTTTTTCGATATCACGGGGAAGCATGGAGGGGGGGGCGCATACCGTGACAGAGGCTCCCATTTTGGTGAGTCCCCAGATGTTGGAGCGCGCAACTCTGGAGTGAAGAATATCACCCACGATTGCAACTTTTAATCCTTTAAAAGTCTTCTTTTTTTCTAAAATGGTATACATATCCAGAAGGCATTGGGTGGGATGTTCATGATAACCGTCACCCGCATTGATCACAGAGGCATTTAAAGATTTTGCAAGAAGTGCAGGAGCTCCTGCGCACTTATGGCGTACGACAATCGTGTTGATTTTCAAGGATTCAAAATTTTTAGCGGTATCCACAAGGGATTCTCCTTTGGCTAAAGAGGAGCTGTCTTTGGATACATTGATGACATCGGCACTTAAACGTTTTGCTGAAAGTTCGAAGGAGATGCGTGTACGGGTGGAGGGTTCACAAAAAAGAAGCACAACGGTTTTTCCGCGGAGGGTGGGAACTTTTTTAATAGGTCTCAAGACAAGTTCTTTATAGGATTTTGCGGTATCTAAGATCATGTTAATCTCTTCAGGGGAGAGATCTTTGATGGCAATCAGATCTTTTTTTGTCCAACCTGTTACCGGCATAGTAAGACAACCTCCTCTTTCCGGTCAGATTCTTTAAGGTAGACCTGAATGGAATCAGTTTCACGGCTCGGAATATTTTTTCCTACAAAATCGGCTTTAATGGGGAGCTCCCGGTGACCCCGGTCAATTAATACAGCGAGCAGAATGCGTTTGGGACGTCCGAAATCGATCAGTTCATCAAGGGCAGCACGAATCGTACGTCCGGTATAAAGAACATCATCCACAAGAATGATGGTTTTATTTTCAATGGAAAAAGGAATTTCAGTGACGCCTACCTCCGGCATGCATTTCACTCGGTCTAAATCATCCCGGTGAAAAGAAATGTCAAGAGAGCCGGATTCCAGAGTATGACCGGATAATTCCCTGATTTTTGTCTGAAGGCGTGAGGCCAGATAGATTCCGCGGGTTCTTATTCCGATAATGGCGGTGGGAGATGTCTGGAAATATTTATGTTCAATGATTTCATGGGCTATCCGGTTTAAAACTTTGTCGATTTCTTTTTCATCCATGAGAAGGGATGAGACGAAAGAATTATTTTTAGACGGAATTTGACTATCATCAGCTGTTGTCATCGAAACTCCCTTTTCAGCCTCACGGGACTGATTTTAAAAGGATTAAATGGACTAAATTTTGATGACTATAATGAAAGTTTAAACACCCTGTCAATATTTTTAAAATCAGGATTGCGGAGATTTTTCTGAAGCAGGTTGAGTCACAATGATTACCCGGCAGTGTTCCAGGACCCTGTTGCTGTTTTTGTATTCGTTGAATTTTAAAGCCTCTTCATTGGAAACAATGATGATACACGGCTTGTCCTTTGAAAGACTTTTGGCATTCATAACAAAAGGTTTTTCTGTAACGCGTTTATCCAGGCAGGCATCTTTCATATCCGGAGCATAGGAAGCAAGTCCGTTGAGGCGGCGAAAATCCCGGTTGGCTTTTTTGAACCCGTAGATTTCTTCACCGGATTCAGAAACAATCTGAGGATTCAGAGCTGGTTTTACATTTACACCCGAGGCATCCACCACAAGGCCGGTTATCGTAGTCTGCGGAGCAGCCTGAGAAGCATCGGAGGAGGGAGTTGTTTTTTCTTCGGCTGCTGTTTTTGCTTCTTCGGTTGAAGAGCCTTCTTTCTCCTCAGCTTGGGCCTGTGAAGTGTTTTGTATTTCTTCACTTGCGGAATCCATTGGTTGAGAAACCTCTGTTTTATTCTCAGTGAAATCTTTTACCCGCGGCGCATCTGTTCCGCTTAGAAAGATATCTGCAATACGTCCGTCTCCGTTGATGGGAATAACGACATCCACATTGCAGATTCCATCCGTGGAAAAACGGACATCTTTTTCAGTGAAATTACGGGCGATTCCTTCGACCTTTTTCCGGATTAAACCGCTGCCTTCCTGATACTGGGCAATAGTGGTTTCGGAGTCAACCCGGATTTTACCCATGACTTCAACAAGCTTTCTCATCGCATCAAGCTGGGCTGCACGATAGGCATCGATTTTATTTTGGGCATTCCATTCTTTTCCCTTCAGGATAGAGGATCCTGTGGCTCCGACCTCTCCGGCCGTCCAGTTGATATAGGTTCCGTCTGGAAAAGTCTCCAGATACTTATTTTCTGCAGTCATGGCATATTGGGAGAAAAACAGGATGAATGCAGAAGCAATAATTGTCCTCATAGGATGCCTCCTTGTTATTGTGAAGATAATTTCAGAAAATTATTTAATAATTGAAGACCGTGTTCGGTGAGAATGGATTCAGGATGAAACTGCACTCCGTAAACAGGAAGTTTTTCATGTTCTACAGCCATGATTTCATTGTCTTCGCTGCGGGCGGTGATGAGAAGTTCCCGGGGACAGGAATTTCTTTCAATGGCAAGCGAATGATACCGGGTCGCCTTGAAGGGACTGGGGATGTCCTGGAAAATTCCCTTGCCGTTATGCGTAATGGTGGAAATTTTTCCATGCATGATTTTTTGAGCATTCAGAACTTTTCCGCCGAAGACTTCGCCCATGCACTGATGCCCGAGGCATACGCCCAGAATGGGGGTTTTCCCTTTGAAATGCCGGATGACCTCCATGGAAATTCCTGCTGTTTGGGGAGTCCCCGGACCCGGTGAGATGACAATATGGGAGGGATTCATTTTTTCAATGTCTTTCATCGTCAGGGTATTGTTCCTGCGGACTTCCACTTCCTGGCCCAACTGCATGAAATACTGCACAAGGTTATAGGTAAAAGAATCAAAGTTATCGATCATAAGTATCATGGGGTGCTGCCTTTTATGGTGTTGGCGATCTGGATGGCCCGCATCATGGCTCGGGCTTTATTGAGGGTCTCTTCATATTCTTTTGCAGGTACGGAATCATAGACAATTCCGGCTCCGGCCTGGATATAGGCATTCCCTTCTTTCATGAGGATCGTTCGTATGGTGATACAGGAATCAAAGTTGCCTCCGAAATCAAAATGGCAGACTGTTCCTGCATAGGGCCCCCGTTTGATGTTTTCAAGCTCTTCGATTATTTCCATGGCGCGGATCTTAGGGGACCCGGAGACTGTTCCGGCCGGAAAACAGGCACGGATCAGATCCATGGCATTTTTATCATTTTTCAGAACGCCTGTAACATTGGAAACAATGTGCATCACATGGGAATAGCGTTCAACGGTCAGAAGCTGATCCGGTTTTACAGAGCCGCCTTCGCAGACGCGGCCGATATCGTTTCTGGCCAGATCCACAAGCATCACATGTTCGGCGATTTCCTTTTCATCGGCAAGCAGTTCTTTTTCCAGGGCTCTGTCTGTTTCTTCATCCATTCCACGTTTGCGTGTTCCGGCAATGGGGCGTATGGTCACTTTTTTGTTTTCTTCCTTCACCAGGATTTCAGGGGAGGATCCGACAAGGCTGAACCCCGGAAAGTTGATAAGAAACATATAGGGGGAGGGATTAATCATTCTCAGCGCCCGGTAAAGATTAAGCGCAGTTCCCGGATAGGGAATTTTGAAACGCTGGGAAAGGACGATCTGAAAAACATCGCCTTTGTAGATATATTCCTTTGCCTTTTCCACCATACGGCAGAAATCCTGTTCATTCATATTGGAAGAGAAATCAGGCGGGGTCACCGGTGTTTCAATGCCGAAAACATTCAGGGGTGATTCCTGATTGAATAATTTTTTAATTTCAGAGATTTTTTGCGTAGCGGTTTCATAAAGGGTATCGCATTGCTTTTTATCTGTGATAAAGGCATTGAAAATGAGTTTCAGTGTGTGTTTGAGGTGATCGAAAATGGCCACGCATTTGGGAATAATGAAATACATGTCCGGAACCCGGAGATCATCCGGATTGCTCATGGGAATATTTTCAATCTGGGAGATCACATCATAGCCCAGGTAGCCGACAGCACCGCCTAAAAATCCGGATTTGGACTCATAGCAGAGGGGGATGTATTTTTTGACAAGCCGGTTCAGATGATCCAGGGGATTTCCTTCAAGGGAGGTCTCGCCGCTGTCGTAATCATTGATCACGGTTTTTCCTCCGGAGTACCTGAAGGTGTACTTGGGATCAAAGCCGATAAAGGAATAACGCCCGAATTTTTCAGAATCCCCGATGGATTCCAGAATAAAGGCGTGTTCTTTATTTAGTTTTGAAAAGAGAACCACCGGCGTGAGAAAATCGCAGGCAAACTCTTCATAAAGGGGGATGACGCTGTTTGCAGCGGCTTGCCCGATAAACTGATCTTGGGTAAGGTTCAGCATGGATTATTTTTTATAGACCGTTTTGGGATCAAAAAGTTTTTCGCTGCAGATTTCATAATCGTTTTCTTTAACGTCTCTGAAAAAGCAGGAACGGTAACCTTCGTGGCAGGCTCCGCCTTTCTGTTCAACCTGGATAAGGAGAGCGTCCTGGTCGCAGTCCACGCGTACGTCTTTCACAAACTGAAAATTTCCTGATTCTTCACCCTTGAGCCAGAGTTTTTTTCTGGAACGGCTGTAATAGCAGCATTTCTTTTCTTTAAGCGTGATTTCAACAGATTCCCTGTTCATGAAGGCAAACATGAGGATTTCTTTGGTCTGATAATCCTGAATAATGGCCGAAATCAAACCTTTTTCATCAAATTTTAAATTGTCTAAAACCCAATTCATAATCGCACCTGTAATCCTTTAAGGTTAAGTTCTTTTTTGATGTCCTGTACTGTGTATTCGTTAAAGTGAAAGATGGAAGCTGCCAGTACTGCATCCGCACCTCCTTCTGAAAGAACATCAGCCATGTGTCCGATATTGCCGGCACCGCCTGAGGCAATAACGGGTATTTTTACCATTTCTGATACCTTTCTGTATAGATACAAATCATAACCGTTTTTAGTTCCGTCAAAATCCATGGAGGTCAAAAGAAGCTCTCCGGCTCCTCTTTTTTCTGTTTCCTGCATCCATTTCAAGGCATCAATACCTGTTGGAGTACGGCCTCCGTGGGTATAAACTTCATAGCCTTCCTCAGGATTTTTAGGATTACGGCGTCGGACATCCACGGCGACCACAATGCACTGGCTGCCGAATTTTTCAGCGCCTTCCGTGATGAGTCCGGGGGTATTCACCGCAGCCGTATTCATGGAGACCTTATCCGCTCCGGCTAAAAGCAGGTTGCGGATGTCTTCTGTTTTTCGCACCCCGCCGCCCACGGTAAGGGGCATAAACACTTTCTCAGCTGTTTTTTCAACAACCGAAAGAATGATGCTGCGTTTGTCTGAACTTGCGGTAATGTCTAAAAAGACCAGTTCATCCGCGCCTTGCCGGTCGTATTCCACAGCGGCATCGACCGGATCTCCGGCATCGCGGATGTTTACAAAATTAACCCCTTTAACCACGCGTCCGTCTCTCACATCCAGACAGGGAATGATACGTTTTGTCAGCATTGTTCACTCCATTGTTTGAGAAGTTTAAGGCCGTTCGCCTGGCTTTTTTCCGGGTGAAACTGAAAGCCGGTGATGTTTTTATGGTGAAGGGAGGAAACAAAGGTTCCATAGTAATCTGTTTCCGAGAGAACGATTTCTTTATTTTCAGGCTCTACCTTATAGGAATGGACGAAGTAGAAAAACGGATTGGAGGGCAGTCCGTTCACCAGCGCCGGGGTCTGCCTGAAAATCAGAGAGTTCCAGCCCATGTGCGGAATTTTATAGTCCCCCTGAAAACGGGTGACCTTTCCCTTAAACAGTGAAAGGCCCTGAGTGCCTGGATTTTCGTCCGAACTTTCAAACAGGAGCTGCATGCCGAGGCAGATTCCCAGAAAAGGAATGCCCTTCTTTACAGCCTCAAGTATGGGGTTGGTAAATCCGAGCGTGTTGAGCTGATTCATTCCGTCCCCGAAAGCGCCGACCCCGGGAAGAATGAGTTTCGTCACCTTGCAGCATTCGGAAGGATCTTTAAGGATTTTAACCTCAAGTCCTAAAAAACAGAAGGCTTTATAAACAGAACGCAGATTTCCGCGTCCGTAATCAATAATACCGATCATAATACCCCTTTGGTCGATGGAATGTCTTTACCTGTAATTTTTACCGCCTGAGAGAGCGCTTTCGCAACCCCTTTGAAGATCGCTTCTGCGATATGATGAATGTCTTCTCCATGCCGAAGTTCGATATGGAGGGTGATCTGGGACTGAAAGGCAAAGGATCTGAAAAAATGCTTGCAGTATTCCAGATCAAAATCTCCGGCGCGTCCTTTGGCCTTTTTAAAATTACACTTGAAATAGGGTCGCCCGCTGATATCCAGAGCGACTTCCACAAGCGTTTCATCCATGGGAAGCAGGAAGCAGCCATAGCGCTGAATTCCCTGTTTATTTCCAAGAGCCTCTTTTAAGGCGTTTCCCAAAACTATTCCGGTGTCCTCGACGGTATGGTGAAAATCAACATTGATGTCGCCTTTGACATCGCATTGAAGGTCAAAACCTCCGTGTCTGGAAAACAATTCAAGCATGTGCGTAAAAAAAGGAATGGGGGTGACAATCTTTGCCGGTTTCCCTGAATCCAGATCCAGGGAAAGGGAGATTTCTGTTTCTTTTGTTTTACGGTTTTGAGAGCTGATTCTGGACATAGCCTTATCCTTCCTTACGATTGTGTCGTTCTGACAGTGACTGAATATTTATGGGCCGGCAGCTGTTCACAGCCTGCCAGAGTTTCAATATATTTACCGTTTTTCTTTATGGTCGGCTGGTCGTATCTGATGAAATGCGAACGCCTGAAAAAATCATAGACCGAAAGGGGAGAGGAAAAGGAGGCCCTCCGGGAGGTCGGAAGGACATGGTTGGTCCCGCCAAAAAAATCACCGACGGCTACAGGGGTGTAGTTTCCAAAAAATACAGCTCCGGCCTTATAGGAATGTTTTTCAAATTCTCTGGAGGAAATCATGACTTCCAGATGTTCCGGGGCAAAGGTATCGCTGAGTTTCAGAACTTCCGCCTTGTCCGGTTCATGGATGAAAAGCAGATTCTTAAGGGATTGCTTAAGGATTTCTTTTCGCCCGAGTTTTTCCATGATAATCTGAATGGAGTCAATCACTTTCCCGATCAGCTCCTCATTCAGAGAAATCAGGATTCCTTTGGCATAACCGTCATGTTCGATCTGGGAAAGAAGATCGGAAGCAATATAATCCGGATTGGCAGATTCATCCGCCAGGATACAGACTTCGGAAGGTCCGGCAAGCATGTCGATGTCCACAATGCCGTAAAGCTGGCGTTTGGCTTCGGTGACATAACGGTTTCCCGGGCCCACAATTTTCTGGACAGGGGTAATCCCTGCGCCCAAAGCCATGGCGGCAATACCCTGTATGCCTCCGAGTTTCAGTACGGTTTCGACCCCCAGGAGTTTGCAGGCATAAAGAATATAGGGGTGAATTGCACCGTTTTTGGCAGGAGGGGTTGCAACCACAATGGATTTAACTCCGGCAAGCTTTGCGGGAATCACGGTCATGAGAACCGTGGAGATCAAAGGGGCTGTTCCTCCGGGGACATAACATCCCACGCGGTCAAGGGCAAACCATTTTTCTCCGGCAAAGGATTCTTTGCTGATTTTGATTCTGAAATTACGGGGTTTCTGGTGTTTGTGAAAACGAGTGATATTGCCTATGGCTTTCCGAAGAGCCCTGTCAAAATCAGCCGGAATATTTGAAAGATCGGCTTTTTGAGGGTCAAGGCAGAGGTCCTTTTCATTTAAGGAAATATTATCGAATTTCTGCGTATAGGCAATACAGGCCTTAACCCCGTTGTCACGGATGTCTTCAATAATGGTTTTAACGGAAGATTCAAGGCCTGCATCTCTGTCATAAACTTTAAAGGCAGGAAGCTGATCCAGTTTGTTTTTCTCGAATGTATATATTTGCATAAAATTTAAACACCTTTTTTTACCAGAGTCTGATTATCAAAAGTTAAATTTATCATTTTATTATTAAATGAAAATCAAAAAACAACAGTTTTTAAACAGAACAGGCGGATCAGGCTTTTTTCACCTTCCAGAATTGAAGTCCGATGGTACCGAAAATTCTTTCATCCACGAGATTATATCCGAAAGAGGAAATATCTACAGGGTTCATTTTAAAATGCTCTGTGATGAGCACCCCTTTAGGCGATAAAAGAGAGTTTTCTATAACCAGTTTTCCGCAGGAGAGATAAAGATCCTTTTCTTCAGGAGGCTGTTCTTTTTCCTTCACATAGGGGGGATCAAAATAAATGACTTCAAATTTCTGGCCTTTTAAACGGGGAATCGCCCTTTGAAAGGGGGCACAGAAGATTTTCAGCTTTTCAGGTGAAATACCCAGGTGATCCATATTTTTTCTTAAGGTTTTAATAATGGAAGGGCTCTGTTCAATCAGGATTACTTCTTCCGCATGGCGACTTATGGCCTCAAAGCACATGATTCCTGAACCGCCGCAAAGATCGAGTAGTCTGATGCCGGTAAGGTCGTTTCCGAGCATGTTGTAGACCGCCTGACGGACCTTTTCAGAAGTAGGCCGTACTTCTTCGGACAATTTGCATTTCAGCCTTCTCCCTTTAAGGGTGCCGCAGGTGATTCTGAGATTAGTGGAGTTCATTGACGGGAGTCTCAGTTTTTATCTCAGCAGCTGCAGGGGGGGATGGGTTTTGTAACTCCAGCCATTCAAGAAAATTTTTTTTCTGACGGTAATGTTCAATCAGGCTTTTGTAATCTTTTGCGGTATTGATAATGGCCGCCTGCTCAATATTTTTTACAGCTTCAGTAAAGTTCGCATTCATGGAATAGCAGGAAGCCAGGAGTTCCAGATTGTCAACAGAAGAGGAAAAGTAGCACAGTTTGAGGGCGCAATTGAGTCCTTCCGTATAACGTCTCAAATTTTTTTCAGGACAGAAAGAGAAAATTTTTGTCAGATAAAACAGGCACAAAGGGTCATCTTTTTTCTTTTCAAGCGCTTTCTGAAAAGAGAAGGTCGCAGTTTCATAAACCTTATGATTATAAAGAAAAACTCCGAAGTATTTATGATGTTCAAAGCAATTCGGATTCAGTTTGATGGCTTTGTTGTAATCCTTTACAGCGGAATCCATGTCCCCTTTTTCATCATATACTTTTGCTCTTAAGGCATAGGCTGAATCGTCTTTAGCTTCATGTTCCAGATAAATTTTTAAATCTTTCAGGGCATTATTGTGTTTTTTATTCAGGAGTTCAGCCAAGGCTCTTTCGTAATAGACTTTGATTGTATCGGGGTTAATTTCAAGGGTCCGGGTTAAATCTTTAATCGCTGAGTCGTAGTCCCCGTTCTGAATTTTATAGTGTCCACGTTCAAAATAGAGGGTATGAAGCTGTAAATCCAGATCCTCACAGGTTTCACGAAGGAGCTGTCCATCTATTTTTATGCTTAAAAGTTCTTCGATATCTTTGAGAATTTTCAGATTGTGTTCAATAGACTGATCCAGAATTTCAAGGATCTGCTTCAGGGACGATAAAACGTGAATTTGTTTTAATGCCTTGGAAGGGTGAAAGGGCGTGAGCTGAATCGTTTTTTTGATATCTTCCATAGCCTCTTTTTTAGAGCCGGACAAAAATTTCAGGTGAGCTCTTTTATAATAGAGTTTTGAGTCATTGGGCTTGAATTCCAGGACTTTGTTATAATCCTGAATGGCACCGGCAAGATCCCCAAAGGTTTTTTTTGCTTCTCCGCGTTTGATGTACAGGGGAATATTGAAGGGTTCTTTTTTAAGGATGCGGGTATAATCGAGGGCAGCCTGATCTCCGAGCCCCATTTCAAAATAAAGATGGGCTCTTTTTGTAAGAAGGGCAGTATCTTCAGGTTTCTTTTCAAGGAGGAAAGTTAAATCGTCGATGGCCGGTTTCCATTTTTTTAATGCATCCCGCGCCTCAAGTCTCATGAGCCTGCTTTTTAAATGCTGGGGATCCACTTCAAGGGCCTTTGTATAATCAACTTCGGCTTCGCTGAAGAGGCATTTTTTTCTGTATGCTTCTCCTCTGAAAAAATAATTCTGAATCAGAGGCATATTCAGTTTTTTCAGCAGGGTTTGATCATCCATGGCCGGATGAGGATTGTCTTTCTGGGCCTGAAAACGTTTAAATCGCTGGATGATTTTCTCAATTTTTTCAAGGGCTTTTGTAAATTCACGGATAGCCAGTTCCAGTTTTTCTCTTTTTAAAAGAAAAATGCCTCTTTTAATGAGAAAACGAGGATTCCGTTTTTCGCTCATGAAGGCTTTTCTGTAATCTTTGATGGATCCTTCAAGATTTCCCTTAATGATTTTCATCTCCGCCATTTTATAAAATATGCCGGGATCCAGACTGTCAATCTCTGCGGCTTTTGTCATATCGTCGATAACCCCGTCGAAATCGCCGAGGCGTTCGCGGATAAGGGATCTTTTAATATAGGCCTCTTTGAAATCAGGCTTGTATTTGATGACCATGTTGTAGTCTTCCATGGCGCCTGAAAAATCTTTCAATTTTGAACGGCAGAGGCCGCGGTAATAAAAAACGGGGATCAGCTTTAAAAATACTTTTTCGCCGATATCATATTCATTCATCGCACCGTCAAGATTCCCTTCCTGTCTTTTAATGGAACCTTCGTTACGGATCTGCTTGATGAAGTCCAGCGTGAGGTTGATACCGCTGGTGAACATTTCCAGGGCTTCTTTTGGCTGGTTTTGACGGAAAAGATTTTTTCCCTTGATTTTGTAATCGAGGAAAAGCGGCATATCAAACTGCGGAAGTTTTCGTCTTATGGGTTTAGGAAGAATTCTGGGTTTGGATTTCGGCTTGTTGTGGGGTTCATGCTCCTGGGAGGCGGCAGAAGACAGGGATGTGGATTGATTTTCAGAATTCTTTGCCGTTGAAGGTGTATCTATTGGAAAATCGAGGGTCAAGTCACTGAAACTTTTTAATACTTTTATGTTTTTCTGTGGATTTTGGGGTGCCATGTTTCTTACCTAAGCGTTAAATTGTGCAAGTTTCCTTAACCCGATTTAAAAAAACGGGAATTCACCCTTTATAAAAAGGATGAAGATAATTAATATCGTATACTTTAAAGATGATGCAACAAAAAACTTTACCCATGCCATAAAAAATATTATAAAAATCGCAAATTTCAGAGTAAACCACTAATATAAGGATGTGCGATGAACTTAGCGAACAAATATCTTTCCAAAGAAGAGTATGAAAGCGAATGGGAACCAAAGTATCAGGCTTTGGAAAAAAAATATTTTGGAGAAGGCGGAAGCGATGCAGCAGATACCCCTGAATACAATGCCGATGTTGAAAAACTGGATTATTATTATGCCAAAACCGTTGCTCAGAGAATGCAGAAGAAAATGACGGAAGTCCTGACAAATGGGAAATCCGCCCTTGAACGTAATGATTATAAGGAATTTGAACTCCAGATGGAAAATCTTCAAACCGTTTGGAAAGATTTTAATTCACCTTTCCATTATAAAATGAATGCCAGAGGCATTTTAGAAAGAGATTAATTCTTTTTTTTGAATAAGCAGTTTGTTACATCCCTTTTTTTCTTCGGGGCGGTTGCTTTTTGTGTCTATTCAAAAATACTGTTTTTTGATTTTGTCTGGGATGATCATTCATTTCTGGTGAATAATCCTTTCCTTGAGCCGCCCCAGAAATTAAGCTCCTTTTTTAATAATCCGCTTGCCTTTGCTCCTGATCTGGAGGCTCAGATCTACAGGCCCTTAAGAAATCTGGCATGGTATGGGTTGACCTGTGTATTTGGGAAAAATAGCTTTTATTTTCATGGATTTCAATTAATCCTTCATGTTTTTAATACATTTCTGGTTTTTATTTTCCTTCTTAACATCCTAAGACTTCCTAAATGGACGGGATACACAGGAAGTGTGTTTTTTTTAATTCATCCCCTGCAGACTGAAGCAGTATGCTGGATTAAAAGCACGGATGATGTGTTGTGTCTTTTTTTCGGCTTAAGCGGACTTTTATCTTTAATTTCAGGCATCCGGAGGGAATCTGCCCCAAGGCTCTTTTTTTCTTTTGTTTTTTTGATTTGTTCCATGCTCAGTAAGGAAGCCGGGGTCTTTCTGGTTTTTATTTATGTTTTTTTTATTCGATCCCAATTGAAAAAAAACAGGAATTTTCTTTTATTTCTTCTTTTTGCTGTTTCTGTTGGATATTTTTCCTTGAGAAGTCTTGTTCTTGGCCAGTTAAGTCAGGTTGAACCTCTGACCGGAAACTGGTTTACCACCCAGCTGGGCATGTCAGCGGTTTATCTTGAATATTTTTTTAAAATATTGATTCCGGTCAATCAGCATGTGAATTATATGGGCTTTTCACCTTTTATTACTTATTCTCTTTTGGATTTAGGCGGGTTATGGATCGCTCTGATTCTTTTGGTTTTGTTGTTTTTCAGGAGAAGTCCTGAAATCAGAATCTGGTTTTTTGCTCTGGTTTTCAGTTTTCTTCCGGTGTCAAATCTTATTCCCATGATGCAGTGGGGAGCTGAACGGTTTTTATATTTTCCAATGGCTTTTTTTGTCATTATTTTTTCGTTTTATCTGTCGCGTGTAAAAAAAGTGTATTGGGCTGTTTTTGTTCTTGGTCTTTATCTGCTCTGCCTAGCCGGAGCGAATATTCAGCGGCAGTCCATCTGGGAAAATAATGCAACCCTGGGAGAATCCATGCTTCAAAGCAATCCGTCCAGTTATCATGGCTTATTTTTAACCCTTGAGGCCTATAAAAGGCAGGAAAGATGGAATGATCTTATTCATTTGGGCGAGAAATATCTTTATCTTTATCCGGATCAGGAAAGTATTTATGAATATGTCTCCTATGCTTATATCCGGAATAAACAGGGATTAAGAGCCTTTGAGCTTATCTCTCAGGGATTGGATCGTTTCTCCGAAAATTCCCTTCTGGCAAAATTCAGGGATTTTTTAAATACGGGAAAAATCAGCAAGGGAAATGAATCCTTTTAAGGAAAAAGATTTATTAATAGCTGTACTCTTCTGAGGGAAATTCTCCGGATTCCACTTCTTTTTTATAGGCAAGAAAGGCTTCGCGGGCAGAGGCGGACAGATCCGCATATTTCTTTACAAATTTTGCCATAGGATAAATGTTGAATCCCAAAAGATCGTTGGAAACAAGAATCTGGCCATCGCAGAATTTGCCGGCACCAATCCCAATGGTTGGGATGGATAGGCTTTCAGTAACTTTTTTAGCCAGGGCAGAAGGGATACATTCCAGAACAATGGAAAATACGCCTGCTTTTTCAAGGGCCTCTGCAGATTTCAGGATTTCATCTTCAGTTTCGGATGTTTTTCCCTGAACCTTATATTTTCCGTATTTTAAAATTTTCTGGGGCGTCAGCCCTAAATGCCCCATCACCGGGATTCCCGCATCTATGATCCCCTTAATGGAGTCAATTTTTCCGATTCCGCCTTCAACCTTTACAGCATCCACGCCGCTTTCCTGAATAAGCCTTCCCGCATTTCTAATGGAATCAGATTTGCTGATATCGGTCGTTAAAAAAGGCATGTCTGCAACAACAAAGGAATTGGTATTTCCCCGGGTCACCATCTGGGAATGGTAGATTATCTGGTCGAGAGTCACGGGAAGGGTTGTGGAATGTCCCTGGAGGGTTGTGCCCAGAGAGTCTCCGATAAGAAGGATATCAAATTCTGCCTCTGAAACAAGATGGCTGATGACGTAGGTATAAGCGGTAACGCAGACGAGTTTTTTATTGTTTTTTGCAGAAAGAATGTCGAGAATGGTTTTCTTTTTCATGTTTTGGTCTTCTTACTTTTTTTTCGTAATACGTTCAACCGTCTCAAGAGGATTATTCGGAAGATTGTTAAATATTTCTTCAACCGTCTGGTTCAGTTCAGGATGCACAAGTGTTTTATTGAGGTCCATTAATGGGACCAGGACAAAACGGCGCTGATGAAGCCGGGGATGAGGAATCCTGAGATCATTGTGAATTACGACAAGGTCATCAAATAAGAGAATGTCGATATCAATTTTTCGTGGGCCGGATTCAAATTGTTTTGCTTTGCCGATTTTTTTTTCAATCGTCTCCATGGCTTGCAGAAAAATAATGGGTTCCAATTCTGTTTCCAGCTGAACACAACAGTTAATAAATTTGGGCTGATCAAAATAATCCATGGGGGAGGTCAGATAAAAATGGGAGGAATTTTTAAATGTGATTTTTTCTGCCTTTTTGATCTCTTCAATGCAGCGGTGTACATTGGATTTGGGGTTATCAAGATTGGAACCGATCGAAATATAGACCACTGAAGTTTTCATGCTATCCCCAATACGGATTTCATATCATACATGCCTGCCGGTTTATTATACAGGAATTCGGCGCATTTTAACGCCCCTTTGGCAAAGGTTTCGCGGGTAAGGGCTCTGTGTGTGAGCCTTATTTCTTCGCCCATTCCTGCAAACAGAAGCGTGTGTTCTCCGACAATATCCCCGGCTCTGACAGCATGCATGCCGATTTCCGTTTTTTTTCTTTTTCCGACTAGGCCATTGCGGCCATGAACCATCTCGGTTTTCCGTGTCAGAGATTTTTTAACCACATCATGGAGTTTGAGGGCTGTACCGCTCGGGGAGTCCACTTTCTGGTTATGATGAAATTCCATGATTTCGATATCGTAATTTTCACCGATGAGTTTTGTAAGATATTCAGCGGCTAAAAAAAGGACGTTGACTCCCATGGACATATTGGGGGAAAGCAGGACGGGTATTTTTTGGGAATACTGCCTGATTTCCTTTACCTGGGCTTCGTTAAATCCTGTAGTGCCTATGACGTAGGGGATTTTTAAGTCTGCCGCATCGGCAAGATGCTTGAGGGTTGCTTTGAAATAGGAAAAATCAATCACAACTGCAGGAGGTGTTTTCATTTCCTTCAGGTTGGGAAGTACTTTCAGATCAGCAGAGCCGATTCCGCTGAAAGAAAAGTAGCTTTGGCCGCATCCCTGAAAATCCGAAGATTCAATGGCTCCGGTCAAATTAAAAATTCCGCCTTCAGCAGCCAATCTGCTTATGTTTTTGCCCATTTTTCCACAGGCGCCAATAACAGCCAACGGAATACTCACTCGTATGCTCCTTTATCAAAAATTATTTAAGATGTTCGGGATGAAATTTTAAAAGTTCCTCTTCCAGAAATTTTTTCTTTTCGATCGACATGGGACAAAGCGGAAGCCTTAACTCTTCCTTGAGAAGTCCCAGGCTGGCAAGAGCCGCTTTTACAGGGATAGGATTGGTTTCCAGAAAAAGTTTTGTATTGATGCCTGCAAGTTTTTTGTGCAGCTCCAGGCCTTTATGATAATCGCCTTTCAGTGCGGCTTTGATCATCTCGGACATCAGTCCGGGAAGAACATTGGAGGTTACAGAAATAACGCCTTTAGCACCGACGGCCATCATGGGGAAGGCCAGACCGTCATCTCCGGATAAGACACAAAGATTGGTTTTATCGAGAATGCGTGTGACCCGTTCAACCGATCCGCTTGCTTCCTTGATTCCGACAATGCCGGGTAGTTCCGCCAGAGCGGTAAGTGTGTCAATTTCAATGTTCACAGCGGTTCTGCCGGGAACGTTATACAGAATAATCGGAATATCCACTTCCTGGGCAATAGCTTCAAAGTGAAGGTATAGTCCCCGTTGTGTGGGTTTGTTGTAATAGGGAGTGATTACCAGTGCAGCGTCAGCACCTGCCTGTTTTGCAAAACGGGTGAGGTCAATCGCTTCGGAAGTGCTGTTTGAGCCTGCTCCGGCTATTACTTTTACCCGACCGGCAACCTGCTTGATCGTTAATTCGATAACTCGTTTGTGTTCCTCATGGCTGAGGGTAGGGGATTCACCCGTTGTCCCGCAGGGAACAATGCCGTTCACTCCAGCCTGAATCTGCCGTTCGATTAACTTGAGGAAAGCGGCTTCATCAATTATTCCTTGGTTAAACGGAGTCACAATTGCTGTATAACATCCTTCAAACATGGTCTTCTCCCTTGTTTAGCAAGCCATTCTGTTTTCTGAACTTTTTAAAAGTTTTTTTAATTTTAACTCAATTGTAATTTCAATTATACAAATTTCAATTTTATTATAATTATATGAAAAAATTGCATAAAATTATTTATATAAAATTAAACACGGAAACATTTCGTTTGTCGAGAATTTTATCTTTACATGAAAGTTCAGATGTCTCTTTCTCCCTTGAATGCAATATCTACGGCTCCGCTGAAATAAAATTCCTGATTTTCATTCCCCTTTCGGATCTTTGAATCCACGGTAAGGGTATCTCCAAGCTGGGTTGTGGAGGTGATCGGCCATTGGAGGTCTTTAAAGAGGGCGCTGATAATCGCGCTGGCGCAGGTTCCTGTCCCGCAGGAATAGGTTTCATCCTCCACCCCGCGTTCATAGGTTCTGACAAGAATGCTGGATGGGCCTGTCAGCTGAACGAAATTGCAGTTCGTCCCCTTAGGTTTAAAGTGCTCATGGTTCCGTATAAAACGGCCGGTTTCAAAGACATTGACCGATTTGATGTCTTCCACAAAGATTACGGCATGAGGAACCCCGGTATTTACAAAGAAAACCTCAAGGCTGTTATCTTTAAAGGAAAGAGTAACAGGTTCTCTTAAGTCTTTGGGAATTCCCATATTCAGGCGCACATAATTATCGGTTAAGGAGCCCTGCACTTCCCCGGCAAGGGTTTCAATCGTGCATTCCTTCTGAATGATTCCAAGCTTGTGGGCAAAAAGGACTGCGCAGCGGGCCCCGTTTCCGCACATTTCCGCTTCTGTGCCGTCTGAATTGATAATGCGCATTCTGAAATGATTTATTTTGGAGGGTTCAATCAGAATGATCCCGTCCGCTCCAATCCCCTTCCTTCGGTCGCATAAATCTGTGAGAAATTTGATGTTCTGAAGCGGAAAAAAGTGGGTACGGTTGTCAATCATGATAAAATCATTGCCCGTGCCTGACATTTTATAAAAAGTGAATGTTAACGCCATGTAAAGAAACCTCCGTTTAATTAAGTGAGGGAATACTATAAGGTAAAATTAAAAAAATGGGTATTAAAAAAATGATATTTTATCAGGATACAGCGGTTTTTTAAAAAAGTTTCTTGCCAAACCTTTATAATATTATTTATAAGAGTCAACTTTAAAAGTTTACTGTATTTCTGCGCCCATAGCGTAATGGATAACGCATCTGACTACGAATCAGAGGATTGTAGGTTCGACTCCTGCTGGGCGCGTTTTTTATTCTGGAAAACTATTTTTTTTATTCCATTCCATTTTAATTAATCCTCTTAACGAATTGCCCACATATATTTCTTCTGCCTGTTCCAGGTCATTCAGCGTCAGGATTTTTTCCTTCACTTTTTTTCGGCTTAAAAGAGTATGTCTGAGAATTCCGGGTAAAACGCCGCAGGAGAGTTGCGGTGTGCAGAGTTCGTTTTTTATTTTTAGAAAAAGGTTGGTAATGCACCCTTCGGTTAGTTCCTCACGATTGTTCAGAAAAATGCATTCATAATATCCTTGTTTTTGTGAAATTCTGAATTCTTCTTCGTATAGATTCCTGAGAGTTGTTTTGTGGTATAAAAATAAATTTGTCGGATCTGTTTTTTTGGAGGAGAGCTTCAGCATCGGGGATGAGGGGAGATTGGTGGAAAACGGTTCACTTAGAATTTCGATTTCTTTTGTTTTATGAACAATGATTTTAATCCTGTGAGGTTCTGGAGATAAAGTCTCTGTATAGAGGATTAGTTTTTGCTTAAATTGTTTCAAATTAAATGGGTGTTGGAAAAAGCGGCAGGACTTCAAAAGTCTTCCAAGATGAAGAGACAGGTATTTAAATCTGCTTGAGGGAGTCCATAAAAGGGTTTCAAAGATTGAAAAGGAAAGGGGAGGGTGTGTCAGGAAACGGCTTTTCAGCAGTGCTTCTTCAAATTCTGATTCAGGATTGGAATCATGGACAATGCCGCCGCCAATTCCTAATTCCCCTTTTTTGCCGGAAAGTTTTACAGTACGAATGGCAACATTGAAAATAGAGGTCTGTGCGGGAGAGAAAACTCCGATTGCTCCTGTATAAATCCCCCGGGGTTCCTTTTCCAGGCGTTGGATGATATTCATGGAGCTGATTTTCGGGGCTCCCGTAATGGAACCGCAGGGAAAGAGATTCCGGATCAATGCAGACAGGGGTTGGGCGGGCTTCAGGATTCCTTTGACTGTGGAGGTCATTTGAAGCAGCGTACGATAGGTTTCTACTTCAAAGAGTTTTGGAACGGTCACTTTGGAAGACATTCGGCCAAGGTCATTGCGCAGGAGATCTACAATCATTACATTTTCAGCAAGAGTCTTGGGATCTTTTTTCATTTGCTTTGCCAGCTGGAGGTCTTCTTTGCGTGATGACCCCCGTGGAGCAGTGCCTTTCATGGGTTTGGAATAGATTCGTGAACCCTTTTTATGAAAGAAAAGCTCAGGTGAAAAGGATAGAAAATAGTCCTTTCCGTTAAAAATTAATGCAGAATAAGGAGTGGGTTGGGAATTACGGATATCCAGGTAAAATTTAAAGATATCTCCTGAAAACTGAAATTTTAATTTAAATGTTAAATTAATTTCATAGGTCATTCCCTTTTGAATTTCATTTTTTATTTCAGTAAAGGCCTCGTTGTATTCCTCTATAGTTATGGATGGAGTAATGTTGTTAAGCTCATAAACAGGAAAGGAAGAAAAGGAGTTCAGGGAAGGGAATAAGACAGGTTGCGCAGGTACAGGGGTAAAACCAAACCATGCGAGGCTGTGATTCTCTGGAATCGAGGGAATGAGAGATTTTAAAGCAGGATCCAGCAAATACCCAAACTCATATTCGAAATAACCTACACCCCAAAACCCCTGTTTTATTTTTTTTTCCAGGGTATTAAGAAAATCATCCGGGTTATCTTTTACAGAGTGTTTTTTAATGAAATTAAAATGATGATATAATTCAGTTTTTTGATTTTGAGAATCATCAAGGATGACAAAAGGTTCTGAGGGAAAATGAGTCAATAAGGTAAAGGGGGGCGTGGGGGAGTGTGTCATTTTTTCTCTTTTTGAGGCATTGTTTCTTATGGAAATGATGGGGGATTGATTTATAATTTATTTCATTCCAATAATTTAAATTTTATTTTATCGCTGGAATACTGTTTGCTAAACTATAATATAAAGAAATTTAGCTTAAAATAAAGGAATTAAAAATGGATTTAAACAGATTTACAACAAAAGCTTCTGAAGCGGTTCAATCCTCTTTATCTTTAGCCGAAAAATTGAACCATCAGGCTCTGCATCCTTTTCATCTTTTGAGCGTTCTATTAATACAGAAAGATACGATTATTCCTTCTTTACTGCAAAAGATGGAAGTATCTGCGGAGAATCTCAGGGAAAAAACAGACCGCTATCTGGAGCAACTTCCAAAAGTTTATGGAAGCGGTCAGCAGTATTTTTCTCCTGAAATGAAAAAAGTATTGGATTCTGCGGAAACAGAGGCTGCCCGATTTCAGGATGATTATATCAGCATTGAGCATTTGTTTATTGGGCTTGTCTCTCATCCTGTAGTTGAAAAGACTTTAAATATATCTAAAAATCAGGTAGTGCAGGCGCTTTCCGGAATCAGGGGTGAACAGAAAGTAACAGACCAGGATCCGGAATCCAAATACCAGGTTCTGGAAAAGTATACGCTCGATCTGACGGGTTTGGCTCGCGAAGGAAAGATAGATCCTGTCATCGGACGCAATGATGAAATCCGAAGACTTCTTCAGATCTTATCCCGAAGAACAAAAAATAATCCTGTATTGGTCGGAGAGCCTGGAACCGGAAAAACAGCGATTGTTGAAGGTCTTGCCCGGAAAATTGTAGATGGTGACGTTCCTGAGGTTATAAAGAATAAACGACTGCTTTCGCTGGATTTAGGGGCTATGATTGCAGGGGCGAAATTCCGCGGCGAATTTGAGGATCGATTGAAAGCCTTAATTAAGGAGATTGAGAAAGCTCAGGGCAGAATCATTCTGTTTATTGATGAGCTGCATACGATTGTGGGTGCGGGGAATGCAGAAGGATCTGTGGATGCAGGGAATTTATTGAAACCGGCGCTGGCAAGAGGCGCATTAAGAACAATAGGAGCAACAACGCTCAAAGAGTATCGGAAATACATTGAAAAAGATGCAGCTTTGGAGCGTCGTTTTCAGCCTGTCATGGTCGAGGAACCTTCTATCAAGGATTCTATTTCCATTCTCCGGGGAATCAAAGAAAAATATGAACTGCATCATGGTGTCCGTATCCGCGACAATGCCATTGTAGCGGCTGTGGAATTATCTTCACGGTATATTTCAGACCGTTTTCTGCCGGACAAAGCCATTGATTTAATGGATGAAGCAGCCTCAGGATTAAGGATAGAAATTGACAGCAAGCCTGATGAAATCGACCGTCTTCATAGGCAGATTCTGCAACTGGAGATTGAAAGAGAGGCTTTGAAAAAAGAATCTGATGAAGCTTCTGCAAAAAGACTTGGCGATCTGGAAAAGGAACTTGCGCAGATCAGGGAAGAAAACCGTTCCCTGGAACTTCATTGGCAGAATGAAAAAAATTCAATTAATAAAATCAAGGAATGTCAGGAAAAGCTTGGTCTTCTGAAAGAGGAATCTGTTCAGGCGGAAAGAAAGGGGGATCTTCAGAGAGTAGCACAAATACGCTATGGGGAGCTTCCTGAGCTTGAAAAGGAAATGAAAAAAATTCAGGAAATTCTGACCGAGATTCAGAAGAATAATCATATTCTTAAGGAGGAAGTGACGGAGGAGGATATTGCTGAAGTGGTTTCCCGCTGGACCAGGATTCCGGTTTCAAAGATCTTATCTGAGGAGGTTAAAAAATTATCCCTCATGGAAAGCGAACTTTCAAAAAGGGTCATAGGCCAGAAAGCGGCCATCCGTGCTGTTTCGAATGCCGTACGAAGAAGCAGGGCCGGAATTCAGGAAGAAGGGAAGCCGGTGGGGAGTTTTATTTTTCTGGGACCCACAGGAGTTGGGAAAACAGAACTTGCAAAAGCATTGGCTGAATTTCTTTTCAATGATGAAAAAATGATGATTCGTCTGGATATGAGCGAATATATGGAAAAGCATTCTGTTGCCCGCATGATCGGTTCGCCTCCGGGGTATGTGGGCTATGAGGAAGGCGGACAGCTGACCGAAGCGGTAAGAAATCATCCCTACAGTGTTATTCTGTTTGATGAAATAGAAAAAGCTCATCCGGATGTTTTCAATGTACTTCTACAGCTTCTGGATGAAGGCCGGCTTACGGATTCCAGGGGAAGGACTGTGGATTTTAAAAATACAGTCATCATCATGACTTCAAATCTGGGGAGTGCTGAAATTACCAAATATTCCGATGATTCAGTGAAGCAGGAATCGGCAGTGCGGCAGTTATTAAAAGAAACCTTCAGACCTGAATTTTTAAACCGGATAGAGGATACCCTTGTGTTTCAGCCTTTGACAGAACATGAATTGGCGCAGATTGTGAAATTGCAGATAGACAAGGTTTCAGAGCGGCTTGAAACCAAGAATATTCATTTGACGATTACGCAAAAGGCCTTAACTTTTCTTGCGAAAGAGGGCTATGATCCTGTGTTTGGGGCAAGGCCTTTAAAAAGGCTTATTCAGGAGGAAATTCTGGATGAATTATCTCTGCAGATTATTGAAGGGGATGTGAAGGAAGGCGAAAATGTTTGCGTGGATACTTCCGGGGATGGTATTGTTCTGACCTCTCAGTCATAACAGGAATTTTAACGGTTTGTTGGAACAGGACATTAACGAAACGGAGCGGACATGGATAAAATATTAGAAACGGCCAAAAAAGCGGCTTTAAAGGCCGGAGAGATCATGATGTCCGGATTGGATCATATAGAAGTAAGCTTTAAGGCCTATAATAATCCTGTCACCCAAATTGATCACCAGGCTGAAGCGGCCATTATAAGTATTATTAAGGCGACTTATCCTGAACACGGTTTTTTGTGTGAAGAAAGCCAGAAAAAGGATTCTGTGGATGCTGAACATTTATGGATTGTGGATCCTCTGGACGGGACTAATAATTATTCCAGAAGTATTCCTCATTTTTGCGTTTCGATTGCCTATGCGGAAAAAGGGGAGGTTAAAGCCGGAGTGATTTATGATCCGATCAGAAAAGAAATGTTTACGGCTGTTCATGGGCAGGGAGTCTTTTTGAATGGTGAAAAAGTTCACACTTCAGACGCTTCTTCCATTTTTCAGGCTGTGATTGCTACGGGTTTTTATTATGATCAGGGAGAGCTTATGGAAAAAACTTTAAAGGGAATCCATGAACTATTCAAAAAGAAAATGACAGGTATCCGCCGTATGGGAAGCGCAGCTCTGGATTTGGCCTGGGTTTCCTGCGGAAGGTATGACGGATATTTTGAATATAATCTTTGTCCCTGGGATTTTGCGGCTGGAATGGTCATGGTCCGTGAAGCCGGAGGAAAATGTTCTGACCGGAAGGGGGAAAATATGAAACTTGATTCCACAGGAATGATTGTATCGGCTTCCGGACTTCATCAGGAATTGATTGAAACCCTGAAATGGACGAATTTTTAACCCGGATTTTGCGCATATAAAGCTACAGCTATTCGGGATGCAATGCCTGTTTGACTTAGTTAAACCAGGTTTGCACAGACAAAAGAAGGTTTTGAGTTAATTTTTCATGCATATGCAAGTTAAAAAGATTATTGAAGAAACTGTTCGATTTTTTCGATCAGTTCATTGAATTCAAAAGGTTTTGTGAAAAAGGCATTCACTTTGAATTCTTTCAGCCATAAGGTTTCCGCATCCTGAATCGAATAGGATATTCCTGTGATCACAAAGATTCCGGGATTGCCATAGGTTTCAGGATTTTTTTTCAGGATTTCAACTATATCAATTCCGAGAATATCCGGCAGGTTGATGTCTAAAAGCAGGAGATTCGGTTTTAATTCTTCACAGATTTTAAGGGCTGTTTTTCCGTCCGGAGCGGAGTAAATGGTATACGAAAGCTCCTGGAGTCTTAGAACAAAAAGATCTCTCAGTGTAGTTTCGTCTTCAATGACAAGAATTTTTTTTTCGGAGCTCATGAACCTACTATATTTTGAAATGAATTCCGGATCAATATAAAAGATTAAATCTTTTTACTTCAGAGGGGTTATGCCCGAGAGGGTTATGGCATTTTAAGAATGATTTTGTTTTTGATCAGAAACCTCTTTTCCTTTTTTTTGTGTTAAGCGAAGAAAGATTCTTTTTAGAAAGTGAAAGGATTTTTTAATAAACCAGAAGGCAAAGAAAAAGAAGAATAAAACAAAGAAGCCCATGAGTATCGGATGCTGAATGGTCATCCATGCTCCGAAGAGAACGGCCGCATCTTCAGTAAGACTGGCAGCCCAGTTGGAAAAAGGCTCGGGAGAAGTATTGATGACCGCTCTTGAGGTTGTTTTGGTGGCATGAGAAGTGGCAGCTGAAGCCCCGCCTAAAAGGACGGCTGCCAGTTGAGCCGTGGTGCCGTGGTCTTGTGTGGCCATGTAAGCCAGCATAGCCCCTCCGAAGGGGCGTATGAAGGTGTGGATCATATCTGAACCGCTGTCAATCACGGGTGTTTTATCGACAAAGAAATTTACGGCATAAAGGACAAGAGCCAGAATAATGATTCTTTCATCCGCTACAGGTAAAAGTCCGGCAGGTAAAATGATCCAGCCTGCCTGATGACTTATTCCCAAAATGGCAACAGAGGCATATAAGTTGATGCCTGAAACCCAGCCGGCCCCCATAATCAGTCCCATTTGCTGAACAATATCCATAATCCCTCCGTTTATAAAAAATTTTTTTCCGGTTTATCCGTATTGACTGAATGATTATTTCAAAGGCGGATTGGAGAGCGCATTCTGAACGGCGGCCATGATGGCCTTGCTGCTGGCTGTTGCTCCAGCCACGGCATCCACCTTTGGCGACTGGTCTTTCATGATCCGGTTGAGGGTGTCCGAGGCTTCATATCCTTTACCGCAGCGCTGACGCGAGATCCTGACTTCAGAGATTCTATTTTTGGTAATTGTTACATCAGCTTTAACGCTCACCAGAAATTCACCGAATTCTCCCGAGTAAATTCCATCCTGGAGTGCGGTCAGATCGATGTCTTTAATCTCCAGATTTTCAAAGGTATTGACCATATGGATATAGCGTTTGGAAATCCAGTATCCACCCCCCATAGCAGCTATCACCAGGAGAAGTATAACCCGTTTAAACAGAGATTTCATTACAGACTCCTTGATTCTGAAAATATTTTTGGATGTACAGGATTATTAATCTGCAAAAGAATATATCATAATTCATTATTTTGTCATCTCCAGACATTGAGAGGGAGGAAATAGAAATCATGAAGAGATTTTAAAGTCACAGACCAGAGGACAATGGTCGGAAAAACGGACTGGAGGAATCTCAAAGTGAGTGACTTTGATTTCCGGAGTGTGCAGGATGAAATCTAACTGCCTTTTGGGGGATCTGCTTGGGTAGGTGGGTAAGCCCTTTTTGTTTGCATTAAGCATTCCTGTTGCGCCCAGAAACAGATCCAGTTCATTGTCTCCCCAGAAAGGATTCATATCTCCGGCAAGAATCAAAGGTTTTTTTCTTTTTTTGATGAGGGAATAAAGATCTGAAAGCTGATATTGTCTGTGACGGTATTTGAGAGAGAGATGAACCAGAAAAATGTTCAGTTCTTTAAGTTCGAGTTCAATCATCAGGCGTTTGATTCCGACACGGGAATAATGAAATTTAGTTCCTTCGATGAGTTCCTTGGTGATTAAGGCATTTCCCTGTTTCGAAAAAATCGGAAGTTTCTGGATCAGGGAAGATTTTGCGTATTTGGATTCATAGACAAAACCATGACCTAATTGTTCTGCAATTATTTTAGCCTGGTGAATTTTTTCCGAACGAAAAGAGCCGCTGTCTACTTCAATAAGTCCGGCGATGTCCGCTTTTGTTGAGGCTACAAATTCAGCTATAGATTTGATATTATGGGTTGTTTTTTTCAGATAGCCACTGAAAGGAATGGGAAGATGAAATTTAAATCCCGATCCTGCGCCATAACGGATATTGTATAAGAGTAATCGCATGAAGCTGATTAAAACCATTTTGAAAATTTTTACGATTCATGAATTTACTTTACTATAGAATAAAAAAATAAAACAGGGAATGGAATAGTTAAAATCATTCCGACTCTGCATGTAAGTATGGAATTTTTATGATACGTTATTTTTTATCCTGAAGGGTGTTTATCCACAGAAAATGGAGAAAATTTTTAGAATTTCTTTTTTTTGATATCTGATTTTTTTGCGATATAAATAAAATTAATCCATGTTTTTATTTCGTTCTTTGGAGGCTTCAACCGCAGCTCTGGCGCCGGCCATTCCTTTATTGTATGTGTCAACATAAGGTATGGATTTTTTTGAATTTTCTGAAGATGATGAAGACAGGGTTGCTTCAGTCTTCACAGTCGAGGTGGTGTTTTTTAAATATTTAGGAGCAATATTAAACAGAATAAAACAGATAATCGCCAAAGCTATTAAAAGGCTCAGTCCTGAACTTCCCTGGCATTTATTCATGATTAAGAATCCTTATTTAAATTTTGAAAAAGAATAACATTGATTCTTGATGATGTCGATTATCAAAACTGATGATAATAATTCCAAGGTTGAGTTTTTGGCATGTAATTTGTAATAATAAAAACGCGTTGAAATATACCTCATACAATATCAGAGGTTTTCCATTTTTTATTGTGGAATATATTCGATTAAGCTTTTTACTTTGCTGCTGTTTGTGAGAATTAAATTTTTTAAATGAGTAAATTCAATGTATTAATTAAACAGGGGTTTTTGTGGAAATGCTGCTTTTTGTGTTGATATATTTTTTAATTTACGGGTTGATGAATTATTATGCCTGTCATGGTCTTTTGCGCCAGTTTGTTGTTCCATTATGTCTGCAAAGAGGATTGGTGCTTTTTGCCCTTATCATGATGATGTCTCCTTTTGCGATGAGACTTCTGGATGCGTACGGGTTTTCACAGATGGCTGTGTATCTGGCTTATTCCGCTTTTTACTGGATGGGGTTTGTTGTTCTTTTTGACTCTGCTTTTTTGATTTATGATTTTTTCCAGTTCATCAGCCGAAATAAAATCCCTTTGTATTGCCGTTATCTTCCATTAGGATATGCTCTTCTGGCCATGGTATACGGCAGTTTTGAGGCTGGGCATATCCGTCTGAAAACGTTCACTTTTTTTTCAAATAAAATAATCTCCGCCGGAAATTCAATAAAAGTTCTTCAAATATCAGATCTTCATCTGGGAATAATGACCCGCAGTACCTCTGTGCGTAAAGTGATTGATCTCATCCGAAAAACAGCCCCGGATGTTTTAATAAGCACAGGGGATTTAATTGATCATTGCCAGGGTTTTGATTTATCGCTTTTGAAAGAGTTTTCAGATCTTTCTGTTCCTTACGGTAAATATGCGATTCTGGGGAATCATGAGCTGTATGCCGGTTTAAGTCAGGCCATGGCTTTGACAGAAAAGGCGGGGTTTAAACTTCTTTTGAATGAAACGGTTGTTTTAAAGAACGGGCTTAAGCTTACGGGAATGAAAGACGGGATATCTCTGAAAGAAGCTGCTTCAGATACGTTTTTAGCTGAGGAAATAAAACAGAATCGAAATCCGTCCAGTTTTTCCATTTTATTAAATCACAGGCCGGAAGTCTGTATCCCAGTTTTAAAACATTTTGACCTTCAGTTGTCAGGGCATACCCATAAAGGTCAGATTTTTCCTTTCAATTTTGTGACCTGGCTTTTTTTTCCTGTAAAGGCAGGGAAAATAACGGATCTGGGAGAAGAGGGAAAGATTTATGTAAGCCCTGGAACAGGAACCTGGGGGCCGCCTCTGCGCGTTCTGGCTTTTCCGGAAATAACCTGTTTTAATCTTTTGCCGGAAATGAAAGATCAAGGAAAATAATTGACTAAATTTTGTTAAGTTTTTAGAGTTCATGCTTTATTTTGTTAGATGAAGAATTGATGCAGTCTGGATTAAAACAAGAAAGGACAGGGTTATGCTTAAAATTTACTATGACAATGATATCAATATGGACGTGATTAAGGATAAAGTTATCGGTGTTCTGGGGTATGGAAGCCAGGGACATGCTCAGGCTCAGAATTTAAGAGATTCCGGACTGAAAGTCATTGTTTCCACCCGTCAGGGTTCTGCCAACTGGAAACTGGCCAAGTCCCATGGTTTTGATCCCATGACTCCTGCTCAGGTCGCTGAAAAAGCCGATATCATTCAGATTTTGCTTCCTGATGAAATTCAGGCTGACGTATATGAAAAAGAAATTAAACCCTTTTTAAAACCCGGGAAAGCCATCATGTTTTCACATGGTTTCAATATTCATTATAAATCCATTGTGCCGGATTCTTTGATTGATGTATTCATGATCGCTCCAAAAGGGCCGGGGCATCTGGTACGCAGCGAATTTGTGAAAGGCGGGGGAGTTCCCTGTCTTATCAGTGTACACCAGGACGCCACAGGAAAGGCAAAAGATCTTGCCTTGGCCTATGGAAAGGCAGTCGGAGGAGGTCGCGGAGGCATTATTGAGACTACCTTCAAGGAAGAAACAGAAACCGATCTTTTTGGTGAACAGGTTGTTCTTTGCGGAGGTGTTTCAGCCCTCGTTCGCAAGGGATTTGAAACTCTTGTTGAAGCAGGGTATCAGCCCGAAATTGCTTATTTTGAATGCCTGCATGAATTAAAGCTGATTGTAGACCTTTTCTACCAGGGAGGCATCAGTTATATGCGCTATTCCGTTTCCAATACTGCTGAATATGGAGACCTTACACGCGGTCCGAGAATTGTCAACGATGCGACTAAAAATGAAATGAAGAAAATTCTGGGTGAAATTCAGGATGGTACTTTTGCAAAAGAATTCATCAATGAATGCAAGGCAGGTAAACCCAATTTCAAAAAGATGGAAGAAGAAGGTAAAAATCACCAGATTGAAGTAGTAGGCCGCAAGCTTAGAAAAATGATGAAGTGGATTGATTCCAAAGAAGTATAATCCTCATGCTCCATAAAATATAAAAAAAAGAGTTCCCGGCCGAAAAACGGAGGGAACTCTTTTTTTTAATTCAATTTAATAACAGGAAAAGACCTGCATGAATGCATTATTAATAAACGGCGAATCGAAAAGATACGGAATTATAGGATATCCCCTGAAACATACCCTGTCTCCCCGTATTCATAATGGTCTTTTTAAAAAATCAGCGATCAATGCCTTTTATTTCCCATTTGAGATTCCCCCTGAAAAATTTGAAAAAACGGTTCCTTTTTTAAAGAGCCTCTTTTCCGGTTTCAATGTTACAGTTCCTTATAAAGAATCCATTTTACCCTTCCTGGACGGGGTTTGTGAAAAATCCCTTCAGATCGGTGCCGTCAATACGGTATTTTTTAGGGAAGGAAAATGGCTGGGAACAAACACGGACTGGACCGGTTTTGCTGAAAATGTTGAAGAGGACTACCGTATCTCTTTTAAGGATAAAACCATTTTGATACTTGGTGCAGGGGGCTCTTCGCGAGCCTGTCTGTTTGCCTCTCTCTGGAAAGGATCCAAAAAAATAATAATCTGCAACAGGACGTTTTCTAAAGCAGAGGAAATGATCCGGGAAGTCCCTTCTTCCGCAAATCTTTCAGCGATAAGCGTCGAGGAACAATCCCTTAAACCGGCTGTTGCTGAGGCGGATATGATTATAAATACAACCTCCCTCGGTCTCCTGAAGGACGATCTTCACTATATGGATTTTTCTGCTGCCAAAAAAGATGCCTTTGCCTATGATCTTATTTATTCCGAAGAAACGGATTTTATCCGAAAGGCCAGGAGCCGTGGCCTTAAAACAGGGAACGGAAAAGGAATGCTTATCCGGCAGGCACGCTATTCTTTTGAAGCATGGACGGGGATTCTTCCCCATACGGACTTGATGTGTCATACCGCCGGTTTTGAAAGGCTGGACGAATAAGTGGACTCTCCGGCGTTTCTTTTGTTTTTTTATTCTGTTGTTTTTGTTTACGGATTAGTGTTCGGATCTTTTTTTAATGTCTGTATTTGCAGAATCCCCAAGGGAATATCCATAATCCATCCCGGTTCCCGATGCCCCAAATGCAAATCTGAAATTCGCTGGTTCCAGAATATCCCGCTTTTCAGCTGGATTTTTTTAAAGGGGCGCTGCGCTTCATGTAAAACAAAAATCTCCTTCATCTATCCTTTTGTGGAATTACTGACAGGGATAATCATTGTTCTTGTTTTCAGACATTTTCATTCTCCAGATTTGAAGGAATGGATTATTAAATCTCTTATTTTTAGTGTGTTTTCAGGTTCTCTGATTATTCTTTCTTTTATTGATATGAAATATTTTATTATTCCTGATCGTTTTACCTGGGGCGGAGTAATTATTGGAATTGCGGCCTCCATGTTTTACCCTGAGATTCATGGCTTTGAAACGATGAAAGAGGGTTTTGTTTTTTCATCTGTATCCGCTCTGATCTGCTACGGAATTCTGAATTCTGTCAGAATCCTGGGTTCTGTTGTCTACAAGAGAGAAGCCATGGGCTATGGAGACATTAAGCTTGTAGCCGCTTTCGGCGCTTTTCTGGGCTGGAAACTTGGACTTTTATCTATTTTTTTCGGTGCTGTTTTTGGTTCTGTCATCGGGATTGCTTCAGTGGTCCTTTCAAGATTCACTCTTCGAAGTGAAATTCCTTTCGGTCCTTACCTTGCTGTGGGGGCCTTTATTTCTTTACTGTATGGACAGCCGTTTTTGAAATGGTATTCCGGGTATCTGATGTTTGGCCTTTAATTTGTTTTTTTATGGAAGGAAAAATTTATGAAAAAAATGGCAGCGCTTTTTTTAGACTGTTTATTTTTAAACATCTTTTTTTAGGACCCTGGGAGCTAAGGGACCGAAAAGAAAAGGGTGCAGAACTGAAGGCCATGATCCGTAATAATATTTCGCATACACAGGTCAAACAATTATTATCCGGATTGAAGGAAATCAAAGCAGAGTGCAAAGTATATTAAATTCCATGCCGAGGGAAATATTCCGTAATAAAATGAATTAAATCCATGGGCAAATTAACAGGATGTATCCATTCAGGATGCGATATTTCAGCCCGCGTGATGAAACCCTGTTTACTGTTTTGATTTTATTTGTCTGATTTCAGGATAGTGTTGATCAGAGGACTGATTTTTTGAGTGTCAAAAAAAGTATCAATCTGTCAGCCTTCATTCTATGGCGGAGACTGGTGTTGTACAGAAATCAAGAGATTTGGTTAAAAGAATATTTTTTATCTTATTTTTGTCTCAAGTAATCAAGACTTCAGGGGGCCTGTTTTCTTAAAATCTATTTTCGAGATGAGTGAAAACCATTATGTTTTGAAGCGAGCATGCCGCAGGCCGCGGAAATATCTTTTCCTCCGCTATAACGTCTTACAACAGGCATTTTGAGTTACATTCTCAGATAATCACGAAATGAATTCAATTCCTCTTCAGAGGGAGGAAGATATTTTCCGGTCGG